>NZ_JXST01000006.1 GCF_000878195.1 Mycolicibacterium llatzerense | reverse complement strand
ACCATCTGCCTGGCCCGCCGCCGCGTGAACGTCCTCTACGCACTCATTCGTGACAACCGGACCTGGGAACCCGACGCGCATCAAATCGCCTCTGCAGCGGCTTGACAACGTCATTGAGAGTCCTTTCGTGGTGCCGGGCTCGCGGGTTGGGCCGTGGTCGCCGTGGCCGGTGAATTGGTAGGTGACTTCGGGGCCGTGGCTGTTGGTGCGGTCGATTCGATACCAGGACCGCATTGGCCGGCCGAGGCCGAGTCCGATGAGGTCGGGGAATTCTTCGGCGGTGATTTTCTCGGCGCATTCGGTTGCGCCGTCGTGGATTCCGCCTCCTCGGAAGTGGCGGTGTCCCTTGCAGTTCGGGTTGCCTTTGGGGCAGTTGGGGGTTGGGAATGTGGCCATCAGCGCCGGCCTCTCCGGCGGGGTTCGGCGAACACTCCGTGGACCGGGTCCAGGTCGTACTTGGTGAAGTCGAATTCTGGGCGCTCCGGAAGCGGGTGCGCGGGTGCGTTGAATTCGTCCCAGTGTTGTCGGATCAGCGCTTCGGACGGGCTGGCATACCTGAAGAATGGATGTGGGCTGTGCGGGAATTGCAGTGGCGGCCGCTGCATTTCGTAGTGCCAGTTGTGCGGACCCGGCGTCCAGGTGAGATCGTGGAATGCGGCTGGCTGGGTGGGGTCTTTGCACCATCCGCGCTGGGGCGGAGTTTGTTGGTACCAGTCGCCGACAGAGAGATTCCACGACGGCCACACCTGGAGGAATGCCTGTCCGGTTGCGGCGAGCGCTGCGGCGACCTGTTCCATCTGTGCGCGGAATCGGGCTATCGCGTCCGTGTCGATGCTGGCGATGATGCGGACGAATACCTCGCGGTGTGGCCGGAGGCCCCAGGGGTCCTGCATCGGACCGATGAAGGTGGAACCCTCGCACATCACGGCGGAGTACCCCCATCGGTTGATGGGTAGGCCGTGCCAATCTCGGCCGCAGTGTGGGCATTCGGGGTATTCGGGGTCGCCGTAGTCCCATCCGTTTTCGGGTTCGCCGGCGGCGAGTTGTTCGTCGATGAGTTCGTCGATGCGGTCGATGACGTCGGTCATGAGATGAGTTCCACCCGTATGGATTGCAGGATTTCGAAGCTCTGGGCCTTGAGCTCTTCGAGTCGGACCTGTGGCGCCATGAAGGCGAGGACGTCGCGGCTGATGAACCAGCGAACGCGGCCGGAGGGTGAGACGAGGTCCCAGCCGAGGAGGTAGACGGTCTTGCCGTCCACGATGATTCGGCTGCGGCGTGCGATCCATTTGCGCCGGGCCGGGAGGTTCGGCGGCGTCGGCGGTACGGGTGGCCATCGCTTGTAGGCGATGGTGAGGGACACGTCGTCGAGGAATGCGGCGTAGGCGCGGCCGGCAGAACCTTGTCCCGATCTGCATATCGGGCACATGCAGATCCACGACAGGGTCCAGGGTGAGCTGTCGAATGGTGGATTGGTCACAGGGACAGCCCTTCTTCATAGAAGACGTAAACGCCTGTCCGCGTGGTTAACCCGGCCCTGGAGGGGTGTGGGTCGTGAATGATCTCGCCGGTCGTGGCGTCGACGAGCACTGCGTGCTGGACGTTGCGTGGGGAGCGGCCGAGGAGGATGGCGAAGCGCAGGTGAATGTCGGCGGGCAGAACACCAGGGGCAGTTCGCCTTCCTGTTCTAGCCATTGCTGTGTGGCTTCGACGTAGTCGGTGTCGTGGTCGCGCACGAAGTGCGGCACGTCGGCGATGGGCAGGGATAGTGCGTTGGCGATGCAGGCGCGCCAGCAGTCGCCGACGATGCCGGCTTCGGGGTTGCTGAGGAATTCCTGGTCTGCGAAGTTGTGGATGGTCATGCGCATTCTCCGGCGTGGATGAGTTTGCATGGCTCGCAGTACTTTTCGTTGCGACCTGCGGGTTCGATGATGGTGTCGGTGACGGTGGAGCGCGAGGACGGCGTGACGCGGTCCGCTGGCTTGGATTCGGTTTTCTTGCTGCCCTTGCGTTTTGGCTTTTCGTATCGTGGTTCGCGTTTCCATGCCCAGGCGTCTTGGTCCTGTTGGCGAAGTGTGGTGGCGTCCTTGTCGGAGGCGATTTTTCGGTCTTCGGGGGTGGCGTGGCCGGCCATCCGTGGGGTGAGTGCTCCGAGAATGAGTTTTACAGCTTCGGACTGGTTGATGACTTTGTCTGTCGCGAGGTCGTGGATGAGGTCTGTGATGCCGTCGAGGCGTGCATAGGCTTCTGCGAGTAGCCATTTCATGGTGGTGCGTGTGCGTTCTTCGTCGGTCACGAGGCCGGCGAGGAATCGGTATTCGCGTTCGGTCCATGACGATGGGCCTTTGGGTGTGCACTGGTCGTTTTCGCACGTCGAGAACGACTTTCCGGCTTCGCGGGTGATGGCCGCGCCGCAGTTCGGGCAGGGCATGGTGAGCCGGAATCGGAGTTTGGTCTGTCCGAGGTGTTGGCGGATGAGGTGGTGGGTTCGGGTGAGGCGCAGTAGTACGTCGAGGCCGGAGAGGTGCATCTCTTGGCGAGCCTGGCCGCGTGGCGCCCAGCCGCAGCATTCGTCGCAGGCGCCGGCCGCGGCGAAGGCGGCCTGCAGGCTGTTCGTGGCGTCGACGATTTCGGCATGGATGCGGGTATCGCGGGCGAGCTCGAGTGTGCGGCTGGCGGCGGCGACCTGTTCGGCGTGTGGGGCGCAGCGGCGTGGTTGGGCCCAGATCGTGACCTCCTCGGTGGGGAGGGTGGCGAGGAGTTCGATGTGGGGTTCGACGATGGCGAGGTAGGCGGCGAGGCGCTGGTGTTCGGGCGGGCGGCTGAGTTCGTGCTGGCGGTCGGCCAGGGACCCGGCCTGCGGCGGTCTGTGCGCCCCGTCGAGACGCAAACTGGGCAGTTTCCGTCCTCCGTCCGGCAGATCGGTGTTGAGGGCGTCTGAGACGCGATCAGCGGCGAATCGGGCCCACTCGACGATCTCGGTCATGAGCCGGTCGCTGGTGGAGTCGATCAGCACCACTGGTGAGGGCGTGGAGTGCACGGGTGCGCCGTCGCGGGCGCGGTGCTCGCCGAGGGTGGCGCGGAGCATCGCGTAGTCGCGTGGGAGGCGGTGGATGTCGCCGCGGTGGCCGTCGGTGCAGCCGTCGCAGAGCGCGTCGGGCTGTTCGGTGTAGGCGGGCCGGCGGGCGCCGTTCTCGATGACGGCGGCCCGGCACGCGGTGTTGGCGATGCAGGTGTGGGTCATCGGGTGGTGCCTTTCTTGGCGGCGATTTGGGCGAGTACTTCGTGGCATTTGGCCATGCCGCGGGTGTTGGTTTCGGTGTGGTCGATGTGGTCGCAGACCTGGTTGCCGCGGTAGCCCTCGTTGTTGCAGAGCGGGCAGTTGGCGATGCGGGATGCGTTGCGGCGCTTCTCGGCCTGCTCCGTCACGGTGCGCTGGTGCTGGCGGGCGGCGTTGGCTTGGTCGTTGGTCATCGGGGCATGGACAGCGCGCGTCTCGCCCAGGCGCTCGCGCTGGCGTTGCGCAGCTTCGCGCGCGGCGGCGGTGTCGCGGGCCCGGCGGTGCGAGTCGAAGTCCAGGACCGGGTCGTCGTCCTCGCCGTATCGGTCAGGCATCTGGCACCGCCTGGAGGCCGCGCGTAGCGGCGGCGGCCGGCGCCGGATTCACCTCTGCGATGGGGAGAATCTTGCTACCCCCCTGCGCGCGATTCTGAACGTGAGATCTGCTGGCAAGGTGAGTCCGTCTCCGTAAGTCCGTCCGTCCGTACGTACGTGGGAGTCCTTGGCCGGACTCCGTTTTCGCATCCGATTCGGATATCCGGTTCGGACTCCGATTCGGATATCCGGCTAGGTGGTCTTCCAGCATCCGCAGTCCTTCCCATGCCACCGAACGCAATTCGCTTTCTTCGAGGCGAGTTCGGCCCTTGACCTGCGGTCGCGGGTCTCATCATTGGATGGTTGGAACTCCATCCAGCCGTTGATCTCCCACCCGCCAGAGGGCACGGCATGCCAGAGACCGACCCTCATCAGCTCGGTCGCGTCAGCTTTGGTCGCGTGGATGAACGGCAGGCATGTCGGCGGCAGGTAGCCGTCGGTTCCGTGGGCTCCCGAGTAGCCCAGTGAGCACACGTAGGCCAGTGCAGCGCGGTGTTTCTTGCCCTCAACCAGCTGCAAAACCTTCGGATTCGAAGCGAATTGGCTGTCCAATCTGACCCATGGCAAGCCCACGTCACGTACCTCTTTCGTTGTTGGAAGCGTCTTCGGGGCAGTCGGGACGGTGGCCCTGCTCCCCTGGTGCCCAGCCGCATTCGGTGCAGCGGCCCATCGCGCGCAGCTGGGCGGGGGTAAACAGCTCGGTCATGCGCGGGTCGCTCACGATGCCTTCCTCAGCGCGCGGAGCTCGCGCTCGGTGAGGCCGCCCCAGACGCCGAACTGCTCGCAGAAGTCGAGTGCGTGGCGCAGGCATTCGGCGCGCACCGGGCAGCCGCGGCAGACCCGCTTCGCCTCCTTGGTGCTGGCCGCGTTGTTCGTGAGCGGGAACCAGACGTCAGGGTCGAGGCCTCGGCACGCCGCATACCGGCGCCAGTGCTCGCCCCGCATGGATGCTCGGCTGGGTTGTGCGACAACGGCCCTCACCCGGCGGCCTTGCGCTCGTGGTGGCGGATGCGCTGTTGTTCCTTGGCGCGCTCGTGCGCTTCGATGCACTCGTCGCAGGCCGGTTCGTTGGCCTTGATGTGCCGCCAGTAGGCGTTCTCGTGGCCGTGGGTCAGCGGCCGGCCGTTGCCCTTGCCGGGCTTGGGGCCGCTCGGCTTGGGCTTGTCGGCGTCCCGGAGTGTGGCGGCGTGCTTGTTCCAGGCGGCGCGGCGGTTGCGGCGCGCCAGGACCACCTCGAGCGTGTTCACCGTTCGGCCTCCGCCGCGGCGGCCCGCAGCAGCTGGGACACGGCATGACGCACATTGCTGCCGCCGACGTAGCTATCTGGATTGTGCTCGAACCGATCTGCCACCTGACGGAAGAACATCGCGTCGGTGTCGTGCGGGCCCTTGTGCGCGACAGTGGGCAGCTTGATTACGGCGTAGCCCGGCACCGACATCGCGGCCTCGGCCATTCGGCGCCACGCGTCGCGCTCCCGCTCGGTCAGTGTCGCCCAAGGGAACAGCTTCCCTGCGGACGTGGATTCGCAGATGGCTTGGGCGAAGGCGTCGCGGGTCTCGGTGCTCATCGGTTCTCCTCCCGCGCAAGTAGTTCCTTGGCGACCGCGTGTCCGCACGGTCCGTCGAAGAAGCCGTGTGCTTGGCAGTCGCCGTGGTGGTCGAACTGGCAGTCGTCGGGGTCGACGAGTGTCGCGAGCGCGGCGCGCAGCTGCCCGACCTCGTCGGCCTGCGCACTGGCGGGTGGGCGATGAATCGGGGTTCTCCCGTGCAGGCGGTCGCTGTCGTCTGCTGCCTTGGTGAGCAGAGCGGCCAGTCCGCGCGCCGGATCAGGTTCCAGCGTTCCTCGCGACAGGACCTGGTAGTCGCCGTTGGGTTCGGTCTTGCGACCTTCGAGGTAAACGAGGTCGTCCTGTGTGCCTACCTTCCAACCGAATTCGCTCATCGGGCACCCGCCAGTGCGTCGATGCGGTCGGGTCGGTATCCGCCCCAGGTCTGCTCGTCGCCGTCGACGGATGCGCAGACGACGGGGGCCTGGGTGATGCCGAGTTCGGCGAGCGCTTCGGCGTATTCGCCGTCGAGGATCTGAGCTTCGTGGAATTCGATGCCCAGCTTCTTCAGCCGGCGTTTGGTCGCGTCGCAGGCTGGGCACGCGGGCTTGGTGTAGACGGTTACCACCAGTGCATTCATGCTGTGGTCCCTTCGTAGTAGTCGAGTTCTGTTGCAGCGCCGGACAACTGCAGTACGTCGGCCAGCCGTCCATCGAAGACGTAGATGGGCATGTGGCTCGGGAGGCTCCACAGCGCGCCAGGACCGTTGCGAAATGAGTCCTGCCAGACAGTCGGCGGCGCGGGCCGGCAGTCGGGGCAGTCGTCGATCGCGCCGGGGTGCGCTGCCGGAAAGTGCTCAGCATCGAAGTGAAACGGCGGCCCAGCCATCAGTCGCCTTCGTTCGTGAAGTGCTGTCGGCTGCAGTTCGGGTCGTCGCAGTCGTGGCGGAAGTCCTGGCGGTGGTTGAACGACACGTCGTCGCCGCCGTCGTAGCACGAATACCGGTGGCCCGGGTCATCGTCGGTGCAGTGCGCGTCACCGGGGCCGGGGTCGCCGCATGTGTGCGGGCGGATTCTGCTCACCGGATTCTCCACGCGGTTCGGTGGTGTCGGCGTCGGTTGCGCCAGGCGACAAGGGATTCCGCGGTCATGACCGGGACTCGGCGAAGGTTCGGCAGTGGGTCCAGTGATCGGACTTGTGGCCCGATGGGAGTAGGCAAGTCCCACATTCGAATCGAACGCCGGGCTTGATCATGTTGGCGCCGTGCCACTTGTTGTCACAGGCTGCGCCGCAGACCGCCGCGTCCTCATCGAGGAACGATGCGGTCAGATCATCGCGATCGAACTGGAGCTGGCAGTCGTCGCAGGAGAAGGTGTCGCCGTCGTAGTCGGTGTCGGCGCCACATGCACCGCACACCGGGTACTGAAGCTCCGCATCGGGAAGCGCTGTCCCCGGCTCGTTCATCGGTTGCCGCCATGGATGGCGTCGTATTGGGCCATGACCCTCCGGACGTCGCCCATCGCGGTGTGCCGGTCGTACTCGTCGGGGTCGACGCCGATGGCGCGGGAGAGGTCGTTGGAGTTCCAGGGCAACGGTAGGAGCTCGTCGACCGACTTGTGGCCGAATACCGCGAACGGGGACATCAGCTCCGACACGGCACGCAGGTATCCGACGATTTGGTTCTCGATCTCGATGAGGTGGTAGTTCCAGACCTCGCCGATTCCCTTGGGGCGGAACAGTTGGTGGGCGATCCGTTCGGTGTCGAAGTTGGTGACGGCGCCGACGAGGTGCGGGCGGCCGGTGAGGAAGTTCTTCAGCACGCCGGCCGCGTCGGAGCGGGTCAGCGAGTTGTCGGTGCGGTACCGGGCGCGGTAATCGTCCTTGAACCGATCAGGGAACTTGGGGTTGCTCATCCACGGCTCGGGTTCGTGGTCGATGAAGATGTGCAGCGGGGTCTCGCTGCCGTCGGCGTGGCGGCGGATCGCGGCGAGTTCCCATATCGGGGAATCGATTTCGGTTCCGAGGGTTTCGGTGTCGAGGAAGACGATGTCGCTCATTGGGCGTTGTCCTGTCTGTCGGTTTCGATGTAGCGCCACTCGATTCGGGTGACGAGGCTGTCCGGTAGGCAGCCCTTGTGTGATGCGCAGAAGAACTCGATGAACGTGGCCGGCGACCAGTCGGGGAAGCCTTCGCGCGCGACTTCGGGCGGGGTGATGAGCCAGAGCGGTTCTCTCCGGACCGACACGATTTCGACGTCGACGATGCGGACCAGAGGCTCGCCCTTCTTGCGGCCCATCACCTTTCGACACAGGGTGAGCCGGTCGCCGTCTTTCAGGTTCAGCCAGCCCATGCGTCGGGTGACGGTCTTCGTGCGGGCGACCACCGCGGCCTCAGTGAGCGATACGGACATCAGGCGCGGCATCAGCTGGCCGCCTCGTCCAGGTCGAACAGCGACGGCATTTCCCGGTGCCGTTCCTCCGCCTGCAGGTACTTGACCGCATCGAGGAAGTAGCCCGGGTTCAGCTCGACGCCGCGCCCGCGGCGGCCATGCTTGAGGGCACGCAGCGGTACCGTGCCGAGTCCGCCGAACGGGTCGAAGACGAGGTCGCCGTCGTTGGAGTAGCGGACGATGAGCCGGTCGACGATGTCGAACTGCAGTGGGCAGATGTGCATCTGGACGTTGCGGCGCTTCTGCTCACCGTTGAGGGTGATCATTCGGTTGACGTCGTGCCACACGTCGGGCGCCCAGGAGCCGGGCGCGAGGGACATGAAGGTGGCGGGTAGCGCGCCGCGGCCGTCGAGTACTTCGCCGATCCTGATGTGCGACTCGTAGTCGTAGGTGTCCTGCAATGTGTACTGGGTGAACAGATTTGACAGCTGGTCGGGCTGCAGTTGGGTCAACTCATCCGGGGTGAGCATCCGCTCGCCGGACGACCGCCAGAATGCGTGCGCGTCGACCTGCCAGCGGGCCCGGCTGTAGTCGGCTTTGTCCTTGGAGACCGGGACGTCGGCGTAGCCGCGCGATCGGTCGGTCTGCGGCTTGTGGAACAGCAGAATGTATTCCGGTGAGCCGACGCCCATCTTGGTGGCGTCCTTGCACTGCTCGGACCAGCCGAGGCGGTAGGTCTGGTTGTTCTCGCGGACGACGTCGGTGACGACGGTGATCATGCCGAGGTAGTCGAATCCGTGCTTGCGGCCGTGGAACAGAGCTTCGGCGTGGAACGGTGAGACGGTCGGCACGCCGGCGCCGGTGACGTTTCCGAACAGGATGCGGTCCTTGACGTGGCACGCGTAGATGCGCCCGGGCCGCAGCACGCGCAGCAGTTCTGGGGTCAGGTAGTCCATCTGTGCCCAGAAGTGGTCGTTGTCGTCGGTGCAGCCCATGTCGTTGTAGCTGGGGGTGTACTCGTAGTGGTTCGAGAACGGGATGCTGGTGACGATCAGGTCGACCGAATCCGTTTCCATGGACTGTGTTTCGGGCACGCAGTCGTTGTTGGCGAACAGCCACGAGCCATCGCCGGATGATGCTTCGATGCGGTCGATACCGATGGACCGCTGCAGTGCCTCGGAGATTGCGTCGGCGTCCAGGCCGAACTCGTGGATGACGTTGGTCATGGTTCCTACCAATTCGTTGTGCTGGGACCACTTCTCTCTGATGACGCGCACGACTTCGCGTTCGGTCTCGGAGTGGATGAGATGCGCTGTGCAAGGCTCGGTTTGGCCGAACCGCTGTACCCGGTGCAGGGACTGCACGAGATCGTTGAACTTGAACGTGATGCCGATATAGGCGCAGACGTGCGCCTGCTGCAGGTTCATGCCCTGGCCGAGCATCACCGGCTTGCCGATCAGCGCGTACGTGTCTCGGTTCTTCCACTCCGACAGGCGCCGTTCCACCTCATCGGGGTCGAGTGACCCGTGCACTGACGAGAAGCTGATACCCGCTGCGCCCAGTGCCTTTTCGATCTCGCGCTGCTCGTCGTTGAGGTCGCACCAGATGACCAGCTGCCCGTCGCCGGCCGCGGCATGGTCGGTGACGATGGACATGAGCTTGTCGAGCCGGGCCGGCAGGGAGCGCCGCTTCTCGCTGGCGGCAGTGGACAGTCCGAGCGAGACCCCGCGCACCAACTGGCCCTGGCCATCGCGGTCGTAGTCGAAGTCCTCGGCCGGCGGGTCGACCTCATGCCACTGCACGTCCAGCGGCGGCAAGTCGTAGCCGGTCGCATCGTGGCCAAGATCGGCCGGCGACTGCAGGAACGCGGCCCAGGTGTTGAGCCACAACCAGAACTCCCGCTCGCGGTGCGGGTACAGAGTGAGGTTGTTGGCCTTCGTGGAGTCCCGCTGGAACCAACGAGTGAGCGCGGCGCCGGTGTCCATGATGCCGAGGTAGCCGGCGTAGTGGATCAGTTCCTTGTACCGGTTCGGAGATGGTGTCGCCGTTGCCACGAAGCGGTACGGCACCGATTCGAACAGTTCCAGGAACGACTGGTAGGTCTTGGAGCCGAACGACCGCAGCACCGATGCCTCATCGAGGCTGACGGCCGTGAACCAGTCGACGTCGACCTTGCCGTCGCGCACCGACTCGTAGTTGGTCAGGTAGATGTCGGCGTACATGTCCGGCTTGTTGAGCTCGAGCGTGGATCGGATGAACCGAACGGTGATGCCAAGCTTCTTGGCATCGTTCATGAACTCCAGCCGCACGCCGAGTGGGCAGACGATCAGCGCCCGAACGCCGGGCATGTTCGGCGAGCTCGAGCTGTGCGGCGGGTACCCCTCATGCGTGGCGTGCGCACGAAGGGTCAGCCGCAGAATCTCAAGCTGGATCACCGTCTTGCCCAGACCGAACGCGGCGAACACAGCGCGCCGGCCGCCGGCGACCGCCCACCGCACCAGATCGCGCTGATGCGGCTTCAACATCGGGTGAATGTCACCGTCAGCGATCTTGTGGCCGAACGACCGGTCCAGCTTGGCCTTGGCCGCGACGAAATGGCTGTAGGCGAGCTTGTAGCCGCGGCACCGGCACGCGACGCAATGACCGTCGACGGCGTCATGGGCGAGCTTGTTGTGGTCGCAATGGTGGCAGGGGTTGATGATGGGCCCGGTTCTCATGCGGCGCTGCCTCGTTCGCGCTTGTTGCGCTCGCCGCGGGCGAGTGACGCCAACTCGGCGCTGACGGGGAGGTCGTACCGCTGCAGTTGGCGGAGAAGGGTGTCGAACTTCATCCCCAACTTGCGGGCGATGTCGACGTCGGAAATGCCCAATTCGTGGCGCATTTCGTCATATCGGTCGAGGAACGAAACCTTCTCGCGGTCGACGGGCGCCGGCTGGGCGCCCGGGTCGTCGATGGTGTCCTCGTCCCACGCCATGGGCACGGGCCAGCGGTTGGCTGCGCCGCGCCGGCGGGACCGTGCGGACGTGCCCGGTGTGGTCTGCAGTGCGTCGAACATCGTCGCGACGTTGCGGGCAGTGACGGCCAGGACGTCGCCATCGCGAACGACGATCTTGCTCAGCGTGCTGTCGGTGATGCCGAGGCGGGCCGCGAGGTCGGATTGCGTGTACCCGTATGCGATCAGGGCCTGGAGCCGGCGGCGCGTGCCAGTCGCATCGATCGGCTGATGGTCAGCCGCGACCTCGTGCACGGCGGCCGGCGGCTGCAACGCCAGCAGCTTCTCCGCGTTCTCGACCATCGTCTTCGTGCTGCCGCGAAGGATCTTGTTGATCGACTTCCGGTTGACACCAGCTGCCGACTCCAGCGCGCGGATCGTCAGGCCAGCGGCGAGCAGCATCGTGATGTGGGCGCGGACCGGGCCGGCCGGGGTGTGCCGAGATTCGAAGCGGCCGTAGGCGGTTTGTCGGCTATGCCAGGCCATGTAGCAGGCGTGGCACATGCCGCGGCTCCGCTTCCCGTCCTTCGGCTTCTGACAGCGGGTGCAGGTGAACGTCATCAGACGCCCCACTTGTCGAGGGTCGCGATCGTCTTGCAGGGCACCACGACGTCGCATTCGCCGCACCGTTCGATGCCTGGCGGCAACACAGGCTTGTGTAGCTCCCTCAGTTTCGCTGCGTACCGGAGGGCTCGGCGGAGGCGTGCCGAGTAGGTGTCCTTGGTGATGCCGAGGCCGGCGGCGATCTCCGCCAGGGAAGCCTGGGGGTTGTCGTGTCGGGCCTTCAGCGCGTGCCAGTGGATGAACGCGGCGTCGTGGTCACGGTTGTTGGTGGGCTCGTGGCAGTTGATGACGTCGAGTGCGACACACGCCTCCGCCACGGTGCGCTCGGCCGCCGTTCTGGTGCGGGCCTGATTGGCCTTCTCGAAGTTCGGGAAATTCATCGGGGATCCTTGGGGATGAAAACTGGTCTGCGGGTGTCGGTTCGGGGCGGCCTCGTCCAGCGCACGATCGGCAGTTCGCCGGCGTAGATGACGCGGCCGCAGTGGCAGAACGTGCCCGGCCAGAGGGGGTTGAAGCAGCCGGCCGGGTGTCCGTCGTCCTGGCACCGCGCCCGGGTCTCGATGTCGGGCCCGGACGCGGGGCGCAGGGTGCGCAGCTCGAGCACCGCGGTCACGGGACCAACTCGGGTGCCGCCAGGGTGGCTCCGGTCAGGTTCCCCGCCTTGTCGCGGCAGCCGCGATACGCATGGGTGACGTTCTCGCCGGTGATGTGCCACCACTGCGAGATCGACTCCATCCAGAAGATGTCGACACCGCAGTGGCGGCAGAACTGCGCAGCCACGGTCAGCGGCCGATATTCGCGGCGTAGACCTTGGCGCCGATCTGCTCGGCGACCTGGCCGGTGACGACGTTCCAGGCGTCGCGCACGAGGTGCTCGTACGGCTGCGGGAACAGGCCCATTCGCATCTGGCCGCCGCTGATGAGCAGCCGCAGCCAGCACTTCACCGTGACCAGCGGGTAGTCCTCGAACGGCCGCGCCGCGAAGGTGATGTCTTTCGGAACCTCGAGCTCGCCGGATGACGTGGTGGACTTGCCCCGGACCGTGACCTCTTCGCTGTAGGTGAGGTTCAGGCTTCCGGTGCTGCGGTTGATCCGCGACTCGAACGATCCCTTCGAGCTGCCGCGAATGTTGTTGACGAGTTCCACCAGATCGGCGGCCGGGTGGCTGGTGATGAGGTGGCCGGCGGACTCGATGAGGTCGGCGAACTTTTCCTGGCTGTGGTATTCGCCGTCGGCAGCCTTGAAGAGGGTGTCCCAGTCGGGGTCCTTGATGAAGCGCAGGACCAGGCGGTCGTGGCGGCGGGTGTAGTCCCGCACTGCGCTGGGGTCGAGTTCGTCGTAGACCGCGGTGAATTCGCCGCGCTGGCGGTTACCCCAGACGGTCGAGACGCCTTCGATCAGCTTGCGGCGCTCGAGCTCGGCTGCGAACGAATCCTTGTCGGTGACAACGCGCTCCGGAACGGTTCTGGGCGGGAAGGCGTCCGGCGCTTCCTTGCGGATATCGATGACGCGCTGCTCGAGGTTGTGCGCGCTGTTCGCGGTCGCCAGGAACAGGGGGCCGTCGGCGCCAGTCTCGTCGATCAGTTCGACGGTGTGGTTCGGCAGTTCGATGGTGTTGTCGGGCATGGATTCGCTTTCAGTTCAGAGGGTTTGGTTGGGGGTGGTCAGCGGTTGCCGTAGAACATGCCGGCGTTGTCGCGCGAAAGGGTGCCGTCGCCGTCGGCGAAGAAGATGGTTCCGGCGGGGTCCTTGGCGGGGCTGCACGTGACGTCGGGGATGAGGGACACTGCGCCGGATTCGAGCGGCTCGACCTTGATCTTCAGGGTCACCGAGCCGCCCTTCTTCTCGGTCGCCAGCGCGGCGTCGACGACCTCGTGTAGCGCCTTGGTCAACTCGACTTGCGTTCTGCCCTTGTTCAATTGGGTGAGCACGACCAGGAATTCGGTGACATCACCGGGCTGCAGCTCGGTGCCGGTTTCCGGCTGGGCTTCGGATTCAGACATAGGTGTTGCCTTTCGGGTTGTGGCGGTTGGTTATTCGGACTGCTCGGCATTGGCCGCGGCGAGTGCTGCAGCGTTGAGGATTTCCCGGACCTGGGACTCGGTCTCGCCGGCCTTTTTCCACTCGTCGAGCTTGGTGACGACGGCCTTGAGGTCATCGTCAGAGTTGGGATCGACCGGGTGATCGAGGATCGACGCCGCGATCGTGCCGCGGTCGCCACCGTCGGCGACGTCGGCCGCGGTCCACAACTCGCCCAGGCGATCAATCCACTTCTTGCGCGCAGCGTCCGACAGTCGACCGGACGACGCCTGCGCCGCGGTGGCCGCCGCTGCAGCCGTCTCGTGCGCCACGGTGTCGGACTTCTCCGCGGCGGCGGCCTCGCGCAGCGCAGCGACACCGCCGGAGCGCTCCGACCGGACACGGACCGGCTCGACCTCACCGTCGATCACCTCATGGAACTCGGCCGGCTCATAGACCTGCGAGAAGTCTTGCGGGAACGCCGAGCGCCAGGCCGCCGCCTCGGCACACTTGCCGAGCATCGTCATTGGCTTGTCGCGCCACTGGCCGGTTGGGTCGCCGTTGCGCGTCGTCTGGACGTACTCGGCGAACTTCACGACCGACTCCGCGAATACCTCACCACCGCAGCTGATTACACACTTCGCGGCGACCGGCGGACCGTCCTCAATGAGCACGTCGCGCCAGATGCCATCCCGACCGCAGAACTGGCGATGTGCGATCGGTCGACCGACACCCTCACGCCGCGCAACTCGATGCCCAGTAACCCGGAATCCGTCGATGCCGACCTGGATCGTGTACTTGTTCTCCCAGCGCTCAGCCTCGCCGTTGTATCCGCCGACCTTGGTTCTGCGGGCGATCATGTAGATCTGCTTCTGGAATGGGTCCAGGCCAAGGCGTTTGGACGTGTGGAAGAACACGTCCAGGTCGCCGCGAGGGGCGTCGTCGATGCCGAGCTGCTTGAGGCCGGCGATCTGCGCCTCGGTGAACTCGGTCTGACTGTCGGCGATAGCGAGCGTCGTGGTCGTGGCCGTGATAATTTCCGTCGTTGCGGCGGTGGCGATTTCAGTGGTCATGCAATCTCTTCCGTTGTCGTGGACAGTTCTGGGTAGGGGTGACGCTCGAACAGCGCGTCGTAGTTCTTCTGCGCGATGACCAGAGACACGGAACCGCCGCGCCCCGGCTGACGGCCGGCAATCTTGATGCCGTCGCACACAGCGGTTTTCGCTTCGCCCATCAGCTCCAGCAGCTCCGTCTTGCGGCTGCGCGCAGTCTTCTCGGTCTGGCCCAGCTCGCGGTGCCAGTCCAGAACCTGCCGAGCCAGCGCCGGCGGGACCTCGACCTCGCTGCCGTCGATGTCCGGGTGCAGACGACGGATCGCCTCATAGCAGGACACCGAATCATCCAGCGGCGGCGGCTCATTGGCAGCCAGCGACGCAGACCAAGCAACGCAACGCTCGACGATCCAATCAGCCACGTCCTGGTCCCACTCGACGACGTAGATACGCGGCATCCCGAACTGCGGCCACAACACGAGGTCGGCCTGCTCGTGCCACCCGGTAATGAGCATCTGCGTCATCACCTGTGCCGCGTAGTCCTGCGGAACCACGCCGCTACCGTCGTCGCCCCACTCCTCAAGCGAGCGAGACTTTTTTACCTCGACGCAGCGGCGTTTGCTGCCGATCGACGCCCGCAGGTCGACCGTGGCAAGGTTGTCGAACGGCAGCGCGGTGTTGAGCATCTGCACCTCGCCGCGCGAGAGCCGCCAGCCTGTGCCGTCGGGCAGGCCACGGTTCGCCTTGTACAGCCAGTACTCGCGGGCAGCCAGCTCGACTGCGTGCCCGTAGTCGAAGTCATCCTGCTTGGCCTCGGTGATCGGCGCGGGCTCGATGATGCCGGCCATTTCGAGCCAAAGCTCGCGCTGCGACTTCCAGCGTGAAATACCCAGGATTGACGGCACTTTCGACGGCGTGATGATCTTCAGCCACTCAGGCGATCCGGGTTTGATGGCGGTCATGCCGGTACCGCCAATCCAGCGCGGGACCGCATAGTCCGCAGCGACACCTCTGAGATACCCAGGCGTTCAGCGATGTTCGCGTCTCCCCTGACCCCTATCGCGACTACGTCCTGGTATCGGTCATCGAAGGGGGCGACCGAGTTCGCCCGGTACCTCAGCTTCCGTTCGGGCTTCTCGGCCGGGTCGTCGATGTCCTCCCACGCCAACGGTGGCCACCACCCGGCGCGCTGCGCCCGCTGGCGGGATCGGCGCGCCGCCAGGGTGTCCGGCGCCGGCGTGAACATCAGCCGCCGGTACAGCGCGTCGACGTCCCGTGCGAATGCCACTGTGACAAACGGCTGGCGCATCATTCGAGGGATACGGTTCTCGTAGCAGCCGATCTCGGCCGCTAGGTCCGCTTGTGTGTGGCCCAACGCGACCAGTGCCTGGATGCGCCGCGCGGATCCGATACTTGGCACCTGACGGCCCGGACTCCACTCGAACATCGGCACCGGCTCGACGGCGAGAATCTTGCGGGCGACGTCCGACAGGACATAGGTCCGGTCTCCCCTGATGATGTGGTAGACCTCGGAAAACGCTACGTCCGCATGGTCAGCGATGCACGTCCCGCTCATCCCCGACTCACGTAGCCGATTGATGTGAGCCGCTACCAAAGCTGCTGGGACTGGCGGGTTCTGGGCGCACCAGTAATCGTGGTGCTTTTGGCACAGCCCACGCTTGGCGGCATTTCCTGAGCACTTCGGTCTGCTGCATTTCATGCCGCGGCCCCGATCAAGTGGCGCACCTTGTAGTTGGCCCAGTCGATTTCGGCGCGCCAGTCGGCCAGCTGCCGCTCGATCGCGTCTGACGCTTCTTCGCACTCTGCGTCGAAGTCGAGCAGCATGATGTCGAGGGCCACCACGGCCGAGATCACGTGATGCCGAAGTGCAACAGCCACAGCGGGATTCGAGGCAACAGCGGCGACAGCCTTCCCGAGCATCTACGACACCTCGTGCTCCCACGGCGCCATCGCCCCAGTCATCGCGCTCACCAGACCACCACCGCCGCGTTGCTGCCGCCGACGCATAGCGCCGACGTCACCACGACGCCGCTGCTGAATGCCGCCCGGTAGCCGGGCTGGCACCACATGTCGTACACGGCATCAGTGACCGGGCTGTAGGCGATGACCTCGCCATTCCCCTGGGCCAAGTACCCGCGGCGGACGTTGTCGGCGAACGCGCAACTTGTCACAGAGGTGGCCACACCAGCACGACCACTCGGGCACATCACGAACGGCGCATCAGCGCGCGCCGGGATGACCAGCAGCCCGATCATCGGGATTAGCCAGCACGTAGTCAGGCCGAGGAACAACAGCGCCTTGCGGATCATGACTGCACCGCCGCCTGGGCGACCAGTGCACGCGATCGGGCTTCACGTTCCAGCCGCTGCTGGCGCTTGGCCGGGATCGCCTCGATGCCGAGGTACACCGCACCGACCAAGGCCTTCCACTGGCCGACGGTCATCGTGACGTAGGCGAACTCGTCGAGATGGACGCGGATATTGGTCGCGTCGGAGACTGGCGAGGTGTCCTCAACGAAGTAGTTCCCACTCTCGCAGGCTTCGAACTGTTCCTCGCCGCGGGAGCCTATGGAGATTGCTACGCTGGTTGTTGACATGGGGGTTCCCTTCGATGTCGTGGCCCGTGCCGGATTCCGCCCGGCGCGGGCCTGCCTACTTCTGAAACTTGTTGTCGGCGTTGCCGAATCAGCTGGTCTTTTTGCGCGCGTCGATGACGGCTTGCCGAACGAAGCAGTCCTTGGCCTCCAGCAGCTTCCGAAGTCCGGTGGTCAGCTCGGGACCCTCGCCGAGAACGCCGACCATGAACGCAGCGACCTCGGCGAGCTCCCTACTGACGTCTTGCAGGTGCGGCGGCAGGTGGTCGAAATCGAACAGGTCGATCAGGTGCTGGGTTGACGGATGAAGTGCCACGCGTGACTCCTTGGGATTGAACCGCTACTTCTGAAACTTGTTGTCGGCCTGGACAAATCGATCCAGGTAGTACCGCTCGAAGTGGGGTTCCCCGGGGGCGGGCGCCGTAGGTAGGGGGCCGTCGCTCACCACCCCCGGGGACGGGTGCCGCCGATCGGCACCCTGCTGAAAGAACTCGAACAGCTCATCGGCCTCGCGGCCCTGCCGCTCCTCGCGGGCCAGCTGCACCCGAGCGCGCAGGTCCTCAGCTGCCGGGAGCAGGTTGTCAATGAACGCGCCGACCTGTTCAAAAGGCCACCGCAGCAGTCGGATCACAGCTGACGCCTCACCAGCTCGTCAGCGCACACCGGGGCCGGCGGCCTGATCTGGCTGCGCAGCGCGGCATGCAGATCGCGGTTCGCGCCCCACAGCAGCAGCGAAACAGCCAGCAGGACAAGAAGAGCCGCGAAGAGGAGAACAATCAGCGTCGTCACGGGCGCAGTCCGCCGATCGACGAGGTCATGCGGTCACCGGCGACTTCAACCGGCGGGCCGACCTCGCAGACAATCCGTGCAGGAAGGTGACCGGCTCGCCCGCCGCCGGCGCGGCTACAGGCTCGGACACCGGCTCCGCGACCGGGGCAGCGTCGCCCTCGAGCCACTCCTCGATGTGCTTGTCCGTCATCACAAATACGTTGCGAGACAACCGCTTACCAGGAATCTGACCTGCAGCGATACGACGCTTCAACCAACGAACACCGTCCGTCCAGCCCAACGGCTGCAGAATCTCCCGATCGACCTCTTCGAGCTGATGAACAACAATCACTTCGACCTCGGTTTCGTCTGATAGACAGGCCGTTTCGGCTTCGGAAAGTGCTGCACCTTGGGAGGCGGTGAAGAGCAGTAGGTCACGCCGCTGCCTCCCGGACGACCAGACGGGCGATAGCCTCCGCCCCGTTCGGGGTGACCTTGAGGGTGTGCATGACCTCGCCCTTGAAACGAGGCGCTTCGTGGGTCTCGATCGGCTTGAAGTACGACCGCTTGTGCGCGTACGCCGAGTAGCGTCGGCGAATCTCCACGCAGCCTTTGGATTCAGAGAACCGCCGCTCGGTCTCGACGTAGATCCAGCCCTTGTCGACGAGCAGGTCCCGAAGCCATTCCTCGCCGACGTTGTTGTTCGCGGCGACCGTGCGGAGCTTCAGGCAGTCCGTGTCCGCGACGTACAGCTCGACGTAGTTGACCTTGGGAGCGTCTTCGGCGATCTTGTCGGCCATCGCCTGGTTCTCGATGGCGAGGTTGTCGTTGCGGCGCTTGAGGATTTGGAAGGCCTCGAACAGCTTCTCGTCTTCAGTCAGGTCGCGGGCCGGCGACTCCCGCTCCGCGTCCAGGAGGTAATCACGGACCTGGCGGGCCACCTCGCTGTCGCGCAGCAACATCCCGATACGGAGCACTGCGCGCCGCGGGAACAAGCTCATCGACGGCGCGGTGCTCGGCATGCCGAGGTCTTCTGGAGTCAAGTTCAAGATGGACGTGACTTCACTGCGGCCGATCACGCGGAATCCGTCGTCGTCCAGCTCGTCGCGGTTGCGCTTGACGACCGTGAGGATGGTTTCTCGGCCTACCTCGTAGAACTCGGCGACCATCTCAGTGGTCGCGTGCGTGTCATCGGGGAGGCAGCGGAGCGCGCCGACCTTGTCGATCACGTCAGTACGGCCTGCGAGCTGATCACGCTCGTCTCTTGAGTCGGGTAGCGTCAGGTCTGACATTGGAAGCAGTTCCTTTCCGTCGGTTGGCCCTCACCCCTGGCCGGGTGGGGGCTTTCGTTTATGCCGGCTGGCGTCTGTCTGCGCAGACCGCTGACACTGCGGGCGTGCGAACTTCGTCATGGGCGATGAACAAGTCCTCCCAGTGCCGGTCGAGTCGACCGGCCAGTGCGAGCGCCAGGTCCTCGGAGATGTTCTTGAGCTGACCGGTTTCGATCTTGTGGATCGTGGTCTGCGTGCGCCGGACAAGGTGCCCGAGGTCGCGCTGCGAATAGCGCTTCTCCTTGCGGGCCCGTCTCATCGCGGCTGGGTCGCGGACTTCCATCCAGCAATCCCTCCTCAGTACGGGTGGTTTGCGTCGTGCGCGGTTCATGTTGCCTCCCAGTTTTCAACGTGTCAACTGTCTGCGCAGACGGTAGCACTGTGGTTTTCAAACCGTCAACCACTGACTTGGCTATCTGACATGCGACGATTGATCTTGTGGTTTTCACACATGAGGGCGCGTCGCTGGTACACCGAGAAACCGCTACGGAAAGTTGGCGGTCGTGAACGCACACACCCTGCGAAGCCTCCTTCTCTTAGGCCTCGACAAGCGGGCAGAGAACGGCCTGCCAACCGACTACCGAGCCGTAGAGAATGCCGTCAGGTACGAAGAAGAAGTGAGGCCCCGGGGACTATCCCTGAACCGCACAACCATCTCCCAAATCCTGGACGGCACCTACAAAAAGGCGCCCAAGGACGGAACAGTCCGAGCAATCGGGTGGCTAGCTGATGTCTCCGACGAGGTTGCGTTCACAGCTGCAGGACACCAACCGCAAAGGGTTCCATTCGCAATGGAACTCCCGCGAGGGATCGATGACCTGACAGCACCGGAACGGCGCGCGGCACTCGATGTGCTGCGCGTACTTGTGGCGCAACGACAGGAGATCAATCGACATGAGCAGTCCGAATCAGGCAACAATCATGATTCGCCCGCGGCGCCGGGAGCATCGAATGAAGCGACCGAAGACGAGAAGACATTCCTATTCAACGTGTTCCGGTACGACCCGTCCGATCCGGACGTGGTCGTCCAGGCCGCAAGCCTTGAAGCCAGTAGCGAGCGAGATGCACGCGACCAAGTGCGCTCCGGCTTGGCGCTCGCCGGCATCACCCTGCACGACAACAGCCAAGGAACAATGGTCGTCACGCACCACGGATTAGGACCGCTGCTGTTCGAAGTCGTTCGCGCAGACAAACCCGACCGGGATGAACGGGTCTTCGACAAGCTGCGCGAACTCGGGCAGGAATACGCTCGCGAACTAGACGAGAAGACCGACCCGGCTGCAGGTAGTGCTGGTTTCATCGCAACTGCGGCGGACGTGGCCGAGCAGTTCCGGAGCTACATGAATCCAGCTAACCGCGGCGCCGATTCACCGGACGAGGGTCAATCCGCGCCGGACCGGTTCCGAGACTTCAGGAGTAGGTCCAATGCCGGCCAGGTCGAACGCCCAGACAATCAGGCGCAGTAGCGGCTTCGGCCAACATTCGAATGGCTGAGCGTCGAATCTGTCCATGACGTCGTGCTGCAGGCGGGCGAGTTCGGGGTCACCGGCCACCCTTCCACCCCGTTGCTGAAGCTGCCCGGATTCGCCGGTAGAGTTTTCTTGATTCCATCGCGCGGATATATTTTCAGCGGTAACTCTGGCACCGGAGACCGGCCTGACGGTGAGCGAATATCATTGTGTTCCTACGGCTTTCGTGCGGTCGGCTTCCCCGGGGCGTAGGCGTTAATTTACCTACCTAACGTATTTATTGACAGGGAATTCCTAGCCTTTGCACAATTGTTATGAATGTTGCTGGCGCGTCGAATTTCGCTACTCAACACACCTTTATGTCCAGCCAACTTCGCAGCGTTAGCTGACCGCGCAAAACTGGGGGGGGGGTGCTCTTTTGCCGCTTTTGCCGTTCAGCAAATTCGCACGGTGCAGATCAAATCCAGGTGCGCTACCGAGTGCGCGGTAATCGCGTTCTCAGCAAGCCGGCCGTCCGCGACATCACGTTGCCACACGCAATGCCAGGAAACTCGCAACCGGAGCAGCCTATCCAGTACCGCCGGTAGCAAACTCAACCTATTGCATCCACGACGGACAGCGACCTCCTAGGATCAGCACAGATTCAGACAAGAACAAGGGGGGGGGAACCATGTTCCGCACACTCGCGCTGGCTACATCCGCTGCCGCCGCAGCAATCGCAGTTTCGGCACCCGCGCACGCCGACAACGTCGACTTCGGCACCAACCGCTCAGCTTGCCAGTCGGCAGAACAGCAGTTGCACGCCAGCGGAAACACCAGCGCGGACTGCTTCGAAACGGGACCCGGGCACTACTCCCTGTACTACAGCCGGCGATGACCGCACCGATGAAGATCGCGACCGGCGTCCTCATTGTCGCGGCAACCAGCGCCACACTGTCTCTCTCCGGATGCGGGATCGTGCGCTCGCCGGCGCCGTCGACGGTCACCGTGGTCCAGCCGGCTCCCACCACCACGACCGACCCGCAACTCGCGAAGACCGCACGCAACACCGCGCTCGGCATTCAGGTGAAGAACAGCATGCAACAGAAGTTCGACACCGACCCTCAATGGCAGCCACTGCGTCTGTCGGTCAAGTCCGTTGTCGTGGCATCGGATTCAGGCAACAGCTACAAGGCCCTCGCAACCGTCCACGCAGGCAACGGCCGCGAACAGGACGTCGCCATCCAGGTCACGTACGACGGTGACAACATGGTCTGGCAGAGCGAGCGCGGCGCATTCATTTGGGCCATCCCGGAGAACTGAGATGACCAAGGCCCCGTCCGGAGTGAAACTCCAGCGGGGCCTTCGGGTTTGATGGACTATCAGCGAGCCTGGCGTGCAACTCCGAGATCTACTTCTCATCGCCGTTCTTGGCGCCGTTCGGGAACAGGTTCCGGGTGATGACGTACAGAACGCCGATGGTCTCGACCACGACGGAAGTGAAGTAGGCAATCACTACCTTGCTGTCGATGGCATGCCACTGCGACCACATGTAGAGACCCATGCACACCGTGGCTGCGATCAGCAGGCCGGACACCGTCCGGAGGGTGAAGGTGACGATGCGGCGGCGTTGTTCCCGCGCAGTCTGCAGGTCGTGGATAGCTTCTTTGTTCTTGGCGCCATCTATATCTGGCACCGTCTCCGAGGTCACTTGGAGGTCATCGGAGCGCGTTTCATCGAACCCGTCGCCAAGGGTAGTGCCTGGCTCGTCTCCCTGCTCAATGCTCACGCCGGGCGGCGCTCCAACTTCCGAAGCCTGGTCACCATTGCGGCAGGGGACACCCCGAAGTACTTGGCCATCTGCACGTTGGAGAGTCCTTCGCGGCGTTGCCGGTCGATTTCGTCTGCCGGCATCAGGAGGTTCCCGGCGAATTCGTCGGCATAGAACTCGTGGATGTCGTACTTGGTGCCGCGCTCGTCGATGAAGGCGAAGTCGGTCTGGCCGCGGTTGATGCGTTCGACGTAGTGGCCGATCTCGTGCGCGATGGTGAAACGTTGCCGTGCTTCGTTCTCCCGCTCGTCGACGTAGATGGTCGGGATTCCCGGAGGACGCGACTGCAGCATCCCGGACACCCCGTCGCGCAGGAAGGTGCGTTCGATGAGCAGACCCATCGACTGCGCGATGCGGTCAACGTCCACGGGGAAGGAATGCAGCCAGTAGTGCTCGCCGCGCACGTCCTCCGCGTCCTTCTTGGCTTCATCGATTACAAGCGCCATCGTTGATTCACACCTCCCTCGGTGCTTCTAGTCTATCTACCTACCGGATACCCGCAGGGTACCCGGCGTGTCCGACACGAAATTTCTATGCTGGCTTCGTCGATTTGAGGATGGCGGCCATGACGTTGGCTGCGGCTTCAAACGCGGCGCGGTCGACGTCGCCGTAGAGGTTCACGGTGGTCTGAATGCTCTCGTGGCCGAGCTGCCGCGAGACGGTCGTGATCGGGACGCCGTTGGCCAGCTGCCACGAGGCGTAGGTGTGGCGCATGTCGTGCGGCGTGGGCGCCGGGTTCAGTGCCGAACGTGCGACGGCGGGGTTCCAGACGTGGTTGCGGAACGCTGGATACCGGCAGGGCCCGCCGTCGGTCTGGTTGGTGAACACCCACTCCCCCGACAGGTCCAGCTCGGCGAGGACGTCAGCGGGCACGTTGATGGTCCGCCGCGACCGCTTCGTCTTCGGCATGCCGAGCCTGTAGCCCTCTTTCGAACGCTTCCATGCCTGCCGGACCATCACGGTGTTGGTGCGCAGATCGACGTGTTTGGGCTGCAGTGCTGCGATCTCGCCCCACCGCATGCCGGAGCTGACCATGAAGGCGAGCATCGGCTGCCACGACTCGGCCGTCGCGGCGAGCAGCTGGTCGTACTCGGGCCGGGTGAGCATCCGCATGTCGTGGTCGTGGTCGACGTTGGCTTTGGGTAGCGTCCGGCCGGCGAATGGGTTCTTCGTCGCGTGCCCCTTGTCCACGGCCGCAGCGAGCGCGCCAGACATGAATCCGTGCTTGTTGGTGATCGTCTTGATCCCGTTCGGCCGTGAGCCCTTCTTGGCGGAGCCTTCGGTCTGCAGGGTCGCCACCCATGCCCTGATGTGTTCCTCGGCGAGCTTGGCTACCGGGACGGCGCCGATGGGCCGCGCTTCGATGTCACCGGCAAGGTAGGACTCGTAGTTGTCCATCACGCCCTGCTCGAGGCCGGTGAGGCTGTCGATGTAGGTGCGTACCCACTGCGCGACGGTGAGCGGCTTGCGTTCGGTGCGGGTCACCGGTTCGAGTTCGATGCCGTAGAGCTTCAGCGCCTCGTCGATGCCGCGGGCTTTCATCGCCGCGGCGAGCGCATCGGCCTCGGCCTTGTTCTCTGCGCCGACCGGGCTCCTGCTGAATGTCAGTGTGCGCTGGCGGCCATCAGTGTCGCGCCACTGCACCACGTAGCTGAAACTGCCGTCCGCGCGGGGGCGTTCACGAACCGATACGGACGCCATGACACACCCCCTGAATCGGGGGTGTGTTGGCATACGGTGTTGGCATGTGGTGCATGCTACCGAAACACCTGGTCAAACGGGTACTACTTGTGGCAGGTACAGGATTCGAACCTGTGTAGGCTTCCGCCGACGGATTTACAGTCCGCTCCCATTGGCCGCTCGGGCAACCTGCCGGGTTTGCCGCCTTCCGGGGTACCGGGTTTGGCGCGAGTAGCAGAGTACAACGAAGATGTACCGAACACGAAAACGGGACCCCCACCAGGGGCGCAGATACGGAGGGCAATCCAATGGCGGATTCATCGTTCGACATCGTCAGCAAGGTCGACCGGCAGGAAGTCGACAACGCGCTGAACCAAGCCGCCAAGGAGCTGTCCACCCGATTCGACTTCCGTGGCACCGACACCACCATCGCCTGGAAGGGCGACGAGGTCATCGAGCTGGTCAGCTCGACCGAGGAGCGCGTCAAGGCCGCGGTCGACGTGTTCAAGGAGAAGCTGGTCCGCCGCGACATCTCGATGAAGGCGTTCGACGCCGGCGACCCGCAGCCCAGCGGCAAGACCTACCGCGTCTCGGGCACGCTGCAGCAGGGCATCACCAGCGAGCAGGCCAAGAAGATCACCAAGATCATCCGCGACGAGGGCCCCAAGGGCGTCAAGGCGCAGATTCAGGGCGACGAGATCCGGGTGTCCAGCAAGAAGCGCGATGACCTGCAGGCCATCATCGCCCTGCTCAAGGGCGCCGACCTGGACGTGGCGCTGCAGTTCGTCAACTACCGGTAGCGCTCAGCCGTCGCTGTTGAGCTCTTTGGTCAAGTTGGTGCCGTTGTTCTTGCTGTCGCCATGATGGTTGGTCATGTTGCGGCATTCGCCGTAAATCTTGAACGCGAGCCGACTTTCGCCCTGGTAGTACTCGATGTTGACCGCGACGCCGTCCCGGTTGATGGTGCCGCCATACATGTGTTGGGAGGGCAGCTTGTCTGACCATCCCGACGCCAGCATGGCGGCCTTCACCTGCTCGGCATAGTCGTGACCATTGACCCCCGCCGGCAGCAACGCACTCATCTCGAGGTAGCCCTTGTTCGGCGGATCGCCGTCGTCATTGCAGAACGCGAGATAGCCGCCACCGCTAACGTCTTGCAGCCCAGCCACTTTCCGCAATTGCCGACCCGCATTGATGACCTGGGCCATGGACTCTTCATCGGTCATGGGGTGCACTGGACGATCGCTATGGGGAAGCAAGCCACATCCTCCTAACATCAGGGCACAGACGAAAGCCGCTGTACCGACGCGATATCGACTACTTGTAATCATGGTCGTTCTTCACCGTCTCACCTGGGCGATTGGATTCGGGATCCGAATATGCCGGGGTCCCGGGTATGGGGATGTCCACATGCGGCACCGGAACCTCGATACCGAACGGCAGGTTGACGTGGTCGGGTGTCGAGAAGGTCGGCCGGTGCCGGTCCTCGGCCAGTAGTCCGTCGGTCGCAAGGCGTTCGCTGTGCCCGCTGGCGATGTCGGTCATCGCGCGCAACGACTCACTGCCCATGTCGTAGTACTTCGAGTGATCATGGAAACTCCAACCGGTCTCGCCGGCCACCTCGGCCCGGAACCGGGTGGCGCCGAAGCCCTCTGCCGACGGGTCGGTCCCCAGACCGGCGACCGGCCCCAGCGGATTACCGAGCTCCGCGTTCAGCCATTGCGCCGCCCCTGGACCGCCCATACCGAGCCGGGCGACGGGATCGGTCGACGCCGCCCCGACGTACACCTGGCCGCCATTGACATGGAAGTCCGCCGCGCTGTGCGCCAAATCTGTTCCAG
Organism: Mycolicibacterium llatzerense; assembly: GCF_000878195.1. Classification (GTDB taxonomy): domain Bacteria; phylum Actinomycetota; class Actinomycetes; order Mycobacteriales; family Mycobacteriaceae; genus Mycobacterium; species Mycobacterium llatzerense. The sequence goes on along the minus strand of NZ_JXST01000006.1, from coordinate 155,435 downwards.
GACAACCGATCAACACGACATCGTTGACTTTCATGCCGCTGCCCGCACACGCGTCGGCGACGGTGGTGGATCCGTAGGAGTGCCCCATCACCGTCACATGAGAGGTGCCCAAGTGCGTGGCCGCCAGGCCGTTGACGTCGGCAGCCAGCAGGTCGCCGCCCTGCCGGGCCAGGGTCGGGTTCGCGATCCGCGGATCGGTGAAGCTGTCGGGCGCGTCGTACCCCATCCACATCATCACCGCGGTCGAGCGATTCGGGTCGGCCAGCTTCGCCTGGTCGTATACGTGGATGGCGTCGTCGTGACCGTCGGCCAACCAGCCGTCGTGGACACTGCTCCCGGTGCCCGGCACGATGACCGTGGTGTTGTTGGCAGTGTCCGGGTTGCCGAGGCAGATGGCTGCCCGCCCCTGCCCGCCGTCCGCCTCCGGTTGGTAGGCCCAGAGCATGACCGGACGTGACCTGTTGGGGTCCGTGTTCGATCCGCGCTGGTGCGCCAACCCCTCGCTGGTCCGCCGCGCGTTGTAGAACCGGGTGGCGTCGGTCTGTGTCAGCCCGTACCGGCCGGGGTCCTTGAGGACGTCGTCCTCGGAGACATGGTTGCGGTTGGCGACGTCGCGCACCCGGTTCAGGTCGTCGTTCATCACCTGCTGATTGACCGCGTCCCGAGCGCTCGCCGGGACGCCGTTGAGGTTGCCCAATTCGGGTGGGTGCCGGGCGATCAGCTGCTGCCGCTGCTCTGGAGTCAGTGCGGTCCACCATTTTTCGACGTCCTCGGGGTTGGTTCCCGGAGGCGGCATCTGGATGTCCTGCCCGCCGATGTTCACCGGCGCCGAGGGCTTCTGGCCTTGCACCGCCTGGTCGATGGCCGTCGCGGTGAGCGTGTCAGTGGTGTCGAAGGCCTTCAACTGTTCCTGGATGGACGTGGTGAAGAACTCCGCCGCCTTCTTGAGGGGCCCCAAGTCCCCGATCAACCACTGCTGCGGTGTGACCACGCCATCGTCGCTGACCGAAAACCCGAGTTGGATCGCGGTATCCACGAATTCCAGCAGGGTGCTGCGCAGCGACGTCAGCTGATTTCCGCCGTCGGTCAGCGCCTTGGTCAGCTGGTCCAGCCTGCCGCGGTAGGCCTCCTGCTCATCGATCAGCTGCTGCGCCTTGGCGACTGCGGCGTCGGCGGCCTGCCCTTGCCAGTTCGCTTTCACGTTCGCCAGCTGGCCGCGCTCGACGCCGATGACGATCTCCAGCGCGGCTGACGTGGTCCGTACCTCATCCGCGGCGTCGAGCAGAGCCTCGGGCTTGGCCGCGCGAACACGCGACACCGTCACCGTCACTGCTGCCGCACCCCCTCGGCGATCCCTCATCCGATCGTCGCACAGGTCGCGGGTACCAACCGACACAACATTCAAACCGCACCACCGACCGGACACTCCGACATAACCTGTCGCCATGGCACCAGCGCAGCGCGTACCGACCGTCGTCGTCCTCGGTGGCGGATCCTGGGGCACCACGGTGGCCTCGATCTGCGCGCGCCGAGGACCGACGCTGCAGTGGGTGCGGTCCGCGGAGACGGCGGCCGACATCAACGAAAAGCATTGCAACAGCCGCTATCTGGGCGACGGGGTGGCGCTTCCGGAATCACTGCGGGCGACCACCGACTTCTCTGAGGCCGCCAACTGCGCCGACGTCATCGTGATGGGTGTGCCGTCGCACGGCTTCCGCAACGTGCTGGGCGAGCTGGCCAAGGAACTGCGGCCGTGGGTCCCAGTGGTGTCGTTGGTCAAGGGCCTGGAGCAGGGCACCAACATGCGCATGAGCCAGATCGTCGACGAGGTGCTGCCCGGGCATCCGGCCGGGATCCTGGCCGGACCAAACATCGCCCGCGAGGTCGCCGAGGGCTATGCCGCCGCCGCCGTGCTGGCCATGCCGGATCAGCACCTGGCCGCCAATATCGCGGGCCTGTTCCGCACCAGGCGTTTTCGTACCTACACCACCGACGACGTGATCGGTGTCGAGATGGCCGGGGCGCTCAAGAACGTGTACGCCATCTCCGTCGGCATGGGGTACTCATTGGGCATCGGCGAGAACACCCGAGCGATGGTGATGGCGCGCGCGGTGGCCGAGATGTCCAAGCTGGGCGTGGCGATGGGCGGCAACCGGGACACGTTCGCGGGCCTGGCCGGCATGGGCGACCTGATCGTCACCTGTACCAGCCAGCGCAGCCGCAACCGGCACGTCGGCGAGCAGCTGGGTCAGGGCAAGAGCATCGAGGAGATCATCTCGTCGATGAACCAGGTCGCCGAGGGCGTCAAGGCCGCCAGCGTGATCATGGAGTTCGCCGAGACGCACGGGCTCAGCATGCCGATCGCCCGTGAGGTGGATCGGGTGATCAACCACGGCTGCACGGTGGCGGACGCCTATGCCGGCCTGATGCTCGAGAAGCCCGGGCACGAAGTACACGGCTCGGGCTTCTGAGTTCCACGCTCGCGCGGCCCTGCGATCAGTTCGCGTAGGGGCTGCGGTCTTTCGGCCTGTCCAGCAACGGATTCGACTCGTTGACGATGAAGCTGCCCGACGGGCTGACCACGAAACCGGACTGGTCGAAGCCGTTGACGCACGCCGTCATGGTGCCGTCGGTGCCGCAGGTGATGTTGCGGTAGCTGATCCGCGAACCGGCCGGCAATGTCTGCACCGCGCCGGGCATCTCGCCGAGGTACTTCGGGCCGTTCAGGATGTTGAACGCCGGCGCACCGAACTGACCGCCGACGACCACGTTGGAGCCTTCCGGCGCGCCCGGCAGCGGGCCGCTACAGCCGTACTCGCCTTCGTTGCGGCGCATCACGCAGGTCAGGCCGCCGGGCGCCTGGAACATGTAGAAGGAGCCGTCCTTGCTAGCGAAATTCGACGGGCTGACGGGCTTGAATCCGTTGAGGTTCGGCGCGGCGGGTCCCGGTGGCGGGGGCACCGGCTCCGGCGGCGGATCGGCCGCGGCAACGCCCGGCACCAACGAGATCGCCCACGTGGCCGCGACCGCACCGATCAGGAATCTGCTCAACACCTGATCAGAGTAGAACCCCGTCGCCATGGCTCGCAGCGCCAGCGTCAAATCACTTGCAGCCGAGGTCGACGTAAACCGTGGTGCTCTGGCCGCGCAGCTTGCCTTCCTGACTCGACAGCTCGCGGCCGTGCCGGACCGCGGTGACGGTGCATTTGTCGAGAGATCCGCTGCCGACCCGCGACTCGATCACCCGGAAGCCCTCGGTCTGCAGCCGGTGGATCGTCTGCGTCGCGGATTCCCCGGGGCCGGGCGGCACGACCGGACGAGCCGCGGCCGGTACGGCCAGCGCGACCATCAAGGCCAGGACGATTCCGGTTCCGACTGGGATCTTCGTGGGATTCTTCATGTTTTTCCCTCTCCCGCATTCAGCGCAGATTGCACTGAATCAATAACTTCGACAGTAGCCGCGAAATTGAGCGAGAAACGCATTCTCAGGTCGAACGCATACCGATACCCGCATGGATCATGCGGAATTCAGGCGAAACTCAAATAGTCGTCTCGACGGTGTGCGGGGTGTACGACTCACTCATCGTCACGTACTCGCCGACGTCCCGCAACATCGGCAACCGGACCCGGAAAGTCGTTCCCGCAGTGTTTGATTCGACTTTCACCCGGCCGCCGTGCGCTTTGACGATCGTCGACACGATCGCCAGACCGAGGCCGGTGCTACCGAGCGCGCGAGAACGCGATTTGTCGGCAACCACAAATCTGTCGAACAAATTCGGCAACAATTCTTCGGGAATTCCCGGACCGTCGTCGGCGACGGTCAGTTCCACATATCCGGGGCCCGGGGTCAAGGTCGCCGTGACCGCCGTTCCCGCCGGCGTGTGCACCCGCGCATTGGCCAGCAGGTTGCCGATCACCTGATGCAACCGCGCCGGGTCACCACGTACCCACACCGACACGTCAGGCAGGCGCGAGCGCCAGCGATGCACGGGCGACGACACCGCGGCGTCGTTGACCGCGTTGATCACCAGGTCGCACAGGTCGACATCATCGGTCTCGAGGTCCTGATGCTCCTCGAGACGCGATATCAACAGCAGGTCCTCCACCAGACCGGACATCCGCTGCGCCTCGGACTCGATGCGGGCCAGCGCGTATTCGGTGGTCTCGGGCAGTGCCGCGCTGTCCTGACGGGTCAGCTCGGCGTACCCGCGGATGGCGGCCAGCGGGGTCCGCAACTCGTGGCTGGCATCGGTGAGGAACTGCCGCGTCCGACGGTGGGAGGCGGCGAGCTCGGCCAGCGCGCTGTCGACGTTGTCCAGCAGTTTGTTGAGCGTGTCCCCCACGATGCCGACCTCGGTACGCGGATCGGTGTCCTCGGGCCGGACCCGTTCGGTGATGCGGTGGTCCTCACTACCGAACTGGCGGGTCGCGACCTTGGCCGCCGTCGAGGCCACGCGGCTCAGCGGCCGCAGCGCATAGTTCACCACCGCGATGGTGCCGACAGCCGTCAGCGCAATGGCCAGCAGCGTCATGACCGCGACCGCGACGGTCTTGCGCGCCACCACGCTGTTGGCCTCTTCCATGGACACCCCGGAGACCAGCACGTCACCGCCGCCGGCGTCCTGTCCCGCCAATCGGTACCAGCCGAGTTTCGGCAGCTTCACCGTGCGCGGTCCGAGATTCGTCCACTGCTGCCCACTGACAGCCTTGATGACGTCGGGCTGGACCGGCTTCGGTTCCCCGTCCGGGAACACCGCCGACTGCACGACGACGCCCTTGTGCACGACGGCGATGAGATTGCCCGGGGCCTGGCCACCGAAGGCCGTCAGGCCGTCCTCCCCGGCGTCGATGGGATGCGCCGGATCACCGCGCTTGATCTCCAAGCGGTCATACGAATGACCGAGAGCATCGAGCGAACGGTCCAACTCCGCGTCGCTCATCGCGGACACGTAGCTGTGCAGGCTGTACACCGACAGCACCCCGACCGCCAGCAGCACCACGGTGACCAGGGAGGTGACGCCGAGCACGAGACGCCGGCGCAGGGTCCGCGGACGCCACCACGGCACCCGAGCCGGATTTCGGGCCAGCACTCGAGTCGGGACCCGGGTCACGCGCGTCACCTCGGGCAGATTAGTCCTCCGCGTCGGCAGGGCGCAGCATGTAGCCCACGCCGCGCACTGTGTGGATCATCGGTTCACGATCGGTGTCGATCTTCTTGCGCAGATACGAGATGTAGAGATCGACGATGCTCGACTTGCCGCCGAACCCGTAGTTCCACACCCGGTCGAGAATCTCCGCGCGGGCGATGGCCCGTCGCGGGTTACGCATCAGGTACCGGAGCAGTTCGAACTCGGTGACGGTCAACGAGATCAGTTCACCGGCGCGGGTCACTTCCCGGCTGGCGCCGTTGAGCACCATGTCGCCGACCTTGAGCACTTCGTCGGACTCCGGCGCCAGGTGGCTGGACCGGCGCAGCAGTCCACGCAGCCGCGCCACGAGCTCTTCGAGGCTGAACGGCTTGGTCATGTAGTCGTCGGCACCGGCAGTCAACCCGGTGACCCGGTCCATCACGGAGTCCCGCGCGGTGAGAAATAGGGTCGGCGTGTAGCCCTCTGCCGAGCGCACCCGCTGCAGCAACTGCAGACCGTCGGTGTCGGGCAGCATGATGTCCAGCACCACGAGGTCGGGTTCCATCTCGCCGAACTTGGTCACCGCATCACGGCCGTTGTGCGCGACCTCGACTACCCAGCCCTCGTAGTGCAGGGCCATCTTGACCAGGTTGGTCAGCGCCGGCTCATCATCGACCAGCAACACCCGGATGGGGGATCCGTCGGCACGTTCCATGCGCGGCAGCTGGCCGAGCACGGCGGCCCGGGGGTGACGCTCGCGAGGTGGTACCGACATCGTCGTCATTCTTCCATTGTGTTGAGTGCACCGAAAATTGTCACTGCGTTCATACCGAGTTCAAATATTAGTCCTCGATATGACTCACGTCACTTACGCAGTCCGATGTGATGCGCGAGAATCGTTGCAATACAGCCATTTTGACTGGTCGGACCACCAATCGCCAGCATACCGGCCGCGCCGATTCCATCTGGTAGCGCAGGATTGCGAATTACTCAACCAACTGGCGCGCCAAGAAGATTTGCGTTCTCTATGGGAAGCCCCCTTCGCCTTGCGACCCCGTCCGGCGATAAATACTCTCGCACTTAGCAATTGGCGCAGACTCTCATCGGCGACCGCCAAATCAGAATGAAACATGTTGTTGCACAACATGTTTGATCGACAATGACGTCGGCGGGCGCGCGGGCCACCACTCACGCCGCGCATCTGCACATGTGTCCATCGGACAACTAACGGAGAACGGAAACCTAGGCATGCTAGAAACCGCCCCGCCGACAAAGGGACTACGCGCGATACTGCGCTACGACCTGCCGGCGTCACTCGTCGTATTCCTGGTGGCACTGCCACTGTCACTCGGCATCGCCGTCGCCTCCAACGCTCCGATCCTGGCGGGCATCATCGCCGCCGTCGTCGGTGGCATCGTCGCCGGCGCGCTCGGCGGCTCGCCGCTGCAGGTGAGCGGACCGGCCGCCGGCCTGACCGTCGTCGTCGCCGGCCTGATCGCCGAATTCGGCTGGGGCGTCACGTGCGCCATCACCGTCGGCGCCGGCATTCTGCAGATTCTGTTCGGCCTGAGCCGCGTGGCCCGGGCCGCGCTGGCGATCTCGCCGGTCGTCGTGCACGCCATGCTGGCCGGCATCGGTGTCACCATCGCGCTGCAGCAGCTGCACGTGCTGCTGGGTGGCAAGTCCAACAGCTCCGCGTGGGAGAACATCCACGAACTGCCCGCCCAGCTGACGAACATCCAGGGCGCCGGGTTCCTGCTCGGCATGCTGGTCATCGTCACGCTCGTGGCGTGGCGCTGGGTGCCGGCGCCGATCAACCGGATCCCCGGTCCGCTGGTGGCCATCGTCGGCGTCACCGCGCTGTCCGTCGCGCTGCCGTTCGACGTCAAACGCATTCAGATCAACGGCTCGCTGCTGGACTCGCTCACACTGCCGACCCTGCCCACGGGCGACTGGGACGGCATCATCGCCGGCGTGCTGACCGTCGCGCTGATCGCCAGCGTCGAGAGTCTGCTCTCTGCGGTGTCGGTGGATCGCATGCACAACGGTCCCCGCACCAACTTCGATCGTGAGCTGATCGGCCAGGGCGCGGCCAACGCCGTCTCCGGCGCCATCGGCGGCCTGCCCGTCACCGGCGTGATCGTGCGCAGCTCGACCAACGTCACCGCCGGCGCCAAGACCCGGGCTTCCGCCATCCTGCACGGTTTCTGGATCCTGTTGTTCGCGGTGCCGTTCGCCGGCCTGGCACAGCTGATCCCGACGTCGGCGCTGGCCGGCCTGCTGATCGTCATCGGCTGCCAGTTGGTCAAGAAGGCGCACATCGAAACCGCCCGGCGCACAGGCGATATCGCGGTCTACGCGATCACGATTCTCGGCGTCGTCTTCCTCAACCTGCTCGAGGGTGTGCTGATCGGTCTCGCCCTGGCCGTGGCGCTCACCGTCTGGCGCGTGATCCGGGCCAAGATCGTCACCGAGCACATCGCCGGTAACGACTGGCGCATCGTCATCGAAGGCTCCGTCAGCTTCCTGTCGCTGCCGCGCCTGACCTCGGCCCTGGCCTCGCTGCCGGCCGGCTCCGACGTCACGATCGACCTGTCGGTCGACTTCATCGACCACGCCGCGCACGAAACCATCGACGAGTGGAAGCGCCAGCACGTGGCCGGCGGTGGCTCTGTCGAGATCCACGAGCACGGCACCGTCGAAATGCACAGCGCGACTTCCGGCCCGCCCGCGCGCAGCTTCAACCCGTTCGACAAGCGGTCCGGCGTCGTCCCGTGGAAGTCGCAGACCCAGACCAACTCCGTCATGGAAGGCCTGGAGACCTACCACCGCCGCACCGCACCCGTGCTGCGTCCGCACATGGAAGAGCTGGCCCACGCCCAGAAGCCCGAGACGCTGTTCATCACCTGCGTCGACTCGCGGGTCGTGCCCAACCTCATCACCAGCAGTGGCCCCGGCGACCTGCTGACAGTGCGCAACGTCGGCAACCTGATCCCGGAGGGACGGACCGACGCGTCGATCGAGGCGGCCATTGCGTTCGCCGTCGACGTCCTGCAGGTCTCCTCGATCGTGGTGTGCGGCCACTCCAGCTGCGGCGCCATGACTGCGGTGCTGAGCAAGGATCAGGGCCAGGACGAGCACCTGCACACCTGGCTGGAGCACGGTGACGCGACGTTGCGCGCCTTCGACGAGGGCCGCCACCCCGTGGCACTGGCCGCGGCCGAGGAAGGCTTCGGCGTCATCGACCAGTTGTCGATCGTCAACGTCGCCCTCCAGGTGCAGACCCTCGCCGCCCACCCGCTGGTCCGGGACCGGCACCGCGCGGGCGAGCTCGAGGTGATCGGGCTGTTCTACGACATCGGCAGCGCGGCCGCTCTGCGGGTGACGCCGGTCGGCGTGGACCGCCTGGTCGAGGTGGCCGAGTAGTACCTGATTGATCCTGCGCCCAGGGCCGTAAACCGCGAGAGCGGCGGGCCCTGGGCGCAGTGTCATTTCCGGAACCGGTTCAGCTCAGCCGCAGCAGCACGCGCCCGACGCCTGTGCGGCGCTCGGCAATTCGACGCTGGGCAGTTCGCCGTCGGGCCGCCAGTCGAACGGGAAATGCTTGCTCGAGGCGCCGAGGTACTCGTGGGAGAAGTCGAATCCGACGGCGTCGGCCTTCTTCACCACACCCCACGTCGCCACCTGTCCCGGCCCCACTTCGGCACCCGGGGCGTTGACGGTCGTGACGCGGCGGTTCGGGTCGGCCGTCGGCCCCGTCAGCGCGTCGACCCGCACATCGACCTTGCCCGGAATCTCCGCCCGCCAGTAGGCGAGGTCGTCAGCCGCGGCGAAGTTGATCGGCGCGTACTCGATGCCCCGCAGCTCGCTGATCAGACTGCCGAACTCCCCCGGCCAACCGCCCTCGTCGCCACGGAAGATCCGCTCCAGCGCGAGGCGCTGGTCGGCGTCGGCCTTCTCGTCGATGTAGAACATCAGCTTCATGGTGGCGTCCGGGTCGCCCACCCACATATTGCCGGCGAACTCACCCAGGGCCACCACCCCGAGGCCACTCAAATCGGTTGTGCCGTAATGCCCTTCGTGCACCTGCCAGACGAGCGTGAACAGGCAGTCGCCGTACGTGGGCTCCTGCGCGAAGCTGCACGGGCAGGGCAGCTTGCAGCTGCACACATCGAACCACTCGCCGCGTAGATGCCAATCGGTCTTCGGGGTTACCGCCACCGTCATCGCTGAATCCCTTCTCGTTTCATACCCCCTGAGGGTACCTGACGCAGACGACGTTACGCAGCGATCGCAGCGCACGTCAAGTACCCCTAGGGGGTATATTGATATGAGTTTGGCGAGGCCGCGCGGAGGCCCGTTGACCCTGAAGGCACGGCGTAAAAGTGCGAGTAGCCAACGCCCCCAAGGCAAAATCAACCCGGGGTGTTCGTTGACCCTGCGGCTACGGCGTACAAGTGTGAGTAGCGACGACCCTCAGTGCGGGGTCAACGGGAGAAGCCGGGCGCTATCGCCCAGCCATGCGCTCCAGGCGCGCGATCCGGTCCTCGATGGGCGGATGGGTCGAGAACAGTTTGCCGATCTTCTCGCCGGCCCGGAACGGGTTCGCGATCATCAGGTGGGCCTGGTCGGCCAGTTGCGGCTCCGGGGGCAGCGGGGCCTGCTGCACGCCGTCGCTGATCTTGCGCAGTGCGCTCGCCAGCGCCAGCGGGTCGCCCGTCAGCTCGGCGCCCGACTGGTCGGCCTGGTACTCACGCGAGCGCGACACCGCCAGCCGGATGATCGTCGCGGCCAACGGGCCGACGATCGAAAGAACCAGCAGGACAAAGGGATTGGGACGGTCGTCACGGTCGCCACCGAACATGCCGATGAAGTAGGCGACATTGACCAGTGCGGTCACCACCGATGCCATGGCGCCCGCCACGCAGGAGATCAGGATGTCGCGGTTGTAGACATGCGACAGCTCATGCCCCAGCACCGCCCGCAGTTCGCGCTCACTGAGGAGATTCAGGATGCCCGTGGTGCAGCACACCGCGGCGTTGCGGGGATTGCGCCCGGTGGCGAAGGCATTGGGCGCGGCGGTGTCACTGATGTACAGCTGCGGCATCGGCTGCCGCGCCGTGGTGGCCAGTTCGCGGACGATCCGGTACATCGCCGGCGCCTGCATCTCGCTGACCGGCTGCGCGTGCATGGCCCGCAGCGCCATCTTGGCGCTGTTGAAGTAGACGTAGGCGTTCATGCCGATGGCGAACAGCACCGCCAGGTACATGATGTTCTTGCCGAACAGCGAACCGATCAGCACGATGAGCGTCGAGAAGCCCGCCAGCAGCGCGAACGTCTTCGCGGTGTTCGCGTGCGGATTCCACGTCATCAGCTAGCTCCTCCAGGCGCAGTCGATGCTCAGCGCAATCAACTCACTGATTTGAACGCACGGCAGCTGGTGCCTGGTTCCGCGGTGTCCCGATCGACGGTCAGCCGTGGCGGTCAGCGGTGTACTCGACCAGGTTGAGCAGCGCCAGCCGGCCGGGCAGGCCCGGCAGGTTGTTCAGCTCTGCGCGCGCGTCCGCAGCGAAGCGCTGCACGGTGCGCTTGGCCTCGACCATGCCCTCCGACGCCCGGAGCAACGCCAGCGCCTCAGCGAGGTCGGCGTCGTTGTCGATGGGCTTGGCCAGCAGCACCCGCAGCCGGTCGGCGTCGGCCCCGGTGTCGCGCAACGCGTACAGCACCGGCAGGGTGTGCACGCCTTCGCGCAGGTCGGTGCCCGGCACCTTGCCCGACTCGTCGGGGTCGCTGTCGATGTCGATGATGTCGTCGGAAATCTGGAAGACGGTGCCGACGATGCCGCCGAGCCGGCTCAGCCGCTCGATCTGCTCCTCATCGGCGCCCGAGAACGTCGCGCCGAACCGGCCGGAGGCCGCGATCAGGCACGCGGTCTTCTCGTAGACGACCTTCAGGTAGTGCTCGACGGGATCGGCACCTTCGACGGCGCCGCGGGTCTCGCGCATCTGGCCCGTCACCAGCTGGGCGAAGGTATCGGCGATGACGCGGACCGCGTCGGGCCCCAGCCGGGACACCAGACGCGAGGCGGTGGCGAACAGGTAGTCGCCGGCCAAGATCGCGATGTTGTTGCCCCAGCGGGCGTTGGCGCTGTCCGCGCCGCGTCGCACCTGGGCCTCGTCCATGACGTCGTCGTGGTACAGCGTCGCCAGGTGCACCAGCTCGATCACGGCGCCGGCGATGGAGACGTCGTCGTTGTCGGGGTTCGGCCCCAGCGACGCCGAGAGCACAGTGAACAGCGGACGGAACCGCTTGCCACCAGCCTGGAACAAGTGCTGGACCGCCTCGGCCATCAGCTCGTCGGCTTTGCCCAGCTCGGTCGACATCAGGTCTTCGATACGCGCGACCGCGTCGCGAACCTGCGCGGCAAAGGCGGCGTCACCAAAGTCCACGCCCGCGACCACTGTCGCTGGTGTCTTCATGGGTCCAACATACTGGGCGGCATGGTCGTGCACGCAGATGTGGTCGTGGTCGGAGCCGGGCCGGCAGGTTCCGCGGCTGCCGCCTGGGCAGCGCGCCGGGGCCGGGACGTCTTGGTCATCGACTCCGCGCAGTTCCCCCGGGACAAGGCCTGCGGCGACGGCCTGACTCCACGGGCCATCGCGGAGCTGCGTGAGCTCGGGCTCGGTGAGTGGCTCGAGGGCCGGGTCAGCCATCACGGTCTGCGCATGGCCGGGTTCGGCGCCCAGCGCGAGGTCCGGTGGCCCGGGCCGTCGTTCCCGGCCACCAGCAGCGCCGTGCCGCGCACCGAACTCGACGATCGGATCCGGCAGGTGGCGGCCGACTCCGGCGCGAAGATGCTGCTGGGCGTCAAAGCCGTCGACGTGGAGCACGACGCCACCGGCCGGGTGCGCACGCTGAAGCTCGACGACGGGCAAGAGATCGGCGTGGGTGAGCTCATCGTCGCCGACGGCGCCCGATCGACGCTGGGCCGGGTGCTGGGCCGGCAGTGGCATCAGGAGACGGTGTACGGGGTCGCGATCCGCGCCTACATCGAGACACCCCGGCACGCCGAACCGTGGATCACGTCGCACCTGGAGCTGCGCTCGCCCGAAGGCGAGGTGCTGCCCGGCTACGGCTGGATCTTCCCGCTGGGCAACGGCGAGGTGAACATCGGCGTGGGCGCGCTGGCCACCGAGAAGCGGCCGGCCGACGCCGCGCTGCGCCCGCTGCTCGCCCACTACACCGACCTGCGCCGCGACGAGTGGGGCTTCGAGGGTCAGCCCCGGCTGGCCAAGTCGGCGCTGCTGCCGATGGGTGGCGCGGTGTCCGGGGTGGCGGGGCCCAACTGGATGCTGATCGGCGACGCGGCGGCGTGCGTCAACCCGCTCAACGGCGAGGGCATCGACTACGGCCTGGAGACCGGGCGGCTGGCCGCCGATCTGCTGGGCTCGGGTGATCTGAGCGCGGCCTGGCCCGCGGTGCTGCAGGAGCACTACGCCGCGGGGTTCTCGGTGGCCCGCCGGCTGGCGATCCTGCTGACCGTGCCGAAGTTCCTGCCGATCACCGGACCGGTCGCGATGCGGTCGCAGTACCTGATGACGGTTGCGGTCCGGGCCATGGGCAACCTGGTGACCGAAGAGGACACCGACGCGATCGCCCGCATCTGGCGCCGAGCCGGACGGGGCTCGCGCCGGCTGGATCAGCGCAAGCCGTTCAGCTGACCGACCGCGCGAACCCGGCGATGTCGCGGATGGTGGCGGCGAAGACGTCGGGCATGGCGCCGGCCAGCAGGATGTCCCCGGCGTGGCAGGTGCCGGCCACGATCCGGCCGACGACGCTCACCCCGGCGGCCGCCAGCCTGCGGTAGTAGACCAGGCCCTCGTCGCGCAGCGGGTCGAGCTCGTTGACCGAAATGACGTGCGGCGGCAGGCCTGCCAGATCCGCGTCGGTGGCCACCCCGGCCCAGCAGGTGCCGTCCTGCGCATGCTCCTGGTTTGGGTCGTAGAGGAAACCCAGCAGGGCCAGTTGCAGACAGCTGATGAAGTACCCGTCGTTCTCGCGCAGCGACGGCAGGTCGTCGGCGTCCTCGAGCCACCGGTTGGAGATGTAGGGGCACTGGGCGTAGACGCCGGCGATCTCGTCGCCCCAGCCCTCCCGGTTGGCCTTCAGCGCCACCGTCAGTGTCAGGTTCCCGCCGCCGGACTCCCCCGACACGATCAGGTGGCTGATGCCGAGCTGGTCTTTGTTCGCCGCCGTCCACCGGACGGCCGCCGCGCAATCGCCCAGCCCGGCGGGGAACGGGTGCGGGCCGAGTGCGCCGCCGGAATTGCGGAACTCGACGCCGATGACGACGAGCCCTGCCGCCGCCAGGTTCTCGCGGAGCCGGACGTACTGGATGTCCGCGGCGCTGAGGATGGCCATCCCACCCCCGTGCAGGTGCACCACAGCGGGCAACGGACCTGCGGCCTCCGTGGGCCGGCTGATGTAGAGCGTGATCTCGTTGCCGTCGGCGCCGGTGATGGTGGTGGTCGTGCTGCTGACGCCCTCGGGCGCGGGGGCCTTCTCCCCCAACATCTTCAGGACGGCGCCGGTCCCCTGTTCGGCGAAGTTGGAGAACTCCACGAGCTGCTCGAGCGGGGAGTCGAGCGTCAGGGGCGGTTCCGGCAGTCGGCCGTCCATCCCGAACGCGGCGAGCCCTTTGACCATGCGCGGATCAGCGCGCGGGTCGGTGCCGATGGTGCAGTCAGGGTCAGCGAGGCGTCCGAAGGGCATGGGCCCATCTTGGTGCGCAAAGTGAACTTGGTCGCGATTTTGTGAAAAGTCGCGACCAAGTTCACCGTAGGCGGACGGTTACCGGTATTCGCAGAGGTACGCGGTCTCGACCTCGACGCGGACGCCGAACTTGCTGTCGGCCGGCACGGTGAATTGCGTTCCGGCGGCGAAGGTTTCCCACTCGTCGCTGCCGGGCAGCTTGACGGTCAAGCCGCCGGAGACCACGTGCATGATCTCGAGGCTGGAGGTGCCGAACTCGTATTCGCCGACGGCCATGACGCCGACAGTCGCGGGCCCCTCGGCCGGCGCGAAGGCGATCGATGCGACCTTGCCATCGAAGTACTCATTGACCTTGAACAACTGGGGCTCCTCGAACTCAGGTGAGGGGTCAGAATATCGGGCAGCCAGGCGGGCTAGTGGACCACGTATCTGTGCACCCCGAGGATCGCGTTCTCGTCGGCCGGTTCCGTGGTGCACTCGTGCAGCGCCGCGCGCACCCCGTCGATGTCCATGCCGGTGCCGATGCACACCAGCTGGGTGCCGGCGCCGCGGCGCTTCTGCAGCCGCAGCGAGCCACCGACCAGCTGCAGCAGGTACCGGTGTCCGGCCCCGAAGTCGACGAAACCCTTTGCCCGGTACAGACCTTCGGGACGGTCCCGCAGCAGGGCCAGCAGCCGGCGCGGATTCAGGTGGGCGTCGGTGGCGTATTCGACGGCCTGGTAGACGGGGTGCTCGTGGTCGTGATCGTCGTGCAGCAGCTCGTCGAACGACAGCTGGGCCTGTGGGGCGCGCTCCGGAACGTCGATGAGCAGCGTCGGGTCGATGCGCGCAAAATCGGTGAGCTGCACCGGAACTCGCGGATTTTGGGCGCGAATTCGAGCGAGCACGTCGTCGATGTCGGCGGCTTCAGAGGCACGGTTGAGCACCACCAGATCGGCCACCGGCAACCCGTGCCCGAACTCCGGTTCGCATCCGTTGACCACCAGCACCAGGCCGGCGTAGTGGAAGTCGTCCGAGCCGGCGGTCATGATGGTGCGCGCCACCGCGGGCGGCTCGGCGACGCCGCTGGCCTCCACCACGATCAGGTCGAGGGCCGGGCGCACCGCCGCCAGCTTGCCCAGCATCTCGGCGACTTCACCGTCCTCGGCGACGCAGCAGATGCAGCCGTTGGACAGCGACGCCATGGCGTCGACCTGACCGGCGACCAGCATCGCATCGATGTTGACGGAGCCGAAGTCGTTGACCAGCACACCGATTCGCGCCCCGCGGCCATTGCGCAGCAGGTGATTCAGCAGCGTGGTCTTACCGGCGCCCAGAAAGCCGGCAACAGCGAGGACGGGGATACTCAAGATCAGACGGAGAGGCCAATCGGCGGCTTCACCGCGGCGTGCAACGCGACGATCCCACCGGTCAGGTTGCGCCACTTCACCTGCGACCAGCCGGAGGCCTCGATCTGGCGCGCCAGGTCGTCCTGGTCGGGCCAGGCCCGGATCGACTCGGCGAGGTAGACGTACGCCTCGGGATTGGACGACACCGCGGTGGCCATCGTCGGGAGCGCCTTCATCAGGTACTCCTTGTAGGCCGTGGCGAACAGCTGATTGGTCGGCGTGGAGAACTCGCACACCACCAGGCGGCCGCCCGGCCGGGTCACGCGGGCCATCTCGCGCAGGCCGGCGGTGAAGTCGACGACGTTGCGCAGCCCGAAGCTGATGGTCACCGCGTCGAACACACCGTCGTCGAACGGCAGTTTGGTGGCGTCGCCGGCGACCTTCGGGACGTCCCGGGCCGCGCCGGCCGCCAGCATGCCGACCGAGAAATCGCAGGCCACGCACCACGCGCCGGACGCCGCGAGTTCGACGGTCGACACCGCGGTCCCGGCAGCCAGGTCCAGCACCTTGTCACCTGGGCCGATGCCCAGCGCCGCGCGCGTCTGCCGCCGCCAGAACCGATCCTGGCCCAGCGACAGCACCGTATTGGTGATGTCGTAGCGACGGGCCACGCCGTCGAACATCGACGCGACCTCGTGCGGATCCTTCTCCAATGACGCGCGACTCACGTGGTTGACGCTACCGGCCACGGGAATGGAACGGCCACCGCAGGGGCTGTAAGCCGCATGGGTGCAAAAGTCTGGTTCATCACGGGTACATCGCGCGGCTTCGGACGGGAGTGGACGGCTGCGGCGCTGGAGCGCGGCGACAAGGTGGCCGCGACGGCGCGGGATGTGTCGACGCTCGACGATCTGGTGGCCAAGTACGGCGACGCACTGCTGCCGATCGCGCTCGATGTCACCGACCGGAACGCCGACTTCGCCGCGGTGCAGGCCGCGCACAAGCACTTCGGCCGGCTGGACGTCGTCGTCAACAACGCGGGCTACGGCCAGTTCGGCTTCGTCGAGGAGCTGTCCGAGGCCGAGGCCCGGGATCAGATCGAAACCAACGTCTTCGGCGCGCTGTGGATCACGCAGGCGGCGCTGCCGTACCTGCGCGCACAGGGCGGCGGGCACATCATCCAGGTGTCCTCGATCGGTGGCATCAGTGCGTTCGCGGGCCTCGGCGCGTACCACGCGTCCAAGTGGGCGCTGGAGGGTTTCTCGCAGTCGCTGGCCGCCGAGGTGGAGCGGTTCGGGATTCACGTCACGCTGATCGAGCCGGGCGGCTTCTCGACGGACTGGGGCGGCGCGTCAGCGAAGCGGACCACCGAGCTCGAGGTGTATGACGGGCTGCGCGCAGACGTCGCGCGCTGGCGCGGCGAGCGCAACGCGGTTCCGGGCAACCCGGAGGCGTCGGCCGCCGCGGTGCTCAAGATCGTCGATGCCGAGAACCCGCCGCTGCGAGTCTTTTTCGGTAGTGCACCGCTGCAGATCGCCAAGGCCGACTACGAAAACCGCTTGCGCACCTGGGAAGAGTGGCAGCCCGTCTCCGAGCTCGCCCAAGGCTGAGGGGACCACCCAGATGGCGGGCCTGAAATTCGTCCGACGAGTGGACGGGTTGACCTATGAGTTCGCCGAAGACGGTGAGGCTCACGGTTTCCCGTCCTACAAGCGGGTCGATCTGGATATCTGGGTCCGACGATTGCCGCATTTTGGGTGGGCGGTGTGCTCGGAATCTGGCGCGGTGTCGAGTCGCCCGTTCGATTACGCGGGGCTCGGCTACCTACCGCCCGAGGGCGTGTGGGTGAGCCGCAAGGATGACCGCTCGTACGTCTACGACCTGGTGCGAGTGACCTCGTAGCCGGACGGCCACGGTCCGCGACGGACCCTGACCCCTCTCGCGAACGCGCGTGTCTGCGCACGGCACGCCGGTGAATGCGTGCATATTCGTCACGCTCGGCGGTCGCGAGCGTGACGCTCCCGCACACCAAATACGGCGTGTCGCAGGCAAACACGCGCGCTCGCGGGAAGAGGAAAAGCGCTAGGCAGCCAGGGCGCGGCGCTCGCCGAGGACGGCGTCGTAGTGGCCGAGGAGTTCGTCGCACACGGCGGGCCACGTGCGGCCCAGCACGCTGCGCCGCGCGGCCACCGAGTAGCGGGACCGTTCGGCCAGCAGGTGATCGACCGCGGCGGGCAGGGACGCCTCGAAATCCGGTACCGGCAACAGCAATCCGGTGTGCATGGGCGTCACCAGGTCGCGCGGACCACCCGCATCCGGGGCGATCACCGGCAGACCCGACGCCATGGCCTCCTGTACCGCCTGACAGAACGTCTCGTGCTCCCCCGGGTGCACGAAAACGTCCATGCTGGCGTACGCCGTGGCCAGCTCCTGGCCATACAGCGCGCCGGTGAAAACTGCTGTGGGCAAGAGTTTTTCGAGCTTCGCCTGGTCGATGCCGTCACCGACCACCACGAGCTGCAGGTCATTGCGGCCGGCCAGTGCGGCCAGGCGCTCGACGTGCTTCTCCGGGGCCAACCGGCCGACGAAGCCCACCACCGGCTTACCGTCGGGCGACCATTGCGCCCGCAGCGCGGCACTGCGTGCCGACGGCGCGAAGCCTGTGACGTCGACGCCGCGACCCCACTTGTGCACACGCGGAATCCGATGGGAGACAAGGTCTTCCATGGTCGCACTGGACGGCGCCAGGGTCCGGTCGGCCCGTGAGTGCAGATGCCGGTTCCAGGCCCATGCGACGTTCGTCATCACGCCGACGCCGTAGCTCTGGGCGAACCCGGCGATGTCGGTCTGGAACACCGCGACGGTCGGGATACCGAGGAAGCGCGCGGCGTGCAGTCCGCCGTAGCCCAGTAGCGCGGGCGAGGCCAGGTGCACCACGTCGGGACGAAAATCGCGCAGTACCCGCACCATTCGCGGCCGCGGCACACCCAACGGCAATGACGTCACCTTGGGGAACATGCGGGACGGGATGCGGTGCACGGGGACATCTCCGCAGAAAGCGTCGGCGGGTTCTTCGCCCCGTGGTGTGTCCGGCGCGATCACCAGCGCCTCATGGCCGTTCCGGCGGAGGTGCTCGAGCACCCGGAGCACCGAATTGGTGACGCCGTTGACATTCGGGAGAAAGGACTCCGCCACGATCGCAACTCGCACACCTGCAGGCTGGCAGCGCAGCCTGACCGTCAGGTTGCCGACAGGGGTACGCGACGCGAAGACCCGCACAACTCGGGTACCCCCGGTATCGTCTGTCGCACCGAGGCGAGAAAGGGGTCAGCATGCGTCTACCTCGGCTGATCCTCGTATTGGCCACCGTGCTGGCACTCACCGGCTGCGGCCGCACCGTCTCCGGATCGGCGTTGCAGGACCCGGATGTGCCGGGCGTCTCCCTCACCGCGGATGGCTTCGGCATCATCGCGGGCCGGCCCGACGCCCCCGCGCAGATCGAGGTGTACACCGAGCCGCAGTGCACGCACTGCGCGCACCTGCAGGACACCGACGGACCGGAGATGAAGGGCCTGATCGCCCTAGGGCTGCTGACCGTCACCTACCGCCCGGTGACCTTCTTGGACACCGCGTACGGCTATTCGGCCAAGGTGGCGGGCGCGATGTTCCTGGCCGCGGGGCACGGCACCTCGGCGCCGGCACTGCAGGCGTACGTCGCGACATTGTGGGGGCACCAGAGCCCCGGGGGTTCGGCGCCGTCCGACGGTCAGCTCGCGGGCTGGGCCGCCGACTCCGGCGTCAGCGCCGAGGCCGTGGCGAGCATCCGGTCCGGCGGACATGCCGTCGACACCGACGAGATGACACTGACCAACGAGACCCGGCTGCAGGCGATCCGCGACGGTGACGCCGGCACGCCCACGGTGTACGACCTCAGCGCCGATGCCGTGGTCGACATCCAGGAGACCGGGTGGCTGGCCAAGCTGACCGGAGGTCAGCGGACCACCTAACCCAGCCGGCGCTGTACGAGAGTCACGAGGCCGAGCAGGACCCCGGCGACCAACCAGCCCACCACGGCGATCGATCCGGCGGGGATGACGGCGAGCGACGCGTTGCGGTTCTGCACCCGCACCAGATCCGGGTTGCTGCGGTCGTATTCGACGTAGATGCGCATCCCGGTCTCCAGCTCGGACGGGTACAGCACGCCGAGTTCGGGCCGGTAGGTGACGCGGTCGGGCGTCACGAATTCGATGGTGGAGCGCCGCGGGCCGGCCGAGAGCACCTCGGCGGCCGCGGTTCCCATGTTGTGCTCGATCTGCTGATCGTTACGCCAGGCACCGAGGACCAGCAGCACCGATTGCAGGGTCACCAGGCACGCCACGATGACGATGCCGATCCGGATCCGGCGGATGGTGCGCTGCGACCGGGTCTCCTCGCCGCTGCCGACGAGCAGCGGAATCAGCTTGTCCCACAAGGTATTGGCCCGGCACCGCAGGCCCGCCCAATTCAATGGGCGCCCTTGATCGCCGCCCGTATCGAAGCGTGCAGCGACCGCAGGGAGGACCGGTCCGCCTTGACCTCAAGCACGCGCATGCCCTCGAAGGGTTCGCGCAGTACGGCGGCCAGTCCGTCGGCCTCCACCTGCCGGCACTCGACGTGGTACGCCCGGCACAGGGCCGCGATGTCGACGTCGTGCGGCGTGCCGAAGATGCGCGACGACACGTCGGAGAACCGGGGATCGCCCTGCTCCAGCAGCTCGAAGATGCCGCCGCCGTTGTCGTTGGAGACGACGATGGTCAGCGCCTTCGGCGTCGGCTCGGTGGGGCCGATCAGCAGGCCCGAGCTGTCGTGCACGAAGGTCAGGTCGCCGATGAGCGCGACGGTCCGGCCTTTGGTGTGGGCCAGCGCGGCGCCGATGGCGGTGGACACGGTGCCGTCGATCCCGGCGACACCGCGGTTGGACCGCACCGAGATGTCGTGAGAGTTCAGCCCGACGAGCGCGGCGTCACGCACCGGGTTGGAGGCGCCGAGCACCAGTTGATCGCCCGGCTGCAGGCCGTCGGCGACGGCGGCCGCCACGTGCAGGCCGGTGGTCAGTTCGTAGGCCGCGAGCTGGTCGCGCACCGCGTGCTCGGCGCGGGCGTTGGCTTCGGCGCAGCGGCGGAGCCAGTCCGGGTCCGGGGTGCCGGAGGTGATGGCCCGGGTGCCGGTGGCCTGCGAATTGCCGGACACATCGGGCCAGCGCGGCCCGGTAGTCAGGGCGTAGACGGGCACCGACGGGTCCGCGAGCAGCGCCGACACCGGCCGGTGCAGCGTGGGCCGGCCCAGCATGATCACCTGCTGCGGCCTGACCAGTGACAGGGCCAGCGGGTGCACCGGGTTGTCGGCCGGCGGTGCGGTCGGTTCAGCGACGGTCGGCAGGTGCGACAGGTTCTCGTGGCGGCCCGCACCGTGGCCGGCGATGACGAGGGTGTCGGCGGTCAGGTCGATCTCGAGCGGCTGGTCGAACGTGACCGGCGGGGTGTAGGTCCACGGCCGGCCGTCGGGACGGCCTTCAGGGCAGTACGGGGCGCCGTGCGGCACCTCGTTTTCGTCGTCGGGCACCAGCGGTTCCCGCAGCGGGATGTCGAACTGCACCGGGCCGGCATTGGCAGTGCGAGAACCCTTGGCCGCCACCAGAACTCGACAGGTGGCCGAGCGCCACTGGGCATTGGACGCGGCCACGTCGGCCGTCGGCTCGGCCAGTCCGAGGCTGATTGTCGCCCGCACCTGATTGCCGAAATAGCCCAGCTGTTCCATGGTCTGGTTGGCGCCGGTGCCCAGCAGTTCGTACGGCCGGTTGGCGCTCAGCACGATCAGCGGCACGCGGGCGTAGTTCGCCTCGATCACCGCCGGACCGAGGTTGGCGACCGCGGTGCCCGACGTCATCGCGATGCACACCGGTGCACCCTCGGCGACCGCCAGGCCGACGGCCAGGTAGCCGGCGGTGCGCTCGTCGATGCGGACGTGCAGCCGCAGGCGGCCGGCCCGGTCGGCGTCGGCCAGCGCGAATGCCAGTGGCGCGTTACGCGAGCCGGGGCACAGCACCACGTCGCGGACGCCGCCGCGAATCAATTCGTCGACGACGACCCGCGCCTGAATCGTCGACGGGTTCATTGCTACAGCGTGTCACAGGGGCTAACCGGTCGGCCCCGCCGACGTCGGGTTGGCAGCGAAGAACTCCAGCGCGGCGGCGTTCACCACATCGGGACGTTCGATGAAGCCGAGGTGGCCGGCGTCGGGGATCTCCAGGTAGCGGCCCAGCGGGATGGCGTCGGCCACCTCCTTGGACAGGTGCGGCGGCAGCACGACGTCGTCGGCGAACCCGATCACCTGAACGGGCACCGCGATCTGCCGGTAGGCCGGCAGCCGGTTGGTTTCCGGTGCGACGGCGAGTTGGGCGCGCAGGCCCGGGGTGGCCTTGGTCGGCCACATGGTGAACATCTCGATCCAGTCCTGCACGGCGCGATCGTCGTTCAGCGTCTTGGGTGAAAAGTTCTCCAGCAGGCGGTTTTTCGCGTCCACCTCGGGCGGCAGCTCGATGCCCGCGGCCAGCAACGCCCGCTCGGCTTCGCGGAAGAAGGTGCGGGCCCGGTCCTCGCGGCCACGCGTGGCCATCAGCACCGCCGAGGACACCAGCTCGGGCCGCGCGACCATGAGCTCCTGGGCGATGAACGACCCCATCGAGACCCCGACGACGCGCACCGGTCCGCCGACGACCTTGTTGATCAGCGAGGCCGTGTCGGCGACGGCCTGGTCGGTGGAGAAGCCGATGGCATTCTCGGTGGCGCCGATGCCGCGGTTGTCGAAGGTGATGCAGCGGAAGCCGGCCCGCTGGAACGCCGGCACCTGGTGCAGGTGCCAGGTGCGGCCCGCGCCGCCTCGGCCTGCGATGAACAGCACCGGCTCGCCGGTACCGCCGCGGTCGTCGAATGCCAGATTCACCCGGCCGAGGTTACTGGACCCGTCAGCGGCGGGAACGGACGCGCTTGAGGGCCTGGTCCCACAACAGCGCCGTGGTGGCCTTGAGCTGTACGGGTTTGAGCAGCTCACGCGACATCAGGGCCGTCGCGCTGGCCTTGGTGGCGGCCGATGCCTTCGACATGTGCCCGGAGTCGAACGGCGGCTGCGGGTCATATTCCATGGACAGCTGGATGGCCTTGGCCTTGTCTTCGCCGGCGATCTGGCCGGCCAGCCACAGGCCCAGGTCGATGCCGGCGGACACCCCCGCACACGTGACGATGTGCTCTCCGGCCGGCACGATCCGCTCGTCGGTGACGGGTTCGACGCCGAACGTACGTAGCAGCTGCACGGCCGCCCAGTGCGACGTCGCGCGTTTGCCGGTGAGCAGACCCGCGGAGGCCAGGATCACCGACCCCGAGCAGACCGACGCCGTCCAGGTGGAGCTCTGGTGGGCCCGCCGGACCCAGTCGAGCACCTTCTCGTCGCGGGCGTGCTCCATGGTGCTGAACCCGCCCGGAATCAGGATGATGTCGGGCGACGGGGTCTCGTCGAAGGAATGGGTGGCACCCACCAAGAGCACGCCGGAGTCCGCGGCGATGGGACCGGGCTCGTGCCAGACGAAGCGGACCTCGGTGTCGGGCAGCCAGCGCAACGACTCGTAGGGTCCGATGAAGTCGAGGGCCGTGAACCCCGGGTACAGCACGATGGCAACCTGCATGATCTCTCCTCTAGGCGAAGGTTTTGCGGTACTGGTCCGGCGAAACGCCAACGCGGCGAACGAAACTGCGGCGCAGCGTCTCGGCGCTGCCGAATCCGCAGCGGGCCGCGATGGCGGTGACGGTGTCGTCGGTCTCGGTGAGTTGCCGACGGGCCGCATCGGTGCGGACCCGCTCGACGTAGGCCGCGGGCGGCTCCCCCACCTCGGCGGTGAAGGTGCGGGTGAAGTGCCGCGGGCTCATCGCCGCGGCGCGCGCCAGCTCCGGAACACTGTGCGCGCCGGCGGGTTCGGATTCGATGAGCTCCTGCACGTCGCGAATCGGCTCGCGCTTGGCACGGGGCATCCAGACCGGCGGCGCGAACTGCGTCTGCCCGCCGGGCCGGCGCAGGTACAGCACCAGCCAGCGGGCCACGTTCTGGGCGACGTCGGTGCCGTAGTCGTCTTCGACGAGGGCCAGCGCCAGATCAATGCCGGCAGTGACGCCGGCCGCGGTCCACACCTGCTCGGAGCTGCGGACGAAGATCGGATCGGCATCGACTGCGATGCGCGGAAATTCGCGGGCCAGCTGGTCCGCCGAGGCCCAGTGTGTGGTCGCCGAGCAGCCGTCGAGCAGGCCGGCCTCCGCGGCCAGGAACGCGCCGTTGCAGACGCTGACGATCCGGCGTGCGTGCGGTGCGGCGGTACGAATCCAGTCCATGACGGCAGGGTTGCCCCGGGCCTGGTCGACCCCCATGCCGCCGGGCAGCACCACGGTGTCGATCGGTTGGCTCGGGTCCGGCGGCGGCTTCGCGACGAACTCGAGCCCAGTCAGGGTGGAGACGGGGCCGCCGTCGGCCGAGGTCAGGACCGGGGCGTAGCCCTCGTCCCCGCGTCCCATCACGGCCAGTTGCACCGTGGCCAAGGTGAACACGTCGAACGGGCCGACGACGTCGAGGGCCTGCACTCCGCGAAAGCCGAGGAGCACCACAGATCGCGTCACGCATCCCATCGTGCGCCGCCACTCCCGTGGCGTCTACGCCACGGGGCCCACAAATTAGGACAAACCGGTCAGTGGGATGAGTTCCGGCCGAGGATCCCGCCGACGAGCCGCTGCAGCGGTCCTGGAGTCGAGCTGTCGGGGGCGGCGGCGCGCGCTGCGGCGCCGTAGCCCGCTCCCACTACAACGTCACACAGCTCGGCCGCGCTGATGTCACCGTCGGTCTCGATGGTCGCGGTCTTGGTGGCGAAGCTGACCGACGCGCGCACGCCGTCGATCTTGTTGAGTGATTTCTGCACCCGCCGGGAGCACATGCCACACGACATTCCGGTGATGTCGAGATAGATGGTGCCGGTGGCCGGCGCCTCGTGCCGCGGTTCGGTCACATCGGTCAACGTCGATTCCTCACAATCTGGCGCGCGTGGCGCCCTTTCCTGATCAGTCGCCGGGCGGCGCCCATCAGTTCCTGGCAATCTCGGTGCGGTCGGATGCCAGGGCACCGCGCAGCGACGGCGGCGTGCTGATGCACTCCGCAACGGATGCGAAATCGACGTCGACAGTGGGATATTCGGCCAGATAGTCGGCATACGTCCGGCCGCGCAACCTGCTCCCCAACCCGATCCACGCATCGATCACCGCCCACCGCGACGGATTTTGGGCCGCCCACACGCTACGGTCCAGCCGGTCTTTCCACTGCGCGATATCGATGGCGTCGAACCCGAAGCCGCTGAGAAACTCTGTGTAAGGCACCTTTTCGCCGCGCAGGACCGTCAGGCCGCGTCCCAACTCGGCGGCCGGCGAGAACTCGGGCACGAGCCCGAGAATGCCGTGCGCGGCAGCCACGCCGGTGGTGACCTCTTCGGTCAAGGGCACCACCGGGCACGCACCCAACGCGGTGCAGGCATCGAGAATCGCGACCAGGATGTCGGCGGATCGCTCGAGTTGGTGGGCGTCGCCGAGTACCCTGGGCAGTCGCACGACCGCGAAGTCAAGTTCACCCGGGGTGCGTGCAACGATCAACTCCGCCAACGACTTCGAGGCGGCGTAGGGGTACGGCGCGCAGCGGGGGTCGGTCACGCGGGCCGCCGTCACGTCGGCGTTGACGACGAAGGTCGACAGCTGGACCAACCTGGTGCCGCGCCGCGCACACGCTTCGGCGATCGACGCCACCGCAGACACGTTGGCCGCTCGCAGCCGGTGATAGGGCACCAACACGTTGGTGTTGCCGATGCAGTTCACCACGGTGCCGGCACCGACGTCGTCCAGTAGGGCACCGAGTTCAGCGACGCCGAAGCCGTCTGGGCTATGCACGACGTCGACGCCGTCCACTGATCGCAGGGTGGACCACGGGTCATGTTCCGGCAGTGGCGATCTCGCGACGAATACCACGTCAGGGCAATGTTGCCCGGACTGTTTGCGGTCGAGAACCGCCCGGGCGAATCCGGTGCCCAGAATGCCCGACGCCCCGAGGACCACGAGAGTCGGTACGCCGCCACTGAGCGGGAGCCGACGGGCGGGGGCCGAACCGTGGCCCGGCTGCTGCGTCGCGGACAGATCGTGGGCGATCTCGGCCGCCGTCTCGGCGTCCATCCAGGCATCGATATCAGGCCGGGAGCCAACCACATTGGCAGCGGTGTCAGCGCTGATCAGATCGAGAATGGACAGCTGCCAATCCAGGAATCGCCGGGTGTCGGGCAGGATGCGGATCAGGTCGAGCGAACCGATACCCGCGTCCAACAGCGACCCGTCCGGCCGAATAGCGCGCCCCAGCTTCCGGCTCCACAGCTCGGCCAAGGCGGTGGCCCGGGGATCCCGATCGGCGTCGTCAGGCGCAATCTCAATTGCCGCAGTCAGTTTCGCGCGGTCCACTTTCCCGTTGGGCTGCCTCGGGATGGCCGGGACGCCGACCACCAGGAACGCCGGTACCCCGAGCGCTCTGGCGATGCTGCGGATTCGATCGGCGGCTACCCGATCGTCGTGTCCGGCACGGGTCTTTGGCGTCTGGAACCAGATGCCCAAACCGTTTCCGGCGAGTTCCACCGCAACGTCGGAAACCCCGGGGTCGGCAGACAACCGGCGCAGCAGCTCGGCGATGTCGAAGCGCTTGCCGGCGATCTTGACCACTGCGTCGCGACGCCCGGCCAGCACTGGGTAGCCGGCGCTGTCTGTGGTCACCCGGTCGCCGGTGGCGAATGCCCGGTACCGGGAGCCGTCGGGAGCCTGCACCGCGCCGAAACTCGTGCCGTCCTGGCCGAGATAGCCGGCCGATACCAACTCCCCCACCACGACGACCTCACCGAAACCGACGAACACCGAGCCAGGCACCAGCGGGTGGCCGAGCCTGGCCCGGGTGTGGTCGGGTTCATCGGCAGCGATCGGCAACTGGGTGACGACCACAGTGGTCTCGGTCGGACCATACGTCGAGATCAGGGAGATGCCCTGGCTCCCAACGGCATCCAGCCACTTGTCTACCGCGGTGGACCGGACGGCCTCGCCGCCGATGATCACCTGACGCAGTGCTGATCCACTCAGCGCCACCAGCGTCTCGTCGTCCTCACACAGCAGGTGCCAGACCGCGGTGGGCAGATCGAGAATGGTCGCGATGTGCACCGCGAGGTCGCGGGCCAGCGCCGGCAGGTCACCGGCACGCATCGCGGCGGACCGCACCACGCGCGCCCCACAAGCCAGGGCACCGAAGACTTCTTCCACGCTGATGTCCGATGTGAGCGGCGCGCACTGCAGGACGGTGTCCGCCGGCCCCCAGCCGTAGGCCTCCCGCACCGCGCCGCAGAAGGCGGCCAGCGCACCATGCGTCACCGGAACGAGTTTGGGCTGCCCCGTCGAGCCGGACGTCGGCATCACATAGGCGAGCCGGGAAGCCAGCCGGTGGTCTTGCGCGACATGGCCGATGCGGTCTTCGACGAGTTCTCTTGTCGTGCTGTCCAACTCGGCACGTTGCACACAGACGTCGACGGCGTGTGCGCGGGCACCGCAGTGCTCAGCGATGGCGTCGACCCGCAAGGTCACGTCGTCGGGCGTCGCACAGGCGCTGTAACCACAACCCGCCAAATGGCACGCGATCAGGAACTCCACCGTGCGCTGGGACTCGTCGTCGAGGAAGACCAGCACATCGCCGGGATCGGCACCGGCGCCGATGATCTCGGCGATCCACCGGTCGACGCCGGGACCCCGGCACTGCCCCAGATCCACGTCCAGGAACCAGGCGCGGGTCGCAACCGACGGGAGGAAGCGCACCCCGGTACCGGCATCGAGCCGACCGTCGGCCCTGAGGCCGAACCACTGCCCGACGGTCAACGCGAGCGGCTCGTCCCAGTGCACGTCCATCGATCGCAGTGCCGCGACGATGCGGTCAGCGATGTTCGACTCGTCGGCGCGTTCAGGTTGATCGAGTCGCGCCCAGATGGCGACGTCGATGGAGCGCTGGGCCTCATCGTGGACGCAGGCCACGGTCATCCCCTCGACCGGGCCGATATCGGTGACCACCGGAGGTTCGGACAGGTACGGCTGCAGTTCCGCCGCGCACCGGCCGCGCAGGAAATTGACCGTCAGCGCTTCGACGTGCGCGCTGCGGGTGATCGCCAGTTGCATTCGGCGATAACGCTCTTCACGAAACCAGCGGCGCCGCACAGCCTTGACGTAGCCACGATCGATCGCGGTCACCACGTCCCGGACCGAGGCGAAAGGCGGGAACCGCACCGGCTGGGCGACCGAGTTCACCAGGCAGGTGGCGACGTTCAACTCCGGAGCACCGAAGCGGTTGTCCACCGGATGCACCAGCAGGCCCTCGGTGCTCTGACGCAGGCCCGCATGCACCGCCACCGCGGCTGCGGACACCAGGATGTTCAGCGGTACCTGCTTTGCTTCGGCGAGCGCGACGATCTCGTCGTAGGCCCGCCCGGTGACCCGGCGCGATTCGCGCAAGACGCCCCGGCCGGCGGTGCCGAGTGCCGCGCCAGCCGCGCCCGGTGTGGGATTGCCGCACAACGCCTGTTCGGTCAGCTCACGATGTACCGCGGCGCCGTGGCGTTCGGTTGCCTGCGCCACCTGCGCGCTCTCGCTGCGGTGCGCCGCGTCGACTGCGTCCAAAGCCATTGCAGGACTGGGCTGTTGCCCGGGAGTACCCAGATGTCGGGCCAGGTCGGCTTCGATGATTGCCGTCGCCGCACCGTCGAGCAGGATGTGGTGGGTGTGCACGTCCATGCCCACCACCTCACCGCTGACATCGGTGTGCACGACGTAGCGCACGAGCGGCGTCTCGAGTACGCCGTCTGCCCACAGCTCCGCGGTCGCGTCGCCGACCGAGTCGGCCCGTCCTCGCACGTGAACGATATCCGGGAAACGCAGCCGGGCAGCAAATTCGGGGTACCCGTCGCCGACCACTGGTGGCATCAGGACACACAGCTGAATGGGGTTGTCCAGCACGGTTGCTTCCAGCGCGGACAGGAATGCCGCCGACGGTATCGGCCGGAACCGGTAACTCTTGCCGATCAGGTACAGCGTCGGATCCGGGTCCTGCAGCACCCCGTGGTAGATGTTCTGCTGGGAGATGCTCAGCGGAATCCGTCCGATCCGACCATCAGGCGCCGTCACGGACACCCTCCAACTCCCGGGCCCAGTCTTCGATCGTCAGCTCCTGCGCGAGGCGCTTCAACAGGTCCGATTCCCGATCCACCCCAAGGCGTTTCATCAGGAGGACGAATCGGACCGAGTCCAGCCCGAGTTCTCGCAGATCGGTGGAGTCGCCGTCGAACAGATCGGATTCGTCGATGTACAGCACGTCGGATACGGCGGCCAGCACACGTTCGCGGACGTCGTCAGCCATGGACCGCCGCTGCCAGCGCGGCCCGAATCACCTTGCCGGACTGCGTCCTCGGAATATCGGTGACCAGCGTGATGGTCGACGGTCTGGCCATCGACTCCGACTCGGCCCGATAGCGCGCCGCGATCGCTTGCTTGAGCTTACGGACCTCGCCGTCATCGAGGTCACCGGCGGGGATCACGGCCAGCCCGATCAGGGCACCGAATTCGGCATCGGGTATCTCGAAGCACGCCGCCGCGTCGACGCCGGGGACGCTCTCGGCGATCCGGTCCACCTCGTCGGGTGCGACGTTGACACCGCCGGAGATGATCATCTCCGATGACCGGCCCTTGATGTAGAAGTAACCGTCGGCACCACGGTCGAAGATGTCGCCCGTGTTGACCCAGCCGTCGACCAGCACGTCACCGGTGCGTTCGGGACTGTTCCAGTACCCCAACATGTTTGCCGGGGATTTGATCCACAGGGTGCCCGACTCACCGCCGCCGGCCAGACGCACCTCGACCCCGGGATACGGCCGCCCGACCGCGCCCGCCTCGATCCGGGCGATCGACCCCGGCGAAGTCGGCAGACACAAGGCCGTACAACCTGTTTCGCTCAGACCGAAGACCTGCGCCGTGTGAATGCCTGCGGCCTCGACGAATTGCACGTCGGCCGCGATGGCACGCGAGCCGCCGTAGCCGATCATCCGCAGCGGCGGCAGCGCCGCGCCGCTCTTCACCTCAGCCACCAGGCGCGTCAACAGAGTCGGCACCAAACAGGTCGAGGCGATCCGGTTGGTCTGGAGAATCTCTGCCAGCGACGCCGAATTCTCACCGCCGGTGACACATTCGCTGCCGTGCATCAGGCAGTTGAGGATCCACCACAGTCCGCCGATGTGACTGGCCGGCAATGGCGAGTAGGTGGCTTCGCCCGCCACCCAGCTGATCCAGGTCAGATTTTCGCGCGCCAGGATGTCGGCGACGGCGAAGAAGGTCCGGTTGGGCAGCAGCACAGCTTTCGGCTCACCGGTGGTCCCGCTGGTGAAGATCATCGCCAACGGATCATCGGCGGTGAGTTCCGGTTGGGCGACGGCGGGCAGGGTCCCGGTGTACTCGGCAATGCCATCGGTGAAGTCGACGGCGATCACCGGGACGGAGCGCAGCGTGCTCGGCAGCGCCGCGGGCGCTGTTCCCGGGGTCAGGAATGCCGCACTGGGACTGGTGATCTCACCGAAACGAGCGACCGTCACGCTCGGGACACCACGATCCACCAGCACGGCGATCGCGCCGAGTCGGGCACACGCCAACACCGCGACATAGGTCTCGGGACCGTTGTCCGACATCACCAGTACCCGGCACCCGCGAGAAACCCCGTGCGCGTGCAACTCGGCTGCCAGGCCAGTCACCAAGGCGGCGAGTTGCCCGTATTCGACGGCGCTGGTGCCGTCGCAGCGCCGCAACGCGATTGCCCGCGGCTGCTGTCGCGCTTGCGTGAAGAGCCGGCCCAGCACATTGGGCGGTTGCGTGATCATCGTGCTCACGGGATGTTGAGGATCGCGAGTTCGAACTCGCCGAAGGCGGATCCGCCGTGGTCGTCGTAAAACTCGATGGCGCAAGGGACTTTCAAGTACCGCCAAGACCGCTCGACGACCTCGATGCCCTCGCACGTCAGCCGGGCGGAGAACTTGCCCGCATCGATCTGTCGCTTGTAGCGCGACGCGGTGGACCGGATCAGCATGCTGGACAACTGGTTCTCGAAATAGTCGTCGATCGACCAGCCCCGAAACCCGTCGATCTCGCCGCGTCGCACCGCCGGCGCGAACGCGGAGTACGCAAGCTGGTTGAAGCACAGCACCAGTTCGACGGCGTTGAAATGTCCGGTGCTGCGGATGTACACCGACTCCGGAATGCTGAAATTCCCGGTCGCGTACATCGAATCGCCGGCGGCGCGGTACGTCGCGTCCGTGAGATACCGGCAACCCTTGTACGCATACGGCTCCAGCACTCTGGTCAGGAGTTCTTCCGGAATCTGCTCAGTGCCAGCCGATTCCGCCGCACCCATCGGCGAGGTCAGTTCCGTGGTGCTCATGCCGCGTGCCCCGGCGTCGCCAGACCGTCGAGCATGGTCAACCGGTACGTCGTCAGCGTCCCCGCCGCGGTGCCGTGCTTTGCCCGGTGGATCAACGCCCTGTTGTCCCACAAGATGATGTCGCCGACCTCATAGTGCTGCGCATGGATGAACGGAGATGCGAAGTCCGCGTCGAGCTGGCCGGTGGCAGCGAGGAGTTCGTGCAGTACCGACTGGTCGAGCACCTCGCCTTCGCCGTCTTCGATCTTGCTGGTGCCGGTGGAGCAGATGTAGAGGATTTCCTGGCCGGTGTGCGGGTGCCGGATCACCGTCGGCCACTTGATCGGTGGCGTCGTGCGGTTGATCTCATCCCACACCTCGCCGATCGGCTTGTAGACGTCTCCGGGGCGAATCTTGATGTGGCGCCGCGGATCATGCGTGCTGAAGGTCCCCCGCACCGGCTCCTGCTGTGCCGGCGGCAAGGATTCCCACACCTTGTTGAGGTCGATGAAGTACGTACCGCGGTCGGCTCCCGGCACCGTCAACGGCATCACCATGGAGAACGCGAACGGCTCCGGCATGAACATGTAGTCGATGTGCCAGAACGCACCCGTGCGCGGCACACCCTGACCCTCCTCCGTGGATGAGACGAAGATCTCCGGATGCTCGCTGTGGTGGTATACGGGCTCGTAGTACGTGACGATCTCACCGAGAATCCGGCCGAGCTCGATGAACTGCACCGGCGTCAGATGCAGTCCCTTCAGGACGACAAGCTTGTTCTCGTAGACGATTTCGCGGAGTTCGTCGGCCGAGATGTTGCTCAGGTTGTTCGGGTCGATTCCAACGACCTGCGCTCCGAGCCCTCGCCCCTGCACATTGAGTGTCACCGACGTACCTCCACCAAGTTTGCTGCACTGCGCTGACATGGCATTGAAATCCGTTGCCCCACAACGCAGAAGATCATTGTCGTTTCTGCCTTCAATTGATGTAGTCGCCGGGATGCGAAGAAAAGTTCCGCGCCCCTGGACAATTCGTGCTATCGCTGCTCACGCCGATCCTCCGCATCCGAGCTCCAGGTGGCCGGAAGCAGCGGGGTCGACGGGCTCCCGCCCGCCGACATCCGTTCCACCATTCCGGTCGGTGCGGCGCTCGTCGGGGTCACCACGCCGGTGAGCCCGATCGGACCGGCGCCGTGCGCACCGGCTGCGATGACGGGCGAGCCCGGCGAATTGTCTTCGGTACCAGTCATATCTGCTTTCATGTCGGGTAGTTCGTCGCGATAGCCGCGGGCTCCGCGCCGGCGTCGGCTCACCCGCCTGACCCGGTCACGGGCGACAGCTACCGCACGAGCGGCCGCCGCAGCACTGAAGCTGTCGGTGGTGATGTCGGGCGATTCGCTGCCGGATTCCGGCCCCGGCCCCACCCCGGGCCGGGGCAGCGCGGGTACCGCATAGACCACATTGGGCGCCGGCGCGGGACTACCGGCGCCAGCGGTGGTCGGCGCCGGGGCGGAAGGCCCGGTGGCCTGCGGCAATCCAACGTGGATGCCGGGGACGAGCGGGGTGGCTTGGGCACGCGCCGGGGCGGCAGGCTGGACGGCGGGGCGTTCGGCAGGCACCGGCGCGGGTTCCGCGGCCGCCGGCAGCGGCGATTTCACCAGGGCCAGCGCAGCGAGAGCACTGAGTGCCGGCGCGAAGAACGGGGCCAGCAGCAGCGCATAGGACGCGTAGTACGGGTACCAGAGCATGTCGTAGAGCGTCAGTGCCACCAGGGCCAGTACTGCGGAGGTGGCGGGGTTGAAGCCCAGCTGCTCGAAGAAGCGCGTGAAGTTCTCGAGCAGCTGGTCGACCTGGCCTGTGGTACCGAGCTGCGAGATGAATTGCCACAGGTCGCTCAGCGGTTGGCTCGGTGCGGTGGGCGGGTTCGACAGCGGGTTCCGGGCTTCCCCACCGGGCGCGACGATGCGCGGCGCCGGCTGCGCGGGCGGCACCGCCGCCGTGGCCACCTCCGTCACCGCTTGGTAGACGATCATGGTGTCGGCCGCCTGCATCCACATGCGCGCGTAGTCGGCCTCGTTGATCGCGATGGGAATTGTGTTGAGACCGAAGAAGTTCGTCGCCACCAGTGCGGCATTCGTCACATGGTTGGCCGCCAATTCCACCAGCGTCGGCATGGTCGCAACAGCGGTGCCATAGGCGGCGGCCACCGTCTCATGCTGCGCCGCTGTGGCTGCCGTCGCCACGGCAGACTCCTCCAACCAGGCCAGGTACGGCACATGCGCGGCGACGTACTGGACAGCGCTGAGCCCCTCCCAACTACTCGCGTGCACGTCGGCCAAGATGGCCGACAACTCGGCGGCCGCCTGGCTGTATTGCACGCTCAGCTGTTGCCATTGCGCGGCGGCACCCAGCAACGAACCCGGCCCCGGGCCGGCTGTCAGCAACGCCGAGTGCACTTCCGGCGGTAGCGCCAGCCAAATCGGTGCAGTCACTGATAGCTAGTCGGGCGCCGCATCGACAAAGTTCCCGGTCATCTGGTTCTGCCGAAATCTCCTATGCCACAGCCGGTATCGCGGCACTCCGGGAAATGCGGTTCTCGGGGCCGCTGCTGCCGACGCGATATCGCCGGACGTACGGTGGAGCCATGTCAGTCATCGACGCCCGCCATCTCGACGGCGTATCCGAAACCGCACTGCTCACTTTGCACCAACGCGCCACCGAGGCCTGCCGCCCCGATGGCATCATCGATGACCCGATGGCGATCGCCCTGCGCGACGGCCTCGACTACGACTACCAACATTTCGGCCGCACGCATCAGGCCACCGCGCTGCGGGCGCTGGTGTTCGACGAGATCACGCGCGACTACGTGGCGGGCCACCCGCGCGCGACCGTGGTCGCCTTGGCGGAGGGACTGCAGACCAGTTTCTGGCGCGTCGACAACGGTGAAATTACCTGGCTGTCAGTGGATTTGGAGCCGATCATCCGGCTCCGGCAGCAGTTGCTCCCGACGTCTGACCGACTCGCGCAGTGCGCTCAGTCCGCGCTGGACCACTCCTGGATGGACGTCGTCGACCCCACTGACGGCGTGCTGATCACCGCCGAAGGCTTGTTCCAGTATCTGACCGCGGACGTCGTGTTCCACCTGATCGCGGCGTGCGCCGAACGTTTCCCCAAGGGCCAGTTGGTCTTTGACAGCGTGCCCCGATTCATGAGCCGACATTCGCAGCGGCGGGGCTTCCGGCTCAGCGAGCACTACACGTCG
Source organism: Mycolicibacterium llatzerense (assembly GCF_000878195.1). Lineage (GTDB taxonomy): Bacteria > Actinomycetota > Actinomycetes > Mycobacteriales > Mycobacteriaceae > Mycobacterium > Mycobacterium llatzerense. The sequence continues at coordinate 121,366 of NZ_JXST01000006.1, read as the reverse complement.
CCCCCGATGCCCTTCTGGTTCACCGCCGACCAGTACCCGAGGCTGCGATCCATCCCCGGTGTCCGTGCGGTGCGCGAACTGCGCTATCCGGCCGGGCGGGGCAAGGTCGTGCGGTGGGTCAACCGGCAGTCCTACCGGTTGCCGGGGTTGGCCCGCTTCCGGGCACCGGTGACGCTCGTCGAATTCGGTTAGGCCGGGCCTAACCGAGCAGCGGGTAGCACTGCCGGACCCGCTCGATCCACCAGTCCCGGCGCGCGGGTGCGGCCGCCAAACCCGTCAGCCTGGCCGGGTCAGGCACCACCGGGCCGACGGGCAGGAAGCCGTCGACCGGCGGCGACACCGCGGCCACGTCTTCGACGAACAGCCCGCCGGTACCCAGCCCACACGCGTGTTGCAGCGTCGGCAGGCAGCCGGCGGCCAGCAGCCCCCGGGTCATGCCGACCCCGGAATCCAAGGCACTCGACACCACGATCGGGATGTCGATCTCCGCCGCCACCGCCAACAGTCGCGTCACGCCGCCCAGCGGCGCGACCTTGACCACCGCGACGTCGGCCGCCCGCTCACGTACGACCCGCAACGGGTCCGAGGCCTTGCGGATGGACTCGTCGGCCGCCACCGGCACGTCGACCAGACGCCGCAATTCGGCCAGTTCCGGCACCGTCGCGCACGGTTGTTCCAGGTACTCGAGTGGCCCCGAGGCGGTCAGTGCATGCGCCGCCGCCACCGCTTGCGCGACGGTCCAACCACCGTTGGCGTCCACGCGCACGACGGGCACCAGGGCGCGGACGGCTTCGACGCGCGCCACGTCGTCGGCCAACGTCTGGCCCGGTTCGGCCACCTTCACCTTGGCGGTGCGGGCGCCCGGGAAGCGGGCCAGCACCTCGGGCACCCGCGCCGCCTCGACCGCCGGCACGGTGGCGTTGATCGGGATACGGTCGCGCACCGGCACCGGCGACGGTGCGTACGCCGCCTCGATACCGGATGCGAGCCAGTGCGCCGCTTCGGCCGGGCCGTACTCGACGAACGCGCCGAACTCACCCCAGCCGCAGGGCCCGTCGATCAGCGCGACTTCACGAACGTCGATGCCGCGGAACCGGACCCGCATCGGCAGCGCGACGACGTGCAGACGCTCGAGCAGTTCGTCCAGGTCCGGCCGCATCCGCTCATTCTGTCAGTGCGCGGCCTGCCGAGAGCCGGCCGCGGCCTCGATGGCCCGGATGATCGGTTCGGGGTCCTCGATCATGGCAAGGTGCCCCGACTCGGAGAGGGTCAACGCGTGCTGCGGGGACAGCGTGGTGTTGAGCCGCGCACCTGCCGCGGCGGACAACACTCGATTCTGCGCACCCCAGATCGTGGTGATCGGCGGAAAGTCGCTGTCGGGCTCGAAGCTGTCGAGTTCGGACAGCCGGGGCAACTCGGGCAGGATCGCCGCGACGGGCCGCAGCGCGCCGGTGCTGGTCCAGCGCTGACGTAGCGGCGCGAACGTCGCGGCACTCATTCGCCGGCCCCTGACCCCGAGCTGCTCGCGAAGCACGAGCGCGGCTACCGCAGCAGGCAGGCGGATCACTCCACCAAGCGATGCAAGTGGAATCTTGCGTAGCAGCCGGGCGGCCCAGCCCGACATGGTCGGCCGCAAGGTTGCGCCAGTCAGAGGGTTCACCAGCACCAAGGCCCGGACATCCTGAGGGTTGCGGCGCGCGTAGATCAGCGCCATCGCACTGCCGAAACAATTGCCCACCAGCGTCAGGCCGCGAAGCTGGTGACTGTCGATGAATGCGGCCAGCAGCCGTTGATGGTTCTCGATCGTGTAGCCGTCGATAGGGACGTCGGACTCGCCGTAGCCCGGCCAGTCCAGGGCGTACACGCTGTTGGTCTGGGCCAACGAGTCGAACTGGGCCTGCCAGATGGTGCGGTTTCCGCCGAGGTTGTGCAGAAGAACGATCGGGTCGCCTGACCCGGCGTGGTCATATGCCATCGACAGGCCTTCCCAGCGGAACGTCGCCATGGTGTCTCCCTTGATTGAGGCTCGCGGCAGCGCTCATCAGGCCGCCATGAATGTACTTATCAGAATATTCCATGAGGTACATTTATGTCCATGGCGACCACGGATCCAGATTCCAGTCCACGCAGACGGTATGCCGCACGCCAGCCCGTCGAGGTCCGCCGAGAGCAAATCCTTGACGCCGCGTTCAGCCTCGTCGCGGAGGTCGGCTGGCCGGGTACGTCGATGGACCGGATCGCCGAACGGGCCGGCGTCGCCAAATCGGTGAGCTACAAGATCTTCGGCTCGCAGGCCGAACTGCAACTGGCCCTGATGGAACGGGCCCAACACGTCACATCGGAACGCGTGACCAATGCGATCCACGCCGCCACCGAGATCGACACCATCCCCGGGGCGGTGGCCGCCGCCTTGCACACCTACCTCGAAAGCGTCGCGAACGAGCCCGAGATTTCCCGGCTGGTGTTGCTGCCCATCGAAGGCGCGCCGAGCAATGTGCTGTCAGCCATCCGCGATGGCCGCGAACAGGTGCGGCGGCAGATCGAGTCCGCGCTCGAACATCAATTGGCCCGCATCGGCGCCGACGATATCGACGTCGAGCTGATCGCACATCTCACCCGCGACACCGCGGAGGCACTGGCCAGATTGCTGCTCGAACACCCCGAAACGTTTACGCCAGAACGCCTGATGCATTCGATTCACGCGATTGCTGAAAACGTCGGCCGCGCAGCCGGCCGCCAGGAGTGAATCCACCCGCGTCGCTTGACGTTTGACGGACCCATCCCGGTCGGCAACGCGTTGACTCACACGGTGGCGCGGTCCCGACCCTCCCAGTACGGCTTGCGGAGTTCCTTCTTCAGAATCTTGCCGGTGGGATTGCGGGGCATGTCGTCGACGAAGTCGACGGTCTTCGGGCACTTGTAGGCGGCGAGATGCTCACGGGCGAAGGCAATGAGATCCGAGTCCGACACACCTTCTCCCGAACCCTCAAGCGTCACGACGGCTTTCACGGACTCGCCCCACTTCTCGTCCGGCACACCGATGATCGCGACCTCGGACACCGCGGGGTGCTCGGCAAGCACTCGCTCCACCTCGATGGAGTAGATGTTCTCGCCGCCGGAGATGATCATGTCCTTGAGCCGGTCCTCGACGAAGATGTAGCCGTCGGCGTCGACGCGACCGATGTCACCGGTGCGGAACCAGCCCTCAGCGGTGATGGCCTCGGCGGTGGCGTCCGGCCGGTTCAGGTACTCCTTCATCAATGTCGGTGTGCGGAACCACAATTCGCCCTGCGCACCCGGCTCCACGTCTTCGAGGGTGTCGGGGTTGACCACCCGCACCTCAGCCTCGGGCACCAGCACACCGGCGCTGACCAACCGTTCCTCGTTGTCGGCGCGGTGGTCCTCGGGCATCAATCGGCTGACGACGCCGCAGACCTCGGTCAACCCGTAGGCCTGGATGAACTCGGTTTCCGGCCAGGCCTGCAACGCCTGGCGCAGCAGCGGCAGCGGCATCGGCGACGCCCCATAGGCATAGGTCTTCAAGGCGCTGAACAACTTCACCGCGTCCGGGCCGGTCTCGAGCACCTTGGCCAGCACGGCCGGCACCAGGAATGTGCGGTTGGCGCCCGCCAGGATGCCACCGGCGAGCGACGCCCCATCGGCGTCGCGCGTCATGTAACTCGGCGCCCCGTTGTGCAGCCCGTACTGCATGTACGACGAGCCGCCGACGTGGAACAGCGGCATCGCCACCAGATTCTTGTCGTCCGTGGTCATCTGCCAGCCGGAGAACGCGTTGATGGTGTGCGCGATCATGGCGGCCTGCGTGAGAGCGACGCCCTTGGGCCGGCCTGTGGTGCCCGAGGAATACATGATGATGCAGACGTCGGTCGGCTCCACGTCCGACGAGCGGCCCACCGGTGACGCGCCGGCCAGGAGCGCCTCGTACTCATCGCCGTCGCCACCCTCGGGCGTCACGCTGACGACGTGTTCGACGGTGGTCAGCTTGTCGGCGATGTTATCGACAGCTGCGCGAAGCTCAGCTCCGACGATGAGAACCTTTGCGCCGCAGTCGTTCAGCACGAAGTCGAGCTCGTCGGCGGCCAGCCGGAAATTGATGATGGCGTTGGCGGCACCCAGCGACGCCGCGGCCAGGGTCAGCTCGACGCAGGCCGGGTGGTTCTTGTCGAGGAACGCCACCACGTCACCGCGCTTGATGCCCCAGTCGGACAGCGCACCGGCCAGCCGGCGGACGCGGTCGTTCCACTGCGACCAGGTCCAGGTCCTGCCGAGGTAGGTGATCGCTTCTTCGTCTGGCTTGGTCGCTGCCCAGTGGGCAACACGTTCGTCGAGGAATCGGGGTGCCGACAATTCAGTCATGCGCTGAGCCTGCCACGTAGCGCCGTCCGGTCAGTCGGATTTGGCAAACACTTGTTGTCCCGCCAGGTAAGTCGCGAGCACGTCCAGGTCAGCGACGGCTTCGGGCGCTACCGAGCGCGGGTCGGCGGACAGCACGACCAGGTCCGCGTACTTGCCGACTTCCAGTGAACCGATCACATTGTCCGAGAACAATTGCCAGGCCGCGTCGATGGTCTGGGCCCGGATGGCCTGGTCGACGGTGAGCCGTTCCTGCGGCGCCAGCACGCGTCCGCTGGGCGCGATCCGGGTGGCCGCGACGCTGATGTTGCGCAGCGGCTCCTCGGGCGTCACCGGTGGATCGTTGTGCAGCGAGATCCGCATGCCGGTGGCCACCGCGGACCCGGCCGGCATCCACACATCGCCGCGCTCGGGGCCGAACAGCCCGTCGACGATGACGTCGCCCCAGTAGTGGATCTGGTCGACGAACACGCTGCACGTGACGCCGAGATCGTGGGCGCGCTGCAGCTGTACCGGCGTGATGGCGCCGACGTGCTCGAGCCGCAGCCGGTGATCGTCGCGCGGGCAGCGCCGCAGGGCCTCTTCGTAGATGTCCAGGATGGTGTCGACGCCGTGGTCGCCCTGCACATGGCAGGCCATCTGCCAGCCCTGTGGGAAGAACGTGTTGACGATCTCGGCGAGCTGCTCGCGCGTGTAGTTGGCGTGCCCGCACGATCCGGGCACTACGCCGATGGCGCGCGTGGCGTCGGTGTCCAGGTACGGGAAGGTCAGGTCGATGTTGCCGACCCACGGCGATCCGTCGACCCAGATCTTGATGCCGGCCTGCCGGACCATGTCGTCGCCGTTGTCGGGTGACGCATCGGTGTGCAGCGCCGCGGTGGACATCTCGTAGGTACGCAGCCGCACGGTGAGCTTGTCGCGCATCTGGTCCAGGACCGGCCGGAACATCGGGTCGAACGCCATCTCCGAACACGTCGTCAGGCCGGCCTCGTTCAACCGCGCACATTCGGCGAGCAGCAGTGCCGGGTAGTCGGTGGGCGTCATGACGCCCGTCACCAGCGGGAACACCGCGCCGGTTTCCACCGCGGTGCCATCGAGTTCGCCGTCGGCGTCGCGCCCGTACTCAGCACCGTGCGGGTCCGGTGTGTCGCGCGTCAGCCCGGCGGCCCGCGCGGCAGCGGAGTTGAAGTACGCCTTGTGCCCCGAGTTGTGCACGATCACCAGCGGACCGTCGGGCGCCGCCTCATCCAGCCAGGCGAGCGTCAGCTCCGGGAGGCCCTGCTGCAGCAGCGGGTCCCAGCCGTTCAGGTAGGCGCCGTCGGCGCCGCGGGTGGCCACCTCGGCGTGGATCGCCGCCACCACGTCGGCCGCGTTCGGCATCGTGACCGGACGGATGTCGACCATCCGCCCACCGAGGACCACCGCCTCCATCAGCGGGTGTCCGTGCGCCTCGACGAACCCGGGCAGCACGCAGCCACCGACCTCGCGGACCTCGGTGTCGGCACCGATCCACGGCTGCACGTCGGCGCGCGATCCGATGGCCACGACCCGGCCGTCGGTGACGGCGAGTGCCTCGGCGGTGGGTCGCTGCGGGTCGACGGTCAGGATGTTTCCGGCGATGACGAGATCGGCAGGGCTGGCCATGAGGTGGATGCTAGGGGGCGGCAGAGCACCCGGCACTCGATCTCAGATTTCGCGGGGCTTGACCTACGGACTAGAACACGTTCTAGTCTTAGGTCATGAGTGACGAGCTGCTTCGCCATCCCCTGCATTCCGGGCACTTGACGGTTGGCGCGTTGAAGCGCAACAAAGACAAGCCAGTCCTGTTCCTCGGCGACACCACGCTGACCGGCGGCCAGCTCGCCGACCGCATCAGCCAGTACATTCAGGCATTCGAAGCGCTCGGCGCCGGTTCCGGCGCCAGCAGCGGCCTGCTGGCCCTCAACCGGCCCGAGGTGCTGATGATCATCGGCGCCAGCCAGACGCAGGGCTACCGCCGTACGGCACTACACCCTCTCGGTTCGCTGGACGATCACGCCTACGTCCTGAGCGACGCGGGCGTCACGACCCTGATCATCGACCCCACCGAGGCGTTCGTGGAGCGCGCCATCGGGCTGCTCGAGAAGGTCCCGTCGCTCAAGCAGATCCTGACCATCGGCCCGGTGCCCGACGCACTGACCGGGTCGGCCATCGACCTGGCCGCCGAAGCCGCGAAGTACGAGCCGCAGCCGCTCAAGGCCGCCGACCTGGCCCCTGACCACGTCGGCGGGCTGACCTACACCGGCGGCACCACCGGCAAGCCCAAGGGCGTCATCGGCACGACCCAGTCCATCAGCACCATGACGACCATTCAGCTGGCCGAATGGGAGTGGCCGGAACACCCGCGGTTCCTGATGTGCACGCCGCTGTCGCATGCCGGTGCGGCGTTCTTCGTGCCGACCATCGTCAAGGGCGGCGAGCTGATCGTGCTCAAGAAGTTCGACCCCGCCGAGGTGTTGCGGGTGATCGAGGAGCAGAAGATCACCGCGACCATGCTGGTGCCGTCGATGATCTACGCGCTGATGGACCACCCCGACTCGCACACCCGGGACCTGTCCTCGCTGGAGACCGTCTACTACGGCGCCTCGGCGATGAACCCGGTGCGCCTGGCCGAGGCGATCCGCCGGTTCGGCCCGATCTTCGCGCAGTACTACGGCCAGTCCGAGGCCCCGATGGTGATCACCTACCTGGCCAAGGGCGAGCACGACGAGAAGCGGCTGACCTCGTGCGGCCGCCCGACGCTGTTCGCGCGGACCGCACTGCTCGGCGACGACGGCCAGCCGGTCAAGCAGGGCGAGGTCGGCGAGATCTGCGTGTCCGGTCCGCTGCTGTCGGGTGGCTACTGGAACCTGCCGGAGGCCACCGCCGACACCTTCAAGAACGGCTGGATGCACACCGGCGACCTGGCCCGCGAGGACGAGGACGGCTTCTGGTTCATCGTCGACCGCACCAAGGACATGATCGTCACCGGCGGCTTCAACGTCTTCCCGCGTGAGGTGGAAGACGTTGTCGCCGAACATCCTTCGATCGCGCAGGTCTGCGTGGTCGGCACCCCCGACGAGAAGTGGGGCGAGGCGGTGACGGCCGTCGTCGTGCTGCGTCCGGACGCCGACCGCTCCGACGAGGCCATCGCGAAGATGACGGCGGAGATTCAGGCCGCGGTCAAGGAGCGCAAGGGCTCGGTGCAGTCCCCGAAGCAGGTCGTCATCGTCGACGCCGTGCCGGTGACCGCCCTCGGTAAGCCCGACAAGAAGGCCGTCCGGGCGCAGTTCTGGGCCGGCTCAGAGCGCTCAGTCGGCTAGGAGTCAGTTCCGCCAGCAGACGTAAAACTGTCGTTTTCCGGAGAAAATCGACAGTTTTACGTCTGCTCGCGAGTAGATCGCAACCCGGCGAGCAGCCGGTCGAAGAGCACCGCGGCCGCGTGGGCCGCGCCTTGTGCGTCACCGGCGATGATGTGGTCGAGCAGCCGGTGATGGTCCTCGAATTCGGTCTCCACCGGCGTCTCGTTCATCACGGACACGCTCGCGGTGATGACCTCGATGAGTCCGAGGTACAGGTCGACCAGCATGGCGTTGCCCGATGCCCGCATGACGGCGCAATGGAATTCGGTGTCGGCATGGACGAATTCGTCGTGATGCCCGGCGCGCTGCTCATTGTCGCGGCCCTCCAGCAGCCGCCGCAGCGTCGTGATGTCGTCGTCGGTCCGGTTGGTGGCGGCCAGCCGGGCGCCTTCCACTTCCAGCCCGCGGCGCACCTGCAGCACGTCACGCAGTTCGTCGCTGCACAGCCGGCTCAGCGCGCCTGACATCTCGCTGGTGGCGCGGACGTAGGTGCCGTCGCCCTGCCGCACCTCGAACAGGCCGGCATGCGCCAGCGCCCGGACGGCCTCGCGCACGGTGTTGCGACCGACGCCGAGCGCTTCGACGAGGTCGGTCTCGTTCGGAATCCGATGCCCGACAGGCCATTCACCGTCGGCAACCGACGCCCGGAGCTGTTCGATGACCTGCTCGACCAAGCCGGCACGGCGAGCTGTGTTCAGCGCCACCAAATCATCCTTTCAACCAATCATAGGATGTATGTCATCATAGCAACATGAGTGCTGCCGTGAACGGATCCCAACACACCCGTTACGAAGATGAATTGGCACTCGAACTCGACGGCGCGATCGAGATCACGGATGTCCCGGCGAGCCCGAGCACCCGCGTCGCCAGCGGCGTCCTGCTGGCCCTGGCCATCGTCGTCACCGCGCTGAACCTGCGGCCGTCGGTCACCAGCGTCGCTCCCCTGCTCGGCGAGATGCGCACCGCACTCGGCGTGTCGTCGGTCTGGGCCGGCATCCTGACCACCCTGCCCGTGCTGTGCTTCGCCGCCGCCGGAGCCACCGCGCCGTGGCTGGCCAAACGACTCGGCCTGGGCCGGACCGTCACCGTCGCCCTGTTGGTCCTGGCTCTCGGCCTGGTGGTGCGCCCGTACGGCGGCGGCGGCCTGATGCTGGGCGCCACCCTGCTCGCCTCGTCCGGCGTCGCGCTGGCGAACGTGCTGATCCCGGTCGTGATCAAGAGCTCGTTCCCCGCCCGCGTCGGCCTGATGACGGGTATCTACACCAGCGCGCTGCAGGCCGGCGGTGCCTTGGGTGCCGCCGTCACCCCGGCCGTCGAACACAGCGTCGGCGGCTGGCGTCCGTCGCTGGCGCTCTGGGCGGCACTCGCGTTGGCCGCCCTGCTGCTGTGGCTCCCGGCCGCTCGCCAGCACCGCGCCGACTGGGCCGCCACCGCCGCCCAGACCACCGCGCGCCGCTCGCTGCTGCGTAACCCGCTCGCCTGGACAGTGACGCTCTACATGGGCAGCCAGTCGTTCCTGGCCTACATCATGATGGGTTGGCTCCCACAGATTTTCATCGACAACGGCATGGACAAGACCACCGCCGGCGTGATGTCCGGCGTGATGTCACTCGTCGGCGTCCCCATCGCGCTCCTGATCTCGCCGCTGGCCGCCCGCAGCACCAACCAGAGCCTGTGGAACGTCGGCCTCGGCGTGCTGGGCCTGTCCGGCGCCATCGGCTTGCTCGTCGCACCGAGCGCGGCCCCGGTCCTGTGGAGCCTGCTGGTCGGTATCGGCATGAGCGCCTTCTCGCTGGCGCTGACCGTCATCGCGCTGCGCGCCCGCAACGCCGAAGACACCGCCCAGCTCTCCGGCATGGCACAGGGCTTCGGCTACCTGTTCGCCAGCACCGGGCCGTTCCTGTTCGGACTGCTGCACGACGTCTCCGGCGGCTGGCACGTCCCGTTCGTGCTGTTCTTCAGCGTGTACGCCGTGCAGCTGACGGCCGGCTGGTTCGCCGGGCGCAACCGCTACGTGTAGCTAGTACTGCTGCGGGTAACCCGGGTAACCGGCAGGAGCGGCGGGTGTTGTCCGTCCGCTCTTCCACTGGCACCACTGCTGCGTCGAGTTCAGGGCGGCCAGCACACCGGTGACGAGCGCGAACACGATCGGCACCGCGGCGGACATCACCGACAGGCCGGCCAGGCCCTGCATCGAATCGCTGTAGCTGCCCAGCGCGGAATCCAGCCGCTTGAGAATGGTCAGCGAGGCGAACAGAGCGACCACGTTCGACAGCACCACGACCGTGCAACTGCCCATGACGATCCAGCGGCCCACCGAACGCCCGAGGATCAACAGCACACCGCCGGTCAGCAGCGCGATGGCCACGATGGTCTGCACGACGGCCATGGCACTGGTCAGGCCGATCAGACCCGACTTCATGTCGCTGGCGTAGGAACCGGACAGCGCGCTCAACGTCGCGACGCCGTACCAGCTGGAGAACGCCTGGAAAGCCGTCGACACCGCACCGAGCAGGCTCAGTACCGCGGCGATGATCGCCGTCACGCCCGACGGTCCCGACGGCCCGGCCGGCATGGGCATGCCGTAACCCGCGGGCTGCGGATACTGCGGATATTGCGGCTGCGGGTACTGCGGCTGGGGATATTGCGGGTACGGCATGCTCGGCGGCACGCCAGGAGCGCCGTACGGGTCGCCCCCATACGGTTGGCCCGGTCCGAACTGACCAGGCGGCGGCCACTGATTAGACATCGAAACCCTCCTCCAGCTGGGCGAACATAGCACGCCAGCGGGATTTCGGCGGCTCGTCTAGCCTCGAGCCCATGGCCCAGGGCAGCGACGCGAACCTCAAGCCACCATGGTGGCTCAAGCCGATGAACAAAGTGATGATGGCGGTCATGCGGGTGGTCCCGATCAAGGGTCCCGTGGTGCTGACCGTGCCGGGCCGCAAGTCCGGTGAACCGCGGTCGACGCCCATCACCCCATTCGAGGTCGATGGCCTGCGCTACGTGGTGGGCGGGTTCCCGAACGCCGACTGGGTGCAGAACGCGCGGGCCGCGGCGACTGCCACCGTCACCCAGGGCCGCCAACGCGAAGAGGTCCGCCTGTTCGAGGTACCCGCCGAGCAGGCCCGTCCGCTGTTGCGGCAGTTCCCGATCCTGGTGCCGACGGGCGTCGGGTTCATGAAGAACTCCGGCCTGGTGACCGGCCCCAACCCCGACGAATTCGAAGCGCTGGCCGGCCGCTGCGCGGTGTTCCGGTTCGATCCCGTCTAGCCACTCGACGAGCGTGGGGCTTTACGAGAAATTCTGGTCGAATTTCCTCGTAAAGCCCCACGCTCGGCGGCCGTCTAGAGGTGCGGCGCGTCCTTGATCGGGGCGTCCTGCTGGCCGAGGGTCTGGCACCACGCCAACGCTGAGGCGCGCGTGCCCGTCACCTCGAGTGACGACGGGTCGGCACCCTTGCGGTCCTTGATCATCTTGTTGACGGCCTGGTTCTGCGTCTTCTCGTCGGCTCCGACGAAGTCTTTGCACTTGGTGTCGCCGCCTTGAACGGCAGGCGAGCATCCGACCAGCACCAGTCCGGCAATGACACCTGACACCAACATTCCTGCAGACCGCTTCATCGAGGTTCTCCTATTCGGGCCGGTATCGGCCGCCTATTGTCATCTGTCTAGTACCCCTGGGTGGCGCGGCCGAAACCAGGTCGCCTCTAAGGTCGAGGCGTGAACGCAGACAATCCGTTTGACCCAGAGCTCTGGCAGCCGGTGACCGAGCTCGGTGAGCTCACCGACATCACCTACCACCGCCACGTGCTGGACGGTAAGCCGCAGCCAACGGTCCGGATCGCCTTCGACCGGCCCGACGTCCGCAACGCCTTCCGGCCGCACACCGTCGACGAGCTGTACCGCGCGCTCGACCATGCCCGGATGAGCCCCGACGTCGGCGTCATCCTGCTCACCGGCAACGGCCCGTCGTCCAAGGACGGCGGCTGGGCCTTCTGCTCCGGCGGCGACCAGCGCATCCGCGGCCGCAGCGGCTACCAGTACGCCGATGGCGAGACCGCCGAGACCGTCGACCCCGCGCGGGCCGGGCGCCTGCACATCCTCGAGGTGCAGCGGCTGATCCGGTTCATGCCGAAGCCCGTGATCTGCCTGGTCAACGGCTGGGCGGCCGGCGGCGGCCACAGCCTGCACGTGGTCTGCGACCTGACCCTGGCCAGCCGGGAACATGCCCGGTTCAAGCAGACCGACGCCGATGTCGGCAGCTTCGACGGCGGCTACGGCAGTGCGTATCTGGCGCGGCAGGCCGGGCAGAAGTTCGCCCGCGAGATTTTCTTCCTGGGCCGCGCCTACGACGCCGAGACCATGCACAAGATGGGCGCGGTGAACGAGGTCGTCGACCACAAGGACCTGGAAACCGTTGCGCTGCAATGGGCTGCCGAGATCAACGGCAAGTCGCCGCAGGCCATCCGGATGCTGAAGTACTCCTTCAACCTGATCGACGACGGCCTGGTGGGTCAGCAGATTTTCGCCGGCGAGGCCACACGGCTGGCGTACATGACCGACGAGGCGGTCGAGGGCCGGGACGCGTTCCTGCAGAAGCGCGACCCCGACTGGAGCGAGTTCCCGCGCTACTTCTGAGCCGCACCCACGGCCTCAGTGGTGCCGTGTCGGTCAGCCAGACGACACGTCGCTGTGCGCTTTCCCATGAGTGAGCTGTGTATCCGCTTGGGCGCGTATCGATGTCGGGCACCTCGCGTCAGACTGAGCACGTGAACGTCGGGGCGCGAGCGCGGATCGGCCAGTGGGCGCTGGGGGCCGAGGGCTTCGCGATGGGCGTCTTCGGCGGCGCCGGCCTGGCCTGGTCCATGGCCAACCCGCATTTCGGCGCCGCCGGCGCCCCGATCATGTGGTTGCGGGTGACTCCGCTGCACTGCTCGCTGCTGCTGGTGGTCGGCGTGCTGACGGTGTTCGCCTCGTTCGGCCGGAGAGCGGCGATGTTCAGCCGGATCGCCGCCCTCGGGTGGTTCGTCGTGACGGCGGTGTGCGTGGCGGCGACGTCCAATCACAGCCCCGGCCCACTGGGCTTCGACTCCCGCGACACCGTGCTCTACGCCGTTCTCACCGTCTACAACGTGGCGTTGGCGGCGTGGTTCGCGCTCCCCGCTCGTTCTCGCCCACGCACTCGGTCGTCCCGCCGGTTACACCACTCCGACGCCATCGGCTCCCGCTGATCCCTGTTAGCCTCCCGGGGTGAGCGAGCCGAGCTACTCCGACGTCGAACGCGCAGCCGTCTACCGGGTCATGTCCGAACGTCGGGACATGCGGCACTTCACGCCCAATTCCGAAGTGCCCGAAGATGTTCTGCGCCGCATCCTGGAGGCCGCGCACATGGCGCCGAGCGTCGGGCTGATGCAGCCGTGGCGCTTCCTGCGAATCACCGACCCGGCCATGCGGTCAGCGATCAAGGATCTCGTCGACGCCGAGCGGATCCAGACCGGCGAGGCCCTCGGGCCGCGCGAGTCTGAGTTCCTGGCGCTCAAGGTCGAGGGCATCCGCGACTGCGCCGAGCTGTTCGTGGTGGCCCTCGGCGACGATCGCGAACGCCATATCTTCGGCCGGCGCACCATGCCGCACATGGATCTGGCGTCGGTGTCCTGCGCCATCCAGAACATGTGGCTGGCCGCCCGCGCGGAAGGCCTTGGGCTGGGCTGGGTTTCACTGTTCGACCCGGCAGAGCTGGCTGTGCTCCTGGGCATGCCCGAGGGCGCCGAGCCGATCGCGGTGCTGTGCGTCGGCCCCGTGCCCGAGTTCCCGGACCGCCCCGAACTCGAGATCGTGGGCTGGACGACGGCCCGCCCGCTCGACGACCTGGTGTACACGAACATCTGGCCCGCTTGATCGCCGAGCCCCCTAAGCCAGATGTGGCGCACTCCTCAGCGCGGGCTCGTACCTCGCCCGCTTGATCGTCGTCCGCCCTAAGCTCAGGGGCGTGAGTAAGAGTCCGCTGCGCCGAGTGACCGAGGGTCTGCTGCTCGCCGGCATGCGACCACCCTTGATCGAACGATTGTCGGGCCATGGCGAGGTGGACCTGGCCGGGAAACGCATCGTGCTGACGGGGGCGTCGTCGGGCATCGGCGAGGCAGCCGCGGCCAAGCTCGCCCGATTGGGTGCGACGGTCGTCATCGTGGCCCGCCGGGCCGACCTGCTGGACAAGGTGGCCGCCCGAATCACCCACAACGGAGGCGACGCGATCGCGCGGCCGTGCGACCTCTCGGACATGGACGCCATCGACAAGCTGGTCACCGACATCGAAGCCGAACTGGGCGGCGTCGACATCCTGATCAACAACGCCGGCCGGTCGATCCGCCGGCCGCTGGCCGAATCCCTGGATCGCTGGCACGATCTCGAACGCACCATGACCCTGAACTACTACTCGCCGTTGCGCCTGGTCCGCGGCTTCGCCCCCGGCATGCTGGAGCGCGGCGACGGGCACATCATCAACGTGTCCACCTGGGGCGTGATGAACGAGTCGTCGCCGCTGTTCGCGGTGTACAACGCCTCCAAGGCGGCCCTGACCGCGGTGAGCCGCGTCATCGAAACCGAATGGGGCGCAAGCGGAGTGCACTCGACCACGCTGTTCTACCCCCTGGTCAAGACGCCGATGATCGCGCCGACCCGCGCATACGACGGGCTACCCGGGCTCTCGGCTGACGAAGCCGCCGACTGGATGATCACCGCGGCCAAGACCCGCCCGGTGCGGATCGCACCCCGGATGGCGGTGACGGCGCACGCGCTCAACAGTTTCGTGCCCGGCGTGGTCGACAAGATGATGAAACGTCAACGCGCGCAGCCGGTTGAGTGAGTCCATGGAAATCCTGGCCAGCCGCGTCCTGATCCGTCCCGTCGACTACGCGAAGTCGGTGGCCTTCTACCGCGACGCCATCGGCCTCGCCATCGCCCGCGAATACGGTGCCGGCACAGTGTTTTACGCCGGCCAGTCGCTCATCGAGCTCGCCGGCCACGGCCGCGACGGCGACGGTCCCACCGCCCCGTTCCCGGGCGCGCTGTGGCTGCAGGTGCGGGACGTCTACCAGACGCAGGCCGAACTCGAAGGCCGTGGGGTACCGATTTCCCGTGCGGCACAACAGGAACCGTGGGGCCTGCACGAGCTGCACGTCACCGACCCCGATCAGGTCACCTTGATCTTCGTCCAGGTGCCCGACACCCACCCACTACGACGAGACACCCGGAGCTAGTCGCTCCGGGTGTCTCGTGTGGTGCGTGTTGCGGCGCGTCAGCGAGCCGGCGTGGCCAGCGGCCAGCCGACCGATGCCAGCCGCGCGGACACCTGCTGGATGTCCTCTGCGCTGGGCTCCTGGTTGGTGACGTTCGCGATCGCGGCCTGAATCTCCGCCTCGGTGACCGGGTTCTCGCCGTCGTTGGTCCGCAGGATGGACCGCGCCGCGTCGACAACCTCGTCTTCGGTCAGCGAACGCTTCAGCAGCGCCAGCACCGGGTAGTAGTCCTTCGGCGGCACGCCGTCGGGGTATCCCGCCCGCAGCCACTTCAGGACATTCTCGAACAATCCGTTGGATTCGGTCATTTTCGCAGGCTCACTTCTTCAGGAAGGGGAACAGGTCGACGCCGGTGTGGTGGATGATCGTCGACCGGGTGATCCACAGGATCGCGGCCAGGACCACTGCTCCGACGAGCACGAACAGCGCCAGACCCAGGTACTTCAGGATTGGGTTGGGCGCTGCGACGGTCCCGTCGGAGTGCTCGCCGCCGGCTCCGTTGGAGTAGGCGACCAGGCCGCCCGCGAATACCGCGGGCAGGCCGGCGCCGAGGATCAGACCCACGACGAGGACCTTGAAGATGGCTTCCACGTAATTCATCAGTGATTCCTTCTCGTTCAGTTCTCGGGGAATCAGACGCCGGCGGATTCGGGCGACTTGGTGGCAGCGTCACGGACGTCGGCCGGCACCACGGAGTTGGTCGAGTCGTCCCAATCGGCGTTGACGTTGCTGCTGTCGACCTTCTGCTGCTGCGCACGCCAGTACATGAAGCCCGACAGCGCAACCAGGATGACGAAGATCGTGCCGTCGCCGATCAGAGCAGAACCGGTGGCGGACTTCAGGCCGTAGGACAGCCAGTACGACAGGGCACCGACCAGAGCCGCGGCCGGCAGCGTGATGAGCCAGGCCATGGCCATGCGGCCGGCGACAGCCCAGCGGACCGAAGCGCCCGGCTTGCCGACGCCACTACCCAGGATCGAACCCGTGGCGACGTGCGTGGTGGACAGCGCCATACCGGCGGCGCTGGAGCTCAGGATGATCGCGGCAGAGGATGCCTCGGCGGCCAGGCCCTGCGGGGACTCGATCTCGACGAGGCCCTTGCCCAGGGTGCGGATGACGCGCCAGCCGCCGATGTAGGTGCCCAGACCGATGGCGAGGGCGCAGGAGGCGATGATCCAGAACGGCAGGCCGTCCTTCTTCACGTCGCCGGTGAGGTGGCCGGTGGTGATGAGCGCCAGGGCGATGACACCCATGGTCTTCTGCGCGTCGTTGGTGCCGTGGGACAGCGCGACCAGCGACGCCGTGGCGATCTGGCCCCAGCGGAAGCCATCCTCACGGCGCTTCTTGACGACGTTGCGGGTGATTCGGTACACCAGCCAGGTGCCGACGGCGGCCACGAGGCCGGCGATGAACGGCGCCGCGACAGCCGGGATCAGCACCTTCTGGAAGACACCGGTCCAGTTGATACCCGCGGTGCCCAGCGCAGCCAGGCCGGCACCGATCAGTCCGCCGAAGAGCGCGTGCGACGAGCTGGAGGGGATACCGAACAGCCAGGTCAGGAGGTTCCACAGGATGCCGCCGATGAGGCCGGCGAAGATGATGGTGAGTCCGGTCGACGCGTCGATGGACTTGAGGAGGTGCCCGGACTTGCTGTCCTGAATCTTCAGCACCGACGTGGTGACGGTGACGGCGACCTCGACTGACAGGAACGCGCCGACCAAGTTCAGGACGCCGGCCAGCAGCACCGCGGTCTTGGGCTTCAGCGCGCCTGTGGCGATCGAGGTCGCCATGGCATTACCGGTATCGTGAAATCCATTCGTGAAGTCAAATGCCAGTGCTGTTGCGATCAACAGCCCCAGGATGACTAGCTCTGCGCTCATGTGGCTCATTCTGGTGTAACGGCCGCAATTTTGACCAGTTACGTAAGTCCCAAATTCTGACCGCGACCTGGGTGTTTCCCATGCCGCCGGAGGTGTTCATGGAGTGTTCACCTGCTAGCTTCGCCTGATTAGGCTGGCAAAGCGCTGACAGCGACGGTGCGAGTTACGGTGGCGATATGCCCACGTCACAGCCCGGGCTTAGGATTCGTTCGCGCATTTTGGGGCAACAATGCGAAAGGTTGGGCCCCTTTTCCCGAAATCTGGAGGTGACGCCATGAACGCTTTTCTCACCAAGATCGTGGCGTGGCTGCAGGCCGGATATCCCGACGGTATCCCCGCCACCGACCGGGTTCCCCTGTTGGCACTGTTGTCCCGCCGCTTGACCAACGACGAAGTCAAGTCGTTGGCACGGGTGTTGATGAATCGCGGTGAGTTCGATCAGGTCGACATCGGCGTACTGATCACGCGCATCACCGATGAGCTGCCCCGCGCCGAGGACATCGAGCGCGTGCGGGCACGGCTGGCCGCCAAGGGCTGGCCCCTCGACGACCCCCGCGATCCGAGCGATGACCGCCCCGGCGACGGAGGCCCCGGCAATGGAGACCCGACATAGGCGTCCTCCATAGCGTCGCCGTCGGTTCCGGCGATGCGGCCCTCGCCCTGATCCCCGCGTTGACGCGGGCCCTCGACGGTAGCGGCGCGCTGCTGCCGGTCCCGGCGGACGACGACCGGCAGGCCGCCCTGCTGACCGAGACGTTGCGGGCCGGCGAGCCCGTCGACGACTCCGTCGCGCTCGTGGTCTCGACATCGGGTTCGACGGGAATCCCCAAGGGCGCCTTGCTGTCCGCGTCGGCGCTGCACGCCAGCGCTGACGCCACCCACGACCGGCTCGGCGGCCCCGGCCGGTGGCTGCTCGCCCTGCCCGCCTACCACGTCGCCGGATTGCAGGTTCTGGTGCGGAGCCGGCGGGCCGGCACCACGCCGATCGCCCTGGATCCGGGATTCGACGTCAGCGAATTCCCTTCGGCAGTAAGGGCTTTGGGCTCGGTCCGGCGCTACACGTCGTTGGTCTCGGTGCAGCTGGCCAAGATTCTGGCCGACCCCGCCGCGACCGAAGCCTTGGCCGAACTGGATGCGGTCCTGATCGGGGGCGGCCCGATGCCCCCGGGACTCGGCGAAAAGGCCGCGGCCGCAGGGGTTTCCGTGGTGCGCACCTACGGGATGAGCGAGACCTGCGGTGGCTGCATATATGACGGAACACCGTTGCCCGGTGTCCGGTTGCGGATCGACGACACCGGACGGATCTCGCTCGGGGGGCCGACGGTGGCCTCCGGCTACCGCAATCCGGTCGACCCGTCTCCGTTCGTCGACGGCTGGTTCGTCACCGATGACATTGGCGCCGTGGATGATTCGGGCGTACTGCGGGTACTGGGCCGGATCGACGACGCCATCGCCACCGGCGGGCTCAAAGTCCTGCCCGCCCTCGTCGAATCGGCCTTGGCCGGCCACCCGTCCATCGCCGAATGCGCGGTGTTCGGTGTGCCCGACGAACGCCTGGGCCAGCGGGTGGCCGTGGCCGTCGTGCTCCATCCGGGTGCGGACGCCCCCACCGTCACTGACCTGCGGGAACAGGTGAGCACGGCCCTGGCCGCGACCGCCGCCCCACGGGAGGTCCATGTGCTCGATGAACTCCCCCGCCGCGGAATCGGCAAGCTCGACCGCCGCGCGCTGACGCTCAGGTACCAGAAAAACGCCTGATCGGACCGTGATGCCGGTCACAGGATCAGCGCTTGATTCGGTGACGAGCCCGGCTCTCTGGGACCCTGGAACGCGGACCGGAAGAGTTGGAGTTTCCATGCCTGCCCACAGACAGCCTGACAACCACCCTGCGGTGACCGCCCTGACTTGGTCGGGAGGTGTGCTGGCCTGGCTCGTCGCCGCCGCCGTCGCGACCCCGTCCACCGGTCTATCACTGGCCGTCGTGCTGCCTGTCACCCTGATTTTCGGCGTTCTGGTGGTCGTGGCCATCCGCAGTACGGTCGCCAGCGCCCGCGGCACGGCCGGCCGGGTGGCTCTGGCTGTCGCGATCGGCTTGCTGGTCGGCGAACTGGCCGCGATGACCCTGTTCAGCAACGCGATCTCCCAGCGCATGGACCGCGAAGCCGCGGCCCGCGCCGCGACGACACCGGCCGTCACCTCCGCTCAGGGGCAGTTGGACGCGCTGCGTGCCAGCCGCGGCACGCTCGACGCGGCCGTCGACTCCGCCCGGCAGCGTAGGGACGACGCCCAGGTCGTGGCCCGCTGCGAATACCACCCGACTCCGTCCTGCGCCCAGCAGCCGGTCACCGGCGTGCCCGGCGACGGCCAGATCACCCAGAACACCCAGGACACCCTGGCGCACGACCAGCGCGAGCTGGACGCCGCCCTCGCCGCCCGGAACGAGCAGGCCCCGACCTTCGACGCGCGGATCGCCGGTGCCGAGCACGCGGTGACGGCCGCAAGTAACGCGGCCGGTGTCGGCGCCGACCGCGGTTTCGGCGCGCGCTGGGTCGCGATGAACGGCTACACCATCGAGACGCCCGCCGCCCTGGTGGCGCGCATCGCCGTCATCGGTGTCTGTGTCCTGCTCTACCTGCTGCCGATGCTGCTGCACGCCCGGCAGGACCGGACCCTGCGCGAACGCCACGACGAGTCCCGGCTGCGGGCCGAGCTACGGGCCGAGACCGCCATCGCCGTCAAGCAGGCCGAGGTACGGGCCGAAGCCGAGATCCTGAAGGCCGAGCACCAGCTGGCCGCCATGCGTCTGGCGCTGGAATCCGATGCGGAGATCAACCGCGAATACCACCGGCAGCGCGTCGCCGAGGCCCTCACCGGCGAACCCGCACAGCACGCCCCGTCCGCCGAGGTGCTGAGGCCGGCTGCGCAGCCGCAGCCGATGTACTCGGACTGGGACGAGCTCATGGCGTTCCCCGACCCGCGGCAACGTTCGCTGGCCGCGGCGCCCGCGCCGGAGCCCGAAACCGACAGCGCCCCAGCCGAACCGATCGTCAGGGCCGAACTCGTCCCGATCGGCGACACGCCCGCCGAGAACCTGCCGGTGCCCGCGACCTCGCAGCCCGCCGGCGGCCTGTCGCTGCCGCAGCTGCCCGACCTGACCAAGGTGGCGGCCCGCCTGCTGCGTCCACTGATGGCACCCGTGGCGCCGGTCGTCGACCGCGTCATCGACACGTCGGTGCAGCAGCTGCGCTCGGCGCAGAAGGTCATCGAGGAATTCGAGGAGATCACCTTCACCCTGCGTCGCACCTCCCGCACCACCGTGAGCGACAGCGAGCAGGAGCAGTCGTCGGGCCCGCGCGTCGCCGATCAGGGCCAGGCGCTCGGACAGGGCAGCCTGCCGCGCGTCGAACCCAAGTGGGCCGCACCGCAGATGAACGCCACGTTCGCGCCGACCGCACCGCTGCGGGGCGTCGACCACACGGCGCTCAGCGGCAGCGACACCACGATCATCGACGCCGCGGACGAGCGCCGTCAGCTCCGTGAAGGTCGCCGCGCCATCGAGCCGTAACCCGCGATTTCGGCGTGATTTGTAGCGCTGACCGCAACAAATCACGCCGAAATCACTAGGGCAGGGACCGATTTAGCCGCTCGGTGGCGGTGAGGTAGTCCTCGATGAACTCGCGGACCACCTCGCGGGCGGGCTTGACCTTGTTCATCAGGCCGACGCCCTGGCCGACGAAGTAGGTCGCCAGTTGCTGGGCCCCCGGATGTCCTTGGGCGGCAAGTCGATCGATGCGTCGGATCACCGGCTCGCTCAGCATGTTCTGCAGTGGCAACGGCAGCGGTTTGCGGCCACCGTCTTTCGGCGCCCAGGCGTCGGTCCAGTCAGAAACCAGTTGGCGGGCAGGCTTTCCGGTCCGCCCCGCAGACCGCACGGTGTCGCGTGAGGTCGCGGCGAGCATCTTCTGCTTGGTGGCCGGCGCGGTCTCGGCTTCCTCGGTGGTGAGCCACACCGAACCGGTCCACGCCCCGGCGGCGCCGAGCGCGACCACGGCGGCCATCTGCCGACCGGTGACGATGCCGCCCGCCGCCAGCACGGGAGTTTCATCGCCAATGGCCGCCAACGCTTCCAAAACTTCCGGCACCACTACAAGCGTCGACACCTCGCCGCAGTGGCCGCCCGCTTCGGTGCCCTGCGCGACGATGATGTCCACCCCGGCCGCGACCTGCTTGACGGCGTGCTCCTTGGCCCCGACCAGCGCCGCCACCGGAATCCCGCGCTCGCGGCCCGCGTCGATCATGTAATCCGGCGGCACCCCAAGGGCGTTCGCGATCAGCTTGATGGGGTGGCTCATCGCCACGTCGAGCAATTCGTGCCCGGTGCTGCCGGACAGCACCGACCCGCCGGTGCGGACCCGCTCCTCGGGCTCGATGCCGTGGTCGACGAGCAACTGAGAGACGAATTCCCGGTATTCCGAAGGGATTCGGTCGGCCAGCTGGCCGTCGGAGAGGTTCTCGCCCTTGCCCTCGAATTTCGCCGGCACGATGATGTCCGCACCGTAGGGCCGGCCGCCGACGTGATCGTCGATCCAGGCCAACTCGCGGTCCAACTGCTCGGGCGTATACGCCGTCGCGCCCAGCACGCCGAAACCGCCGGCGTTGGTGACCGCGGCGACCACGTCGCGGCAGTGGCTGAAGGCGAAGAGCGGGAAATCGATGCCGAGCTGTTCGCAGATGCGGGAAGTCACCCCGTCAGTTCTGCCACCCCGACTTGACGGGTGTCAATAGCCGGTCCGATCAGGGCAGCTCAAACGGCAACGCCACCCCGGCATGGGCCAGGCAGTGGGTGCAGGTCCGTTCGGCGGGGACCGTGGCGAGAGCCTGCTGCACCAACGCCTTGAACATGGGGGTGTTCCGCTCGAACTCTGCGAAGACGTCGACCGTGGTGACGCCGGCACCGGACTCGATACCGGCGTCCAGATCGGTCACCAAAGCTATTGCCGCGTAACACATCTCGAGTTCGCGAGCCAGCACCGCCTCGGGATATCCGGTCATGTTCACCAGGGTGAACCCCTGCGTCGCGAACCACTGACTCTCGGCCCGGGTGGAGAAGCGAGGCCCCTGAATGACCACCATGGTGCCGCCGTCGACGACGCCGGGCTGCTCGGCCGCCACGGCACGCAGCGTCGGACAATACGGATCGGCGAAGCCGACGTGGATGCCACCGCCATCGAAGTAGGTGTCCTCGCGGCTGCGGGTGCGGTCCACCAGCTGATCAGGCACGACCACGGCGCCGGGGCCGAGGTCCGCGGTCAGGCTGCCGACGGCGCACGGCGCGAAAATCCGGCGCACCCCCAGAGACCGCAGCGCCCACATGTTGGCCCGGTACGGCACGGTGTGCGGCGAGTATTCGTGCTTGAGCCCGTGCCGCGGCAGAAACGCCACCTCGTGCCCGCCGACGAACCCGACGGTGATCGGCGCGCTCGGCGCGCCGTAGGGCGTGTCCACGCTGACGGTGCGCGCGTCATCCCCGAAGAACGTGTAGAAACCGCTACCGCCGATGACTCCCAGCATCCGTTATTCGGCGTCGGTCGCGGGAGCCTTGGGCGCGTCCTCGGTTTCCGGCTGCACGGCCGTGACCGGCGTCGGCGCGGGCGCCTCCGCGTCGTCGGCCTCCTCCGTGCTGTCCTCACGGTCCAGTCCCAGTTCCGCGCGGGCCCGACGGGCGCCGTCGCGGATCTCGAACGCGTCGGTGGCCAGGGCACCGATGGAACTCGCCACGTCCTTGACCGCGGTGACGACGATGTTCATGACCTCGCCGACGGTGCCGGCAACCGCTTCGACGGATTCCTGAACGACGTCTTTGCGAATCTCGTTCTTGCTGAGCCGATCCTTCATGCCGATAAGTGTAGGGGCGTGGGACGATTGCGCGCGTGGCCAGTCTTTCGCAGTGGATTGAGGGTGCCCGACCACGGACCCTCCCGAATGCCGTCGCTCCGGTGCTGGCAGGTACCGGCGCCGCGGCCTGGGTCGGCGGCGCGGTGTGGTGGAAAGCCGCTCTGGCCCTTGTGGTTTCGGTGGCATTGATCATCGGTGTCAACTACGCCAACGACTATTCCGACGGCATCCGCGGCACCGATGACGACCGGTCCGGGCCGGTCCGCCTGGTCGGCGCCAAGTTGGCTTCGCCACAGGCGGTGCTGGCCGCGGCGGTGATCAGCCTGTGCGTCGGCGCGGGAACCGGCCTGGCGCTGGCCCTGGTGAGCCAGCCGTGGCTGATCGCCATCGGCGCGGCATGTATCGCCGGGGCCTGGTTGTACACCGGCGGCACCAACCCGTACGGCTATCGGGGACTCGGCGAGGTCGCGGTCTTCGTGTTCTTCGGTCTGGTCGCCGTGCTCGGCACGCAGTACACCCAGGCCCTGCGGATCGACTGGGTGGGACTGGTGCTCGCGGTCGCGGTCGGGTCGTTGTCATCGGCGGTCCTGGTGGCCAACAACCTTCGCGATATTCCCACCGATCAGGTGTCCGGCAAGATCACCCTCGCGGTGCGGCTCGGCGATGCACGCACCCGCCGGCTGTTCCAGGTGCTGACGGCGCTGCCGTTCGTACTGACCGCGGTCCTGGCGCTCGCCACACCCTGGTGCCTGGTCGGCTTCGCGGCGGCTCCGCTGGCGGTGCGCGCGGCCAAGCCGGTGCGTTCCGGGCTCGGCGGCCGCGAACTGATCCCGGTGCTGCGCGACACCGGGCTGACGATGCTGGTGTGGGCTGCCCTGGTGACCGCGGTGCTGGTGATCAAACCGTAGGAACCGGGGCGGGGTCAGTCGCCGGAGGAATCCTCGCCGTGCAGGCGGGCCCGCAGCTGCTCGCGCTCGGCGCGGCGGCGCTCGTCGACGGCGGCGATCCCTGCAGTGGCCCGGCGGCGCAGCGGCGCGAACAGCCAGATGCCCAGCGGCATTCCCAGGACCAGCGCGAACAGCAACGCCACCATCGCCGGGAAGTTGCGGATGCCCAGCAACTGAACAACACCGAAGATCGCTCCCGCAATCGCCGCTACCAGCAGCAGGCGGGCAAGCGCGTAGAGAAAGACATCGAGCAGCAAACGTGGCCAGGATGGCGTTTCAGACACCGCACGAGTTTACCGACGGACGCGTATATTCGAACAAAGGAGGTTTTACGTGCAGTTCCTGCTCCTGATCACGCTGCTGGCGCTGTTGGTCTACGTCGGTTGGCGCGCCACTCGCGCTACCGCCGCGCGCCCGACGACCCGCGTCATCGGCCCCGACGACGATCCTGAATTCCTGCGTCGGCTCGGTTCTTAGCGCACGCGCTACAGCGACAGCGGAAATCCGTCGGCGACGGCCACGGCCAATTCCAGCAACGCATCCCGGGTGTCCAGCCGGAGCCGGTCGAGACTGATCTCCGCACCCTCCTCCAGGTGCGGATCGAACGGCACGACCTGTACCGCCCGGCACCGGCGGCCGAAGTGATCGACCACCTTGCGCAGATCGACCTTGCCGGATCGCGGACGCACCGCGTTGACCACCGCGACGGCGTTGCGCACCAACTCCTGATGGCCGTGGGCGTCGAGCCAGTCGAGCGTCGCCGCCGCGCTGCGTGCCCCATCGACCGAGCCTGAACTGATCACGACCAGCACGTCGGCGTGATCGAGCACCGCGCCCATCGCCGAATGCAGCATGCCGGTGCCACAGTCGGTCAGCACCAGCCGGTAGTACGGCTGCAGCACCGCCAGCGTGCGGGCGTAGTCCTCCGAACTGAACGCTTCCGACACCGCCGGATCGCTCTCCGAGGCCAGCACCTCGAGCTCGCTCTCGCCGCGCGAGGTGTAATTGCGGACGTCGCTGTAGCTGGAGATGCCCTCGGCGTCGCGCAGGAGGTGACGGACCGTCGCCGGCGTTTCCAGCGGCACCTTCTGGCTGAGGGTGCCGCGGTCCGGGTTGGCGTCCACCGCGATGACCCGGTCGCCGCGGATCGACGCGAACGTCGCGCCCAGCGTTGCGGTGATGGTCGTCTTACCGACGCCGCCCTTCAGGGACAGCACCGCGATCCGGTAGCAGTCCCGCAGCGGCCGGTTGATCTGCGCGGTGAGGGCGTTGCGGCGCAGGGTCAGGGGGCTCTCGCCGGGGTTGAGCAGGGTGCCCGTCGCGTAGTACAGCGCTTTACGCCAGCCGGTCGACGGCGCGCGGCTCGGCCGGCTCAGCAGTGCGACAGTGGCAGGGTCCAGGCTCCGCGGCTTGGCGGGCTTCACCGGCAGAACGGGCGTGACCGCGTGCGCGATGACGATCCGGGACTCCGGCGCCGCGGCGGGCGCGGGCACACCGACTGAATCGGCCGGATCCTTGAACCGGCCCTGAGCGCGGAACGAAGGCAAGCTCAGCCGACCCCTGCGTACGAGTGCAGGCCGACGGTCACCAGGTTGATGAAGAACAGGTTGAACACCATCGCGACGAAGCCGACGACGTTGATCCAGGCGGCCTTCTTGTCGCGCCAGCCGGCGGTGGAGCGGGCGTGCAGGTACGCGGCGTAGACCACCCAGGCGACGAACGACACCGTCTCCTTGGGGTCCCAGCCCCAGTAGCGGCCCCACGCTTCTTCCGCCCAGATGGCCCCGAAGATGACGCCGAACCCGAAGATCGGGAACGCGAAGATGGTGGTCCGGTACGCGATGCGGTCCAGGGTCTGGGCATCGGGCAGGCGCTGGATCATCCGGCCGAAGCCATTGTCGCGGTCGGCCAGCGGCGACATCTTCAGCAGGAACAGGATGCTCGCCACACCGGCGACCAGGAACACGCCGGAGCCGATGCTGACCACCGAGACGTGGATGGGCAGCCAGTACGACTGCAGCGCGGGCATCACCGGGGCGGCGTTGGTGTACAGCCACTTTCCGGAGACGGACAGCAGGATCAGTTCGGGCACCAGCACGAAGACCCACAGCGCGCGGAACTGCGGCTTGCGCAGCACAACCGCGGCGGCGATCAACCCGCAGAAGCTGGTCAGGTTGATGAACTCGTACATATTGCCCCACGGCACGCGCGTGGTGGCCAGGCCGCGCAGCACGATGCAGGCGAACAGCATCGCGATCCCGACGTACACCAGGGCGAGCCCGACGCGGCCGATGCGCTCGTCAGCCGTCCGCTCCGGCGCGTCGATCACGACACCCGGCGTCATGCTGTCGGCGCCGACGCCGGCGGCGACCAGTTCCCGATTCTCGACCTTGCGGCCACGGCTGTACGCCAGCTCGACGGCCAGCAGCAGCAGGGCACCGACCAGCACCACTACGGACGTGGTGAACGCCCAGTCCGAGTACCGGGCCAGGTCGACGTCGATGTGCTCTGTGTTCATGCTTCCGTTCCTCCCACCAGCCGCGCGGTGAGTCGCTCGAACTCGTCACCCCACCCCGAGTTGTCCGTCCGGGCCAGGCCGCCGAGCTCGACGTTGACGGTACCCGGCTGGGCCGACACGATCCGAATCCAAACGCGGTGGCGGCGCACCACCAAAGACACCAACAGCCCGGCCATCATGGTCAGCGCGAACACCAGCACCCACACCTGCGCCGGGTCGTGCGAGACCTGCACGTTGATGAACGGCACCGCGCCGTCGAACTTCACGACGGTGCCGTCGTCCAGCTTGGTCTGCTCGCCGGCCTTCAGGTTGACGCGCGCCTGCTTGGTGAGCCGCTTCTGCTCGATGAGGCTGGGGTCCAGCGAGAACAAGGATTGCGGCTTACCGCTGTCCAGGCCGCTGTCGCCGCGGTAGATGTCGATGGCCACCGCGGGCGCGTTCATCGCCGGGAAGCTCGAGGACAGCAGCTTGCCGTCGAGTTCGGCGGTCGGGGCGAACAGCCCCTGGATGGCGATCTGGTGCTTGCGCCGCTCGCGGTCGTCAGGATAGGTACCGCCCGGCGGGTCGACGCGCATGACGCCCGAGGACAGCATGGTCAGCGCGTTCTCGGGCTTCCACTGCACCGTCGACGTACGGGTCTGCCCATTCGGGAAGGTGACGGTGAAGGTCGGCGCGTAGCCGTGTCCCTGCAGGTAGATGCGCTCGCCACCGATACGCAGCGGGTGGTTGACCTCCAGCCGGTACGGCCGCCAGGTGCCGCTGACCAGGTCAGCGCCGTCCTGGTAGTCGATGTTGGCCGCGAATGCGGTGGCCTGCCCGCTGGGCAGGTACCGGGCGTCGAAGTCGTGCACGCGCAGGCAGCTGGGGTGCAGTGCGGTGCCGTCGACGACGTTGCCGGCGCGGAACGAGTCGAATGCGGCAGGCGAGGCCGAGCAGAACCCGGGCCCGCCGTCGGCGATGACGATGACGTTGCCCTCGTAGCCGAACAGCTTGCCGAACGCGATGGCGACCAGCAGGCCCAGCAGCGAGAAGTGGAAGACGATGTTGCCGAACTCGCGCAGGTAGCCCTTCTCGGCGGAAATCTCGCGAGTGCCGTCCTCCAGGGTGCGCGTGGTCTGCCGCCAGCCTTTGAGCCGCTTGGCCATCTGCTCGGCGACGGCATCAGGCTCACCGGGGACGATGGCCTCGGCGTGCTTGGGCAGCCGCGTCAGGTTCCGCGGGGCGGGCACGGGGACGGCGCGCAGGCTGCGAACGTGCTCGAGCATGCGTGGCGTCAGGCAGCCCACGAGCGAGATGAACAGCAGCACGTAGATCGAGGTGAACCAGAAGCTCGAGAACACCGAGAAGGCCTGCACCTTGTCCAGCCACGGGCCGATCGTCGGGTGCTGCGCCAGGTATTCGTCGACCTTGCTGGCGTTGAGCGAGCGCTGCGGCAGTAGTGCGCCCGGGACGGCGCCGAGGGCCAGCAGGAACAGCAGCACCAGCGCGGTGCCCATCGACGTCAGGTTGCGCCAGGTGTTGCGGAACAGCGCGACCACCCGCGAGATGGGGCCGGGGCGCCGGGTGTCGGTGCCCTGCACATCTTCGGGCGAGGAAACGTCGGTCATATCGGGAGCCTCACGTTGCTGACGAAGGCGTCGCGCACCCACGAGGTGAAGTCGTTCCACACGCCGGTGACCAGCGCGGTGCCCACCACGATCAGCAGCAGCCCGCCGAAGATCTGGATGGCGCGGGTGTGCCGGCGCAGCCAGCCCAGTCCCTGCACGGCGCGGGCCGAGCCGAAGGCCAACAGCACGAACGGAATTCCGAGACCCAGGCAGTACGCGATCACCAGGGCGATGCCGCGGGCGACGCTGGCGCCGTCACTGGCCGAGGCCACGGCGATGACGCCGGTGAGCGTCGGGCCCAGGCACGGCGTCCAGCCGAGACCGAACACCGCCCCGAGCAGCGGGGCACCCAGGACCGTCGACACCTGGCGCGGCGTGAACCGCACCTGACGCTGCAGCGCGGGCACCAGACCGATGAACACCAGGCCCATCAGCACCGTGACGACGCCGCCGATGCGTTGCAGCAGAAGCTGATTGGCGATCAGCGTGGTGGTCAGACCGAGCACCGCGACCGCGCCCATGAGGAACACCGCGGTGAAGCCCGCGACGAACAGCGCCGCCGCGCCGGCGACCCGCCAGCGCGCGGTGCGCACCTTCACCGGGCCGGTCGCGCCCGCGTCGTCCGAGTTGTCATCGACCCCGACCACCGCGGCCAGATAGGACAGATACCCGGGCACCAGCGGCACCACACACGGCGAAGCGAACGACACCAGGCCGGCCAGCACGCTCACCCCGATGGCCACCAACAGCGGTCCTGCCGCCGCGGTCTCTGCGAAGGAGGTCATGCCTTGCCCTCTTTGGCCAGCCGTTCGACGACGGGCTTGAGGTCGTCGGCCAGCAGTTCCCGCAGGAACACCGCGGCCACCCGGTGTTCGCGGTCGAGCACCAGCGTCGACGGGATGACCGTCGTCGGGTACTTGCCGCCGAACGCGATCATGGTGCGCATCGCCGGGTCGTAGATGGACGGGAACGTCACCTTGTGGTCGACGACGAAGTCGACCGCGGACTGCCGGTTGTTGTCCCGCACGTCGATGCCCAGAAAAGCCACGCCGAGACCCCTTGTGGCCTCGTACACCTTCTCCAGTTCGGAGATCTCCGAACGGCACGGGCCACACCACTGACCCCAGACGTTGATCACCACGACCTGACCCGAAAAGTCGTCCAGGGACAGGGTTTTCGACGGATCCGCGAGCGACGGCCCACGCACCGCGCCGGGCTTGCCACGGTTGGCGGGCGGGTCGTAGAAGATGTCGGTCTTGCCGCCGGGCGCCACGAATTCGAAGGTGCCGCCCTGGGCGACGGCGTCGTCACCGGTGGAGCAGCCGACGAGCAGCATGGCCGCCGTCACGACGGCCGCCATCACTCCCCCGGCACGGGCCACCAGCGAAGTCACTGTCCGGCCAGCTCCGCGTATCCCCAGCCGACCATCTCGTCGTCGTGGAAGTAGAACGACGTCACCGACGCCAGGTTGCACATCCGCCGGGTCGGGAAGTGATGCAGGTTCTTGCCCAGCATTGCCCGCCGCAGCGTCTCCACCGGCAGCTGATGACTGACGCACACCGCCTCGTGTCCGGCACCCTTGACTCGGGCCCGGTCCATCGCGGCGGTCATGCGTGCTGCGATGTGCTTGTACGGCTCACCCCAGGACGGGGTCTTCGGGTCGCGCAGATGCCACCAGTTGCGCGGGTCGCGCAGCGCGCCGTCACCGGGTGAAACTCGTTGCCCCTCAAAGACATTTTCCGACTCGATGAGTTCGTGATCGGTATCGATGGCCAGGCCGTGCCGAGCCGCGATGGGCGTCGCGGTCTCCTGCGCGCGCTCCAGCGGTGAGGCCACGACGTAGACGATGTCACGTTCGGCCAGCCAGCCCGCGACCGCTTCGGCCTGGGCCCGGCCGCGGTCAGACAGGTGGAAATCGGGCTTGCGGCCGTAGAGGATCTTGTCGGGGTTGTGCACTTCGCCGTGACGCATCACGTGCACGATCGTCTTGTCGGTCATGCGGGCTCCTGAGCTTGGGCGGCGGCGCGCGCGGCGGCGGGCAGCGCGTCGGCGATCCGGTCGAACGCAGCGTCGTCGAGTGCGGCCGAGACGAACCAGGTTTCGAAGGCACTGCACGGCGGGTACACCCCGGCGTCCAGCAGAGCGTGGAAGAAGGCCGGGTAGCGCCAGGTCTCGGTGGCCTTGGCGGACGCGAAGTTCGTGACGGGCGCATCGCCGAAGAACACCGTCAGGAAGTTCCCGGCCCGCGAAATCCGATGCGCCACAGACGCTTCGGTCAGCGCGTCACCGATGAGCCCGGAGAGCCGGTCGGCGTTCACGTCCAGCGCTCGATAGACGGCGTCGTCGGCCGCGCGCAGCGTGGCCAGGCCGGCGGCCATCGCCACAGGGTTCCCGGACAGCGTGCCGGCCTGGTACACCGGCCCCAGCGGAGCCAGGCGTTCCATCACCTCGGCGCGGCCGCCGAAGGCCGCGGCGGGCAGGCCGCCGCTCATCACCTTGCCGAAGGTGAACAGGTCGGCGGCGACGGGATCGAGGCCGTACCAACCGCCGCGGCTCACGCGGAAACCCGTCATCACCTCATCGATGATGAGCAGCGCGCCGTGCTCGGCGGTGATCTGGCGCAGCGCGGCGTTGTAGCCCTCGGCCGGCGGGACGGTGCCCATGTTGCCGGGGCTGGCCTCGGTGATCACGCAGGCGATCTGGTCACCGACGGCGGCGAAGGTCTGGCGCACGGCCTCCAGGTCGTTGTAGGGCAGCACGATTGTGTCGGCCGCGGCCGCACCCGTGACACCGGGCGACGACGGCAGGCCCAGGGTCGCGACGCCAGAGCCGGCGTCGGCCAGCAGCGCGTCGCTGTGGCCGTGGTAGCAGCCGGAGAACTTGATGATCTTGGGCCGGCCGGTGAAGCCGCGGGCCAGCCGGATGGCGCTCATCGTCGCTTCGGTGCCGGAGTTGACGAAGCGGATGCGCTCGACGGGAGCGACCCGGTCGATGATCTCGCGCGCCAGCTCCGTCTCCGCGGGCGTCGGGGCACCGAAGGACAGGCCGTTGACCGCGGTGGTCTGCACAGCCTCGACCACCGCCGGGTGGGCGTGGCCCAGGATCATCGGTCCCCAGGAGCACACCAGGTCGACGTAGCGGTTGCCGTCGGCGTCGGTCAGCCAGTAACCGTTGGCCGAGGTGATGAAGCGAGGGGTGCCGCCGACCGAGCTGAAGGCCCGCACGGGCGAGTTGACCCCGCCCGGGATCACGGTCGACGCGTCGGCGAACAGTTTCGCGGAGACGTCGGTAGAGCGCATGACCACCAGTGTCCCAGCCCCGCGCGAATGGACCAACTACAGGGTGTAGTGGTCTGGGTTCCGGGCGGGCATCGTCAGGGTGCGAGCGGCCGCAGGGTCACCGGGAAGTCATCGGTGGGCACCACGAGCGAGGTGTGGTCCCATTCGAGCTCGTAGTCCGCCGGGATCTCGAACCGATAGCGGAGCAGCATCTTGTGCAGCAGCGCCTTCACCTCGGCAGATCCGAACGTCATGCCGATGCATTTGTGGGCGCCGCCACCGAATGGCACGTACCCGAAGCGGTGTTCCTTGTGCTCGCTGCGTGGCTCTGCGAACCGGAGTGGATCGAATTCGCGCGAGTTGGTCCAGAAGTCCCCCAGCTCGTGGGTGGCGCCCGGTGCGACGGAGATCATGGTGCCTGCCGGCACGTAGTAACCGGCCAGGTCGATGTCCTCGGTGGTCTTGCGCACCATGGCGGGCACGGGTGCGACCAGCCTCATCGACTCCTTGAAGACCAGCTCCAGCGTCTCGAGCGTTTCCAGATCGTCGATCCCGATGTGGCCGGGGTCGCCGAGCACCAGCGATTCCGCGCGGCACTTGTCCTGCCACTCGGGGTGCTTGGCCAGGTAGTAGACCATCGCGGTGGCGGTGATGGTCGAGGTGTCGTGCGCCGCCATCATCAGGAAGATCATGTGGTTCACGATGTCGTCGTCGGTGAACTTCTCACCGTCCTCGGTCTCGACCCGACACAGCGTGGCGAACAGGTCGTCGTCGGCAGACGCCCGCTTGGCCGGGATCAGCTCGCGGAAGTACTTCTCGAGTTTCTGCCTGCCGATCAGCCCGCGGTTCCACCGGGTGGGCAGCAAGGGCACCGGTCGGCGGAGGTAACCCGTGCCGGCCCGCACCGCATCCTCGAAAGCTTCGATCAGCTCCTGGGATTCCGCGCTGGGCTCGGCGCCCATGAACACCCGGGTGGCGATCTCGAGCGAGGTGTTCTTGATCGCCGGATACATCAGCATCGGCCGGTCGGTCGGCCAACTGGGCAAAGTGGCGTCGATGACCGCCTGAACCTGCTCCTGGTACGCCACCAGACGGGTCCGGGTGAACGCCACCTGCATGATCCGCCGATGCAGCAGGTGTTCCTGGCCGTCGAGCAGCATCAAGCCCCGGGTGAAGAACGGGCCGATGAAGTACTCCCATCCGGCCTGGGACATGGCCTTGCTGCGGTTGGTGAGCACCTCCTGCACCGCGTCCGGGCCGAGCGCCCACACCAACCGCGTCGCGAAGGTGTGACTCCAGGTGACGGGGCCGTATTTGGCGTAGTACCGGAGTGCCGACTCCTGGCCATGCAGCAGCACCTCGACGGTCTTGCCCAGCCCTGGCAGTCCGCGCTCCCCCATCACCGGCTTCAGCCCGCTGCCCGGCGGCGGCTCGGCCAGCGGTTCCCCGGTGGTGCCGATCCGTTCGGTGAGCTCGTCCAGAAGACCAAATACCTTTGTGCCCAAAGCTTTCCGGGCATTGCCCAGGATTCCTGCCGAGGTCATGTCGCTTGTTCCTTAGGGGTTAATTGGCCATACCGAAGCGAGCGCGGGGCGAGCTGTGCAGCACGTCCGCGGTGATGCTCAAGAAGAAGTGAGTGCAGTCGTCGAGCAGTTCTTCGCAGTTCGTGGCAGGGTCGGCCATCCAGGCGGTGAGCAGTTCGACGAACCCGCCGACGAAGAAGCGCGAGATGGTCAGCAACCGGCCCGGGTCGGTACCCGGCCGCAGGTAGTCGCCGCCCAGATTCGCGATGATGGCGGCGATGCGCTCACTGGTGTCGCGACGACGTTCGGCCAGCCCGGGGCTGGCCAGCGAAAGATTGAGCACGACCCGCCCCTTGCGCGGATCCGCCGCGAAAAGGTCCACCGCGCAACGCAATCCCGCATTGACCTGACGGGACAGCTCTGACGGCGCCTGCGCGACCCTATCGAGCCCCAGCTGAATCATTTCTTCGACGATCGAGTCGTAGACGGCCACGGTGAGCGCGTCGGTATCGGCGAAGGTCTCGTAGAAATACCGCGATGACAGGTTGGCGGTCTTGCAGACCCCGCGCAGGGTGACGGCCGTCAGCCCGCCGGTGCCCAGAAGTTCCAGGCCGACATCGAGGAAACGGGCGCGACGTTCGGAGCTTCGCTCACTGGCGCTACGTCCGCCATAGCTGCGAGCTTCGGCCATTTCGCCATCTTGGCACAAGTGTGTGCAGATGGATAGACCATCTGCACACACTCGTACACAGAAACTGACGTCGGCGCGGACCCTACTGCTGCGGAGCCAGCTTGAACACCGGGTGGTCGGCGTCGTCGGGCAGTTCTTTCCAGTAGCCCTCGACGACCTTGCCGGCCAGCGGCCGGTACGCCGCGATGATCGGCGCCCGGTCCGCGACCGGAATCTCGGTGGCCAGGTAGTTCGCCTTGCCGAGCGCCACCACGGGGTTCTCCCGGACGTTCTTCACCCACGCCGACTCACCCCGGGTGGACACCAGGTACTTCACCCCGTCCACCTCCGGCACCACGACCGGGATGCGCTGCGGCAAATGGTTGGAGCTGCGGGTGACGGTCAGCGTTTCGCTGCCGCCGATGCCCGTCAGCCGCGCAATCGGGTTGAAGACGTTGACTACGAACCACGGCGGCTTGAGGTAGGCCATGAGAAAAGCGTAGAGCCAAAGCTCCAACTACACCGCGCTCAGCGCATCGTCCAGAATGTCCAGCCCGCGCTTGGCGTCGTCGATGCTGATGTTGCACGGCGGCACCAGGTGGAAGCGGTTGTAGTTCATGAACAGCAGCAGGCCGTTCTGGCGGGCGCGCGCATTGATGGCGCCCATCTCCGGCGAGCTGCCGCCGTACGGTGCCAACGGCTCCTTGGTGGCCCGGTCCTTGACCAGCTCCACCGCCCAGAACACGCCCAGACCGCGGACGTCGCCGATGATGTCGTGCTTCTCGGCCAGCGCCGCGAGGCCGGGACCGAAGACGTCGGTGCCGATCAGCTCGGCGTTCTCGACGATCTTCTCGTCGTGCATCGCGGTGATGGTCGCCACGGATGCCGCACACGCCAGCGGGTGGCCGGAGTACGTCAGGCCGCCCGGGTAGGGCTGCTCGAGGAAGCGCTCCAGGATCTTGTCGCTGACAATGACGCCGCCGAGCGGCACATAGCCGGAGTTGACGCCCTTGGCGAAGGTGATGAGGTCCGGCGTGACGCCGTAGTTGTCCAGCGCGAACCACTTGCCGGTACGGCCGAAGCCGGCCATGACCTCGTCGAGGATCATCACGATGCCGTGCTGGTCGCACAGCTCGCGCACGCCCTGCAGGTAGCCGGGCGGCGGCGGCATGATGCCGACCGTGCCGGGCACCGACTCCAGGATGATCGCGGCGAAGGCACCCGGGCCTTCGAACTCGATGACCGACTGCAGGTGCGCCAGGGCGCGCTCGGACTCTTCCTCCTGCGTCTGCGAACCGAACTGGCTGCGGTACTGGAACGGCCCGAAGAAGTGCGTGGTGCCTTCGCTGCCGTAGTCGTTGCCCCAGCGGCGGACGTCGCCGGTCAGGTTGATCGTCAGCGCGGTGCCGCCGTGGTAGCTGCGGTAGGTCGACAGCGTCTTGTAGCGGCCGGTGTACACGCGGGCCATGCGGATGGCGTGCTCGACGGCGTCGGCGCCACCGTTGGTGAAGAACACCCGGTTGAAGCCTTCGGGGGCCACCTGGCAGATCAGGTCGGCGGCGGTGGCCCGGGCCTCGTTGGCGTGCTGCGGCGCGATGGTGCACAGCTTGGCGGCCTGCTCGGCGATGGCCGCGACGACCTTGGGGTGCTGGTGGCCGATGTTGGTGTAGACCAGCTGGCTAGAGAAATCGAGCAGCCGGTTGCCGTCACCGTCGATGAGGTAGCTGCCCTCGGCGCCGGTGAAGACCAGCGGGTCGAGCTTCCCCTGGGCCGACCACGAGTGGAATACGCGGCTGCGCTCCAGGTCATAGATCCGGCGGGCGTCAGCGTTGGCGGGCGCAGGCATGCATTCCTCCTCGAAAATGAATCAGCGGGCTGGTGTGCGGCACGGCGGCATCGCCGCTACCGATCGGTAACATTACTCGCTTCCCTGGCCGCCTCCGTCACGATGGCGCACGATGAGGACATGCAGATTCCGCAATCGGTCGCCCGTTTCAACCGTCGGGTCACCAATCCCATCCAACGGCTGTGGGCCGGCCGCGCGCCGACGTTCGGCATCCTCGAGCACGTCGGGCGTAAGTCCGGCAAGACGTTCCGCACGCCGCTGACGGTGTTCACCACCGCCGACGGCTTCGCCATCCTGCTGACCTATGGTCCCGACCGCGACTGGCTCAAGAACATCACCACGTCCGGTGGCGGGCGGATAACCCGGCGCGGTCACACCGTCGACGTGGTCGATCCGCGCGTGGTGAGCAAGGAGGAAGCCGCCCCGCTCATCACCGGGTCGTTACGTAAGGTGTTTCCGCGCTTGCCTTTTGAGCAGGCGGTGCTGCTGCGGCGTGGGTAGCTACCCGGTCGGACACACCTCGACAACGATCGCCGGCTAATCCGCCGATCGTTCTGCCGGCTCGCCGGCAGCAACGGCAGCTGCGTTGATCTTGGTGAGCACAGCGTGGAGGTGCTCCAGTTCGGTCAGATCAACGCCCAGTTGCTTGACGACTGCCGGCGGGATTTTCAGTGCGCGGCGTCGTAGCGCGGCCCCTTTTGGCGTCAGT
Organism: Mycolicibacterium llatzerense; assembly: GCF_000878195.1. Classification (GTDB taxonomy): domain Bacteria; phylum Actinomycetota; class Actinomycetes; order Mycobacteriales; family Mycobacteriaceae; genus Mycobacterium; species Mycobacterium llatzerense. The sequence continues at coordinate 85,442 of NZ_JXST01000006.1, read as the reverse complement.
GTTATGTGTGTGGTGCGTTCGTCGGTGGCGCTGCGGGTGCGGTGGATCAGCTCAAGGGTTTCGAGGCGTTTGAGCATCGGCGAGACGGTGGCCGAATCCATCTGCAGCAACGCGGCGATCTGCTTGACGGTCAACGGATCTTGCTTGGATTTTGCGTTGTCCCACAACGCCAGCAAGACCAGGTATTGCGGATGCGTCAGCCCGAGCGGTTCGAGCAGTGGCCGGTAGATGGCAAGTACCGCACGGTTGGTGATGGCCAGCGCGAAGCAGACCTGACGCTCCAGGGCGAGAGGGTCGACGTCTTCGGAGACAGTGGACATGCCGCCCAGTTTATTACCAGTTAGGGCCCTAACATTTTGTGCCCGCTGCGTCTGCCGGAGGTCGTCATCGGCGACGCCTCCCCTAGCGGAATAATGGACTAACAGTTAGTGTACTAACTATTAGGGTGCAAATCGGATGGCACCCATCGATCTGATCGACAAAGGAGTCGTCATGGCCGCCGATCGTCCGACGTTCTGGCAGCACATCACCTACGCCTACGGGCGCCGCTTGCCGGATCACCTGCAGGACTGGGTTCGTCGCGACCTCACCGACGACGGGGCGGTACGCCGGCACATGATCCGATACGCAATCCCACCGGTCTTTGTGCTGGCTCCGCTGTGGCTGCTGCCGGCATCGGTGTATGTCCACTCCGAGATGACGCTGCCGATTTACTTCTGGGCCTTGGTGATGGCGTTCGTCCTCAACAAAGTGTGGCGCCGATACCGCCTCGCCCAACATGGCATGGACCCCAATCTGATCGACGAGATTCAGCGGCAGCAGCAGGCACAGATGCACGAGCGCTACGTCGAGCGCTACGGCCAGCGACCGGAATCGGCCAAATGGCAGGCCAACAGCCGGCCGTTCTGACGCCAGCGCGGCATCGGCCGCCCATCAGGCGATGGGCGGCCGATGCGTTTTGCTTTCGGCCACTTACCTTTTGAGTACGTGGCGCTGTTGCGCCGGGCCTAGGCAGACTCGTCCAGCACCTGCTGGACCACCCGCATCGCGCTCAGCGCCGCGGGCGCCCCGCAGTATCCCGTCGCGTGGATGATCGCTTCGACGATCTCCTCGCGGGTGAGTCCATTGTTCAGACCGCCCCGGACGTGGCCGGCGAGTTCCTCGTGGGCGCGCAGGGCCGTCAGCATGCCGAGGTTGAGCAGGCTGCGGTCACGGCGGCTCAGACCCGGCCGGTTCCACACCGCGTCCCACACGTGTTCGGTGACGAAGCGCTGGATCGGTTCCGATTCGGTGCCGCTGGTGCGGGCCAGTGCCCGGTCGACGAACTCGTCGCCCATCACCTGACGGCGGGTGGTGATTCCGGATTCGAATGCCGAAGCTGTCTCGCTACTCATCCTTGGACCGTACTTCCATCTGTTCATGCAGCGGTCCGGCGATACCGGTCGCGGGTGACCCAGCTCTCAATTAGGTTCTGCGCTATCTACTCACAGTCAACTGTCAGGAGCCCTCGGTGCCAGAAACCGACCGTCCCGAGAGGGTTGCCCCCACCGGGGAGCAGTTTCTCGCCATGCAGGCCAGCCCCGAATTCCAGGAGCTGCGTACTCGGTTGCGCCGCTTCGTGTTTCCGATGACCGCGTTCTTCCTGCTCTGGTATGCCCTTTACGTCGCGCTCGGGGCCTTCGCCCACGACTTCATGGCCACCCGGGTGTTCGGCAACATCAACGTCGGCCTGTTGATCGGGTTAGGCCAGTTCCTGACCACGTTCGTGATCACCGGGCTGTACGTGCGCTTCGCCAACCGGGAACTCGACCCACGGGCCGCCGCCATTCGCGAAGAACTCGAGGGCGTCCGATGACCACCACCGTCCTGGCCGCCCAGACCGTCGGCAATCCGGCCGCCAACATCGGCATCTTCAGCGTGTTCGTCGTCGTCACGATGATCGTGGTGATCAAGGCCAGCAAGCGCAACGCCACCGCCGACGAGTTCTTCACCGGTGGCCGCGGCTTCTCGGGCCCGCAGAACGGCATCGCCATCGCCGGCGACTACCTGTCCGCGGCCAGCTTCCTCGGGATCGCGGGCGCCATCGCGGTCTACGGCTACGACGGCTTCCTGTACTCCATCGGCTTCCTGGTCGCCTGGCTGGTGGCCCTGCTCCTGGTGGCCGAATTACTGCGCAACACAGGCAAATTCACCATGGCCGACGTGCTGAGTTTCCGGCTCAGGCAGCGGCCGGTCCGCCTGGCCGCAGCCACCTCGACGCTGACGGTGTCTCTGTTCTACCTACTGGCCCAGATGGCCGGTGCCGGCGGCCTGGTCGCCCTGCTGCTCGACGTCAACAGCCGCGCCGGGCAGTCGCTGGTGATCGCCGTCGTCGGCGTCCTGATGATCGTCTACGTCCTGGTCGGCGGCATGAAGGGCACCACCTGGGTGCAGATCATCAAGGCCGTGCTGCTGATCGTCGGCGCCGCGTGCATGACGGTCATGGTGCTGGCCAAGTTCGGCTTGAACTTCTCCGACATCCTGGGCTCGGCCCAGTCGGCGATCTCCCACGCCACCACCAAGGGCGTCTCCAGCCGCGACGTCTTGGCGCCCGGCGCGCAGTACGGCGGGTCGCTCACCTCGAAGATCAACTTCATCTCGCTGGCGCTGGCGCTGGTGCTCGGCACCGCGGGCCTGCCGCATGTGTTGATGCGCTTCTACACCGTGCCGACGGCGAAAGAGGCGCGGCGATCGGTGGTGTGGGCCATCGCGCTGATCGGCGCCTTCTACCTGTTCACCCTGGTGCTCGGGTACGGCGCGGCCGCGTTGGTCGGCCCGGACCGGATTCTCAAGGCGGCCGGCGGCGTGAACTCCGCGGCCCCGCTGCTGGCCTTCGAACTCGGCGGCGTCATCCTGCTCGGCGTCATCTCGGCGGTCGCGTTCGCGACGATCCTCGCGGTCGTCGCCGGCCTTACCATCACGGCGTCGGCCTCGTTCGCGCATGACATCTACGCCTCGGTTCTCAAGTCCCACAAGGTGACCGAACAGGAACAGGTGCGGGTCTCGCGCATCACCGCGGTCGTGCTCGGGGTGTTCGCGATCGGGCTCGGCATCCTGGCCAACGGTCAGAACGTGGCGTTCCTGGTGGCCCTGGCATTCGCCGTGGCGGCCGCGGCCAACCTGCCGACGATCCTGTACTCGCTGTACTGGAAGCGGTTCAACACCCGCGGCGCACTGTGGAGCATGTACGGCGGCCTGCTCTCGACCATCGTGCTGATCGTGTTCTCCCCCGCCGTATCCGGCAGCAAGACCGCGATGATCCCCGGCGCCGACTTCGCGTTCTTCCCGCTGGCCAACCCGGGCATCGTGTCCATCCCGCTGGCCTTCGCGCTCGGCATCATCGGCACGCTCACCTCGTCCGACACCGGGGACCCGGAGCGCACCGCCGAGATGGAGGTGCGGTCACTGACCGGGGTGGGCGCCGAGAAGGCGGTCGCGCACTGACGGCACGGAGGTTAGGCGAGAACCTGCTCAACCTGTCGGGACGCCGCGGTTCCGCCTTCTGACTCCCAACGATCTTGAGCGCCCGCCGCCTGGGTGCGCCGTTCGCGGTCGCGTGGACTGATCATGAGCAGCCCGTCGGCGGAGGCAGCGTTGCCGGTCTGGGCCGCCGCCATCATCGTGGCGTGGGCGTCGTCGGGGTCGGTGCGTGGCGGGATCACCAGCAGTATCAGCCGGTCCCGGGCGTCATCGAGGCCGAGAACTTCGATGGTGTTGACCGGCTGACGCCGATACCCGTCGAGGCGTACCGCGCGGCCACCGGTGGTGAGCTTGCGGGGCGCATTCGTCCAGGCGTTGAGGCGGTACGACACGCGGTCGATCCGGCCCAGCCGCACCGAAAGCACCGCCAACAGGTCCGGCAGCTCGACGGCCAGGTCATCGCTGTGCGGCCACCATGCCCCGTCGACGTATCCGCCATGCGGCGCTTTGGCTTTCAACCGCAGCCGCGGCGTGTTCGCCGGCACGGTGCCGTTCTGGTCATTCTTGCGAGTCGGTTGTGGCGTCATGGCGACGCTCCCTTCGTTACATCTCTGGTGTCAGCGCGATCCCATTGGGTCGTTGAGCTGTCGAGCGCGGACCAGTGCCTCGGTGTGATGACTGCCGGCCGGTCATCTCCGACTTCAGCCGGAGTCGGTACCGGCTGCTGGATGGGTGGCGCAGCGCGGTGCTGGTTGCGGTTGTTGCCCGCCGTCCACGCGAAAACCGCGGTGAGCGCCATCGCTAGCAGGACCATGAGGGACAGGAAAACTGTGTTGCTGGTAGCCATTTCGGCTCCTAGGGGTTATCGGACGAGACGTGAATGCGTCCCCGCATCACCGCCGACCGGCCGTTGACCGCGCCGGACCCCTCGGCCAGCGCGACGAGCACAGTGGCCGATCCGACGATCACGATCATGACGGCGCCTCATCCGGTGCTACGACTCCAGTGAACTCCCAGATCAGAGCTATGTCAACAGCGTAGACCTACGAGATAGGGCTACACTGAAGCGATGCCGGAGAGACGCGCACGAAGGGCGGTGCTTCACTCATGACCCCACCCTCGAGAGGGCCATCACGTCCGGGGCGAGACGCGCCCGGCGCCGACTCGCCCGCGGAGGACGGCGCGAACCGGCCGATCACCCGCGCGGCGGTCCTGAGCAGCGCCCTGCAGATCATCGACCGCGAGGGCGTTGACGCGCTGTCGATGCGCCGCCTCGGCGAGGCGGTGGGTCGCGACCCGATGGCGCTCTACCGTCATGTGCCGAACAAGGCGGCCGTGCTCGACGGGGTGGTCGAGATGGTCTTCGAGCAGCTTGCGCTCGACACCCTGGCGACGGACTGGGCTGCCGCATTACGCAAACTCGGCCACGGCTTCCGCGAATTGGCGCGCGCGCATCCCCACGTGGTGCCGCTGTTGGTCACCCGTCCCCTTGCCACACCACTCGGGATGCGGCCCCCCGGCATCCTGCGGCACCTCGAACAGGTGCTCGCACTCCTGACCCGTGCCGGGTTCAGCGGGGATGACGCACTCCACGTCTACCGGACGTTGTTCGGATTCCTGTACGGCCACGTCCTGACCGAACTGCAGGAGATCGTCGAACGTCCCGAGGAAACCGATCATGTGCTGCGGCTCGGGCTGTACCGGCTGCCGCTCGACCAATTCCCGCACTTGCGTGACCTCGCCCCGATCTGGGCCAGTTACGACGGGCGCGCCGAACTCGACCGGGGACTCGACATCCTGCTCAGCGGCCTGGGCACCCGATTCGGCGTGCCTGCGGCCGGACCCCCATAAATCACCACGAACGGAGGTGATCCCCATGGCAATCACCGAAGTAGCCGAATATGCCCATCTCAGCGAGTCGGACCTGGACGCGCTCGGAGCCGCCCTGGAGTCCATTCGTCGCGACGTCGAGAATTCGCGGGGCGCATCGGACCGGGCATACATCCAGCGCACCATCGTGTTTCAGCGCTGCCTCGAGGTCACCGCGCGGCTGGTCATCGCGGCCACCCGGGGCAAGCTGGGGTGCGCACTCGGCACCACCGCATTGGCCACGGCCAAGACCATCGAGAACATGGAACTCGGCCACAACATCTGCCACGGTCAATGGGATTGGATGAACGACCCGGAAATCCACTCCAGCACCTGGGAGTGGGACATGGCGGGCGTCTCCTCGCAGTGGCGATATGCCCACAACTACCGCCACCACGTCTTCACCAACGTCATCGGGATGGACGACGACCTCGGGTACGGCATCATGCGGGTCACCCCGGACCAGCCGTGGGGCGCCGGCAATCTGCTGCAGCCGCTACGAAATGCCTTGCTGGGCATCATGTTCGAATGGGGCATCGCGCTGCAGGGCTGGGAGTCCGAGCAACGAGGTGCGGCGACTCGCGCCGAGAAATCCGCCCTCACCCGGGCGCTGGCCCGCAAGGTCGCCCGGCAGGCCGGCAAGGACTACGTGTTCTTCCCCGCGCTGAGCCTTCGCCGATGGCGCCGCACCCTCACCGCCAACGCGGTCGCCAATCTGGCGCGCAACGTCTGGGCCTACGTGGTGATCTGTTGCGGTCATTTCGCCGACGGCACACAGAAATTCACCCCAGCGGCCTTGGACGCCGAGACCAAATCCGAATGGTATCTACGACAAATGTTGGGTACCGCGAACTTCCACGCCGGGCCGGTGCTGGCGTTCCTCAGCGGCAACCTCTGCTACCAGATCGAGCACCATCTGTTCCCCGACCTGCCGAGTAACCGCTACGCCCAGATCGCCGTACAGGTCCAGGCCGTGTGCGCCCGCTTCGGCCTGCCGTACACGACCGGTCCGCTCGCGCGCCAGTATCTCCGCACCCTGCGCACCATCGTCGCACTCGCGCTGCCGGATCGTGTTGTGTCGGGCCGTGATTGCGTGTACGCCGTCGCGCCGGGCTAACTCGCCAGGGGGTCGGTGCGATGCAGATCGCACTCGGCGTGATCGCACCGGCGTTGGTATGCCAGTCGGTTGTCCCAGCAGCAATCGGCGGCGCGGCTCGCCGCGGGCTCTCCGGCTAGTGCGCACCCAGGTTCCGGCATAACCGGTCCACACCGGGGCCGGTGAGATCAGCGAGCGCACAAGGCCGCGCGACCATCACCATCAGGAGGGCTTCCGCGGGTCCGGACGCTTCCGGCCCGCGGCCGAACGACCAGTCCAGATCGGTGGCGACCAACCGCACTCCCCTGGCCCGCCAGGCGCCGCGCAGCAGCGCCGCGTAGCGCGCGAAGTCCAGCACCGTCACCAGCCGGTCGTGCGGTATCTGGCGGGGCAGACCCAACGGTCGACGGATGTCCTGCTGGTGAATCATCCCGTCCGACAAGGCGATCCGGCCGCCGAAGCCGGTCGTCAGACCACGTGGGACGACATGCTCAGCCAACGTGGCACAGAGTTCGTCGGCGCTGCGGCCCGCGTGCCGCGCCAGCACGGCGGCATTGATCCGGGGCGGGTACAGCCCACCGCGCAGGAACTCCCGGACGGTCTCCGCGCCGCTCAACTCGTCGTAGCCGATGAGGTGGCCGACGACGTCGCGCACCCGCCACCCGGTGCACAACGACGGTTGTTCCCACTGCTCGGGCGTCAGCTGCGCCAGGAACTCGACGAGGTCCTCGCGCTCGGCACGGGCCAGCTCCATTGTCGACACGACTTACCCACTTCCCAGCGAAGGACCGGCCGAAACTGATCCAAGCATGAGATCCCGCGGTCTCCTACCGCCTGCGCTACCGCATCGACCCCGCGGCCGACTTGCCCGCCTGACCCTGCAGCGCCGGCGGCAGACTCGGCACGAAATGCCGTGCGGCAAAAGCGCGGATCTCCTCGGCGCTCTCCAGCGCCTCGACACTCGGCAACAGCAGCACCATCGCGGCGTAGCGCAGGATGGTGTCGGCCAGGTCGTTGACGGCCTGCTCGCCGATCCGGTCGGCGAACCCCTCCGGGAAGATGACGCGCAGCGCCGCCGCCATCCGGCCCACCGCAGCACCGTAGTGCTGCTGCATGAGTGCGATCACGAGCGACGGTTCATCGGTCATCATCCGGTTCAGCACCCGGTGCCGGCGGAACCGCAGGATCGACAGCGTGAACGCCTCGACATACAAATCAGATTGCGGCCCAGCGTTTTTCAGCTCGCTGGCGATATCGTCGAACAGCACGACGTTCTCGCGCTCGACGACCGCGGCCACCAGCTCATCGCGGCCCGCGAACCGCCGGTAGATCGTGGTGCGGCTGACCCCGGCCCGGCGCGCCACGTCGTCGAGCGCAACGCGGCGGAAGCCGTGCTGCTCGAATTCGATGAGCGCCGCGTCGAGGATCGCTTGCGTCGCGTCAGCGGGCACGTGCGTAACCGCTTTGCGCAAAGCTGTTGTACCGCACCGACATCGGCAATCGGTCCCACACCCAGTTCACCGGCTTGGTGCGCCAGGCGGCGGCGAACAGTTGATATGCGCGTTCCTGCCGGTCGGTCCACGGCAGCTCCAGCAGGTCCCGCGTCCGCGGCGGCATGCCGCCGGTGGTCAGGAACGCCGCGACCGGGTTGAACGCCACCGCGATCACGCGCCACACCGCCGGGTTGACGCCCTTGGGCGCCGGAAAGCCTTTGGTCACATAGCCGACGCCGTACCGCGCCGTCTTGTGCGGCACCGCGACGTCATTGATCATCCGGTCCCAGTACTCCTCGAATTCGGCGTAGGTGGCCGGCATCGGCCTGTCACTGACGCCATAGCGGCGGTACCACGTCTTGGACTCGAGGTAGATCTGTTCCTTCTCTGCGTAGCTCAGCCGCTTGACGAAGGTGTCCGCGAAGTACAGCACCTGGTCGACGAACGTCGCGTGCGCCCAGTAGTAGGTGTCGGGGTCGAGCGCGTGGTAGCGGCTGCCGTCGGGCATGTCGCCCTTGATCTCGCGGTGGTAGTCGCGGACCTGCGTTCCGGTATTGGCGTCATCGGTGCCGTACACGGTGCGAAAGATCGGCGGCAGCGAGCGCTTGACCCGCGCCGAGGTATCGGCGAAGAACACCGAATGGTCCAGCACACCCTGGCCGAGCTGGGCCAGCATGTTCTGCAGGACCGCCGGCCGGGGACCGATCAGGTACATCCGGTTGTCGCCGAAGTACTTCCACACCAGTGAGTCGGGCCCCAGAGGCAGGGCATCAACCGGTTCCGAGACCAGCTCGGACTGTTCCGCAAGTTCGGTCATGCGGAACAGTGTTACAAATTTTGCACTCTGTAACAAGAGCTACTTGAGCGGCAGCCCCGTGATCGCGCGGGACATCACGAGCCGCTGGATCTCACTGGTGCCCTCGAAAATCGTGAAGATCTTGGCGTCGCGGTGCCACCGCTCCACCGGATAGTCGCGGGTGTAGCCGTTACCGCCCAGAATCTGGATGGCCTCGTCGGTGACGTAGACCGCCGTCTCACTGGCGACCAGCTTGGCCATGGAACCTTCGGCGTTCTCGAACGGCATGTTGTTGCGCGCCATCCAGCCGGCCCGCCACACCAGCAGCCGCGCCGCGTCGACGCGGGCCTTCATGTCGGCCAGCTTGAACGCGACGGCCTGGAAGTCACCGATCTTGCGGCCGAATTGCTCGCGCTCCTGCGCGTATCCCAGCGCGTACTCGTAGGCAGCGCGGGACACGCCCAACGCCATCGCCCCCACCGTCGGCCGCGTGCGCTCGAACGTCTTCATGGCCACCTGGCCCGCCGAACTCTTGCCTTCGCGGGTGCGGGCGATCCGCTCCTCGAACTTCTCCCGGCCGCCGACGATCAGCCGGCCCGGCAGCCGGACGTCGTCGAGCACGACCTCAGCGGTGTGAGACGCCCGGATGCCGTGCTTCTTGAACTTCTGACCCTGGCTGAAACCCTTTGTGCCAGGCGGGATGATGAAGCTGGCCTGGCCGCGCGAGCCGAGCTCCGGGTACACCGAGGCGACGACGATGTGCACGTTGGCGATGCCGCCGTTGGAGGCCCAGGTCTTGGTGCCGCCCAGCACCCATTCGTCGGTGGCCTCGTCGTACCGCGCCCGGGTGATGATCGACGAAACATCCGATCCCGCACCGGGTTCCGACGAACAGAATGCGGCCAGCTTGGGTTCGTTGATGTCGCCGTACATCTGCGGCAGCCACTCGCCCAGCTGTTCCATGGTGCCGTTGGCCGCCAGTGACGCGGCAGCCAGACCGGTGCCCATGATCGACATCGAAATGCCGGCGTCACCCCAGAACAGCTCTTCGACGGCGACGGGCATGCCGAGCCCGGTCTCCTCGGCAGTCTGAGCAGCAAAGAACTCCATGGAGTACAGGCCGACCTTGGCCGCCTCCTGAAGGATCGGCCAGGGCGTCTCTTCGCGCTCGTCCCACTCCTCGGCGGCCGGACGGATCACGTCAGCAGCGAACTCGTGGACCCAGTCCCGGACCTGTACGACGTCAGCGGACAGTTCAAGCGAAAAAGACATGGGCGACACACTACTGGGCGCGCCGCCACCTCGCCGTACCTACTACGGCGAGCACCCCGGCCAGGGTCGCCAGCAACAGCGACAACGTGATGAACGACGGGTCATAGAGCACCGACGTCTTCACCGGCTCGCCGGGAATCACCGGCGCCACGTCGGCGATCGACGATGCGGCCAGCCAACTCAGCACCGAGCCGACGGCCGCCAGTACCGCCACTATCAGCGCGCCGGCCGCCACGATCCTGCCGGTGCTCATTCGTCGTCGTCCTCGCCGAATTCGCGTACACCCAGCGCCTCCAGCTGGGCACGCAGCCCGCGATGGCGCCGCGCCCACGCCTGCGCGGTCCGGTCACCGGTCATCTTGAGCCCGATCCCGGTGCGTCCCCGCGGAACACCGGTCAGCTCTCCGAGCGCCCGGTCGGACTGCCAGCGCGGCGCCTCGGCGCCGCGCGCCTCCGGGTAGATCCCGAGCATGTCCGCGACGCGGACCGACTCGGTGCCCTGGCGCAGGTATTCCGGCGTCAGCTCGACCGAGGTGTGCAGGCGTGCGGCCTTGATCTGCAGCCCGATGAACCCCGTCACCAGCACCAGGAACACCAGCGGCACCAGCGGGTCCAGCCGGTGGGCCGACCACAACTGCATCGCGGCGATGGAACCGCCGGAGAACGGCCCCAGCAGCAGCCACCACCAGCTGGCACCGACCTCGTGGAAGAGGACCTGTTCGGCGTCGGTGTCTGTCGGCGCGTCTGTCATGCGTTGGCCTTTCCATCGAACCAGGACTGCGCCGCAGGCCGGGTGATCGAGACCGTCCCACCGATCGCCAACGCCATGACAATCGTCAGCACCAGGAATCCCAGCGGATCCGCCCCGAACACCAGCAGCAGAAACGCAATCAGCAGCACGATCGCCATCGCCAGCGCGGTGGCGGCCCGGCGAAACCGGGCATCGCCGCGTCGCGCCCGGCCGGCGAGAAAGCCCAGAGCGAGTCCGACCGCCGCCAGCAGCCCACCGATGGCCCGGAACGAAGCGGGCAGGCTCAGGCTGAGCTGCCAGGTACCGATCGCGGTGAGGAGACCCCCGGCCACCACCCAGCACCAGAAAGCAACGGTCACGGCCTGCGGTCGGGCGGGTGAGGGCGTGGGCTCAGTCATATCCGGGCCAGCCTAGCGGGCGACGTGTGCATCGACGTCGACGTGGGCGCGGCTCAGCGGACGAAGTAGGCGTTCGAGTCGGGGCGGTGCAGGAGGTACACGCCGCCGCCGATCAGCACCGTGCCGCCGATGCCGCACACCGCGTAGCCCAGCGCCGCGGCCGCGCCGTGGTAGTCGGCGAAGAGATTGGTGGTCAGGTACAGAATCGTCGCCGCGGACCCACCGGTGAGGATGCTGCGCGCCCACCGGTAACCCTGCCGCAGCAGCACCAGGAACGTGGCCACCAGGACCGCGATGATGAACAGCATCAGACCGGACACCGCGTATGCGTAGCCCGACACCGAGCGCTCGGGCGTGGTCAGCAGGTTGACGACGTAGCCGATCACCGACACCGGCAGCGCGGCCGTCCACAGCCAGAAGCCGGTGACGACGTCCTGCGGCATCTCGTGCGGCTCGGCACCGGAACCGTCCGGGGCCGCGCCCTGATACGGCGGGTACTGCGGATGCGGGTTCTGCGGGTTTTGGGGGTTCACCGGAGCCAGCCCGCGACGTCCGTCGCCCAGTACGTGAGCACGATGTCGGCGCCGGCGCGCCGAATGCTGACGAGCGACTCGAGGACCGAGGCCCGCAGGTCGATCCAGCCGTTGGCCGCGGCCGCGCTGATCATCGCGTACTCACCCGAAATCTGGTACGCCGCAACGGGGACCGGCGAGATGTCGGCAGCGGCGCGCACCACGTCCAGGTAGCTCATCGCCGGCTTGACCATCACCATGTCGGCGCCTTCGGCGAGATCCAGTTCGATCTCGCGGACCGCTTCGCGGGCGTTGCCCGGATCCTGTTGATAGGTACGACGATCGCCCTGCAGGCTCGAGCCCACCGCCTCGCGGAACGGGCCGTAGAACGCCGACGCGAACTTGGCGGCGTAGGCCAGGATCGCGACATCGCTGTGCCCGGCATGGTCCAGCCCATCGCGGATCGCGGCCACCTGACCGTCCATCATGCCGCTCGGACTGACCACGTGCGCACCCGAATGCGCTTGGGCCACAGCAAGTTTGATGTACTGCTCGTTGGTGGCGTCGTTATCGACCCGGCCGTGCACATCGAGCACACCGCAGTGCCCGTGATCGGTGAACTCGTCCAGACAGGTGTCGGCCATCAGCACCGTCGCGTCGCCGAGGTCCGAATTCAGGTCGCGCAGTGCCACATTGAGGATGCCGTCGGGGTTGACTCCCTCGGAACCGGTCGCATCCTTGTCACCGTCGCACGGAACGCCGAACAGCATCAGCCCACCGACACCGGCCTCGACTGCCTCCGCGGCGGCGCGGCGCACCGACTCCCGGGTGTGCTGGACGACCCCGGGCATCGAGCTGATGGGACGCGGCTCGGAGAGCCCGTCCGCGACGAACAGCGGCAGCACCAGATGCCGTGGCTCCAGCGAGGTTTCGGACACCAGACGCCGCAGCGCCGGGGTCGTACGCAGTCGCCGCGGCCGATGCCTCGGATACGACACAGCAATGCCTCCTAGTTCGCCGAAGCCGCATTCCGGCAGACAAAGTGCGAGTGCACGCCTGCTGGAATGCCGTTTCGATCGAGTTTAGCGGCGCCGGCTCTTCTTACGCGGCGGCGGCAGGGCACCCTCGGCGCGCAGGCGAGCGGCGTGCTCGGCCAGCGCCTCGACCAGCGGGCCCACCGCGGCGGTCTCCGGCTGCACGTCCACCCGCAGGCCGAATTCGGCTGCGGTCTCAGCGGTTTTCGGGCCGATGCAGGCGACGATGGTCCGGGCGTGCGGCTTGCCGGCGATGCCGACCAGGTTGCGCACCGTGGAGCTCGAGGTGAAGCAGACGGCGTCGAAACCACCGGTCTTGATCATCTCGCGGGTGTGCGCCGGCGGCGGAGCGGCGCGGACGGTGCGGTAGGCCGTGACGTCCTCGATCTCCCAGCCACGCTCGCGCAGGCCCTCGGCCAGCGTCTCGGTGGCGATGTCGGCACGCGGCAGCAGCACCCGGTTCACCGGGTCGAAAATCTCGTCGTAGTCCGGGAATTCGTCGAGCAGGCCCAGCGACGACTGCTCACCGGCAGGCACCAGCTCGGGGTTGATACCGAACGCGCGCACCTTGTCCGCGGTGGCCTGACCGACGCAGGCGATCTTCACACCGGAGAACGCCCGGGCGTCCAGACCGAACTCGTTGAACTTCTCCCACACCGCACGCACCGCGTTGGTGGAGGTGAACACGACCCACTGGAAGCGGCCGTCGACCAGACCCTTGACCGCACGCTCCATCTGGGCGGGGCTGCGCGGCGGCTCGACGGCGATGGTCGGCACCTCGATGGGCAGCGCGCCGTGGCCCACGAGGCGATCGCTCATCTCGCCGGCCTGGTCCTTGGTGCGCGGCACCAGCACGGTCCAGCCGTACAGCGAGCGGCTCTCCCACCAGTTCAGCTTGGCCCGGTGCGCCACCGTCTTGCCGATGGTGACGACCAGCGGGCCCGCCAGCGGTCCGACCGGCTCGGGGCCGACCGGCTTCTCCAGCACGGCCTTGTCCAGCAGTCCGGCCAGCGTGGTCTCGATGGACCGCTGCTGGCAGGTGGTGCCGTTGGCGGTCACGACGCACGGGGTGCTTTCGGTGAGGCCGTATTCGATCAGGGTGCGGGCGGCGTCCGGCAGGTGCGACACCGTCGCGTGCAGGATCAGCGGCCCGGGGGCGGCGGCCAGCGCGGCCCAGTCCACGTCACCGCGGACGTCGGCCACGGTGTGCGACGACCCGACGGGCAGGCCCGCGTAGGTCGGCACAGCCGTCGACGACGGCAGGCCCGGCACCAACTCGAAGTGCGCCGCGGTCTTGGCCAGGGCGTTCACCTCGGTGATGACGGAGTCGACCGACAGCGGGTCGCCGGCGACCAGGCGCACCACGTCGACACCGGTCTTGGCCTCGGCCATCAGCAGCTTGGCCACCTCGGTCGGGTCACCCAGAGCGGGGCGCACGTCGACGCCATGCGGGAACGTCATCGTGGGCGCGGCAGCCGGCGCCTTCTCGGGCGTGGCCTCGTCGGTCTTGGTCTCGGCAGCCGGCTCCACCTCGGCCGGGTGCGGCCCGGACGTCGGCGGCAGATCGGTACCGATCAGCGCCAGCACCGCCTCGGGCACGTCAGGATCGGTGAAAACCAATGCCGCATGCGCCAAAACGTTCCGCGCACGCGTCGTCAACAGGCCCGGGTCACCGGGGCCGGAACCGACAAAGGTGATGCGGCCGGGCTTGTGCTTACGCACTCGGGTCGTCATCTCTCACTCCCGCTCTACAGTCCGCTGATCCAACACGTCGCGTGCACCCAGGTCGAACAACTCCGCGGCCAGCGAGAGCCCCAGCTCTCGTGCCCGTTCGGGTGTCCCGATCCCGGACGCCCGGATCACGTCGGATCCGTCCAGCGCCGCCACGCAACCGCGCAACGACAGCTCTTCGAAGACTCGGCCGTCCTCGTCGATGGACTCGACCACTTCAGCGATCGCACCCACCGGCGCGGAACAACCCGCCTCCAGTTCGGCCAACAGGACTCGTTCGGCAGTGACCGCGGCACGCGTGTCGGGATGGTCCAGCTTTCCCAGCAGCGTCGCCAACTCGGTGTCCCCCACTCGGCACTCGACCGCGAGGGCGCCTTGCGCCGGCGCTGGCAACATCTGCACCGGCTCGAGGCTCTCGGTGACGACATCGAGCCGTCCGATACGGGCCAGACCCGCTCGGGCGACGACAACAGCGTCGAGATCACCACTACTTACCCTGTTCAACCTGGTATCTAGGTTGCCTCGTAGGGGGCGGATTTCCAAACCGAGACCCAGTGCTCTAAGCTGCGCCGCCCGTCGCGGGCTCGACGTGCCGATCACCGAGCCGGCCGGCAACTCCCCCAGCACCATTCCGTCGCGCGCCACCAAGGCATCCCGCGGATCTTCGCGCGGCGGGACGGCGGCGATGACGAAGCGCTCGTCGGGCGCCGTCGGCAAATCCTTGTACGAGTGCACCGCGACGTCGATGCGGCCGTCGGCCATCGCGTGCCGCAGCTCGGCGGTGAACACACCGATGCCGATTTCGGCGACGGGCGCCTGGGAGCGGTCACCGTCGGTGCTGATGATGACCAGCTCCGCGGGCTGCCCCAGAGCTACCAGGGCGTCACGGATGGTGCCGGCCTGCGTGGTAGCCAACAGGCTGCCCCTGGTGCCGATCCGGACAACGTTATCGAGGGTAGTTACCAAGTGAGATTACTCAGCCTTGTCGTGGTGGGAATGCGGCTCGCCTGCCGCCAAATCTGGTGCCATCAAGGGCAGTTCGCCGGCGGACACGGCGTCGATGGCCTGCGGGTCGAGCTCGAACAGCTCCCGCAGCGCCTCGGCGTAGGTGTCGCCGCCGGGCGCGCTGGCCAACTGCTTGACCCGCACCGTCGGTGCGTGCAGCAACTTGTCGACGACCCGTCGGACGGTCTTCGCGACCTCGTCGCGGTGGGCGGCGTCGAGCCCGGGGACCCGGTTGTCGAGCCGCAGCAATTCCGCCTCGACGACGTCGGCGGCGCGCTGACGCAGGGCGGTGACGGTCGGGGTGACCTCGGCCATCCGCTGGCCGGCCAGGTAGCTGGCGACCTCCGCGGCGACGATCGAGCGGGCCGCTTCGGCATCCGAGGCAGCGGCCCGGGCCGACGGCTCCCGCTGGATGCGGTCCATGTCGATCATGTGCACGCCGGGTAGGCCAGCAATCGCGCTGTCCACGTCGCGGGGCATGCCCAGGTCGCAGATCACCAGTTGGTGATGCTCCGGGCGGTTCATCAGTCCACGGTGCGCATCGGCCAACGACACCACCGGACGCACCGCGCCGGTACACGCGACGACGACGTCTGAGTTGCCCAGCGCGACGGCGATGTCGTCCAGGGTGTGCGCGGCCGCGTCGACGCCCTGTGCCTTCAAATTCTCGACCATGCGCTCGGCTCTCGGCAGCGAGCGGTTGACCACCTCGATGCGGGCGATCCCGGCGCGCGTCAGATGCGCGGCGGCCAGGGCACCCATGGAGCCGGCGCCGATCACGGCGGCCGTCAGCCCGGTCAGCGACGTCAGCTTGGACGTGGCCATGTCCAGCGCCACCGAAACCACGGACGCACCCGCCGAATCGATCCCGGTCTCGGAATGGACCCGCTTACCGACCGACAGTGCCCGCTGCGACAGTTCGTGCAGGGTGCGGCCGACGGTCTGGTGCGCTTCCGCGGAGGTGTAGGCCCGGCGCACCTGGCCCAGCACCTGCGCCTCACCGATGACCGCCGAATCGAGGCCGCTGGCCACGGCGAACAGATGCTCGACAGCCGCCTCGGCGTACCGCACGTAGGCGTACTTCGTGAGGTCGTGCAGCGACATGCCCGATCGCTCGGAGAGCACCGAACCGATCACGGAGAGCCCGCCGTGGAAGGCGTCGACCACCGCGTACACCTCGACCCGGTTACAGGTGGAGAGCACCATCGCCTCGGTGACCAGAGAGGACTGCAGCAGCAGCTCGATGATCTTGGCCTGTTCGGCCTCGTCGGTGCTGAGCTGTTCCAGCACGGAAACCGGTGCACTGCGGTGCGAAACCCCGAACAGCAGTACGCTCACGGCCTCTTCACCTCGTCGCACCTCCGTCGCGCAGGCATGTTTCCTGGGCCTCGAGTGGCCGCAGGAACGTATTCAAAGCTAGCCGCTCACCAGCCCGCCGACCAAATTTGCTATACGCACACCGAATCCCACGACGGCCGAGCCGTCAATAGAGCCCTGCATGCGCCTTGAGCGCCCTGGCCTGACGGTCAACCCACTGCGTCAACCTGCCAAGTCGGCCCGCAACTGCTCCTCGTCGACCTCCCAGTAGCTGTGCTCAACGTCATCGAGGAGCACCACGGGCAGCCGATCGCCGAATTCCGCGCGCAACGCGGTATCCCCGGCAGCAGCAAGTACATCGACATCCGTGCTCGTCAGGGTGAAGCCGAGCTCGTCGGACAGCTCAGCGAGCTGAGCCGCCGCGCGCGCACACATGCTGCAGCCGGTTCGGGTGAGCAACGTCACGCGGTGGCTGTTCCCTGATCGATCCACGCGCAACAGTATGGCGTGACCTACTGTTGAACCGTGTCCGAATCCAGCCCCGTGACTGCCGACGAGCCCGTGCCCGCCGACACTGTCGACGGCCAGGATTCCGGAGCCGACGAACCCGCCGCCCCTGCGCTCCCGCCGCCGCCCGACCTCACCGCGGCCGCGTTCTTCGACGTCGACAACACGCTGGTGCACGGTTCATCGCTGGTGCACTTCGCCCGTGGCCTCGCCGCCCGCGACTACTTCAAATACTCCGACTTGGCCCGCTTCGCCTACGCGCAGGCCAAGTTCCAGGTGACCGGCAAGGAGAACAGCGACGACGTCGCCGCCGGCCGGCGCAAGGCCCTGTCGTTCATCGAGGGCCGGCAGACCGCGGAACTGGAAGCCCTCGGCGACGAGATCTACGACGAGATCATCGCCGACAAGATCTGGCAGGGCACGCGGGCGCTGGCACAGATGCACCTCGACGCGGGCCAGCAGGTCTGGCTCGTCACCGCCACGCCCATGGAGCTGGCCCAGACCATCGCCAACAAGCTGGGGCTGACCGGGGCGCTGGGCACCGTCGCCGAGTCGGTCGACGGGGTCTTCACCGGCCGCCTGGTCGGCGACATCCTGCACGGGGTCGGCAAGGCGCATGCGGTTCGCCAACTTGCCATCAGGGAGGGCCTGAACCTGCGCCGCTGCACCGCGTACTCGGACAGCTTCAACGACGTGCCGATGCTGTCGCTGGTCGGCACGGCCGTCGCGATCAACCCCGACGCCGCGCTGCGCGACGTGGCCCGCGAACGGGGTTGGGAAATCCGCGATTTCCGGACCGCCCGCAAGGCCGCCCGCATCGGCGTGCCGTCGGCGCTGGCCCTGGGCGCCGTCGGCGGGGCACTGGCCGCCATGGCATCCCGCAAGGGCAACTAGCTTCGCCGCGCCGGTCAGAGGCGCGGACGCTGATAGGCTCACCCGCCATGGGCATCGCGGACAACATCATCGGCACCCACTACCGGTACCCCGATTACTTCGAGGTCGGCCGCGAGAAGGTCAAGGAATTCGCGCTGGCGGTGCAGGACGATCACCCCGCCCATTTCACCGACGAAGCCGCAGCTGAGTGCGGTTCGGACACCCTGATCGCGTCGCTGACGTTCATCGCGGTGGCGGGCCGACGCGTGCAGCTCGAGATCTTCAACCAGTTCGACGTGCCGATCAATCTGGAGCGCGTGCTGCACCGCGACCAGAAGCTGATCTTCCACCGCCCGATCAAGGTCGGCGACCGGCTGTGGTTCGACTCGTACCTGGATTCGGTGATCGAGTCGCACGGCACCGTGATCAGTGAAGTCCGCGCCGAGGTCACCGACGACGACGGCCAGCCGGTGATGACGAGCGTCGTCACCATGCTCGGCGAGGCGCAGCACGACGGCGAGACTGATGAGATCAGCGCGCAGATCGCGGCAGCCCGCGACGCCGCCATCGCGAAAATGGTTGCGGCACAAAAGGGTTGATTCACCCTCGCGGGGAACGAACTACAGGAACGTGCCGCGGCGATTCGCCAGCAGCTGGTACAGCGTCTGCTGAATGGTGGCGCGCACCTGGTCGGTCAGCTCGAAGGTGACCATCGGGTCGTCGGCCGCGCCATCCTCGTAATCGGCCGTCGAGATGGGCTCGCCGAACTGGATGTACCACTTCGACGGCAACGGCAGCAGTCCGAGCGGGCCGGCGAGCGGGAACAACGGCGTCAGCGGGAAGTACGGCAACCCGAGCAGCCGGGCGAGCAGCTTCACGTCGCCGATCTTCGGGTAAATCTCCTCGGAGCCGACGATCGAGCACGGCACGATGGGCGCGCCGGTGCGCAGTGCTGCCGAGACGAAGCCGCCACGGCCGAACCGCTGCAGCTTGTACCGGTCCTTGAACGGCTTGCCCAGGCCCTTGTACCCCTCGGGGAACACGGCGGTCAGCTCGCCGGCCTCGAGCAGCCGGTGCGCGTCGGCGGTGCAGGCCATGGTGTGCCCGGCCTTGCGCGCGGCCTGGCCGACCACCGGCAGGTCGAAGACGAGGTCGGCAGCCAGCAACCGCAAGTCGCGGTGCTTCGGGTGCTTGTCGTGCACGGCGACCGACGTCATCAGCCCGTCGAACGGCAACACGCCCGCATGATTTGCCACGACCAATGCGGCGCCGTCATCCGGGAGGTGCTCGATACCGGACACCTCGACGCGGAACCAGGAATTGAAAAGCGTTCGGAGCAAAGGAAGAAACATCGCATCGTTGAGATGCGGGTCGAAACCGAATTCGTCGACCACGTAATCGCCGGTCATCCGCTTGCGAATGAAATCCGAAGCAGCACCGATACGTTGGGCCAGTTCATTGGGACCGTCAGCGGCAGGAGAGCCGGACGCAGCAAACCTATGCTGGTCGATCTCGCGGACCACCGCGGCGATCTGTTCAGCCGATGCGCGGGTCCCGGGGTCGGTCAACAGCGAAGGATGTCGCAGCGCCGCATCCCGTCTCGACGCACGACGTTGCGCACCAGCGCGTGTCGAATTCGAATGTAGCGGAATGACTTTGGCTTTGGATTCGCCCGCCACGTCAATATCTCCCACCATCAAAAACTTGCGAAATCAGCGTCCCCACCGCTGCGCTGCGGCCACTGCACGACGCTCCACTGAGCCTACCCACCCTGGACTGATAATGGGCGTCAGCGCGCGGCCTGAAACGTAATCGTCAAAAGCCTCCATGGTCGTCCACTTTGGGGTATAGCCGAGTTCCCTCGTCATCCGTGTGGTGTCCATGACCCGGCCGTAGCGCATGTAGTCGGACTGTTCGCGGTCCAATTCGACGCCCGCGGTCGCTCGTCGCCACGCGTCCAGGGCCCACATCGTGGGCCCGGCGAGTGGCAGCCCGATCCGGCCAGACCGGCGAATGGCCTGGCTCATCAGGATGACGCCCGACGCCCCGATGTTGAAGGTGCCGGCCCGTCCGACCAAGGTGGCGCGTTCCAGCGCCCCGAGGGCGTCCTGCTCGTGCAGGAGCTGCAACCGTGCGTCGTGCCCGAAGGCGGTCGGCACCAACGGACCCGCCAGATACCGCGACAGCGCGGTGTCCATGGCCGGACCGATCATGTTGGCGAGCCGCAGGATGGTGACCGCGATGTCGGGCCGCCGTCGCGCGAGACCGCGGACGTAGCCCTCGATGTCGATGCTGTCCCGGGCGAAGCCCTCCCCCGGTGGCCGGCGGGCGCTGCTGTCCTCGGTGAACATCACCGGATCACGCGGGCTGGCCCCGTAGATCTCCGATGTCGACTTGAGGATCACCCGACGCACCGACGGCGCCTTCTGACAGGCGGCGAACAACTGCATCGCACCCATCACGTTGAGCTCTTTGAGCGCAGCGCGACCGGATTGCGGCACGTACGACGCCGCCGCCGCGTGGACGACGGTGTCGACGTTGCCGTTCCGGATCACCTTGGCGATGAAGGGATTGCGGATGTCCGCGCGGACGAACTCCGCGCGGCCCATGCGCCGCAGCATGTCCTTGCTCGGCGTGATCGCGTCGACCGCGATCACATGCTCGATGAGCTGGTTCTGCGCGAGCCTGGCTGTGAGATAGCCGCCCAGGAACCGGCACGCCCCCGTGACCAGCACCACCTTGGGGTGGTGCAGGGTCTCGGGGATGTCCGGGCCGGAATCGCTTCCGCCCGGCGCGGTGGGCCGGCTTCCAGGGCGTCCGTCGGCATCCATTTGGTCAGCCTAGAGGGCGTCGATGGATGGCACAGGTCGGCGTCGCGGTTACTTACCGAGTTTTCTGCGCTGAACCCGGGTGCGACGAAGCAGCTTGCGGTGCTTCTTCTTCGACATGCGCTTGCGCCGCTTCTTGATGACTGAACCCATAGACTTTGAAGTCTCCGCTACTAGACGTCGATCCGTGAAGATCGGTGTGAAACCAACCCCGCCACTTTACCCGGCGGGGTTTCCGGTCACGAAAACGCCTGCTGGATACGCCCGCTCATCAGCGATTTCGGAGTGCCCGGTAGCGCTGACCGATACCAATCACACCGAATACGCGGATTCGGTGCTGCGCACCCAAGGTACGCAGCACTCAGCCGGGCGCGCGGTGACTAACCCGCGTCGTGGTACGAGGACTCGAGGAGGTCGTGCACCGCCTTGGCGTGCACCCGAAATGATCGGCCGACACGCACCGCGGGCAACTCCCCGTTGTGCACCAGCCGGTATACCGTCATCTTGCTTACCCGCATCAGACTCGCAACCTCGGCAACAGTCAGGAACTGCGTTCGTGGCTGATCGCCACCGTCACGCGCCGATGGCCCGTTCATAGACGTCATCGCAACCCAATCAATCAGGCACGGCCAGCTCCAGCGGCTTCCCCTCCGCTGGCACCAACGCGTGCTTACGAGAAGGAGAATAGCGTGGCCAATGTGGTTATTGCGACGGGTGTGGGGTAATCAATCTGAAATCTTAGAACTACTCAGATGTAATTCTTAGCTGCTCAGACCGTGTTTTTGCGGCTTCGACCGCACTTGCGACCGCGGAGCGCAGGCCGCCCCGTTCGAGTTCCCGCAGCCCAGCGGCGGTAGTGCCCCCCGGAGAGGTCACAGAGGCCCGCAATTCGGCGGCGCTGGTATCCAGCGGACCGACCGCAGAACCGGTTCCCGAATCACCCATCCGATTGAGCAACATGGCCGCCGAACCGGCCATCGTCTGGACCGCCAACTCGGTCGCCACGGCCCGCGGCAGGCCCGCCGCGACGCCCGCGTCCACCACGGCCTCGACCATCAGGAAGAAGTACGCGGGGCCCGAACCGGACACCGCGGTCACCGCGTCCATCTGCTTCTCCGGCACGGTCAGCACCGCGCCGACGGCCGAGAAGATCTCGGACACCTCGGCGAGTTGGGCTTCGTTCGCGAACCGGCCACGCGACAGCGCGGTGACGCCCGCGCCCACCAGCATCGGCGTATTCGGCATCACCCGCACCACCGGCGCGCCGGCCGGCAGCTTGGCCTCGTAGAAGGCCGTCGGGACGCCCGCAGCCACCGACACCACGACCTGCTCGACGCTGCTGCTGTCGGCGTCGGAGGCCAGTTCGGCCAGCACCTCGACGACGCCCTCGACGGCGTCGGGTTTGACGGCCACGATCACGTAAGCCGCGTTCTCGGCGGCGTCGGCGACGTCGGTGACCCGGACGGAGTACTTCTCGGCGAGCTGCGCGGCACGCGCCGGATAAGCCTCGGCGACGACCAGATCCTTGACCTGCCGCCCTGCCTGCAACAGCCCCGCCAGCAAGGCCTCTCCGATATTTCCGCCACCGATGATCGCAATTCTCGCCACGGAAGACAGCATGCCAGGACGGCGCAGGGTCAGCGCAGCAGGTGCCGACGGGCGAATTCGAGCGACTCGACGAGTAGCGCCTCACGCTCGGCGTTGTTGCGCGCCGCCGACGTGGTGACCTCCAGGATCACGTGACCGGAGAATTCACTGGCGGCGAGCATCTGACAGACCTGTACGGTCGGCTGGCTGCCGCGCCCCGGCACCAGATGTTCGTCGGTGGACGCACCGTTGCCGTCGCACAGATGCAGGTGCACCAGCCCCTTGCCCATCCGGCGGGCCATGTCGATGGCATCGGTCCCGGCCGTCGCCGAATGCGACAGGTCCAGGGTGTAGTGCGCGTGATTGCCGTCCAGCGGGTCGTAGGACGGCGCGAACGCCGAGATCCCAGGTCCCGGGGCCCCGCCACGCTTGCGCATCCGCTCGATGGACGGCTGGCCGGTGCCGAAGAACCGGTCCGTGCGGAACGGGAACATGTTCTCGACCGCGACCAGCACGTCGCTGGACGCCTCCAGCTCGAGCACCTGATCCGAGAAACCCTCGGCGTAGCGGCGCTGCCACCGGAACGGCGGGTGCACGACGACCGTCTGCGCACCCAGCTGCTCAGCGGCCCGCACGCTGCGTTCCAGCTTCGGGATGGGGTTGGAGCCCCACACCCGCTGCGAGATCAGCAGACACGGCGCATGCACGCTGAGCACCGGCACGCCCCAGCGCTCCGACATCCGCTCGATGGCGTCGATGTCCTGGCTGACGGGCTCGGCCCACACCATCAGCTCGACACCGTCGTAGCCCAGGCGTGCGGCGTACTCGAAGGCAGCCTCGGTCCGCAGTGGATAGACCGAGGCGGTGGACAGGCCGACCTTGATGGCGGGACGCACAGGGCTCCGGCTCAGGCCGAGTAGAGCAGTGCGAGGGGCCCGAACGTGACCAGGCCGCCGACCAGGATCGCGATCAGTGTGCTGGCCAGGTCGTGGTCCTTGCGGATCACCCGGATACCGGCGACCAGGCCGAGGATGACCAGCATCGACAGCATCAGCGCCACGATCTGGTTCCAGCGCCACAACTGGTCGAACGCGAAGAACATGCCGGCACCGAACGCGACGGCCAACAGGCTCTGGCCGACCACCCAGGCGCCGCGCTTCAGGCCCGAACCGGCCTGTTCGTCCTCGTGATCGGCTTCGTCGCGGTCGTAGTCGTGGTCGTCGCGTTCCGCTTCGTCATGGAACGCGGCCTCGACGTCGTCGCGGCGGGTGTCCTCGTCGGCGGCGAAGCCACCGAACAGGGCGTCGTAGCGCGAACTCCGGCCTTCCCGCGACGTATCGCGCACGCCGGCGGCGTCGTCAGTGGCGTCAGCAGCCGCGGCGGCGTCGGCGTCGACGGGGAGCTTGGCGACGGGCTCCGCATCCTTGAACGACAGCAGATCGTCGTCGACGTCCGCGTCGGCGGGCACGTCCTCGTCGACCAGGTCGGGGCTCATCTCCTCGGCGCCGCGCACCGGCTTGAACGACCAGCGGAACGCGGGCTTGCGCGACGACGGCGCCACGAACTCCAGCGGATCGGCCTCGGCGTCGCGGCGGCGCAAGTGGTCCTCGTAGTCGTCGGCCGCGGCGTCTGCGGGCGCCGGGTCGACGAGGTCGGTGTGCAGCATCGCCTCGTCGACGACGTAGTGGGCGCCGGTGTCGTCGGGCTCCATCTCGTCGGCGGCGGACGGCGTCTCGTCCTCGACGGCGACGGCTGTGGCTTCAGCCGGGGCCTCAGGCTCGACGACGGCTTCGGGTTCGGACTCGGGCTCCGCGATGGGCTCCGGAACTTCCGGGGCCTGCGCGGGCTCTGCGTGCAGCGTCTCCGGCCGGATGATCGGGATTTCGCCGGTCAGTTCGGCGACCGTCACCGCGTCGCTGTTCCCCCGCCGCCGGCGGCGGCGGCCGCCGACGGGCGGTGCACCGATGGTGCCGTTCTTGGCCAGCAGCTCGGCGACCGAGATCGGTCGCGTCGCGGAGAAGTCGTCTGAATCTGTCATCGTGTCTCGCCTTTGGCGGGAGCTAAGCCCGCGAACGTTTCCACCAAGTCGGTTCCATCGGCTTCACTGTCGAGTTTCCGCAGAATCACACCCTCCCGCAATGCCCACGGGCAGATGTCCACCGCGTCGAGCGACAGCGCCCTCATGGTCGCCTCGGCCACCAACGCACCGGCCACGATCTGTGGCGCGCGGTCGGCACTCACCCCTTCCAACTCGGCTCTGTCAGCCGTGGTCATCCTAGAGATGAAAGATATGAGCTGTCTGAGGCCAGCGGCGGTCAACGTGCGCTTCACGCGCGGCCCCGCCCCGGACGGCGCCGCACCGGTGAGCCGGGCCAGCGACCGGAACGTCTTCGAGGTCGCGACCGCCAGCTCCGGGGTGCCCGCAGAGAGCACCTTGGCCGCCGAGGCGGACAGCTCGTTGTCCAGCCAGTCCCGCAGCACGGCCACGCGCCGACGGCCCGGCGGATCCTCCTGCAGCCATTCCCGCGTCAATCGGCCCGCACCCAGCGGCATTGACAGCGCGACGTCGGGTTCTTCGTCGATACCGCCCGACAATTCCAGCGAACCCCCGCCGATGTCGAGGTTGATGATGCGGCCCGCGCTCCAGCCGTACCAGCGGCGCACCGCCAGGAAGGTGAGCCGGGATTCGTCGACCCCGGACAGGACCTGCAGCTGGACGCCGGTCTCGGCCCGGACGCGGGCCAGCACCGCTTCGGAGTTGGTGGCGTCCCGGACCGCGGATGTGGCGAACGCCATAAACTCCGCACAGCCCGAGCTGGTGGCGATCTTGGCGAACTCGTCGACGGTCGCGACCAGGCTGTCAGCGCCCTTGCGGGTCAATTTGCCGGTGTCGTCAATGGCCTCCGCAAGGCGCAGTGAGGCCTTGGTCGAACTCATCGGTGTCGGGTGCCCGCCGCGGCGCGCGTCGACTACCAACAGATGAACGGTGTTACTGCCCACGTCGAGGACGCCCAATCGCACGGAAACCACGGTAACGGGTCTACGGTTGCGTGCTGTGACCGCATCACAGATCAGTGCCGGTGGCGCTGGTGCGCCCAAGAACGAGGCGCCGCCGAAGCCCGGTTCCCACGAGGTCGGACTGGACTTTGCCCGCGAGTGGGTGGAGTTCTTCGATCCGGACAATTCGGAGCATCTGATCGCCGCGGATATGACGTGGCTGCTGTCGAAATGGACCTGTGTCTTCGGGACACCGGCATGCCAGGGCACCGTCGAGGGACGGCCCGATGACGGCTGCTGCAGCCACGGCGCCTTCATGGCCGATGACGACGATGTCGCGCAGCTCGAGGAGTCGGTCAAGCTGCTGACCGACGAGGACTGGCAGTTCCGGGAGAAGGGCCTGGGCCGCAAGGGCTACCTCGAGATGGACGAGTACGACGACAAGCCCAACCTGCGGACCCGCAAATACAAGGGTGCGTGCATCTTCCTGAACCGCCCGGGTTTCGCCGGCGGCGTCGGCTGCGCACTGCACAGCAAGGCGCTCAAGCTCGGTGTCGAACCGCTGACCATGAAGCCCGAGGTGTGCTGGCAGCTACCGATCCGCCGGACCCAGGACTGGGTGACCCGCCCGGACGGCACCGAAATCCTGCGGACCGTCGTCACCGAATACGACCGGCGCGGCTGGGGCGAGGGCGGCCACGACCTCGTCTGGTACTGCACCGGCGACCCGGCCGCGCACGTCGGCGCCAAGGCCGTGTGGGAGTCCTACGGGCCCGAGCTGACCGAGCTGCTGGGCAAGAAGGTGTACGCCGAGCTGGCGGCCCTGTGCAAGCGCCGGGCCGGGCTGGGGCTCATCGCCGTCCACCCGGCCACGGAGGCTGCGAAGGCCGCCAAGAAGTAACCGCCAGCGCGGGAAACTAGCCCTCGAGCTTGTAGCCCAACCCACGAACGGTGACGAGGTGCACCGGGTTGGCCGGGTCCGCCTCGATCTTGGAGCGCAGCCGCTTCACGTGGACGTCGAGGGTCTTGGTGTCACCGACGTAGTCGGCGCCCCACACGCGGTCGATCAACTGGCCACGGGTCAGCACGCGCCCGCTGTTGCGCATCAGGTACTCGAGCAGGTCGAACTCCTTGAGCGGCAGCGTGATGGCGTCGCCGTTGACCGACACGATGTGCCGCTCGACGTCCATCCGGACCGGCCCGGCCTCCAGCACCCCGTCGGCGCCGACGACGTCGTCGGACTCGCCGCCGCGACGCAGCACGGCCCGGATCCGGGCGATGAGCTCACGGGCCGAGTACGGCTTGGTGACGTAGTCGTCGGCGCCCAGTTCCAGGCCGACGACCTTGTCGATCTCGCTGTCCCGGGCGGTCACCATGATGACCGGGACGCCCGACCGTGAGCGCAACTGCTTACACACGTCGGTGCCGCTCATACCGGGCAGCATCAGGTCCAAGAGGACGATGTCGGCACCGGCCCGGTCGAACTCGGCCAACGCCGACGGACCATCGGTCACGACGGTGGCTTCGAAACCTTCCTTGCGCAACAAGAACGCCAAGGGATCGGCCAGGGACTCCTCGTCCTCCACGATCAGCACACTGGTCATTGGTTCGGTCGCCCTCCTTGTGATGGCATCGAGTGATCATCCCCCTCGTCGACGTCAGCGTCGTCCGAATCGAGATAAGCCGGAATCGACAACGTGAACGTCGATCCCGTTCCCGGCTGACTCCACAGCCGGATGGTTCCGTTGTGGTTGGCCGCCACATGCTTGACGATGGCCAACCCAAGCCCGGTGCCGCCCGTGGCCCGGGACCGCGCCTTGTCGACGCGGAAGAATCGTTCGAAAACCCGCTCCTGGTCGGCTTTTTCGATGCCGATGCCGCGGTCTGTCACCGCGATCTCGATGTTGTCGCCGTAGCAGCGCCGGCTGATCGACACCTGAGAACCCTTGGGCGAGTAAGAGATTGCGTTGGACACCAGGTTCGCCAGCGCGGTCGCCAACAGGGTCTCACTGCCCAGCACCTGGTAACCGCGGGGCGCGTCGGTGGTGATCGCGATGTCGGCGTTGTCGGCGGCCACCTTGTGCCGGGAAACCACTTCGGCGACAACCGAATCCACGTCCACCGCATCCAGGTGCGGCAGCGGCTCGGCGCCCTGCAGCCTTGACAGCTCGATCAGTTCACCGACCATGTTGGCCAGCCGGGTGGATTCGGTGACGATCTTCTCGGCGAAGCGGTTGACCATCTCCTGGTCCTCGGAGGACGCCAGCAGCGCCTCGGCCAGCAGCCCCATGGCACCGACCGGGGTCTTGAGCTCGTGGCTGACGTTGGCGACGAAGTCGCGGCGACTGGCCTCCATACGGGCCTGTTCGGACTGGTCGTTGACGTAGACCACCGCGAAGCGGCCGTCCTCTTCGGTCAGCTGACGGGCCAGGCCACGCACGGCCACCCGGGACCGGCCCGGGTTCGCCCGTTTGGCCGGAGACAGGTCGAACTCGACGTCTTCCCCGGTGGCCAGGGTCCGCTGCGCGGCCTCCCAGGCCCGGTCGTCCAGCAGCCGGTCGCTCACCAGACCGAGATCTTTGGCCAGGGCGTTGGTGTAGACGACGTCGCGGTAGGTGTCGACCACCGCCATCCCCAGCGGTGACATGGACACGATGTGGGCGAACATCTCCGACACCGTGAGCCCGGACTGCTCCGCGGTGCGACGTTCGCGGCGGTCGCTGCGCCGCACCACCCACCGCATGCCGATCGCGATGCCCAGGGCCAACGCGAGCAGCGCCGTGGCGGCCACCAGAGGCAGCGCGGACGACAAGCTCACGCAGAAATCGTACGCATCAGGTGAACGTCATCCCAGCAGCGAGCGGCCAGAACGGTGCAAGTCACATGAACAAATCCAGGTGTTCGGCCGGCGTTCACCGGAGTTCACCGACTGTTCTGATGCGATCAGTTCTTTTTCGCACCCTGCGCGGCGACGGCGGCGGCGCCGGCCGCAGCGGCCTCGGGGTCGAGGTACTCGCCACCGGGCACCGTCGGCTTCAGATTCTCGTCCAGCTCGTACTTCAGCGGGATGCCCGTCGGGATGTTCAGGCCCGTGATCTCGTCGTCGGACATGCCGTCGAGGTACTTCACCAGAGCGCGCAGCGAATTACCGTGCGCGGCGATCAGGACGGTCTTGCCGGCCTTGAGGTCGGGCACGATGGTCTGCTCGTAGTACGGCACGAACCGCTTGACGACGTCGGCGAGGCATTCGGTGAGCGGCGCGTCGATGCCGGCGTACCGCGGGTCGCTGTCCTGGCTGTAGGTGCTGCCCTGCTCGATCGGGGGCGGCGGGGTGTCGTAGCTGCGGCGCCACGACATGAACTGCTCCTGGCCGTACTTGGCCAGGGTCTCGGCCTTGTCGAGGCCCTGCAGCGCGCCGTAGTGCCGCTCGTTGAGGCGCCAGTCGCGATGCACGGGAATCCAGTGCCGGTCGGCGGCGTCGAGCGCCAGGTTGGCGGTGGTGATCGCGCGGCGCAGCAGCGACGTGTACAGCACGTCCGGCAGCACGCCCTGTTCGACCAGCAGCTTGCCGCCGCGAACGGCTTCGGCCCGGCCCTTGTCTGTGAGGTCGACATCGACCCAACCGGTGAACAGGTTCTTCTCGTTCCACTGGCTCTCGCCGTGGCGCAGCAGGATCAAGGTCGGCATCGGCTGATCTTCTCACGTGCGGGTTTGTGGTCTTCGCCGCACCCGGGAGCTGTGGCTGCGCCGTCCCGCGCAGGCCTGTCCCCCACATGTTTCGCCCGGTGCCGTCAGATCGGACATGTCCCCAGCAGCCCGACACGCCCGGCAACGACACGCCGGTACCGTCCGCCTACTCCGGCCGCAGGTGCTCGAACGCCTGCAGGTTCTTCAGCGACTCCCCGCGGGCCAGCCGCCACTTCCACTCTTTCTCGATCGACGAGCGGAAGCCCAGCTCCAGCAGGGTGTTGAAGTCGAAGTCGACGGCCTCGATCACCTGGCCGAGCAGCCGGTCGATCTCGTCGGCGGTCACCGAGTGCAGCGACATGCGCCCCACCAGGTAGATGTCGCCGATGTTGTCGAGCGTGTACGCCATGCCGTAGAGCCGCCGGTTGCGGCGCAGCAGGTACTTGTAGACGCCCTCGAAATTCTCGTCGGGCTTGCGGCAGACGAAGGCCTCCAGACGTACACCGTGGTCGCCGACGCTCAGCAGCGTGTTGGTGGTCAGCCGACGCTCGCCGGGCAGCGCCACGACGATCCCCGGTCGCCCGCCCGTTCCCCCGTCGTGGTGCGAGAAATCGAGTTCGTGCGCCCGCAGGGTGGCTTCGATCAACTCGGTGACGGTCGTCGAGGACGTCACGCGCGCACGCCCCGACGGATCATGAACCGGCGGCTGCGGCGCGCCGCGGCGTCACGTCGAGGCCGACGGCCGCGATAGTCGGCGATGGCCCGCGTGTAGCCGGCCAGCAGCGCATCGACGGTATGTGCCCAGGAGAACGTCGCGGCGTGCTGCAGCGCGCCCTCGCGCAGTGTCTCCGGCCCCAGCTCCAGCGTCCGCCCGATGGCGTTTGCCCAGTCGCCGGGATCGTGGCCTTCGACCAGGACACCGCTCACGCCGTCGCGCACCGCGACGGGCAGCCCGCCCACCGCGGCGGCCACCACGGGCGTGCCGCAAGCCTGGGCCTCTACCGCGACCAATCCGAAAGATTCCGAATAGCTCGGCACCGCAACCAGATCCGCGGCGCGGTAGACATTGACCAGCTGTTCGCGGGACTGCGGCGGCAGGAACGTCACCCGGTCGGTGATACCCAGCTCGTCGGCCAGGGAAACCAGCCCGTCGGGCACGGCCAGGCCACTGCCCGACGGACCACCCGCGACGACGACGCGCACGTCGGGCAGCTTGGCGGCCGCCCGCAACAGCACGTCGGGGGCCTTCAGCGGCTGGATGCGGCCGATGAACGCGACCACTTGCTCGTCAAGCGAAAGGCCCAGTGCCGCACGGGCTTCGGCTTTGTCTCCGGGAGTGAAGGTCGCCAGGTCGACGCCGGGGTATGCCACGTCGATGCGGGCCGGGTCCGCGTGGTGCAGCGAAACGAGTTGCCGCGCTTCGTCTTCGGTGTTGACGATGAGCCGGTCGGCGGCATCGACGACCTGCTGCTCGCCGACTGCGCGCAGCGCCGGCTCCGGGGTGTCGCCTTCGGCCAGCGCCAGGTTCTTCACGGCGGCCAGCGTGTGGGAGGTGTGCACCAACGGCACGGCCCACCGGTCCGACGCCAGCCAGCCCACCTGTCCGGAGAGCCAGTAGTGCGAATGCACGATGTCGTAGTACCCCGGCTCGTGGTTGGCCTCGACGCGCAGGACGCCCGCGGTGAACGCGCACAGCTGCGTCGGCAGGTCGTACTTGTCCAGGCCCTCGAACGGGCCGGCGACCACGTTGCGCACCAGCACGCCGGGCGCCACGCGCACCACCGGGGCGTCGGTCGACGACGTGGCCCGGGTGAAGATTTCCACCTCGACGCCGCGGCGGGCCAACTCGAGGGCACTCTGCAGGACGTAGACGTTCATACCGCCCGCATCGCCGGTACCCGGTTGGGCCAGCGGCGAGGTATGGACCGACAGGACGGCGACACGCACGCCCTCCATCCTTACACCGTCGCGCCGGTGGCTTTCTGTCCGGGCGTCACAGCTGGGCATTCTGCGCACGCTCAACACCATCGATCGGCCGCAGAATGCACACCCGACACGGAGTGTCGGCGTGCAGACACGGCCGCTCGCGGAAGTGGCTCAGGCGGCGCGCAGCGCGCGGCGCATGGCGCCGATCGGGTCGGCGTAGAGCCCACCGAGGGACACCACCCCGGCGCCGGCTTCCTGCACCCGGTTACCGAACGTGGTGACCCGAATGTCCCTGACGCCCAACACCGTTCGCTCCGCGAAGGCCTGCTCGACCAGCGGCAGCCCCTCGGGGTACTCGGAGAAGGCCTGACCGCCGACGACGAGGTCGTCGGGGTTGAGCAGGTCGCGCAGCAGCGCCACCGCGGACCCGAGCACGCGGGCCCGCTCGGCCAGCAGCTCGACGGCCGCGGCATTGCCGGACCGCGCCGCACGCAGCACCGCGGCGATGGTCGACGACGGACCGTCCGCCGGCACAATCCGCTGCTTGCGGGCAGCGGCCAGTACGGCCTCGTCGCTGACGGTGGTCTCGAGCCGACCGGTGCCGCCGAGCAATTCCGACTGCGCCGGCAGTCCCGAGATGGTGCCCGGGCCACTGGCCGGCGAGTGCACCTTGCCGCCGATCGACAGCGCGTAGCCGACGGTCTCGCGGGCGTACACATACAGGCTGGTAGAGGACTCGGACGCGGCCGACGAGCGGCGTGCACCCAGCAGCAGTTCGGCACCGGCCATCGCGTCGACGTGCGACGCCAGCGACACCGGCAGCCCCAGCGTCTGAGCCAGCACGGGACCGACGGGCGCGTCCACCCAGCCCAGGCGCGGGTGGTCGACGTGACCGGTGGCGCTGTCCACCACACCACCGGCGGCGACGCCGACCCACAGCGGGCGGCGCCGGTGCCAGCGGCTCAGGTAGCGCTGCGCGCTGCCGGCCAGCGATGCCAGCGCGGCGTTCTGGTCGCCGCGCGGCGTGGGCGTCTCCACCACGTCGAGGGTGCGGCCGAACAGGTCGGTCGCCACGATCGCGGTGGTGCGGGCGCCGACGTGCAGCCCCAGAGTGAGGAACGGTTCGTGGTTCACCTCGACCGGAATGCGCGGGCGGCCGATGGCACCGGCGACGGCCAGGTCGGCCCGCTCCCGCAGCATCCCGGCGTCCAGCAGGGCCGTGACCTGGCGGTTGACCGTGGCGATGCTCAAACCGGTGGCCTGCGCGATCACGTCCCGGGCGATGGGGCCGCGCAGCCGGGCCGCGCTGAAGACCGAGCCGGCGGCGGCGTCGGCGACCCGCAGCGACGGCGCGACGATGTGGTGCCGGGCCAGCAGGGTGCGCTTGGCGTGGGCGGCGGAACGAACACCGGAGGCGGTGGCAACGGTGGAAACAGAAGCAGGCATTTGAGGGTCCTAGGGAAGAAGTCGGGCTGGTGGGTCCTGAGGCCACACCTGCCGACAGCTAGGACGAAGAGATCCGTGTCGTGAGTCAGGCGCAGCGCGAAGCGCGACAACAACAACACGAACGCCGCACAGCGACGCCGGATGCCTGACTGATGATCACGGAAGGAACTTAGCACGCCCACTAAGGTCGGTCATATGCCAACTGACGAACGCTCCGTGCGCGTCGCGGTGGTCACCGGCGCCAGCTCCGGAATCGGCGCCGCCACCGCGAAAACCCTTGCCGCCCTTGGTTTTCACGTCGTTTGTGCGGCCCGCCGCGCGGACCGGATCACCGCGCTCGCGGCCGAGATCGGCGGCACTGCCATTGTGACGGACGTCACCGACCAGGCGTCGGTGAACGCGCTTTCGGCCCAGGTCAGCGGCCTGGGACCGGTGCACATCCTGGTCAACAACGCCGGCGGCGCCAAGGGTCTGGCCCCGGTCGCGGAGGCCGATCTGGAGCACTGGGACTGGATGTGGCAGACGAACGTGCTGGGCACCCTGCGGGTCACGCGCGCGCTGCTGCCCGCGCTCATCGACTCGGGCGACGGACTGATCGTCACCGTCACGTCCATCGCGGCGCTGGAGACCTACGACAACGGCGCGGGGTACATCGCCGCCAAGCACGGCCAGGGCGCGCTGCACCGCACCCTGCGCGGTGAACTGCTCGGAAAACCGGTGCGGCTCACCGAGATTGCGCCCGGCGCCGTCGAGACAGAGTTCTCCCTGGTGCGATTCGACGGGGATGCCGATCGCGCCGACGCGGTGTATCAGGGCATCACGCCACTGGTCGCCGAGGATGTCGCCGAAGTGATCGGTTTCGTGGCGTCACGGCCGCCGCACGTCGATCTGGACCAGATCGTCATGCGGCCGCGCGACCAGGCGCCCTACAGCCGGTTCAGCCGCCGGCAGACGTAGTCGCCGGCGCCGAGGAGGTCGGTGCGGCGGTCGCGGTCGACGTTGACGTCGTCGTCGCGGCCGTCGTCGACGACGTTGAAGTCGACGTTGACGTCGAAGTCGAGGTGGCCGGCCCCTGCGGCGGCGGTGTCGTCGTGGTGGTCGGGGTACCCGAGTACGTCGGCGCATCGGTCGGGGTGGCCGGCGCGCTCTGCGGGATCGACGTCTCCGCCGGTGCCGCATTCGCCGGCGGCAGTGCGGACATCGACACCCAGGTGGCCCAGTCGACCGCCCAGTCCCAGATGTCGCCGTCGGCGTAGGACAGCTGGATCGACGTGCCCGTCACCTCGACCGGGTCGCCGTAGATGGCGGTCTGGAAATACTCCTGGGCATTGTCGGTCGACAGGTTGATACACCCGTTGGTGACGTTGGTGTTGCCCTGCGCGCCCGAGCTGGCCGGGTTGGCGTGGATGAACTCGCCGTTGTTCGAGATTCGCACCGCCCAGCGTTCGTGGACGTTCGAGTACCCGGCGGCGGGGTTGGACATCCAGAAGTCCGCGTACTTCTCGGTGACGACGTGCGTACCGCTGCGGGTCACGTTGCGCGGCTTGTCTGCCTCGCCGTAGCTGCAGGGGAAATCGAAGAGCACGCCGCTGTCGGTGAATACCTGGATGCGGTGGCTGGTCGCGTCGGCCTTGACCACCTGGCGGCGGCCGATGGTGATCTCCAGCGTGCTGTCCTGCGCGCCGTAGGCGTCGTCACCGAACGGGACGCCGTACAACTTGGCCGACACGCTGACCTTGGTGCCCGGCGGGTAGTACTCGCGGGTCCGCCAGTGCATGCGGGCGCCCTCGCGCTCGTCGGGCAGCCAGGCCCAACTGCCCTCGACCGGCGGATCGGTGACGACCTTGACGTTGCGCTCGACCGAGGCCTTGTCGGTGACCGAAGAGTCGAACTGCAGGATGATCGGCGCCGCCACCCCGACGGTCTGCCCGTCGGCGAGCTGGAACTGCCCGTGGACCTGCTTGGTCGGGTTCACGGTGGTGAACGTCGCGGACACCGGTACGGCCTTGCCGTCCCGGCCGACGACAGAACCGGCGAACGTGTACGTGGCGCCGAAGCCGAGCGGCTCGGCGGTGTTGAACGACGTGCGGTCCTTGTTGAACACCCCGGCGACGACCTTGCCCTCGCCGTTGGTGAGGGTCAGCTTCTGGAACCAGCCGTCGGTGACGTCGACCCCGATGCTGCTGGTCGGCACGACACCGGTGGCTCCGTTGGTGGGCCGGTAGGTGATGACGGGCGCCGCGGACTCCTTGGCAGGGGCCGAGGAGGATGAAGTGCCCGATGAATCCGAGCACGCGGCGAGCACGCCGGAAGTGCCGACGGCAATCGCAGTCAGCATCTGTCGCCGGTTCACACTCACAGGTTTGAATTTACCTACAGCGAACAGCCGATTAAGCATGGTTCCGGTGTGAGATCTATCCCGAAAGCGGCCTTGACGCCGTCCCGAACCGCTCTGGCCAGCGCTAATACGTCCGCGCTTCCAGCAAATCCCCGGTTCGTCAGAGCCAGCGCATGCTTGGTCGACAGCCGCGCAGGTGCCCCGTCACCGGGGTAACCCTTGCCGAAACCGGCCTGTTCCACCAGCCAACCGGCGGCCAGTTTGACCCCGTTCGGCGACGGGTAATTGGGCACCGGCCCGTCCGTGGCGGCCCGGATGCGCTCGAAGACGTCCTGCGGAACCACGGGGTTGGTGAAGAACGATCCGGCACTCCAGGTGTCGTGGTCGGCGGCATCGGACACCATGCCCTTGCCGCGCCGCAACGCCAGCACCGCGTCGCGGACCGCGAGCGCGTCGACGCGGGTGCCCGGCTCGGCGCCGAGCCGGGTTGCCAGTTCGCCGTACCGCAGTGGTGCGCTCAGGCCGTCGGCATCGAGGGTGAACTCCACCTCCAGCACGACGGCGTGGTCGGAGTTCTTCAGCACGCTGTGCCGGTAGCCGAAATCCAGGGTGTCGGGGCTGACCCAGCTGTCCGTACCGGTCTGGCGGTCGAACAGCCGGACCCGGCTGATGGTGTCGGCCACCTCGGCCCCATAAGCGCCGACGTTCTGCACCGGCGTCGCCCCGGCCGAGCCCGGGATCCCAGACAGGCATTCCAGGCCGCCGAGCCCGTGCGCCAGCGAGGCCACGACCACGTCGTCCCACAGCGCGCCCGCCTCGGCCCGCACCACAGTGCCCTCGATGGTGATCTCGGTGTTCGCCAGCAGGACGACCGTCAGATCACTCAGATCGTCGGCGACCAGCACATTCGACCCGCCCGCCAGCACCAGCAGCGGCCCCGCGTGATCCTTCAGCGCGGTCAGCGCCGCCACCACCTTTTCGGTGGTATCGCAGGTGATCAGACGGGCTGCCACCGGTCCGACACGGAACGACGTCAGCGGTGCCAGCGGCACGTCAAAGTCGACCGCAACGCCCCCGATATCCGAACTGACCACGGCCGCTAACGGTAGCGTGGCCGATTATGGCCCGCTCCTTCGACATGGTTGCCGAGTACCTCGGCAGCGTGGCGCAGGTGCATCAGGCCTTCTGCAGCAAGGACTACTGGCTGGACCGGCTCGCCGAGGGCCGCGCCGACGTGTCGACGCTCGACTCGTTTGCCGAGGACGGCCAGGGCGGGACGGACATCACCACCACCCAGACCATGCGTGCCGCGGGCCTGCCGGGCGTCGTCACCCAGTTCCACCTCGGTGACCTCAGCTTGGTGCGGGAAGAGCATTGGGGCCCGCTGACCGACGGACGCGCCGTCGGGACGGTGCGCAGCCGGGTTCCCGGTGCGCCGGCCACCATCACGGGCTCCGGTGTCCTGACGCCCACCGCTGGCGGTGCGCGACTCGAATTCTCCGCGCTGGTCGAGGTCCGCATCCCCCTGGTCGGCGGCAAGCTCGAGGCGATGCTGGGGCAGCAGCTCAGATATCTGATCGAGCTGGAACAGAAATTCACCACCGACTGGATCGCCGCCCGCTGGTGACCCGCCCATAAACTCGGGCCCATGAATTCGCCCGTCGGCCAGCCGCGGGGTTCAATTGTCGGCCAGCCGCGGGGTTCAATTGTCGGCCAGCCACGGGGTTCAATTGTCGGCCAGCCGACGCGCGGCACCACCGGATACAACCGCCTGCGCCGCAGCGACCGCTGGCTGGTGCACTCCCCGCGGGTCCGGGCACTGCTGCGCGACGCCGCCGAGCCACTCGTCGTCGACCTCGGTTACGGCGCGCTTCCGGTCACCACCGTCGAGCTGGCCGCGCGGCTGCGCACGGTCCGGGCCGACGTGCGGGTCGTCGGGCTGGAGATTCACCCGGAGCGGGTGCGGCTGGCGCGTGAGTTGGCCGGCGACATCGTCGAATTCGGCCTCGGCGGCTTCGAATTGGCCGGTCACACACCGGTTTTGGTCCGCGCGTTCAACGTGCTGCGGCAGTACGACGTCGCCGACGTGCCCGCCGCCTGGGCGGAGATGACGGGGCGGCTGGCTCCCGGCGGGCTGCTGGTCGACGGCACCTGCGACGAGTTGGGACGACGCTGCTGTTGGGTGCTGCTCGATGCCGCCGGACCGGTGAGCCTGACGTTGTCGTGCGACCCGTTCGCGATCGAACGCCCCTCTGATCTGGCGGAGCGTTTGCCGAAAGTGCTTATCCACCACAATGTTCCGGGCCAGCCGATCCACCGGCTACTGCAGGCCGCGGACCGCGCCTGGGCCACCACGGCCGGGCACGGCGTGTTCGGGCCACGTGTCCGGTGGCGGGCCATGCTCGACCTGCTGGTCGACGAGGGCCATCCCCTCGAGCCGCCGCGCCGCCGGCTGCGCGACGGCGTGCTGACCGTGCCGTGGTCCGCCGTCGCGCCGAACGAATAGGGTTCGCCGTATGCCGCCACCCCGCAGCCGACTGCAATCGCCGGTCGTCCTGGCTTCGGCCGCGGCAGTGATCGTCGTCGGCCTGATCATCGCGGCCGTCATGAGCAAGCCCCGGCCCGCCTCGACGCCGGCCGAACACCCGCCGACGGCATCCACGGTTGCCGTGGCGGCGCCGCCCCCATGCCAGCGACTCGACGCCACGGTGGCCGCGCTCACGCCACGCCAGAAGCTGGCCCAGCTGCTGATGGTCGGGGTCAAGAACCTGGCCGACGCGCAGGCGGTGGTGCGGGAGCAAGAGGTCGGCGGCATCTTCATCACCAGCTGGACCGACTATTCGATGCTCGGCGCGCCCCTCGCCGCCCTGTCGCAGGAACCGCGGCCGCTGCCGCTGGCCGTCAGCGTCGACGAAGAGGGCGGCCGGGTGCAGCGGCTGAAGAACCTCATCGGCAGCCAGCCGTCACCGCGCGAGCTGGTCGCCGCCGGGAAGACCCCGGAACAGATTCGCGAGATCGCGCGGCTCCGCGGCCAGGCGATGAAAGAACTCGGCATCACCATCGACTTCGCGCCCGTCGTCGACATCACGGCCGCAGCCGACGGCACCGTCATCGGCGACCGGGCCTGGGGCGACACCGCCGAAGCCGTCACCGCCTACGCCGGCGCGTACGCGGACGGCCTGCGCGACGCCGGGCTGCTGCCGGTGCTCAAACACTTCCCCGGCCACGGCCACGCGTCCGGCGACTCACACAAGGGCGGCGTCGTCACCCCGCCCTTGGCTCAGCTGGAGACCCTCGACCTGGTCCCCTACCAGTCCTTGACGACGCAGCTGCCCGTCGCCGTGATGGTCGGCCACATGCAGGTGCCCGGGCTCACCGACACCGATCCGGCCAGCCTGTCCAAGGCCGCCTACGACCTGCTGCGCAGCGGCAAATATGGCGGACAGCCATCGCGCCCATTCCAAGGCGCCGTGTTCACCGACGACCTGTCCAGCATGGGCGCCATCACCCAGCGCTACAGCGTGCCCGAGGCCGTGCTCAAAGCCCTGCAGGCCGGTGCCGACACCGCGCTGTGGATCACCACCAAGGAGGTCCCGGACGTCCTGGACCGCCTGCAGCAGGCCGTCGACGCCCACGAACTGGCGCAGGAACGCGTCGACGACGCCGTGCGCCACATGGCGGTGACCAAGGATCCGTCGCTGGCCTGCACCCGCTGAGACCACGGCGATAACTACGCTGATTCGCATGCGCATCGCACTGGCCCAGATCGGTACGGGAACCGACCCCGCAGCCAACCTGGAACTGGTCGCCGACCACACCGCGCGCGCCGCCCACGCCGGCGCCGACCTGGTGTTGTTCCCCGAGGCCACGATGTGCCGGTTCGGCGTGCCGCTGGCGCCCGTGGCCCAGCCACTCGACGGACCGTGGGCGAACGCGGTACGGGACATCGCCGCGCGATCGGGCATCACCGTCGTCGCCGGGATGTTCTGTCCGGCGCTCGGCGACGCCGACAGCCGAGTGACCAACACCCTCATCGCCACCGGCCCGGGCCTGGATGCCCACTATCACAAGATGCACCTGTACGACGCCTTCGGATTCGCCGAATCCGACACTGTCGCACCGGGTTTCGAGCCCGTCGTGATCGACGTGCAGACCGCCGACGCCACCGTTCCCGTCGGCCTGACCACGTGCTACGACGTCCGGTTCCCCGAGCTGCACCTGGAGCTCGCCGAACGCGGCGCCAAGCTGCTGACCGTCCACGCGTCGTGGGCGTCGGGTCCGGGCAAGCTGGAGCAGTGGACGCTGCTGGCCCGCGCCCGCGCGCTCGACACCAGCTGCGTCGTCGCCGCCGTCGACCAGCCGTATCCGGGCGACGAACTCGCCAAGAAGGGCCCGACCGGCAGCGGCGGCAGCCTGGTGACCTCCCCCACGGGCGACATCGTCGCGCAGGCCGGCCTCGACCCGGAACTGCTGGTCACGGACATCGACCTAGCTGCGGTCGAGCGGGCCCGCGAGACCATCGCTGTGCTGCGCAACCGCACCACGATTGCGCGTAAGGCACAATCGCAAGGGTGACTGACCCCTGGGCCCGCCCCGCCAATGAGGACGCCGCACCATCTGCCGAGCCCGCGCCGGAGGCTCCGGGTGCCCAGCCCGCCGAGGTGCTGACGGCCGACAACGCGTCAGTGCCGCCGGCGACCGACATCCCCGCTTACGGCGCCGACGCGCCGGCCGCGCCGGCCTACGGCACCGATGTACCGCCGACGTCGTACCCGGCTCCCCAGCAGGTGCCCGCCACCGATCCGCCGAAGAAGCGCCGCGGTGTCATGGAACTGCTGCGCGACCCGATGTCGCTGATCCTGATCATCGTGATCGCGCTCGCGCTGTCGGCGGCCGGTGTCGTCGGCGGTGAGTTCTACGCCCGCAGCCGCGGCAACAGCGTCGTCTCCTCGGCCGTCCAGTGCGTGGTCCAGGACAAGGTCGACGTGCAGTTCGGCGCCACCCCGTTCCTGTGGCAGGTCGCCAACAGCAACTACGACAAGATCACCGTGACCACCGCCGGCAACCAGCTGCGGTTCGCCAAGGGCATGAAGGCCCAGATCGAGATCGACGACGTCAAGCTCGACAAGACGGCCAAGTCGGCCGGCACCATCGGGTCGCTCGAGGCCACCGTCACCTGGTCGGCCGACGGCATCAAGCAGACCATCGCCGACACCGTCCCCGTGCTGGGTGGCCTGGTCTCCGACGTCACCACCGACCCGTCGTCGGGCACCATCGTGCTGGACGCGCCGATGACCCAGATCATCGCCAAGCCGACGCTGTCCGACGGCACCATCTCGCTCAAGGTGGAGCAGCTGACCGGGCTCGGCTTCTTGCTGCCGCGTGAGTCGATCCAGCCGGCGCTGGATTTGTTCGCCGCGCAGCTGACCAAGGACTACCCGATGGGCATCCGCCCGGAAGCCCTGCAGGTGACCGGTACCGGCGTGACCGCGAAGTTCGGCACCAAGAACGCGACCATCCCGCTGGCCCAGCAGGACTCCTGCTTCTCCGGCCTCTGATCCGCGTGATTTGTGCACGTTTTTCCGCGGTCACCGCGGAAAAACGTGCACAAATCGCTGACTAACCCAGCCCGTCGAGGACGGCGCGGGTACCGGACAGACCGAGCCGGGTGGCGCCGGCAGCCAACATGGCCAGCGCGTCTTCAGCGGTACGGATGCCGCCGCTGGCCTTGACGCCGAGGGCCGGGACGGTCTGCGCCATGATCTCCACGGCCTGCACGGACGCACCGCCCGCGGGGTGGAATCCGGTGGAGGTCTTCACGAAATCGGCGCCCGCGTCGGCCGCCGCGCGGCAGACGTCGGCCAGCGTCGGTGCGCCGGCGAGGTTCAACAGCGCCGCGGACTCGACGATCACCTTCAGCACCGCCGTCGGGGCGGCCCCGCGGACCGCGGAGATGTCGGCGAACACCGCCGAGATGTCCCCTGAGATGGCGGCACCCACGTCGATCACCATGTCGACCTCGTCGGCGCCGCGCCGGCCGTCGGCACCGACGACCGACAGTGCCGCCTCGCGGGCCTTGATCTGCGAATCATGCTTGCCCGACGGGAATCCCACGACGGTGGCGATCTTGACGCGCTCGGGCACCTCGACGGCGGCCAGCATCGACGGGGACACACAGACCGCGCAGACGCCCAGATCGGCGGCCTCCCAGCACAGGCTCGCGACGTCCGCGGCGGTCGCCTCGGGCTTGAGCAGGGTGTGGTCGACCAGTGCGGCCACCTGCTCGCGGGTCCAACTCATCAGAACGGCTCCTCTGTGCCACCGGGATTGCAACGCGCTTTCACCATCTGTCTGTCGTCGACCACCGGGCGCCACGGCTCGAGGTTCCAGCTGGCCTTGCCGGGCGCGGCGGCTTCGGCGAAGTACCAGTGGCACATGAACTGGGCACGCATCCCCGGGGTGTCGGCGTCAGGCGCCGAGTTCAGGACCTCGGACCAGGCCTCGTCTCCCGGCGCCGTGGCGCCCAGGCCGGACGCGTGCCGGCCGGCCCACGTCGGATACACCCGCAGGCTCGACGCGCCGTCCCACTGCGTCCACCGGGTGTGGTCGACGTAGGGCGGCGGCGGAACAGGTTGTGGAGTCGGTTCGGCGGGATCAACTGGGTCGGCCAAAGCCTGCGGGGCCAGCGCCAACGCGGCGGCTACCAGGACCGCGAACCGGATCGAACGCACCGATTACCGGGATTTCCCTTGGACCTCAAGGAGTTTGGGCTTCACGTCGACCAGGTAGACACCGGCGGCACAGGCCGCGATGGCCGCGCCCACCGGCGGGCCGATGATCCAGCCCAGGACCGCGCCGCCGCCCAGGATCGCCAGCCATACCGGCTTGGTCAGTTTGTCGACGGCGGTATAGGCATCCGGACGCTGCATGGCGGCATGCACGAACGCGTAGACAGTCGTGGCGAGCACCGCGATCTGCAACGCGAAAAGGACGTAACCCACCAGGCTTCCGAGGTACACGCCCTCAGCCTATGTGGGTTACGTCCTTGACGTCGAACCTGATTACTTCTGGGTGACCTTCTTGGCCGGAGCGGCCTTCTTGGCCGGAACCTTGGCAGCAGCCTTGGCCGGGGCGGCCTTGGTCGCAGCAGCCTTGGCCGGAGCGGCCTTCTTGGCAGCCGGAGCCTTCTTGGCCGGGGCGGCCTTCTTGGCGGCCGGAGCCTCGTCCTTCTCGGGCAGCTCGACGCCGACCAGCTTGGCGGCGCGCTCGCCGACCGCGCGGGTCTGGCTGGCAACGTTGCCCAGGGCATCCTGGGTCAGCTCGGTGACCTGCTCGCGCACGTCCTCGACACGCTCACGGACGTCCTCGACGCGCTCACGAACGCTCTCGATGGACGACTGGGCGCGCAGGCGCTCCAGGGCGGCCTCGCCGCGCTCGACCAGCTTGTTGTAGGTGTTCTGAGCGTTCTCGGCGTAGGTCTCGGCGGCCTTGCGCAGCTCTTCGGTGCTGAACTTCTCGCGCAGCTCCTCAACCTGGCCCGGCAGTTCTTCCTGCAGCTTGGTCAGGCGGGCACGGCCCTCTTCGACGCGCGCGTTGGCATCGGTGCGGGCCTCTTCGGCACGCTCACGCAGGCTCGCGACGATCTCGTTGACGGTGGCCAGCGCCAGGTCCGCAGCGCCGACGGCGGCGAACAGGGGGGCCTTGAGGTCCTCGATGGTGGGCTGGGCGGTCTCTTTGTTCTCTGCCATGTTCGTTGTTTCCTTTCTCGGGTACTGCGTTGGTCAGTTCGCTACTTGGTGAGTCTCAGTCGTCGTTGTCTGCTCCTCACTGGCGGCTTCCAATTCAGGCTGATCAGGAAGCGGTTTGGATTCGGCATCGTTCTGCTGCCGGAAGGATGTGTAGATATCGAGCAGCACCTGCTTCTGCCGCTCGGTGATCGAGAGGTCGGCGATGATGGCGTCACGCACCTCGCCGGCGGCACTGGGCTC
The DNA here is from genome assembly GCF_000878195.1 of Mycolicibacterium llatzerense. Classification (GTDB taxonomy): domain Bacteria; phylum Actinomycetota; class Actinomycetes; order Mycobacteriales; family Mycobacteriaceae; genus Mycobacterium; species Mycobacterium llatzerense. Next base: position 42,533 of record NZ_JXST01000006.1, on the reverse strand, counting down.
CAGGATTCCGGCCCGTACGTAGAGCACCTCGGCCGAAACCCTGAGCGCCTTGGCGATCTGGTTCAGCACATCGGCCGACGGCTTGCGCAGGCCACGCTCGATCTGGCTCAGGTAGGGGTTGCTGACGCCCGCCTTCTCAGCGAGCTGGCGGACCGAGACCTGCGCAGCCTCCCGCTGGGTGCGGATGAAGCTGCCGATGTCCTGTGCTGCATTCGACATGACGGCGGCGATGTCTGCATCCTGCGCCATGTCGTTCCCCTGTCTTCGTCGACCGCTTTTGGTGGGCGATCTGTACGAAAACAACGGTAAAAGAGGGTGCTAACTATTGCAAGCGCTTGCAAGCGCTTGCTAGCACGATCAGAGGAACAGCTCGGCGACCGTGTATATGACCAGTCCGGCCAACGATCCGACGACCGTGCCGTTGATCCGAATAAACTGCAGGTCACGGCCCACATGGAGCTCGATCCGCCGGCTCGCCTCGTCGGCGTCCCAACGTTCGATGGTCTCCGTGATGATCGCTGTGATCTCCGTCCCATATTGCGCAACAAGGTGTTTTGCGCCCCTGACGAGCCAGTCGTCAACTTTGTCCCGCAGCTCCGCGTCGTCCCGCAGAGACTCCCCGATCCGCACCACCGAATCTGCAATCCGGGTGCGCAAAACTGACGATGGATCGTCCACCGATTCGAGGATGATGCGCTTGGCGGTGCTCCACGCCGTCTCCGCAGCCCGCGCCACCTCGTCGCGTGCCAGGATCTGTTCCTTGATCCGTTCGGCCCGCGCGATCGTGTCCTCGTCGTTCTGCAGATCGTCGGCGAAGTCGAAGAGGAACTTCGTGGCCGACATCCGCAGCTCGTGCTCGGGGTTGCGCCGCACCTTGTCGGTGAAGTCCATCAGCTCGCGGTGGATGCGGTCGCCCACCAGGTGGTCGACCCAGCGCGGCGACCACGTCGGCGAATCCCGCTCGATGACCCGCTCGATGATCTCGCCGGCATTGAGTGACCATTGGAACGCGCGGTCGGCCAACAGCTGCAGCAGCGCCTCCTGCCGCCGCTCGGCCAGCAGGCTCTCCAGCACCCGGCCGATCGGCGGGCCCCACTGCGGTTCCGCGATCCGCTTGACGATCATCCGGTCCAGCACGTGCTGCACGTCTTCGTCGCGCAGTAGCTCCACCAGCACCCGCAGCACCGTCGACGCCTCGGCGGCCACCCGTGCCGCATGCACCGGTTCCGACAGCCACTTTCCCAGCCGGCTGGCCACCTGGGCGTCGCGCAGCTTCGTCTCGACCACTTCCTGCGACATGAAGTTCTCGCGCACAAAGGTGCCCAGGCCCTCGCCGAGCTGGTCCTTCTTGCGCGGAATGATCGCGGTGTGCGGGATGGGGATGCCCAGCGGATGACGGAACAGCGCCGTCACCGCGAACCAGTCCGCCAACGCACCGACCATGCCCGCCTCGGCACCGGCCCGGACATATCCCACCCACGGACCGGTCCAGCTGTACGCGCCGCCCCGGGCCTGCAACCATGTACACACGGCAAACAACACCGTCGCACCCAGCAGGAAGCTCAGCGCGACCGCTTTCATCCGGCGCAGGTTACGGCGCCGCTCTTCGTCGGCCGTCCGGTCGGCGCCGGCAAACGACTCCGCGAGGCTGACGTGCGGTTCGAGGGATGCCTGGTGCCTTGAATGGGGTCCAGGTCCCGGCCTGGGTCGGTGTGCCACGCTTCCATCATCCTGCATGCCCGCAACAGGCGCCCCGTATTATCAAGCTGATCTAGCGGAATGGACATACTGCGACCGTGGCACAGCAAAACGCACCGTCGTCGGCAAAAGCCGACGGGCGCAAACGACGCTGGCACCAACACAAGGTCGATCGCCGCAATGAACTGGTCGACGGCACACTCGAAGCCGTCCGGCGCCGCGGCAGCAACGTCAGCATGGACGAGATCGCGGCCGAGATCGGCGTGTCGAAGACCGTGCTGTACCGCTACTTCGTCGACAAGAACGATCTGACCACCGCGGTGATGATGCGCTTCGCGCAAACCACACTGATCCCCAATATGGCGTCAGCGCTGTCGTCGAACCTCGACGGCTTCGAACTCACCCGGGAGATCATCCGGGTGTACGTCGACACCGTCGCCGCCGAGCCGGAGATCTATCCGTTCGTGTTCGCCAACAGTTCGGCGAGCAAGAGCAAGGCCATCGCCGACTCCGAACAGATCATCGCGCGCATGCTCGCCGTTGTGCTGCGCCGACGCATGGCGCACGCCGGGATGGACACCGGCGGCGTCGACGCCTTCGCGTTCCACACCGTCGGCGGCGTGCAGCTGGCCACCCACTCCTGGATGTCCAATCGCCGGATGACCGCTGAACAACTCATCGACTACCTGACCTTGCTGTCCTGGGGCGCGCTGCGGGGCGCCGTCGAAGTCGGCGGGTCATTGCAGGAATTCAACGCGCAACCGCATCCGTCCCCGACCATCCCGCCACATCTGATTCACTGAGCGGCGTGACCTCCGATCTGCCGTCGCTGTGGACCCACGAACCGCACAAGCACCTTGAGTTCAAACCCGGTCACCGGGTGGCCGACATCGACCCGGACGCCACCCCCGGGTTCCGCGGCAGCAAGGCCGACGCCCCCGAGCTGCAGACCGAACGCAACGAGCGGTTCGCCGAGCTGCAGGAGCGGCTGTACGCGAACAGCCGCTCCGGGGACCGCCGGTCCGTGCTGCTGGTCCTGCAGGGCATGGACACCGCCGGCAAAGGCGGAATCGTCAAACATGTTGTGGGAGCCGGTAATCCGCAAGGGATCTGGTACTCAGCCTTCGGCAAGCCCACCCCGGAAGAGCTGTCGCATCACTACCTTTGGCGCATCCAGAAGGCGGTACCGCCGGCCGGGCACATCGGTGTCTTCGACCGGTCGCACTACGAGGACGTGCTGATCGTGCGGGTGCACGACCTGGTGCCGCCGTCGGTATGGGAAGGCCGGTACGACGAGATCAACGCCTTCGAGCGCGAACTGACCGACGCCGGGACGACGATCATCAAGGTCGCGATGTTCGTCTCGCTCGACGAGCAGAAGAAGCGGCTCGCGGAGCGGCTCGACCGGCCGGACAAGTACTGGAAGTACAACCCCGCCGACATCGATGAGCGCCTGCTGTGGCCGAAGTATCAAGAGGCGTATCAGGCCGTGCTGGACCGCACCTCCACCGCGCATGCGCCGTGGCACGTCGTGCCGTGCAACCGCAAGTGGTACTCCCGGCTGGCCATCACCGAGCTACTGATCGAGGCGCTCGAACAGCTCGAACTATCTTGGCCCCCAGCCGATTTCGACGTCGAGGCGGAGAAGAAGCGACTGGCGTCCTGTTAGCCCGCCGAGATGACGGTTGATGACGGAATTTGGCGAAATTTCGTCATCAACCGTCATCTCGTCAGAGCGATATGGAACCGAATGACCGCGCGGCGCGTCTGACCAATGTGTGGGGGAACTTTTTCTCGGCACCGAAGCCCTGGAATCGGGTGCGGTCACGCGGCAAATGCTGCGCGCCCGATATCGCATGGTCCACAGAAATGTCTACGCGCCAAATGAATTCACGCTCACGCCACGCGATCACGCCGAAGCCGCGTGGCTGTGGTCAGGTCGGGAGGCCACACTGGCGGGATTTTCCGCCGCGGCCGCACTCGGCAGCCGTTGGATACCAAGCCAAGCCCCGGCAGAACTAGCGAGGACCCGCAAACCGGCACCAAAGGGCATCGTCGTTCACATCGGCACGATCGCCGACGACGAATTGACGATCGTTGATGCGATGTCGTGCACCACACCCGCCCGCACCGGCTATGACCTGGGCCGACGGCTGCCGTTCGAGACTGCCGTCATCCGCATCGATGCGCTGCTCAACGCTAGCGGCGCTGCGGTCACCGATGTGGCAGCGATTGCCGAGCGATACGCCGGGGCCCGCGGTATCCGCCGCCTGCGCGACGCCCTGACTGTTGCCGATGCGGGTGCAGAGTCACCACAGGAGACGAGGCTGAGGTTGTTGCTCATGCAGTCCGGCCTGCCCCGACCCGTCACGCAGATACCGGTGGCCGACCAATGGGGCCGCGTGCGACGCCGAATCGACATGGGATACCCGCAATGGATGGTTGGAGTCGAGTACGACGGCCTACAGCACTGGACCGATGCGCGGCAGCACGAAGCGGACATCGAGCGGCTGGAGTTCCTGGCGGCTCAAGGCTGGACGATCATTCGGGTCAGCCGCAATCAGCTGCGTTTTCGACAGACGGAGGTAGTGGCACGGGCTCGAAAAGCCCTGTACGCCAACGGCTATCCCTCGTCGAGATGACGGTTGGTGACGCAATCTCGCCAAATTTCGTCACCAACCGTCATCTCGACACAAAGCAAGGAGCCCCCGGACGGCGTCCGGGGGCTCCTTGCTAGAAAAGCTACTTGACCAGTGTGAACTGGCCGATGTTGGTGATGCCGCGACGGAAGAAGTCGGCGCAACCGGTCAGATACTTCATGTACCGGTCGTAGATCTCCTGGCCCTGCATGGCGATGGCCTCGTCCTTGTTGGCGGCGAGGTTGGCGGCCCACATGTCCAGCGTGCGCGCGTAGTGCGGACGCAGCAGGTGGGTGCGCTCCAGGGTGAAGCCCGAGTTCGCGGCGAGCACCTCGATGTCCTCGACCGCCGGCAGCTGCCCGCCGGGGAAGATCACGTCGCCGATGAACTTCATGAACTTCAGGTCGCTGATCGTCAGCTTGATGCCGTTCTCACGGAAGAACTGCTGGGTGTGCGCCAGGATGGTGTGCAGCAGCATCCGGCCGCCGTTCTCCGGCAGGATGTTGTACGCCCGCTCGAAGAAGATCGGGTAGCGCTCCTGCTTGAAGGCCTCGAAAGCGCCGATCGACACGATACGGTCGACCGGCTCGTCGAACTCTTCCCAGCCCTGCATCCGGATCTCGATGCTGCGGTTGGTGTCGATCTTTGCCAGCCGCTCGCGGGCCCACTCCGACTGTTCCTTGCTCAGGGTGATGCCGATGACGTTGACGTCGAACTGGGTGATGGCGCGCTCGAGGCAACCGCCCCAGCCACAGCCAATGTCGAGGAGGGTCATGCCCGGCTTCAGGTCCAGCTTGCCCAGCGCCAGGTCGAACTTGGCGTTCTGCGACTCCTCGAGCGTCATGTCCTCGCGCTCGTAGTAGCCGCAGGTGTAGCCCATCGTGGGGCCGAGCCACAGCGCGAAGAACTCGTTCGAGATGTCGTAGATCGACTGCGACTCCTCGTAATGGGGGGTCAAATCGATATCGGCTTGTGACATATCGGTATCTATCCTTTGCGGTTACGTTCGCTGTCGCGGGAGGCGCCATGGCCTGGTGCGGCCGGATGACATATCCGTGCGTGCGCATGCCCTAACGGGCCCAGCGAAAAACGACCCGCACGCAAGGTTAACGAAAATTACTGTCAGGCTCCAACCCGGCGTCTGTCAGTAGGTGTAGAAGCCTTTGCCAGACTTCTTACCGAGCTGCCCGGCCTCGACCATGCGCAGCAGCAACGGCGGGGCCGCGTACAGCGGCTCTTTGTACTCGTCGTACATGGAGTCGGCGATCAGCTTCATGGTGTCCAGGCCTACCAGGTCGGCAAGCTTCAGCGGGCCCATCGGATGCGACAACCCGGCGACGACCGCGGTGTCGATGTCCTCGACGGTGGCGAAGCCCGACTCGGCCATCCGGATGGCTGCCAGCAGGTAGGGAACCAGCAGGAAGTTGACAACGAAGCCCGAGCGATCCGCCGCCCGAACGACCTTCTTGCCCAGCACCTCGCCGGCGAAGGTCTCGACGCGCGCGGCGGCTTCGGGGGCGGTCGTCACCGATGAGATGAGCTCGACCAGCGGCAGCACCGGCACCGGGTTGAAGAAATGCAGACCGAGCACGCGGCTCGGGTTCTTGGTCGCAGCGGCGATGCGCATGATCGGGATGGACGACGTGTTCGACGCCAGCACTGCCTCGGGGTCGGTGATGATCTCGTCAAGCTGAGAAAAAACCTTCGCCTTGACGTTGACGTCTTCGACGATGGCCTCGATGACGAGCTGGCGATCGGCCATGTCAGCCAGGTCGTTCGTGAAGCTCAGCCGACCCAGGGCGGCGTCGCGGTCGGCGTCGGACAGCTTGCCCTTCTTGACCGCGTTGTCCAGCGACTTGGTGATCCGCTCCCGGCCGGCGGTGGTCAGCGCCTCGGTCGGCTCGAACGCCAGGACCTGTGCGCCTGCCTTGATGCAGACCTCGGCGATACCGCCGCCCATCTGCCCGGCCCCGATGACCCCGACTCGTTCGATTGCGTTGCTCACCGCTGTCCTCTCCTCATGATTACTTCTGAAGATATGCGACAGGCCCCGCCCAGATCCTGAGCGGGGCCTGCCATATCAAAACCAAACGGCTCAGTGACTCAAGCCCTCGGTTCCACTTCGCAAGCTCAGTGGCTCCGGCTTTCCGGTTCCACTTCGCAAGCTCAGTGGAACTGGCCCTCTTCGGTCGAGCCCTTCAGAGCTGCGGTCGAGGTGTTCGGGTCCACGGTGGTGGCGATCTTGTCGAAGTAACCGGCGCCGACCTCACGCTGGTGCTTGGTGGCGGTGTAGCCGCGCTCCTCGGCCGCGAACTCGCGCTCCTGCAGGTCGACGTAGGCGGTCATGCCCTCGCGGGCGTAGCCGTAGGCCAGGTCGAACATGGAGTAGTTCAGGGCGTGGAAGCCGGCCAGGGTGATGAACTGGAACGTGAAGCCCATGGCACCCAGTTCCTTCTGGAACTTGGCGATGGTCGAGTCGTCCAGCGCCTGCTTCCAGTTGAACGACGGGCTGCAGTTGTAGGACAGCAGCTGGTCCGGGAAGTCAGCCTTGACGGCCTCGGCGAACTTGCGGGCGACCTCGAGGTCCGGCACGCCGGTCTCCATCCAGATCATGTCGGCGTACGGGGCGTAGGCCTTGGCACGCGCGATGCAGGGCTCGATGCCCTTCTGGATGTTGTAGAAGCCCTCAGCGGTGCGCTCACCGGTGACGAACGGCTTGTCGCGGTCGTCCACGTCCGAGGTGATCAGGGTGGCGGCCTCGGCGTCGGTCCGGGCGATGACGACGGTCGGGGTGCCCGCGACGTCGGCGGCCAGACGGGCCGAGGTCAGGGTGCGGATGTGCTGCTGGGTCGGGATCAGCACCTTGCCACCGAGGTGGCCACACTTCTTCTCAGACGCCAGCTGGTCCTCCCAGTGGGTACCGGCGGCACCCGCGGCGATCATGGCCTTCTGCAGTTCGTAGACGTTCAGGGCGCCACCGAAGCCGGCTTCACCGTCGGCGACGATCGGAACCAGCCAGTTGTCGACGCTCTTGTCACCCTCGACGCGGGCGATCTCGTCGGCGCGCAGCAGGGCGTTGTTGATGCGGCGGACGACGGCCGGCACCGAGTTGGCGGGGTACAGGCTCTGGTCCGGGTAGGTGTGGCCGGAGAGGTTCGCGTCACCGGCGACCTGCCAACCCGACAGGTAGATGGCCTTCAGGCCGGCGCGGACCTGCTGAACGGCCATGTTGCCGGTCAGGGCGCCCAGCGCGTTGATGTAGGAGCCGTCGCCCTTGGTGACGCCGTCCCACAGGATCTCGGCGCCACGACGCGCGAGGGTGTTCTCCTCGACGACGCTGCCCTGCAGCTCCTCAACCTGAGCTGCGGTGTAGTCGCGGGTGATGCCCTTCCAGCGGGGGTTGGTGTCCCAGTCCTGCTGAATCTCAGCGGCGGTACGTGGCTTTCCGACGTTGGACATTGTGCTCCTTCGTGAGGCCGCGTCGCCGTGGGCGCCAAGATTCAAACTGATTGTTAACGCTTCGGCGACTTCGCTTGTGTGCTGATAACGACGATGACACAGCACATACCCGCAGGTCCAGCGGTTACAGGTGCCAACTTTCGCCAACAGTCGTAGCCAAGTTGCGAAGATTGCGAATTTGCTGCGTTGCTTAACCGGTTCAGTAGCTACTGACTGGTAACCGAAATGCGCTGGTCAGTACGCTCGTACTGTTAAATCGGCGCACTCAGAGCGCGAACAGGCAGGCGACCGCTTTGACCTCGTCACCGACCACATATGTGAGCGTTGTAACACCGCGGTCACATAGCTCCGGACCGAATTTGTCCGTCGATCCGGCCGGGAACTCGTGCGTGAGGATCTCCAACCGCTCCCCCAGGGCCACCGCGGCGTCGTGCTCGATGGTGACCCGCAGCGGTGCCTCCAGCAGCTCGGGGCGATAGGTCTGCAGGTGGTCCTCGACCACCGACCAGTAGACGGAGTTGTTCATGTGGTCGAACAGGTCGATGTCGCTGACGCGGACCGGGTAGTCCACGATCCGGGTGGCATCGTCACGGCCGCCGGCCTTGAGGTAGCCCTTCCACCGCAGCCGATCGGTGGTGGCGGTCCGCTTCAAACCGGCCAGGAAGTCGTCCGAGATCCGCGCCGGCCCCTGCGTCTCCAGGTTCATGTTGATCCAGAACGCCTCGGATTCCATCAGGCCGCCCTTGCGGCCGTCGATGCGCACCCGCATCTCACACCACCGGTTCGAGGTTCCCGAACACCAGCGCCGCAGACGCAGGATGTCGCCGCGCTCGATGGGGCGGATCAAATCCACCATGGTGCGCCGGACGACCCAGGCGGGGTGGACGTCCTCGTAGCCCATCTGGCGCAGCTGGTCCTGGCCGATGTCCTGGATGTGCCGGCAGGCGCCGTCGAACCGCAGTCGGCCGTCCCGATCGACGTCGGCCATCCGCAGCGGCCAGCTGGTGTCGAACACGTCGGGGTGACCTTCAGGGACCGGCATCAGGACCTTGGCCAGCCCCGTTGCCAGTGTGGCCGTGGCCTTTTCGACGGTCTTTTCGGCGGTCTCCGCGGTGGTCATGGTGTCCCTTTCCCGGCGGGTCCACTCGGCTGGATCGCCCAACTCACCCGCGGGCCCGATCCTGCCACAGCGCCAATTTGCCAATTCTGCGAAGGTGGTATTCACATCATTGTTAGGCTGCTTTCATGGCGAAGACTTTCGTTGGCTCTCGGGTGCGTCAGCTCCGCGGCGAACGCGGCTTCAGCCAGGCCGCGCTGGCGCAGATGCTCGACATCTCGCCCAGCTATCTCAACCAGATCGAGCACGACGTGCGACCACTGAGCGTCTCCGTACTGCTCCGGATCACCGAGGTGTTCGGCGTCGACGCGACGTTCTTCGCCTCCCAGGACGACACCCGGCTGGTCGCCGAACTACGCGAAGCACTGATGGATCGGGATCTGGGCGTCGACGTCGACATCCCCGAGATCGCCGACCTGGTCAGCACCCACCCGACGATGGCCCGCGCGATGGTCGATCTGCACCGCCGCTACCGGTTGTCCACCGCACAGCTCGCCGCCGCCACCGAGGACCGGTTCTCCGACGGCAGCGGCAGTGGCGCCATCACCATGCCGCACGAAGAGGTCCGCGACTACTTCTACACGCGGCAGAACTACCTGCACGAACTCGACACCGCGGCCGAGGAATTCATCCTCCGCATGCACATGCGCCGGTCCGAACTGTCCCGCGAGCTGGCCGAGCGGCTGAGCCGCGTACACCACGTGCGCATCGTGCAGCGGCTCGAACTCGGCGACAACGTGCTGCACCGCTACGACCCGGAGACCAGGACGCTGGAGATCGGCGGCCACCTGTCGTCGGGACAGTACGTGTTCAAGCTGGCCGCCGAGCTCGCCTACCTGGAATTCGGCGACCTGCTGGAAAGCCTGGTGGCCGAAGGCAATTTCACCAGCGAGGAGTCGGTGAAGCTGGCCCGCATGGGGCTGGCCAACTACTTCGCCGCGGCCGCGGTGCTGCCCTACGGCCAATTCCACGCTGTCGCAGAGGAATTCCGCTACGACGTCGAGCGGCTGTCGGCCTACCACTCGGTGAGCTACGAGACCATCGCGCACCGGCTGTCGACGTTGCAGCGGCCGTCTATGCGCGGCGTGCCGCTGTCGTTCGTCCGGGTCGACCGGGCCGGCAACATGTCGAAACGCCAGTCCGCCACCGGCTTTCACTTCTCCTCGTCGGGCGGCACCTGCCCGCTGTGGAACGTCTACGAGACCTTCGCGAACCCCGGCAAGATGCTGGTGCAGATCGCCCAGATGCCCGACGGCCGCAACTACATGTGGGTGGCGCGCACCGTGGAACGACGCGCCGCGCGGTACGGCCAGCCCGGTAAGACCTTCGCCATCGGGCTGGGTTGCGAACTGCGCCATGCCAATCGGCTCGTCTACTCCGAAGGGCTGGACCTGTCCGGCGGGGCCGCGACGCCCATCGGCTCGGGGTGCCGGGTGTGCGAACGAGACAACTGCCCGCAGCGGGCCTTCCCCGCGTTGGGCCGGGCACTGGACCTCGACGAACACCGCAGCACCGTGACGCCGTATGTGGTGAAGCGCGCGAATTAGTGACCGGCAGTGTGCCGGCGCGGGCATAGGCTGGATGCGTGGCTCCCTCAGCATTGAAGGTCGATCCCGACGGCCTGCGGTCGCTCGCCAGAGAATTGAGCGACGCCGCCGCCGGCTTGAAACCTGCTCCCGCACAGGCCGCAGCCGGGCCCGTGTGGCAGCCGAGTGCTGCCGCGGTGGGTGACGTGTCGGCCGGGATCGATCATGTCGATGGTGAGTGCTCGAAAGCCCTGACCGAATTCGGCAGCAACCTGACCAAGGCCGCCGCCGCCTACGAAGCCACCGACGCCGCAGGCGGCGCAGCCGTGTCACGGTCAATGCCGGGTCGGTAGGGGTCTTGACCGCACCGGTGTCGATGCCGACGAAGTCGCAGGTCCAGTCATGGAACACGGATTCGCTGGAGGCTGCCGCAAAGACGTGGGGCCAGCGCGCCACAAAGCTGAAAGACGCATACGACAAAGCGCAGCACGGACTCGAGAATGCCGACTGGAGCGGCACCGCGGGTGAGCAGGCCCGGGCACGGCTGAAAGCTGATGCGACCAAGGTCCATACGGTTCTGGAGCGGGTCGAGCACGCTCAAACGACGGCTACCAAGGGTGCGCAGACGATTGGCAACGCGAAGCACGACGCGGTCAAGACGATTGACGACGCCGAGGACGAGATGTTCTCCGTCAGCGAGGATCTGACGGTCACCGATCGGCTGCCGAAAATTCTCGTGGCCCCAATGCTGCTGCTGCGCGAACTGGCCAGGCACGCATACCAGGCAGCGATCCGAGGGCGGGCCATGAAATTGGCCACCCTCGACGCACAGGTAGCCGCGGCGTTGAAGCTGATCGGTACCCAGTTGAACGGATTCAAGCTGGGCCCTGGCGGTGGTCCTGGGCCTGACGGATCGGTGCCTCCGGGCGGAGTGAAGAACCTCGGACCCATCGCCGGCACCGGTGCTCAGCCCGGTATCCCGGGCATCGGCGCCGCCGACCTGGGGGAGATCGTCGAGTTGCCGGACGGCCGTTTGGTGGCTGTGTTCGGCGACTCCTTCAAGGGCGACAAGGTCGGCGGCCCTGACAACGAGCACTACCGGTCAGTGGCCGTGCCGATCGTGGGCTGGGACAAAGACGGCAGGCCCATCTTCGGCCAGCCGCTCAACAGTCCGGGCGGCCCCGGTACCCCGGGCGTCCTGTTCCCTCCCCCGCCGGAAGCACTGGCGATCGACCCGAATACCAATCCCCTGCCCGCCGGCTCGTTTCAGGCCAACGGCAAGACGTACATGATGGTCAGCGGTACCTCGGGCCTGAAACCAACGGCCGGTTCCTGGCTGGTCGAGGTCTCAGACGATCCGTCCAAAGGCTGGCAACCCGTGCCCGGCTCATGGCGCCCCTCGGCCCCTGGCTTGCCCGGAAACCCGCCGACCCAAGTCAGCGGCTACCAAGGCAAAGACGGAATGGTGTACATCGCGGGAGACTCGTTCGACCGCAGCCAGGGCGTCACGATGTACCGAGTTGATCCGGCGCATGTCACAGATCGAAATGCCTGGCAGCCGTGGACGGGAAGTAGCTGGGGGCAGCACAGCGACACCCCCGCCGTATTGAGCCGAGGCCAGAATTTCGGAGAATTGAGCTTCCGCGAGATTGATGGCCACCCAGTGTTGTCCGGCTTCAACAGCACTCCTGGGGTCAACCAAGTCGAGGTCCGCGTGGCCGATGACCCCACCAAGATATTCGCCCCTCCGCCCATCGTCGCAGCCCAGCAGAACTCGCCTGCAGCTCCTGGCTACGTCTTCCAGCCGTACGGCGGCTACATCATGCCAGGATCATCGCTCGATGAACTGAATATCCTTGTCAGCCAATGGAATACCCAGAATGGTTCGGACGGCAAGCCTCTGGGAGCTCCGTACGACACTCAGCAGGTGCAGGTCAATGCATCCAAGTAACACGAATTGGCCGGGACACGATTGCCGATCTAGTGAGTCTGGGAAGGAACTGACATGAGAGCACTCCCCAGAGCTTCGTTCGTCGTCACGGCAATGATGTTGGTCGGCATGGCCTCGCAACCCAGCGCCTGGGCAGACCCACCGACGTTTCCGGACATGAGCCGATACACGCCTGTCAACTCTGTCGACTACGAAGTCGACGCGTCGACGCCGGGCATCCACGCCAGACAAGTTGTTTTCCTGACTCCTGACGGAATCACCTGTGATTTCATGATGCCGCCGGCAGCGATCTGCACGGGCAACAACTTTCCGTCAGTTCCCCCGGCCACGACTGGCCTCAATTCGATCGGGACAGACTACGGGTTGGCCCCGATCGGTTCTGGCATCCCGCAGACGAACAACCTCAGAACTCTTCCACCGTTTCACACCCTCACCGTCAACGGCGTGACCTGCGGTGTCGACGACAAACGCACCACCGCGTGCAAGGACTCCCAAGGACACGGCTTCGTCTTGTCCCCCAACGGGTCTGGCTGGCTGCCGCAGGTCTGAAACATGAGAGAAGTTGCAGGAACAGCTTTCATGATCGCGGGACTCACATTGAGCGCCGCCTGCACAAGTCACCCGACCAGCCCGGCGCCGACCACCTCCCGCGCTGAGCTGACCAGCTTCCCGAACTTGGACAGCTACGTGTTGGTCAAGAGACACGACTACGACGTCGTGGGGCACACCGGGACGTCCGAGGAGTTCTCCACAGCCGACGGGATCCGTTGCAGCATCAACGGATACACCTCGATGAGCTGTTCGACACCGTTCGCCCTGCCGGGTACCACGTCGGGCAGTACCGATACGAGCTGCACCTCGGTCGGGCCGAATAGTGTGCCGTTGCGCGACCGAGACCCGCATCCCTATCAGTTCCGACAGTCCAACAATTCATGCACTTCGGGCGCGCCGGAAAAACAGCTCCCGAACGGAAGCAAGATCAACTACGACGCCCAGGGGGTCACATATTTCACGTGCGCCGCCGATGTCAATCTCGTCGCCTGCATTGATCACAACAAGCATGGCTTCGTCCTGCAGCAGTCACGCAGCTGGACTTTCTGACTCCTCGCCGGTCAGCCGCTCGATCGCCGGCGCTGAAGTGCCCGGATGCGAGAAGAACGTGGCGTAGAAGCCGTAGGCCAGTGTTGCGAACGCGCCAATGATGAGCAACCCGAACATGATCGGGTACGCCGCCATCCAGTCGGATAGGTGACGGACGCACAGCATCAGGCCGACGATGACGGACACGCCACCGGCGATCAGCCGTAGTCGGGCACGCGCAGTTGGCCGGACCGGTTCCCGCAGCGCCGATTCGACCGTCAGGCACAACGCCGCACCGACCACGAGGTCGACGCCGTAGTGGAAGCCGAAGCCCAGGGTCGCGGCCAGGGTGCCCACCAGCCAGCAGGTGCCGCCGATGCGCAACCACCGCGGTCCCGACCGAGAGTGGATGAACACAGCCAGCGCCCACGCCGTGTGCAGTGACGGCATGCAGTTACGCGGGGTCGACGTGTCGAACGCGATGGGCACAGCGGTGCCGTCGACCGGCGGTAGCAGCGCCGGCCAGAAGTCGCCGACCTGGAATCCGCCACCGGCCGGGCCGAAAGCGTAGGTGGGTCCCACCAACGGGAACATCAGATAGATCAGCGGGCCGATCAGACCGAGCACGAGGAAGGTCCGGACGACGAAGTGCCGGGGCCACCGCCCACCCGTGGTCACGTTCCGCAGCTGATAGATGGCCACCACGGTCGCGGCGGCCGAGAGTTCGAGATACACCCAGTGCAGCAGGAAGTAGAGCACCGAATGGTGCTGGACCAGCTGCCCCAGCACCCACGACGGCTGCCCCAGCGCGTGATCGGCGCGGGCCGCGAACTCATCGAGCACGGTGGGGCGCGTCAGCGACGTGATGGTCAGCCAGGCGTCACCGGCCTTGGTGGCGAGCACGAGCAACAGGCCGGTGGCGACGCCTTTCAGCGCGGTGTCGCGTCGCGAGCCGGTCCACCGCATCAGCGCAAACACACCCAGCCCGGTGAGCACGACCAACGCGCCGCTGCCCATCGCCGCCGGAAGACCGACGTACTCCCGGCCGACGACAAAGAGCACGTCGAGCCCAAGTGCGGTGCCCGCAATCGGCAGCCGGTAGTCGCGCGGCACTGCGACCAGAGCCACCACCAGCGCCGCCCAGGGCACCGTGAATCCCGCCGGGGTTCCGACGTAATCGCCGATCAGGCGCTCGAGCGGACCCCGGAAACCGCACAGCATCGCCGTGGCCTGCAGCGCGCACATGAACGTCGCGACCAGCGCAATGCCGATCGCGACCTTCGTCCGGGGCGGTACACCCTCCTTAAGAAAGGGTGAATGCTCAATGAACACGTGATAGACGATAGGTCGTCAGACGCCGCTACCAGCAATTTGCGACCAATTTGCGACTCAGCACATTTTCATTGCGGCCGCTGCATGGCTGGACCCTACGACCGCCTCGCCTGTGCCAGACTCGGGAATTGTGAACACCATCGAGCCGGCCCGCATCGAACCCGGCGGCTTCCGTGAGCTGGGCCCGCTCAACTGGGTCATCGCCAAGATCGGCGCCAAGACCATCCGGGCTCCGCGGTTCACCCTCTTCAACGTCCTCGGCCAGCACCATCTGCTGTTCCTGACGTTCCTCCCCTACTCCGGCATGCTGCTGGGCCGCAGCAAGCTGGGGCTCAGGGATGCCGAACTGGTGATCCTGCGCGTCGCTCATCTGCGCGGCAGCGAGTACGAACTGCAGCAGCACCGTCGCCTCGCCCGCAGCCGCGGCGTCGACGCCGAGACGCAGGCCCGCATTTTCGAAGGGCCGGACGCCGAGGGCCTCACCGACCGGCAACGCGTCCTGATCACCGCGACGGACGAGTTCGTCATCACCCGGTCGGTGTCCGACCAGACGTGGAAGTCGCTGGCGGCGTACCTGGACCGCAAGCAGCTCATCGACTTCTGCCTGCTGGCAGCGCAATACGACGGGCTGGCAGCGACCATCGCCACCCTGCGCGTGCCGCTGGACTTCCCGGACTAGCGCGCTCGAACCGGCTAGAGGTAGGTGACCCCGAGAACCGCCAGCGTCATCAACACTGGCGCGACGGGCAGGCACCACAGGAACGCGGACTTCGCAAAAGCCTTGCGCTCCTGAAACTTTCGAGCGAAGAACACGGCGGCGCCGGCCACCACGAAGACCACGCCGGACATCACCAGTACCCAGAAGCTGATCCTGGTGGTGTCCATCGCGAGTGAGATGGCCACCAGCCACAACATGTGGCCGACGACCAAACCGCCTATCGCGGCAACAACATTCGCGCGCAAGACCGACTCAGAAGTTGATCATGTGGCCGGCTAGGCCGTGGATGGCCTCCTGCAGCGCCTCCGACAGCGTCGGGTGGGTGTGCACGTTGCGGGCCAGCTCGTTGACGGTCAGATCCCACTTCTGGGCCAGCGTCAGCTCGGGCAGCAGCTCGGACACATCAGGCCCGATCAGGTGCCCGCCGATCAGCTCGCCGTACTTGGCATCGGCGATCAGCTTCACGAAGCCGGTCGGGTCGGCCAGGCCGTGCGCCTTGCCGTTCGCGGTGAACGGGAACTTGGCGACCTTAATATCGGAGCCTCGTCGTATCGCTTCTTCTCTGGCCTGCTCCTCGGTGAGACCGAAGCTCGCGACCTGCGGCTGGCAGAACGTGGCGCGCGGCATCATGCGGTAGTCACCGAACGCCATGGTCTCAGCGCCGGCGATGGTCTCGGCGGCCACCACGCCCATCGCCTCGGCCACGTGCGCCAGCATCAGCTTGGCTGTCACATCACCGATCGCGTAGATGTGCGGGACGTTGGTGTGCATGTAGTCATCGATCGCGATGGCGCCGCGGTCGGTGAGCGCGACGCCCGTCGTCTCGAGGCCGTAGCCGTCGACGTTGGGGCCGAAACCGATGGCCTGCAACACCTTGTCGGCCTTGAGCTCCTGGGTGCCGCCGTCCTTGCTCACCACGACGGTCACGTCCGAGCCATTGTCGGTGATCGACTCGACCTTGGTGCCGGTGAGGATCTTGACGCCCAGCTTCTTGTACTGCTTCTCGATCTCCTTGGAGACCTCGGCGTCTTCGTTGGGCAACGCGCGCGGCAGGAACTCGACGATCGTCACGTCGACGCCGTAGTTCTTCAGCACGTACGCGAACTCCATGCCGATGGCGCCGGCGCCGGCGATGATGATCGAGCCGGGCAGCTCCCGCGTCAGAATCTGCTTCTCGTAGGTGACGACGTTCTCGCTCAGCGAGGTGCCGGGCACCAGCCGCACCGACGAACCGGTCGCGATGATCGCGTTGTCGAAGGTGAGCTCCTCGGTGCCACCCTCGTTGAGCTTGACCGACATCGACTTGGGTCCGGTGAAGGTGCCGTAGCCGTGAACCTCGGTGATCTTGTTCTTCTTCATCAGGAAGTGCACGCCCGCGACGCGGCCCTCGGCGACCTTGCGGCTGCGGTCGAACGCCGCACCGAAGTCGAAGCTGGCCTCGCCACTGATGCCGAAGGTCTTGGCTTCCTTGTTGAAGATGTGCGCCAGCTCCGCGTTGCGCAGCAGGGCCTTGGATGGGATACACCCCACGTTGAGACAGACGCCGCCCCAGTACTTCGGTTCGACGATGGCGGTGGTCAGCCCCAGCTGGGCTGCGCGAATAGCGGCGACATATCCGCCGGGACCGGCTCCGAGAACGACGACGTCATAGTGAGTCACATGCACACCTTATAGGCGAGCGGTGCTTGGCAGGCGGGAGACCGATTCAACCGGCTACGTTCCCGGCAGTGGGCACGCTTCCTCGGCACGGTCGACGATCAGCGTGCCGTCCCGGACGGGCCGCGCGCCTTGCGCGTACTGGGCGCCGACGATGGGCGGCTGGGCCGCGAGCTCGGCGTTCTCCGCCTCGCTGAACACCCGCCCGCGCGACAGGAAGCGTTTGCCTTCAGGCGCCTCCACGCTGAACCCGCTGCCCCGGCCCGCGACCACGTCGATGATCAGTTGCGTGTGCTGCCAGGCCTCGAACTGCGGGCCCGAAATCCACACCGGTACGCCGTCGGCTCCGACGTCGAGCACCGCAAGCAGCACGTCCCGGTCCCCCACGATGAAATCGCCGTCGGGATAACACATCGGCGACGACCCGTCGCAGCATCCGCCGGACTGATGAAACATCAACGGCCCGTGCTGGTTCTGCAGACTGCGCAGCAGTTCGGCGGCATCGGCGGTGATCAGTGCCCGTGATGGCATGCAGCCACCCTACGCCGGAGGGTAAGAATGTCCGGGTGACTTCTGATTCCCTCGGCCCCGCCACTGGCGATCCCGTCGCTCCGCTCGCCCCAGAAGCCGATCCCGTCGCTCCGCTCGCCCCAGAAGCCGATCCCTACCTGTGGCTCGAGGACATCACCGGCGACGACGCGCTGAACTGGGTGCGCGAGCACAACGACCCGACGATCGCCGAGTTCGGCGGCGAGCGTTTCGAGCAGATGCGCGCCGACGCCCTCGAGGTGATGGACACCGATGCCCGCATTCCGTACGTCCGGCGGCGCGGCGAGCTGCTCTACAACTACTGGCGCGACGCCGAGAACCCCCGTGGGCTGTGGCGGCGCACCACGCTCGACAGCTACCGCACCGACGCGCCCGAGTGGGACGTGCTGATCGACCTCGACAAGCTCGCGGCCGACGAAGACGAGAACTGGGTGTGGGCCGGTGCCGATGTCATCGAACCCGGCCTGAACCTCGCCCTGATCGCGCTGTCCCGCGGCGGGGCCGACGCGTCGGTGGTCCGCGAGTTCGACATGGAGGCAAGGCAATTCGTCGACGACGGATTCAACTTGCCGGAAGCCAAGTCCAGCGTCTCCTGGGAGACACCCGACACGGTATTGGTTGGCACCGATTTCGGGCCCGGCGCCATGACCGAGTCCGGGTACCCGCGGATCGTCAAGCGGTGGCACCGTGGACAGCCGCTCTCCGAGGCCGTGACGATCTTCGAAGGCGCGGCGTCCGACGTCAGCGTCGGCGCGGGCTACGACAGCACACCGGGTTTCGAGCGGTTGATGGTGTCGCAGTCCACCGACTTCTTCAACCGCGAACGCTACGAAGTCCGCGGCGGCGAGCTCATCCGCATCGACGTCCCCACCGATGCCGCGATCTCCATCCACCGGGAATGGCTGCTGATCCGGCCGCGCGGCGAGTGGACCGTCGGTGAGACGACGTACGAGGCGGGAACGCTGCTGGCCGCCCGCTATGACGATTACCTGGCCGGAAACCGGGATCTGAGTGTGGTTTTCGAACCCGACGAGCACAGCAGTATGCAGAACTTCGCGTGGACCCGCGACCGGCTGCTGCTGCAGACGTTGGTCGACGTCATCGGCCACATCGAACTGGTTACCCCCGGAACCTGGGTGCGCGAGGACATTCCGGGCGTGCCGAAGCACGCCACCACCGTCATCGTCGATGTCGACGAGTACGGCGACGAGATCTTCCTGGACTCAAGCGGATTCGACAGTCCGTCGCGCCTGCTGTGGGGACACGCCGGCGGCGCGGTGACCGAGATCAAGCGCGCGCCGGGATTCTTCGACGCCTCCGAGGTCGAGGTGTCGCAGCATTTCGCGACGTCGGCCGACGGCACCCGCATCCCGTATTTCGTTGTGGGACAACGGGGTGTCACCGAGCCGCGCAAGACGCTGCTGAGCGGGTATGGCGGCTTCGAGTCGTCGATGCTGCCCGGTTACGCCGGAGTGCTCGGCCGGCTGTGGCTGACCCAGGGCGGCACCTACGTCGAGGCCAACATCCGCGGCGGCGGTGAGTACGGGCCACGCTGGCACACCCAGGCGATGCGCGAGGGGCGCCACCTGGTCTACGAGGACTTCGCCGCCGTCGCAGCCGATCTCGTGCGCCGCGGCATCACCACCGTCGAACAACTCGCCGCCGAGGGCGGCAGCAACGGCGGGCTGCTCATGGGCGTCATGCTGACGCGGTATCCGGAGTTGTTCGGTGCTCTGGTGTGCAGCGTGCCACTGCTGGACATGAAGCGGTATCACCTGTTGCTCGCCGGAGCCTCGTGGGTGGCCGAGTACGGCGACCCGGACAACCCCGACGACTGGGAGTTCATCTCGAAGTACTCGCCGTACCAGAACATTTCGGCCGAGCGGACCTACCCGGCGCTACTGATGACCACTTCGACGCGCGACGATCGGGTGCATCCGGGCCACGCCCGGAAGATGACGGCAGCACTCGAGGCCGTCGGCCACCGCGTCAACTACTACGAGAACATCGAGGGCGGACACGGCGGGGCCGCCGACAACTCGCAGGCAGCGTTCAAAGCCGCGCTCGTCTACTCGTTCCTCGAACGCACCGTCGGCTCCGCTTAACTCGCGAGCAGACGCAAAACTGTCGAAATCACTGGGAAATCGACAGTTTTACGTCTGCTCGCGGGCAATCAGGAGGCCGGGGCTGCCGCGGGCTTGGGCTTGCGCACCACCCGACGGCCGAGATTGCCCAGCAGCGTCACGAGCACGCCGAGCACCACCAGTCCGCCACCGACGGCCAGGGTGATGTTGAGCCACTCATGAGCGTTGGCGATGGCGGTATCGACCATGACATCGGCCACCTGGCGGACGTTGCCGGTGGTGCGGTTCAGCCCGTCGTTGATGTAGCGCCGTCCCGCCTCGATCCCGGCCCAGCCGGCGGCGCCGACGATCATGGTCGAGATGCCGAGGGCAGCAACGGTTTTTCCGCGGGAGCGAGTCACCGCGAGTGTCAGCAGGGCGAAGATGCCCGTCAGCACGCAGATGCCGATCCGCGCCCACGGTCCCCACGTCGTCGCGGCCCGGAACTGGCCCGGCCGTACCGACTGGGCCGAATCGGTAATCGGCACTTCGATTTTCGACGGCACGCGGATGCCCAGCGCCGACAACGTCGCCTTGAACGACCGGTCCGACAGCATCGGCGACAGGTCGATGGTCCAGCGACCGGACGCATCCGAATGCGCCATGGTGTCGGTGAACAGCCAGTCGTGCGCAAACCCGTTGGCGGTGCCGAACTGGCCCGGGAACACCGAGCTGGAGGTGTAGAGCCCGGCGGCACTCGACATGGTGCTGGTGCTCAGGTCATATCCCGCGCTGGTGGCCAGCTTGTTGATCTGGATGCCCAGCTCGCTGGCAGTGGCCTTCTGCAGCTCATGGTTCTTGGCTGCCGTGGTCGCCAGGGCGACGTAGCCGCCCCGGTCGACAAGTGTGTGCTGCGCCCAGCAGACCGGCACAGCCACCGCCACAGCGACGGTGGTGACCAGCCACAACAGCAGTGTCGCGACGAATCGCAAGCGCCCTCCTACGTTGGTGGGCGCCGCCTCAGTCCGACAGCGCCCGTCCCACTATCAGCGGGTCGGCGTGCCCGACCACCTCATGGTCCTTGTTGTCGTAATCGAACTTACCGAGAACATGGCGCATGGCGTTGATCCGGGCACGCTTCTTGTCGTTGCTCTTCACCACAGTCCACGGCGCGACCTCGGTGTCCGTCCAGGCGAACATCTCTTCCTTGGCCGCGGTGTAGGCATCCCACTTGTCCAGCGAGGCCAGGTCCGTCGGGGACAGCTTCCACTGCCGCACCGGGTCGACCTGGCGGATGGTGAACCGGGTGCGCTGCTCGGCCTGGGTCACCGAGAACCACAGCTTGGTGAGGCTGATGCCGTCGTTGGCCAGCATCTGTTCGAAAAGCGGTGCCTGGCGGACGAATTCAGCGTGCTGCTTGGGCGTGCAGTAACCCATGACGCGTTCCACACCGGCCCGGTTGTACCAGGAGCGGTCGAACAACACGATCTCGCCGGCGGCCGGCAGGTGCGTGACGTACCGCTGGAAGTACCACTGGGTGCGTTCCCGCTCCGTCGGCTTCTCCAGCGCGACGACGCGGGCGCCGCGCGGGTTGAGGTGCTCCATGAACCGCTTGATGGTGCCGCCCTTGCCGGCGGCGTCGCGGCCTTCGAAGACGATGACGTGCCGCAGCCCGTTGGCCTGGCTCCACTTCTGCAGCTTCAGCAGCTCGATCTGCAGCAGACGCTTCTGCTCCTCGTACTCCTGCCGGTTCATCCGGTCGTCGTACGGGTAGCCCTCACGCCAGGTGTCGACCACTTCTCCGCTGTGCACCAGCACCAGTTCGGGATCGTCGTCGTCATCATCGCGGACTGCGTAGCCGTCAACGGCAGCGGTGTCGAGGGTCACCGGCTGAAGGTAACCGCCGGGCCGAACCTGGCGGTGACGTCAGGGTGAACACCAGGTGCTACTTGGCGGTGCGCTTCGACCGGATCAGCGACACCTTGGTCAGCACGTTGTTCATGCGGGCCAGGGCCTTCATCGAGTTGTGGTAGTAGTTGCCGCCGGTGCCCTTGCTGGTGCGCGGCTCCACCACGGTCTCCTGGCGGCAGAACTTACGGATGCCCTCGGCCCCGCCGAAGCGCGCGCCGATGCCCGACGTCTTCCAGCCACCCATCGGGGCGGTGGTGCACATCAGGTTGGCCAGCACGTCGTTGATGTTCACCGCACCGCAGTCGAGTTGCAGTGCAACATCTTTGGCCCGCTGCACGTCGCCGGAGAACACGGTGGCGCTCAACCCGTACTGGCTGTCGTTGGCCAGGCGGACCGCGTCACCGACCGTGGCGACCTTCATGATCGGCAGTGTCGGGCCGAATGTCTCCTCGGTCATGCACGCCATCGAATGATCGACGTCGACGAGCACCGTCGGCGGGTAGAAGCTGCCAGGTCCGTCGGGGCGCTTGCCACCGGTCAGCGCCCGGGCGCCGGCAGCCACGGCCTCGTTGACGTGCCGCTCGGTGATGTCCACCTGGTTGGCGTCGATCTGGGCGCCCAGGTGGTAGCCCTCGCCGGCACCCACCTTGAGGTTCTGCACGGCCTTGACGACGGCGTCGACGAACGCGTCGTAGGCCGGCTCCAGCACGTAGACGCGCTCGACGGACACACAGGTCTGCCCCGCGTTGAACATCGCGCCCCAGACCGCGGCGTTGGCGGCCAGCTCCACGTCGGCGTCCTCGAGGACGATCATGGGGTCCTTGCCACCGAGTTCGAGGCTGACGGGGGTGAGACGACGGGCCGCGCGCTCCATGACCTTGCGGCCGGTGGCCGTCGAGCCGGTGAACTGGATGAAGTCGGAGTTGTCGATGACGGCCTCGGATATCTCGCGGGCACCCTGTGCCAGGGCCAGCACCTCGGGTGCACCGGAGTCGGTCCAGCCGCGCAGCAGCAGTTCGGCGGTCAGCGGGGTCCGCTCGGACGGCTTGAGCAGCACGGCACAGCCGGCCGCGAGTGCCCCGACGGCATCCATCAGCGCGTTGGCCACCGGGTAGTTCCACGGCGCGATGACACCGACGACCGCACGCGGGCGGTAGTGCACGGTGATCTTCTTGACCGACAGCATCGGCATGGGGGCCGGCCGCGTATCGGGCGCCAGCGCCTTCTCCATGATCTTGACCACGTACGAGATGATCAGGATCGCCAGCGGGATTTCGGCCTTGGCGTCGACCATCGACTTGCCGGTCTCACGGACCAGCAGGGTCTCGATCTCATCGCGGTGGTCGCCCAGCCACACCGCGAAACGTGCCAGCACCTTCGCGCGGCCCTGCGGCCCGCGGGCCTCCCACTCTCGCTGCGCGGCTCGCAGGCCCGCGGCGATCCGTGGTACGTCAGCCGGGTCCGTCCAGCGCACGGTCCCAGCGATGGCCCCGGTCGCGGGGTCGTAGATGGTGCCGGAACCGGGCGATTGGACGTCAGACGTAGCGGTCATACGGCCATGGTAACGACCAGGTGTGACACGGGTCGCACCCGGCTTGACGCGTGTCAAAAAATCGCCCCGGCGGCGTCGCGGCCGCGCCTCAATAGACCGCGGGCGGAGCTTTCGCCGTGGCCAGGCGCGCGGCCAGGCACACCACACTGGACCCGAACAGCAGCGCGCCGAGGGTGTCCGTGAAGTAGTGATAGGTGAAGGCCTGGCCGAGCATGCCCAGCGGGACGAAGACGCCCGCCAGCACCCGGGTCCACAGCACCGCCCCGGCCGCCACGACGATCACGCCCAACACGGTCACCATCAACACCGTGTGCCCACTGGGGTAGGCCAGTGCCCCGCCCTTGTGCCGGCCGAACAGCTCCTTGAGTCCGCGCTCGATGAACACCGCCAACTGCGGCGTCAGCGCGATGACCGCGGCGAGGCGCCAGCGCTTCTGCCACAACGTGATTCCCACCGCGATCACCAGCATCACCATGAGCACGCGCGGATCCGTGAAGAACAGCAGCCAGCCCGAATACGGCTGACCGGCCCGGCCCGCGTGCTGGAAGACGTCGTCGACGGGCGTGGAGCCCGTGCCGACGCCCCACCCCAACAGGGCCATCATCGCCAGCCCGACCGGCGGCCACCAGCGGACGAACTTCTCGACCGTCATCTGTGCGCGGCGATGCCCCGCACGTACGCGGCCTGACCCAGGTGCTGCGCACAGTCGTCGATGATGCTGACCAGTCGCGCGCTCGCGGTGACCGGTGGATTCCAGCGTCGGTCGACGATGCGCTCGAGCTCCTCCGACTCCACGGTCGCGACGTACTCCAGCGTGACCTTGTGCACCGCGCGGTAGTAGCCGACCAACAACTCGACCGGCGGCCGCACCTTGCCGACATCTTCAGGAGCGTGGCCGTACCCGATGTCGTAGCCGGGCGCATCGCTGTGCGGCAGGTCGAGCGCGAACCGCTGTTCCCAGCCTTCACTCGTCCACACCTGCTCGACACCCGCGACGTCGCACAGCTGCATGTCCTGGCACCGCGCGCTGTGCCACAGCAGCCACGCAATGCTGTTGGCCTCCGGAGTCGGGCGCCAGCACGACACCTCTTCAGAGAGGCCGTCGGTGACCTCGCCGACGTGCTCGATGAGGCGAGTGAACGAGTCGCGCAACAGTTCTCGCGCCGCCGCGGTGTCAGACATCTATCCGGCCGCGCCGTGGAAGACCGCCTCGACGTTGTTGCCGTCGGGGTCACGGACGAACGCACCGAAGTAACCGGGGTGGTATTCGGGCCAGAGCCGGGGCGCGTGCAAGGACTCGGCACCGAGTGCGACTGCCGCGTCGTGGAATGCGCTCACCGCATCGACATCGGCGGCCTGAAAAGCAAAGTGCACCTCGCGGTTCGGGCCCGAAGCCTCCCCAGCGCTGGCATCGGCGATCCAAAAGTCCGGCTTGCCGTCGCGGCCGTAGCCGATGGCGATTCCGAAGTCCATCTGCCGGCTGAACCCGAGCACACCGAGTACACCGTCGTAGAACTGCTGAGATTTGGCCCAGTCACTGCAGTTGATACCGAAATGGTCGATCATGCCCCGATCGTGCCACGGGGCACCGACAACATCGCCAGCGACGAACCCGAGGGCCCGCCGCTGGCGATTGTTCAGTCGTCGGTCAGTTGTCGGCCAAGGTGCGGTAGAGCGCCTTCTTGGCCTCGGCGACCGCCGCGGACAGCGTCGTGACAGCTGCCGACAGGTCGGCCTTCTGCGCATCGTTGCCGGTGAACTTGATCGTGCGCGCCAGCCCGGCGAGTTCGAACAAATCCTTGCGCAGCTTGATCACGTCGCCGAACTTCCCGGCCTGCCCGAGGAACGCCTGCACCGTCTCGCTGCTGACGCCACGCCAGGCGAGCAGCTGCTCACCGAACTCGGTCAGCGTCGCGACGCCGTCCTCGACCGTGGCCACGCCACGAGCCGCGAGCAGAGAGAGGACGAACTCGACCTTGTCGACCGGCGGGGTGAATGCGCCGTCGGTGATCTCCGAAACCCGCTGCGCGAGCTGCTCGGCCGTGGCCGGGCCTTCCTGTAGTAGCGCGGCCGCCGCGATCGCGGCACGCTTGATACGACCCCGGAAGAAGTGGTGTCCGGCGCCCGGCCCGAAGCCGCCGCCGAAACCACCGCCGAAGCCCGGGCCGCCGGGGCCACCCGCGCCGGGACCGAAGCCCCCGAATCCCGGGCCGAAGCCCCCACCGAATCCGGGACCAAAACCACCTGAGAACATCGCAATTCCTTTCGTTGATTCGATGCATCTTGTACCTATCACGATACATCGGTTTTGCAATGCCTAGCCGTTCTAATCTTCAACTCAAAGCCAACTCACAGATCTGACGAGGGCCTGAGTCGTACGTTGTTCACATGAATGCAGCGGGCGCGGCCTACGACATCGTCATTCGCAACGGACTCATCGCCGACGGGCTCGGCGGCGCACCGTTCCGGGGCGACGTCGCAGTTCAAGATGGGTTTATCGCCGCGGTGGGCACCGTCGACGGATCCGGTGCCCGCGAGATCGACGCCACCGGCCTGCTCGTCACGCCCGGCTTCGTGGACCTGCACACCCACTACGACGGACAGGCGATCTGGTCGGATCGAATGACCCCGTCTTCCGCTCACGGCGTAACCACCGCGGTCATGGGCAACTGCGGCGTGGGCTTCGCGCCGTGCCGGCCCGACGACCACGATGTGCTCGTCGACGTGATGGCCGGGGTAGAGGACATCCCCGGCGTGGTGATGGTCGACGGCCTGCCCTGGACCTGGGAGACCTTCCCCGAATTCCTCGACGCGGTCGATGCGGGACGCCGCGATATCGATGTGGCCGCGTTCCTGCCACACTCCCCGCTGCGGGTGTACGTGATGGGCCGGCGCGGCGTAAATCGAGAGCCCGCGAACGCGGAAGATCTGGCCCTGATGCGCAAGCTGGCGGCCGAGGCCGTGGAGTGCGGCGCCCTGGGGTTCGCGTCGTCGCGGCTCACGCTGCACAAGACCTCCGGCGGGCAACCCATCCCGAGCCACGACGCGGCGCAGGTCGAAATCGAGGCCATCGCCCGCGGCGTGGAAGACGGCGGCGGCGGACTGATCCAGTTCGTGCCCGATCTACTTGCCGGCGACTACGAGGTCGCCCTGAAAACCGTCTTCGACGTGGCCGCCGACGTCGGCCTGCCCGTCACGTTCACCCTGGCCGTCGGCAACGCCGGGCCGGCCACGTTCGAGGACGCCTTGCGGATGGTTGAAAAGGCCAACACCGACGGCGGTTCGATCTCGGCACAGATCTTCCCGCGCCCCATCGGTCTGGTCATCGGCCTGGAGCTGTCCGGCAATCCGTTCGTGCTGTATCCGTCGTACCGCGAGATCGCCGATCTGCCGTTGGCCGAACGCGTCGCCGAGATGCGCAAACCCGAAGTACGCCAACGCATTCTGAACGACACCGCGGCCGCCGACGGCCATCCACTGATGTTCGCGGCGCAGGCGTGGGACTACATGTTCCCGCTGGGCACTCCCCCGAATTATGAACCGGCACCGTCGGATTCGATCGCCGCACGGGCCGCTGCCCGCGGCGTCAGCCCGCTCGAAGAGGCGTATGACCGGGTGCTCGATGACGACGGCCACGCGATGCTGCTGGTGACGCTCGCCAACTTCCGCGACGGGTCACTCAACACGGTGGCCGAACTGATCCAGCGCGACGACGTCATCCTCGGCCTCGGCGACGGCGGCGCCCACTACGGAATGATCTGCGACGCTTCATTTCCCACGTACCTGCTGACGCACTGGGTGCGTGACCGCGCGGCCGGCCGACTGGACCTGGCACACGCCGTGAAGGAGCTGACGTCGATCCCGGCTCGCGTTGCGGGCCTGGCCGACCGCGGCCGAATCGCGGTGGGCTACAAGGCTGATCTCAACGTGATCGACCATGACGCACTGACGCTGCACAAGCCGACCATCGCGCACGACCTGCCCGCCGGTGGGCGCCGCTTGGACCAGACCGCCGACGGTTACGTCGCGACCATCGTGTCCGGCGAGATCATCGCGGAGAACGGTGTGCCGACCGCGGCGCGGCCAGGCCGGTTGGTCCGCGGCCGGCAAGCGGCGCCGGCCTGAGGCTGCGGCGACCTATCCTGACGTCATGAGCGTGAAGGTGGATCTCGACAAGCTCGGCGATACCCTGGCCGACTTCCCGTTCGGCTTCCTGATCACCGTCGGTGACGATTTTCGCCCGCACACGGTGGCCGTCACCCCGAGGTTCGGCGGCGGCGCACTGACGATCGAACCCGTCGGGAACACCACCCGAGGCAACGCCGGCGCCCACCCGGTCGTGACGGTGCTGTGGCCGCCGCGCGAACCCACGGGCTACTCGCTGATCGTCGACGGGACCGCCGAAGCCACGGACGCGGGCCTGCGCGTGATGCCCACGCGAGCGGTGTTGCATCGCAGCCCCGAAGGTGTGCACGACTGCGTTTCGCTCAAACAGACCTGAGTTATCCACCGGCTGACGCCCCAGGGACTGTCGTCGACGACATCCGTCGGCTGCTATTGAGCGATGGGGGAAATCGAACTACTGCTTGCCGCGAACGGCGGGGTGGCAGCCGCGGTGCAACTGCGGGAGATGGGCTGGTCGCACCGGCAGATCAAGAAGCAGGGGTGGCAGCCGTTGCGGCGTGGCTGGTACGCCACCCCGTCCGCCGACCCGCAAGTTGGAGATGGACACCTAGGCCCGGTCACAACGTCAGCCGTCGCGAAGGTCAGGCAGCTGCGCTCGAGTGATCCAATCCCGAGTCCGCCCCGCTCGAATCGGCAAGGGCACCGCCGGCGGGCTGGCCGGCTCCGCCAGACGCGAGAACCGTCGACTTGTCGGGGTGGCCCGCAACCTTCGTAATTGCTTCAGCAACCAACGCGCCCACCCACCCGTCTTGGGCTCACATTCTGACCACCGGGCGATGGATCGGCCGATTCGTCGCCACCCGGTCAGGCTCGCGGCCACCCCTGGGCGGTGACGCGACAGCTCACTCACGGTCGATACCGGTGGCGCCGGAATCCTCCAGCAACCGTTTGAGCACATCACCCGGATCCCCCTGATTCGGATGTAGCTCATGCGTCGCAACGCCACCGGATTCGGTCGCTACCCGGTCTGCGCCGACGGTATCCGGAGCCTGTTCGGCAGGTCCGCCAGGAGCCTGGCCGCCCTGCCCACCCGGTCCAGGCTGCTGGCCGGGCGGCTGCGGCTGCGACTGCGGCTGGCCATCCTGCCCAGGCTGCGGTGGCGGCTGTTGCTGGGGCTGGCCGTCCTGCCCCTGCCCAGGCGGCTGCTGATCAGGCTGACCCTGACCACTGGCACCGCCTGCTCCACCTTGGTCACCACCACCGCCACCACCACCGCCGCCTTGCCCATCCGAGGACTTCGGCTCCGGGTCCTTCAGCTTGTCCTGCAGCCGCTTCGCCGTTTCGTTGCGGTGCTTGCGCTGCTCTACATCGGGCTCGGTCGAGTTGTCGAAGCAGCCGCCGGGCGCCTGCTGTACGACTGTCAGCGCCTCTTGCCACAGCGGTTTCGCCTGGTCGCGGTGCTTCTCGGCGTTCTTCACATCACCGCGGGCTTCCAGCACCACCACGAGATTGACACGCACCGGGCACGAATCCTCTGGGCTGACCAGTGCCAGCGATTTCTTGAACTCCGCCTCCGCGTCCGCCAGTTTGCCTTCCAGTAGATAGCGGTCACCCTCGGCGAAATAGGCCTTGTAGGAGTCGATCATGTTGAAGGACTTGAGTTTCCGCACGTCACCGGCCATGCCGTAGGAGTTGTACGCGACGAAGTCCGACCGGGCGGACTGCCCGTAAGCCACCATCGTCACCAACTTGACGGCGATCCCCAACGCCAGCAGTGCCGGCAGCATCGAGATCAGCAGCAGCTTGCGCCGCAATATCTTTCGATGCGGACCGGACGAAAAGTACCGGCCGACGGCCGCGACCGTCCCCTGCCACACCGCTGACATCGGCATCATTCGCTCCGTACCTTTGTTATGCGGGACACCCGGTACTCACGCGCCATCGCGAACAGTTCATAGCCCATCAACAGCATCGCGATGGCCGTGAAGATCCAGTAGAACTCGGTGCGCTCGCCCGGCAGCGAAACCTGTTGCCGCTCCGCGGACGCCTTCACATCGATCGCCGGGATGATGGTGGCCGTCGAATCGCCGGGCGCGCGGTGGTAGTACGGCAGCTTCAGCTGACCGGCGAGTGTCTTCAACGACGCGTCGTCCAACACCGAGAGGAACTGTCCGCCACTCGCGTCCGGGAAGTAGGACATCTCGCCCCCCGCCGCCAGCCTGCTGGCGACCCGGCCACCGCCGGGGGTGCCGTAGCCGAGTACCGCGCCGCCGGCGATCAGCCCGGCGGGGATGTCGAATTTCGTTGCCGACCGCTTCGAAACACCCGCTCCCTCACCGAGATAGAAGACGACGTTGCTCGAACCGGGGTACTGCCGGTGGGCCAACTCCAACTGGCGCTTGAGTTGCTCGTCGGCCGCGCCGACATCAACCTGGTACACCGAGTCGAAATCCGACGTGTAGGCCGAATAGCCCTTGAGCAGTGCCCGCAGACTCCAGACGTCGTCCGACAACGGCCAGTCGACACGGGCTTTCGTCGCGAACGACGTGATCGAGAATCGCCCCGACGGGTACTGGTCGACTATCGACTGCATGTCGGCCCGAATCCCGGCCATCCGGAACTGGTTGTTTCCGTAGTCCTCGGCCTTGGAATTGAGGGAGCGGTCGACGACAAAGAACACGTTGACGTTGCGCCCGGCGGCTGCCGCGACCGACTGCTCCGAAACCCGCTTGTCCCCTTCAATTCCCGGCCGCGCGGCCGCCGCGAACAGGCAGACGATCACCAGGGTCAACAAGCTCCACCGCAGCACCACTTTGCGTTGGCTGCCTTTACCGACCACCACCAGCACCCGGTAGAGCGTGAACATGCGCAGTACCAGGGTCAGTCCGGCCAGCAGGAGGAACACCCACCAGGCCACCACGGGTTCGAATGTCATCGCCGCACCCCCGCGAGGCTGATCGAGAAGACGATCACCATGGTCAGCGCCACGGCCAATACCGTGTTGGGCCGGTCGCGTACCTGCTCGACGAGAATCGTTCCGTCAGGTCGGGTGAGCCCCGGTGGATGGGCGCGGATGTCATCGAGATGGCTGCGCAGTGCCGCGTCCATCGCGTCCTGCTGCGTTCCGCTGTTGCCGCCCTTGGGATCTGCCGCGACATAACTGATGAACCGTCCGCCGGTGGTCTCCGTGATGCCACTGAGGGTGCCGGCGGCATCACGGGTTGTCGGGGTCAGCACGTTCAGCTGAACACCTGAGGACTTGGCCAGCGCCCGCAGCGCGGCGTCGGAGTAAATGGGTGCGTTCGATCCACCGGCCGGACCCAGGTAAATCACCGACCGACGGGCATCCGATGTCTTGCCCGCGCCCGGAAAGCCCTTCATACACAAGGCGAGAGCGTCATTGACCGTCAACCGGTAGTCGGAATAGTTGACGGCCCGGCCGAACTCCTGTTGCGCGCGTTGCAGCGCGGCGGCACTCTCCGGCGAGGGCTTCTGCTCGGCCTTCAGCCGCTCCAGGCCGGCATAGCGGCCCAGT
The DNA here is from genome assembly GCF_000878195.1 of Mycolicibacterium llatzerense. Taxonomy (GTDB): domain Bacteria; phylum Actinomycetota; class Actinomycetes; order Mycobacteriales; family Mycobacteriaceae; genus Mycobacterium; species Mycobacterium llatzerense. The sequence continues at coordinate 11,622 of NZ_JXST01000006.1, read as the reverse complement.
TGATCCTGGAGATAGGGATAGTCCCGCGTCAGCGGGATCACCCGCAGTGTGCGGGAAGTCAGTCCGAGACGCTGCGTCTCGAACTTGGCGACCTGATCGCGGAAGTACGCCAGCAGCACGGATGCGTCATGGGAGACCGGATCGTCCTCCATGCACAGCACGATTTCCTCCGGGTGCGCCCGGTTGATCTCCGCGGCGGTCGCCTGTGCGCTGACGGGCCGCGCGGTGGCGATGATCGCGCACAGCGACACGGCGACCGTCGTTGCGGCAATGGCCGCCAGCAGGATTCGGTACCGACGGTAGGCACGTGCGTACTCGGGCAGCTGGGTCAAACGACCGACCCACGCGAGTGGACGTAACCGGCGCTGCTGTTGCCGCAGGGGCCAGACGAACGCGACGGCCACGATGGCCACCAAGGCCGTCAGCCCCACGACGACGACCCACCACCATCTCAGTTCCATGACCGGATCGCGCTCCGTACCTGTGCTGCCGCGGCAGCGACATCGGGGTTGTCGACAACGTCGAATTGCCGGGTGTAGAGGGCCTTCACGACGGGCGCGGCCGCGGCCGCGGGCCCGCGTTCAACTTCCCCCAACGTCATGTACTGGGCCCGCACCCCGGTGCGGTAGAACACGAAATTCCGCAGTATTCGGCTCATTTCGGCGTACGCCTGGCGGCTGCTCAGCTCACCGGCACGGTGCCGGTCGGCCACGTGCCCGACCGCGGCACTGAACTTGCGCTGTAGCACCCGGGCGCTGACATCGCGGATCACCGGGATGGTTCGCAGTCGTTCGACGGGCAGTGTCCACACCACGACGCCGCCGAACCATCCGATCACCGCGAGGATCAGCAGGATGCCGAGCACCACCCAGAGCACCGAGTACGGCAACGGCGCCACAATCCATTTCAGGAAGTCATTTGCCACGGCCGGCCTTCTTCAACATCAAGGTGACGGCGTTGAACAACTCACCGCTGCCGGAGACCCGGGCACAGGGAATCGCCGAGCTGTTGACGTACTGCTCGAATGCCGCCTCGCGCTGGGCCTCGGCCCGCCGGTATGCCTGCAGCACCCGATGCCCCAGAATCTCTTCGCGCAGTAGGGTTCTGCCGCTGTCGACGTCGTACCCCTCGCCGCCGAATCCCGGCGCGCCGATCAACGGTGCATCACGCACCGTTACCCAGTACACGTCGTGACGCGCGGACACTTTGCGGAACTGCTCGTCCAACGCCGCGCCGACATCGGGTTCGTCGGAGATCGCGAAAACGATGTGCCTGCGCCGGAAGTGGTGCTGCACGTACTCCAGTTGCGTACAGAGGTCACTGCGGCCACTGCCGGCGACGTCATGGCGGTTGACCCGTTCCAGGATGTGCTCCAGGTGCGCCTCGCCGCGCCGGTTGGGCATGTGCGCCGAGCCGGTCGCGTCGCCGTACACCAAGCCCATCTCGTCGCCCTTGCTGATGGCGATGAGCCCAACCAGGCCAACGGCATTGAGCACCACCCGTTGTTTGACCTCGCCACCGGCCGCCAGCGCCAGCATGTTCCGGCCGAGGTCGGTGACCATCAGGATTCGCTGTTGCCGGTACGAGACGAATCGTTTGACCAGCACCTCGGGCGAGCGCGCCGATGCCTTCCAGTCGATGTCGCGGACATCGTCGCCCGGGACATACGGGCGCAGATCGTCGAATTCCAGGCTGCGGCCCTGGAACATAGAGCGATGCTCCCCTTCCAGCAGCCCGCGGGACACCCCGTTCGGACCCGAGAGCCGGTTCCCGGCCAGGGTCTGCGCCTTGACCTCCTGCAGTAATACGCCCATTGCGGCTAAGGAGTTCGCACTGCCTGAATGACGTTGTCTATCAACACTTCCGGAGTGACATTCTGGGCCACCGCCTCGAAGCCGAGGATCAGCCGGTGCCGCAATACCCGGTGCGCCAGTGCCTTCACATCGTCAGGGAGCACGTGGTTGCGGCCCGACAACAACGCCAACGCCCGAGCTGCCTTGCAAAAGGCGATGGTGGCACGCGGACTGGCGCCGTACTCGATGAGCCGGGCCAGATTCGCCGGCAGGTACTGCTGCGGGGTACGGGTCACCGCGACGATCTGGGTGATGTAGTTGACGATCGCCGGATCGAGGTAGACCCGTCGCGCTACGTCCCGGATGTAGAGGATGTCGTCGAGCGACGCCACCGGAGGGGTCCGATGATTGGTGTAGACACCGGCGTCGATCCGGAAGACCATCTCCGCCTCTTCGCGCGGATTCGGATAGGCCAGGATCTCCTTGAACATGAACCGGTCCATCTGCGCCTCGGGCAGCGGATAGGTGCCCTCCTGGTCGACCGGGTTCTGCGTGGCGAGCACCAGGAACGGCTCGGGAATCTTGTAGACGTCGCCGGCGATACTGGTCTGGCGTTCCTCCATCGCTTCCAGCATGGCGCTCTGGGTTTTCGCGCTCGACCGGTTGATCTCGTCCAGCAGCACGATATTGGCGTGCACCGGACCCAACTGCGTGTGGAAGACGCCCTTGGATGCGTCGAAGATCTGGGTGCCGATGATGTCGCTGGGCAGCAGGTCAGGTGTGCACTGGATGCGCCGGAACTTGGCCTGCACCGCGTCGGCGACCGCGCGGGCCGCTGTCGTCTTGGCAAGTCCCGGAACGCTTTCCAGCAGCACGTGGCCGCCGGTGAACAGTCCGATCAGCAGACTCTGTTGCAGCCCGGCCTGGCCCACCACCTTGGCCGAAAAGGCCCCGGACACCGCGTGCACCACCGCGCGGGCCCGGTCGAGTTCTTCCCGTGTCGGCTGCGGCTGCATCGTGTTCGTCGGGGCGCTCATCGGCCGAACCACTTCACGGTCAACGGCTCCTGCGTCATGTCGATCTGGCCCATCAGCGGGACGAACTGCTTGCCCTGCACCGTCGCACCGCTGGTGCTCGTCGCGGTGATGGTCCACTGCGACGTCCCCATGGTGCGCACCGTCAGATCGAACGGGGTGAACGTGTACTTGACCTGGCTCAGATCGGCCGGCGGCTCCCAGTGCACGGTCCCGTCGACCAGTGTCGGATTCGGCATGGCGTTGGGGCAGCCCGGCGTCGACAGCGCTGTGGACTTGGCACATTCGGCGACGGAGGCCGCCACCGCCTGCTTGGCCGCCTCGGCGCCGGCCTCGCTGAGCTGCGTCTGCGCGCCGACGCTGAGGCCGACACCTGATGCGACCAACCCGTCGAGCAACACCGGCCGAGCCGTCGACACCGTCAGATACTTGCTGGCCGAGCCCAGGTCGAGCCAGCCGGGAAACACGTACACCGGGGCATTGCTGGGCGCCGGTTTGCCGAACAGCGTGAGCGGCGCGGCCGGAAGCGGCTGGCCGGTGGCCGGGTTGTTCATCTGAATACCGCCCGCGGCACCGAGATTCACCTTGACGCTGGCTGTGGCGAGCTTCCAGCCGCTGTCGTCCTTCTTGACCATCAACGTCTGGTCGGCGGTCTGGTCGCCGAAGTTGACCGATACGTGCACCTGGCCCATGGGACCGGTCTCGTTGGCGCTCAGGATCCGGATGTTGGTGATGGGCCACTTCGCCGTCTGCTGCTTCAGGACGTCGTCGGTGAGGAAGTCCTTGGATGCGGGCTGATCGGTGCCGAATGCCAACGCGGCGTTGGCATCTCCCTTCGACAGCGCCTCCAGGTATCCCTTGACCGCGGCCTCCGCCGAACTCGCCCCGCCACCGCCGGGACCGCCTGCTCCACCACCGGAGAACGACACGATCGCCACCACGATGCCGACGACCAGGAGCACCGCAAGCGTGGCCCCGCCGGTGATGAACAAGGCTTTCTTGTTCTTGGCCGGACGCGTCGGCGGGGCGTAACCGGGCTGCGGAAAGTTCTGGAACTGCTGCTGCGGCGCACCTGGCCAGCCCCCATGCGGCGCGGCCTGCGACGGCGACCCCTGCGGCACTGTCGACTGCGGCGCACCAACCGGCGCCGGTCCACCCCACTGCGGCGCGAGCGGCGGCTGCCCGTGGCCGGGACGCTGCGGCGTCGGTCCGTCAACCGGGTTGGGACCGCCAAAAGGCGACTGCGGTGGCTGCGTCACGAGGTGAATCCACCCTCAAGAACCGTCACCAATTGAACCTCCCCCTCTCCCCATGCCGACCTACGCCGGCGACCCGACGCTATCACTAACCCCGGTGGATGCCGCGCACACGAAAAAGCCCCGACTCGCCAAGCGAGCCGGGGCTTTCCCGCAAAAGAGCTGGACTTAGAAGTCCATACCGCCCATGCCACCGGTCGGGTCGCCCGCGGGCGCTCCGGCCTTCTCCGGCTTGTCGGCGACGACGGCCTCGGTGGTGAGGAACAGCGCCGCGATGGACGCCGCGTTCTGCAGCGCCGAGCGGGTGACCTTGACCGGGTCGGCAACGCCGGCGGCCAGCAGGTCCTCGTACACGTTGGTCGCGGCGTTCAGGCCGTGACCGGCGGGCAGGTTCGACACCTTCTCGGCGACGACGCCCGGCTCCAGACCACCGTTGAAGGCGATCTGCTTCAGCGGAGCCGACAGCGCGACGCGCACGATGTTGGCACCGGTGGCCTCGTCACCCTCGAGCGACAGGGCGTCCAGGGCCGGAGCCGACTGCAGCAGGGCCACGCCACCACCGGCGACGATGCCCTCTTCGACGGCAGCCTTCGCGTTGCGAACGGCGTCCTCGATGCGGTGCTTGCGCTCCTTGAGCTCCACCTCGGTGGCAGCGCCGGCCTTGATGACTGCAACGCCACCGGCCAGCTTGGCCAGGCGCTCCTGCAGCTTCTCGCGGTCGTAGTCGGAGTCGCTGTTCTCGATCTCGGCGCGGATCTGGGCGACACGGCCCTGGATCGCGTCGGCGTCGCCGGCACCCTCGACGATGGTGGTCTCGTCCTTGGTGACCACGATCTTGCGGGCGGTGCCCAGCAGGCTGACGTCAGCGGTGTCCAGCGACAGGCCGACCTCTTCGCTGATGACCTGGCCACCGGTGAGGATCGCCATGTCCTGCAGCATCGCCTTGCGACGGTCACCGAAGCCCGGGGCCTTGACGGCGACGGACTTGAAGGTGCCGCGGATCTTGTTGACGACCAGGGTCGACAGGGCTTCGCCCTCGACGTCCTCGGCGATGATCAGCAGCGGCTTGCCGGACTGGATGACCTTCTCCAGCAGCGGCAGCAGGTCCTTGACGGTCGAGATCTTCGAGCTGACCAGCAGGATGTAGGGATCCTCCAGGACGGCTTCCTGGCGCTCGGCGTCAGTCACGAAGTAGCCCGAGATGTAGCCCTTGTCGAAGCGCATGCCCTCGGTGAGCTCCAGCTGCAGGCCGAAGGTGTTGCTCTCCTCGACGGTGATGACACCCTCGTTGCCGACCTTGTCCATGGCCTCGGCGATCAGGTCACCGATGGACTGGTCGCCGGCCGAGATACCGGCGGTGGCAGCGATCTGCTCCTTGGTCTCGATGGCCTTGGCGGAAGCCAGCAGCGACGCGGTCACGGCCTCGACGGCCTTCTCGATGCCGCGCTTCAGGCCGAGCGGGTTGGCGCCGGCAGCGACGTTGCGCAGGCCTTCGCGAACCAGGGCCTGGGCCAGCACGGTGGCGGTGGTGGTGCCGTCGCCCGCGACGTCGTCGGTCTTCTTGGCGACCTCTTTGACCAGCTCAGCGCCGATCTTCTCGTACGGGTCCTCCAGCTCGATCTCCTTGGCGATGGACACGCCATCGTTGGTGATCGTGGGGGCGCCCCACTTCTTCTCCAGGACGACGTTGCGACCCTTGGGGCCCAGCGTCACCTTTACCGCGTCGGCGAGGCTGTTCAGGCCACGCTCGAGGCCGCGACGGGCCTCTTCGTCGTACGCAATTGTCTTGGCCATTGCGAAGTAATTCCTCCGGTTGGGAATTGCACGTCGTTGGTCAGGCGCAGCGCCCGCGACGGACGACCTGGGGCTGTGCTCGCAGATGCGGCCCCGGCCTCACTGTCCCGACCTAGCACTCACCTATCGAGAGTGCCAAGGTTGTTTTTAGCACTCAGGTAGGGCGAGTGCAAGGTCGTTCACCGTCCGCGAACCGCGGTTTCCGCCTCAGCGCGGTCGCAATCCGTCCATCATCAACTCGACAACCCGCTCAGCAGCGTCGGCGTTGTAGCGCTGCGCGGCCTGCGCCGCCACGAGCAGCGTCTTGATCTCGGGCACCGAGACGTCAGTGCGGACGGCGCCGGCGCGCTGTGCCGCCGTCAACAATTCACCGAGCAACGCCAGGAATTCATCCTCGACATGGGGCACCAGGGCGTTGACGTCGATCCCGAGGCCGGCGAGCGCGTCGACGAGGCCCTGATCGGTCTCTCCCCACTGGACCAGTGACCGCAAGAAATCGAACAGCGCGTCATTCGGAGCGTCCGACGCCAAACATGCCCGACCGACATCCATGACCGACTGCAACCGATCCTCGATCACCGCACGGTAGAGATCGTCCTTGGTCGGGAAGTGTCGGTAGACGGTGCCGGCACCGACGCCCGCCCGCCGGGCGATCTCGTCGATGGGCACCGAAAGCCCCTCGTCAGCGAAGGTTTGATAGGCGACTTCCAGCACGCGCGCCCGGTTCCGGGCCGCGTCAGCACGCAGCGGCCGCTTCGGTTTGCAGATCATCACGCTCCCGGGAACAAATGAAACGGGGCGACCGTTCCGGATATGTGAAACATGCGGGGCGCTCGCCCCGGATGAGGCCCAGGCTACCGAGGAACCGTCATGACCAAGTGGACAACCGCCAGCATTCCCGACCAGACCGGACGCACCGCCGTCATCACCGGCGCCAACACCGGGCTCGGCTACGAGACCGCAGCCGCACTCGCCGCCAAGGGTGCGCACGTCGTACTCGCCGTCCGCAACCTCGACAAGGGCAAGGACGCCGTCGACCGCATCTTGCAGGCCACCCCGGACGCCGACGTCGTCCTCCAGGAGCTGGACCTCAGCTCACTGGCATCGGTCCGCGAAGCCGCCGAAGAGCTGAAGTCGGAGTACCCGGCGATCGACCTGCTGATCAACAACGCCGGCGTGATGTGGACGCCGAAGCAGACCACCGCCGACGGTTTCGAGATGCAGTTCGGCACCAACCACCTGGGCCACTTCGCGTTCACCGGACTCCTGCTCGACCAGCTGCTGACGGTGCCCGGGTCGCGTGTTGTGACGGTCAGCAGCCTGGGCCACCGGATTCGTGCCGCCATCCATTTCGACGATCTGCAGTGGGAACGCAGCTACAACCGGGTGGCCGCCTACGGCCAGTCCAAGCTCGCCAACCTGCTCTTCACCTATGAACTGCAGCGGCGGCTGACCGGCGCGGAGACCGTCGCCCTCGCCGCACACCCGGGCGGATCGAGCACCGAACTGGCACGGCACGTGCCACTGCCACCCGCCATCGTCGGGCCCGTCGTCGAGAGGCTCTTCCAGAGTGCCGCGATGGGCGCCCTGCCCACGCTGCGCGCCGCGACCGACCCGGCCGCATACGGCGGTCAGTACTACGGGCCGGACGGACTGTTCCAGCAGACGGGCCACCCGAAGGTCGTCGGCTCAAGCGACCAGTCACATGACACCGCGCTGCAGCAGCGGCTGTGGGCGGCGTCCGAAGAACTGACCGGGGTGACGTTCCCGGTCTGACCACGACAAAGCCCTGTGGGTTTGCGCGACAAGGGGTTTCGCGCAGACCCACAGGGCTCCAGGACGCCGAAAGGCTGCTAGTGGGGGTAGCCGATATTCAGCAGACCGTTGCGCCCATCACCCACGGTGACGACGCCGCCGCTCCCGTTGCCGATGTTCACGATGCCGGTGTTCAGGTTGCCCATGTTGGCAACGCCGGTGTTGCCGTTGCCCAGGTTGAGGATGCCTTTGTTCCCGAAACCGAAATTGAGAACGCCGGTGTTGCCGGCGCCGCCGTTGAGCACACCGTCGTTACTGCCGGGCCCGAGGTTGATGCCGGAGTCGGCGGACGCAGCGCCTGCGCCGAGCAGCGCGATTGCGCCGGCACCTGCTACTGCCGCTCCCAGCAGGACGGTTGAACGGATCATCGACATGACGTCTCCTTCGCTAGCCCGAATATGAATAAACCAAGGGTAGACAGTCATCCAGTGATCGCGAAGGATTTTGGCAAATATCGCTACTTAATTAATCGTATCCCAAGAACAATTGCCCAATCACAGCTCCTCCGGCAGATCAGCCGCACGGTGCAACTAGAAGATCAGCCAATCTCATTAATTGCCAACAGTATTCATAACCGTTCCAAGAGCGCTCGATATTGACGATGCGAGTCAATTTCCAACGGAATCATCACGCACCTCGCGCGCGAACGTCATAAATACAACTGATGTGGCAAATTTTGATCCATGCAGAGTATTTACGCGACCGGGCAATTATGTAATCCAATGACGCCGAGTATCTATTTGCTGTCAGATCCCTGCAGAGCCACCTCGCGCCAGGTCCAACCGCTCGTCACAGAACCCGTCGGACCTCAGGCTGAACAAGTGCGCCCACGGCACGACCGCAGGCCCGCCAGGCGCCATTGAACGACCGTTCCCAGCGGCCCAAAGACGCCCAATCGGTTGACCACAACCGAAATGAACGTGTTCTAAATATATTCTCCGCACCATCCCGCCACCCCCTTCAGTCACAGCCACGGGGACTGCAGCCACAGGCCCGGCAACCCGCCAAAATATGCACGACAGCCGACTTTCCGCAGGTGAGAATGCCTTTTTCAGATTGATCCCAGTACCCGCGGTCCGCCGATATGAACGGACACACACTTTCCGCAAGATGTTCACAGCTTTCGATTACGGGTGTTAGTCTCCTCACGTTTATTTACTGGGGTGTCATATCTCACACCCGACGCGCGAGGAGGATCGTGGGCAAGCACAGGGCAGTGGGCACGAACAGCTGGTGGAGTGCGGCAGGGCCGCTCGCGGCTGCGGGATTGACGAGCGCGGCATTCGCCAGCGCGGGTGTGATGCTGCTGCTGGGTCCTGATTCCCCGACGATGCAGTCGGTGACCGCGGACATCAGGCTCGTCAACACCGAGAGCTCCAGCGGCGACAGCGGCGCCAAGTCTGGCAGCTCAAGCCCCGCCAAGGCCACGGACGGCAAGACCAAGAGCCCGACGAAGCCCAAGCCGCCGACCAAGCCCAAGCCCCAGCCCGGTGAGGCGCCGGCCTCCGGCGGCACCGGCAGCACGACCGACACCCCGCGAACCCCACGCCAGCAGGCGCAGGACCGCATGCGCCAGTACGCGGACGATGCCAGAAAAGCTCTCAGCGACCTGGCGAAGGGTCCCAAGGTAAAGCCTGCTCCGGGCACCAAGCCAAAACACGCCAGCACCGCCGGCGACAACTCGAGCGCCACGACCGGCAGCTCCAACACGGGCACCCCGGGTACCCGCCCCGCGCGGGGTCCGCGGTCGACGGCCGGTGTGGTCACCGACGGCCCAACTGGCGGGCACAAAGCCACCGAATCGGGCCCCAAGCCGACGACACCGAAAACCACGACCAACCCGGCCGGCGCGACCGGTCCGAGCGGCCCGTCAGCCCCGTCCGCACCGGGAACCGGGGCGGTCATCACCGCCCCGACGACCAAGGCGTTCAACCCGATCAGCAGCCTGCTGTCCGCGGTCAACCTGGGCGCCATGCTGGTCCCCCACACACCGACCAACCCTGACCAGATGCCCGGCGTCTGGGCCGTGATGGCCTGGGTGCGCCGCCAGGTCGAGTACGGCGGCGCCAACAAGCGAATGCACCCGGCAGCCCCGGCCTCTTCGGTCGCCACGGCCCCACCGGTCACCAACCCGCTGGCCAAGCCCACTCCCCTGGGCGCCGTCAACCCGTTGGCCGCGCCCGCTCCTCTGGCAGCTGTCGGCCCCCTCGCCGTCCCCACCATCGTCCTACCCACGTTCGTCGACCCGACTGTGCTGGTCGCCAACTGGATCTATGGGAACGTGCACTTCGGCGTGCAGAGCTGGATCAACAGCCCCATCGGCTGGGTGGTCGACACCGGGATCAACCTGTTGGCCGGCCAGTACCTGATCGGCAACGGCTCCAACGGCAACGTGATCAACCCCAACGGCGGCAACGGCGGCCTGTGGTTCGGTGACGGTGGTAAGGGCTACTCGAGTGGCCTTCCCGGAGTAACCGGCGGCAACGGAGGCAACGCCCGAGGCTTCGGCAACGGCGGCTCGGGCGGCAACGGCTACTCGGGTTTCGGCATCTTCACTCCGACTGCCGGTGGTAACGGTGGCAACGCCGGCGGTATCGGCAACGGCGGCAAGGGCGGCGCGGGCGGCAACGGTGCCAACGGCGCCGATGGCCTTGCCGCACTGGGCCAGAACGGTGGCAACGGCCAGACCGGCGGCAACGGCGGCATCGGCGGCAACGGCGGCCACATCTTCGGCATCGGCGGCACGGGCGGCGCCGGCGGCAAGGCCGGCAACGGCGGTCACGGCGGCTCGGGTGTCCTCGGCGGCGGCGCCCTCGGAGGTGGCGGGAACGGCGGCAACGGCGGTAACGGCGGCGTCGGCGGAAAGGGTGGCAAGAAGGTCGGGTTCATCGGCACGGTCGGCGCCGGTGGCACCGGTGGCGCTGCCGGATACGCCGGCAACGGTGGCAACGGCTCCGACGGCAGCTCCTCGTTGATCCCTGACGGCGGCAAGGGCGGTGACGGCGGCAATGCCGGCACCGCTGGCGCCGGCGGCTTCAACGGCAGCGGCAAGAAGCAGGCCGCGACCGGCAACGCCAGCGCTACTGGTGGCAACGGCGGCAAGGGCGGCAACGGCTTCGACACCATCACCGCGATCGGCGTCGCAGGCAACGGCGGTGCCGGCGGTAACGGTGGCTCCGGCGGCACTGCCGGTAACGGTGGTAGCGGCGGTGCCGGTGGCACCGGCGGTAACGGCGCCAATGGTCTTGCCGCGCTTGGCGAAAACGGGCCGAATGGCGGCCACGGTGGTGCCGGCGGCAACGGTGGCGCCGGTGGTACCAACTCCGGCAACGGCGGTAAGGGCGGCGTCGGCGGCGACGCGGGCAACGGTGGTTCCGGTGGTTCCGGTGTCCTCGGCGGCGGAGCCCTCGGCGGCGGCGGTAACGGCGGCAGCGGCGGTAACGGTGGTGGCGGCGGCAAGGGTGGCGCCGCAGCGCACGGCACCGTCGGGGCCGGCGGCCAGGGCGGCGCGGCCGGGTTCGGCGGAAATGGCGGCAACGGCTCGGACGGCAGCTCGTCGCTGATCCCCGACGGCGGCAAGGGCGGTGACGGCGGCAACGCGGGCACCTCGGGTTCCGGCGGCTTCAACGGCGCGGGCGTCAACCAGGCCGCCAACGGCGCGGGCGGCAACGGCGGCAGCGGCGGCAAGGGCGGTAACGGGTTCAACACGATCACCGCGATCGGCGTCGCAGGCAACGGTGGCGCCGGAGGTAACGGTGGTTCCGGCGGATCCAACGGCAACGGTGGTACCGGCGGCGCGGGCGGCATCGGCGGTAACGGCGCCGATGGCCTTGCCGCGCTTGGCCAGAACGGTCCGAACGGTGGCCACGGTGGTGCCGGCGGCACCGGTGGCGCCGGTGGCACCCAGGCCGGCAACGGCGGCAGCGGCGG
>NZ_JXST01000005.1 GCF_000878195.1 Mycolicibacterium llatzerense | reverse complement strand
CTGCCGGCGGCGACGAACAGCGCACTCCGCAGATCGGGGTCGGTCAGCGCCGCGAAGCCCAACAGCGCCACACCCATCACCTGCGCCGACCCGAGCACCGAACCGTCCGCTACGCGCGCGTCGTACTCCTCGCGAACAGCTTCCAGCTCCCGCCGCCCGTCCGCCGTCGGGCGATACCCGGCGCCCACCGCGGCCATGCACCAGACGATCAACGACACCAACGCCGTCACCACCAGGACGGCAATCAGTACACCGACGGGACGGTGGAGCTCAGCACCGTTGATCGCCCGGACGACGCCGACCACCCACACCGCACCAGGCAGCAGCGCGACGACGCGGCAGAGCACCACCCGGACGCCCGTGGGTAGCAAGCCTTCGGCTCTCAGATGCTCACCAACCGCGGAAACCTGCGGATGGTCACGCAGTCCTTTGATACGTCGTCTCCCCGCTGAACCGGTCTCGCGCGCGGCCTCGAGCACCGCTTCCTCCACCGCGTCGCGACCGATGGAACCCGCGGCGACCGTCAGCCCGCCCTCCCGAGCGACGAGCATCCGGCCGCTCAAGACCGTCTGCGCGATCGCGGTATCCACGACTCTCCTCGGACCACCCGCAAGAAACGCCGCCCGATAAGCGTCATCGAGCGGCCTACCCACCTGAAGCCCACGAGAACCGGACAGAATCCCTCTGACCCAGAACACCAAAAACACCGCGAGCACATAGACCCCGATGAACTGCACCAGAAAATCCGGTCCGGACAGACCCCACGGTTCGCGCATCGCCCGCCTCCTGTCTACGTTGACATCCCGCCGATGAAGCGGTTTCAGAATGCTCACGACAACAGGCGAAACCGAGCTCAAAGCCCTGGCATCATTGATTTCCTTGCGCGATCCACACATTGGCCGGCAGCGGGCGGCGTCCGCCTCACCCGGAACCGCGGGTATCGGCTAGCCTGACGCCAAGTCATCACGCGCCAACACAAGGGAGTGTTCATGGAGGGCTTCGCCGGAAAAGTCTGCGTCGTCACCGGAGCCGGATCGGGCATCGGCCAGGCGCTCGCCATCGAACTCGCCCGCTCGGGCGCCAAGCTGGCGATCAGCGACGTCAACACCGAAGGCCTCGCCGAGACCGAAGAGCGGATCAAGGCCATCGGCGCTCCCGTCAAGGCCGACCGCCTCAACGTCACCGAGCGCGAAGCCTTCGCGCTGTACGCCGACGCCGTCGCCCAGCACTTCGGCAAGGTCAACCAGATCTACAACAACGCCGGCATCGCCTTCACCGGCGACATTGAGGTCAGCCAGTTCAAGGACATCGAGCGCGTCATGGACGTCAACTTCTGGGGCGTCGTCAACGGCACCAAGGAATTCCTGCCGCACCTCATCGCCTCCGGCGACGGGCACGTCGTCAACGTCTCCAGCGTCTTCGGCCTGTTCGCCGTCCCCGGCCAGGCCGCCTACAACGCCTCCAAGTTCGCCGTCCGCGGCTTCACCGAGGCCCTGCGCCAAGAGATGAAGCTCGCCGGGCACCCGGTCAAGGTCACCACGGTGCACCCCGGTGGCGTGAAGACCGGCATCGCCCGCAACTCCACCGCTGTCGAGGGCCTGGACCCCAAGGAACTGGCCAAGACCTTCGACGCGAAGCTGGCCAAGACCACCCCCGAACGCGCGGCCAAGATCATCCTCGAGGCGGTCCGCAAGGGCCACGCCCGCGTGCTCGTCGGGCCCGACGCCAAGCTGCTGGACCTGATCATCCGGGCCACCGGCTCGGGCGCCTACCAGGACCTGTTCTCGCGCGTCACCTCACGCGTGCTGCCGACACGTTCGCACTGACCCCGTCAACCAACGCAAAGGAGCGTTCATGGAGGGATTCGCCGGCAAGGTCTGCGTGATCACCGGAGCAGGATCGGGCATCGGGCAGGCACTGGCCATCGAACTGGCGCGCTCAGGTGCGCTGTTGGCGATCAGCGACATCGACACCGAGGGCCTGGCCAAGACCGAGGAACAGGTCAAGGCCATCGGCGCCCCGGTGAAGGCCGACCGCCTCAACGTCGCCGAGCGCGAGGCCTTCGCGCTGTACGCCGACGCCGTGGTCAAGCACTTCGGCAAGGTCAACCAGATCTACAACAACGCGGGCATCGCCTTCACCGGTGATCTTGAGGTCAGCCAGTTCAAGGACATCGAGCGGGTCATGGACGTCGACTTCTGGGGCGTCGTGAACGGCACCAAGGTCTTCCTGCCGCACCTGATCGCCTCGGGCGACGGGCACGTCGTCAACGTCTCGAGTATCTTCGGGCTGTTCGCAGTGCCCAGCCAATCCGCTTACAACGCAGCCAAATTCGCGGTGCGCGGTTTCACCGAGGCGCTGCGCCAGGAGATGAAGCTGGCCGGGCACCCGGTCAAGGTCACCACGGTGCACCCCGGCGGTATCAAGACCAACATCGTGCGGAACTCGACCGCGGCCGCGGACATCGACTCCGCAGGCCTGAACAAACTGTTCGACAAGGGCGCCCTCACCACACCGGAGCGGGCCGCCCAGATCATTCTCGAGTCGGTCCGCAAGGGCCATGCCCGGGTGCTGGTCGGACCGGACGCCAAGATCGTCGACGTGATCGTCCGCATCACCGGGTCGGGCGCCTACCAGGGACTACTCGCGGCCATCGCGGGACGGGTGCTGCCGAGGCTCAGTTAAGTCTTCCGGGCACAGTCGTTTGGCCCTGCCCTCGGGCGCCGAGACCCGAGGCGGCCGGAGGGCAGGGTGGAGTTGTTCACCAACAGCGGCGGGGCGAAAAGTCCCTGAGTGCAACCGGGGCGACGATCCGCGAGTTGTTATTGAACCCAGGAACGTTTCGCGGCGCGGAACGGTGCGTGGCTTCAATCAGGACGCTACTGATCCCCCGGGATTGAAACCACGCACTTCTCACCAGGTTTACCCACCGCTGGTCAGCAGCGCCATTGCGTGTGGATCACCGGCGATCGCCGCGGATTGACAGCTCGGCTAGTGGTCCAGCGGGTGCTGGGCCAACCACGCACCCGCTACCGCCGCCGGATCGGCGCCCTTGTCGACCTGACCGATCAGGTCGGTCAGCGTCGCGGTGTCGAGTTCGCCGGCAATTCCGTTGAGCGCCAACACCTGTTGCTCAGCCAGGACATTGCGCCGGTACAACGGCACCACGTTCTCGGCGCGGATCAGTGCGGTCCGGTCGGTCAGTACCGTCACGCCCGACGGTGCCGTCGGCGCTGCGGTCGAGGTCCAGGCCAATGTCACCGCACCGGCTTTCAGCGCAGCGAAAAGGCTTGCGGTGTCTGTGAATTCACGGGCAGCCGGCAGGACGCAGTCCCCTACCCGAGCCGGGTGGGCGGCACCCGTCACCACTCCGACGGACAGTCCGCCGCAATGGCCCGGCAGGGCCGCGACATCCTTTGTGCCCCAGCGGTCGGCCGTCGCCGCAGTAACCGCGACAGCCGGCTTGTCCTGCGCTGAAGCGGTGTAATCGGCAGCGGCCACCCCTTCGGGCAGCGCCGAGATCATCGACCGATACACCTGCTCGTCGGCCCGCGCAGCGGCGTGCGGGACGAACCTGGCGAGCAGTTCGCCGGTCAGGCCCGGCGCGACCGTGACGTCGGCGGAATCAAGGGCCCCAACAGGATCCGGGACCAGATGCACGCGGGTCGGGATACCGAAATATCCCAGCGCCGCCGAGTACAGATGGGCCAGCAGCTTCGACTCGGGCGTCGGCGCCGCGCCGACGGTCAACGCCGGCGGCCCCGGCACGGATTGCCCGGTGCTGCAGCCCGCCGTCGTCGCGGTGATCAGTGCGGCCAGCGCCACACTGCCCACCGCGACCCGGCGGCTCACGATGCTCAGGCTTGCGACGCGGCGGCCACTGCGGCCGCCACGGCCGGACCCACGCGCGGGTCGAGCGCGCTGGGCACGATGTAGTCGACGGACAGATCGTCACCGACGACCGAGAAGATGGCTTCTGCGGCAGCCACTTTCATGGCCTCGGTGATGCGACGGGCACCGGCGTCCAGGGCCCCGCGGAACACACCGGGGAACGCCAGCACGTTGTTGATCTGGTTCGGGAAGTCGCTGCGGCCGGTCGCCACCACGGCGGCGTACTTCTTGGCGACGTCCGGGTGGATCTCCGGATCAGGGTTGGACAGCGCGAACACGATGCCGTTCGGGGCCATCGTGGCGATGAGCTCTTCGGGCACCAGACCGGCAGAGACGCCGAGGAAGACGTCGGCGCCGTCGAGCGCCTCGGCGACACCGCCGGTGATGCCGCGCGGGTTGGTGCGGCCGGCGAGTTCGGCCTTGAAGGAGTTGAGGTCTTCGCGGCCGGAGTGCACGACGCCCTTGCTGTCGAGCACGACGATGTCGCGAATGCCGCTGGCCAGCATGATGTTGGTGCAGGCCACGCCGGCCGCACCGGCGCCGGACACCACGACCTTGAGGTCGTGCATGTCGCGCTCGAGCACCTTGGTGGCGCCCAGCAGCGCTGCGAGCACCACGATGGCGGTGCCGTGCTGGTCGTCATGCATGACGGGGCAGTCCAGCGCCTCGATGACGCGGCGCTCGATCTCGAAACATCGCGGCGCGGAGATGTCCTCCAGGTTCACGGCGCCGAACGTCGGACGCAGCCGGATCAGGGTCTCGACGATCTCGTCGGGGTCCTTGGTGTCCAGCACGATCGGGATGGAATCCAGCCCGCCGAAGGTCTTGAACAGGGCACTCTTGCCCTCCATGACCGGCAGAGAGGCCGCCGGGCCGATGTCTCCGAGGCCGAGCACGGCGCTGCCGTCACTGACGACCACGACCAGGCGGTTGGCCCAGGTGTACTTCTTGGCCAGGGTCGCATCAGCGGCGATGGCGCGGCTGACCTGGGCGACACCCGGGGTGTAGGCGATCGACAACGCACGCTGGGTATCCAGCGGCTCGTTGAGGGCTACGGAGAGCTTGCCCCCTTCGTGGGCGGCGAAAATTTCCGCATCATCGATGACCACCTGGGGTGTGCGCACAGCACCTGACTTATCTGACACCGCGTCAGGCTACTTCACACAAAAGCTACCCGCCGGTTACGCGTAGCATTTGCCACTGGTCTATTGGTCGAGAAAGTCCGCCCCACGGGAGGTCAGCCGCATGCCCTCGTTCCGCGCACTACAACCGTCGAATTTCCGCCCGACCCCGAAAAAGGCCCCCACCGGCCCCGATGCCAGCTCCATCCACGTGCCGGTCGCACGCGCGACGGTGGATTGCGGCGTCTACTCCATGGGCTCGCGCCTGCCCGGCAAATACACCCACGGCGCCGCCGTCGCGAAGGTGCGCGAACTGCGCGCGGCCGGCGCGGAGGCGTTTGTGTGGATCGGGCTCCACGAGCCCGATCACCACCAGATGCAAGCCGTCGCCGACGTCTTCGGCCTGCACGAACTGGCAGTCGAGGACGCGGTCTGCGCTCATCAGCGGCCCAAGCTGGAACGGTACGACCAGACCCTGTTCCTGGTGCTCAAGACCGTCAGCTACGTCGAGCACGAGTCGGTGGCCAACGCCAGGGAGATCGTCGAGACCGGCGAGATCATGGTGTTCGTCGGACCCGACTTCGTGGTGACCGTCCGGCACGGTGAGCACAGCGGACTGGCCGGGGTGCGACACCGGCTGGACGAGTCGCCCACCATCCTCACACTGGGGCCCTACGCGGTGATGCACGCCATCGCCGACCATGTGGTGGACAGCTATCTGGATGTCACCTCGCTCGTCGAGACAGACATCGACGCCGTCGAGCAGACCGTCTTCTCCTCACGCGCCCAAACCGACATCGAGAGCATCTACCTGCTCAAGCGCGAAGTGGTCGAGTTGCGGCACTCGGTGAACCCGCTGACCATGGCGCTGCAGCGACTGCTGTCCGACCACAACGACCTGATCTCCAAGGAAGTCCGCCGCTACATCCGCGACGTGCATGACCACAACAGTCAGGCCGCCGACCAGATCACCGGGTTCGACGATCTACTGAGCTCGCTGGTGCAGGCCGCACTGGGCAAGGTCGGGATGGAGCAGAACGCGGACATGCGCAAGATCTCGGCGTGGGTCGCCATCGCCGCCATGCCCACCATGATCGCCGGCATCTACGGCATGAACTTCGACAACATGCCCGAACTGCATTGGCACTACGGGTATTTCGGGGTGCTGACGTTGATGGTGCTGGTGTGCACGGGGTTGTACCGGACATTCCGGCACAACCACTGGCTGTAGCTGTGTGAGCTTCCGGCAATCTGGCGCTCAGCGAGCGGCCTCTAGCAAAACGGACCACCGGTAACAACCAATCGGGCATGATCTTCCAATGAAAATTGGGAGCAAGTCCACCGTCGTCGCGTTGGTCGTTGCCAGTGGTGTGCTCACCGGCATCACCGCACCCGCCGCCCACGCCAACGGCGCGGACGCCGTCATCAGAGACCTCGAAGCCGAGGGCTATACCGTCAGACTCAACTGGCTCAACGGGAACAAGCCCACGTTGCTGCCCCGCTGCACGGTGGTCCGGGTCAACAACCCGTCCTCCGACGAACCTGCCGAAGGCGACGTCGTGTGGGCTGATGTCGCCTGCCCGAACAACACGTCTTAAGGGCGTGGTTCCGCGGCCCGGCGCCGCTGATCGAGGACGTCGACGCCGTCCTGCTGCCACGCATCGCGCATGGCGTCGGCGCCTTTGAGCCGCACCCAGGCGGCCTCGGTGGCGGTGATCGGGGTGGCGGTCAGGATCCGCACCGGCTGGTAGGGCTCGGGCAGTTCGACATCGCCGATCTCACTGGCGCCCAACAGGAATGCGGTGAACGCGGCACCTTGCCACACGGGTTCCTGTAGGTCGATCAGGGCGTCGGGCTCCAGGATCAGGCCTTCGACGGCCGGCGCCGATGCCAGCACCGCGATCGAGCGGGCCAGCCCCGGCGGCGTGGGGCCACGCAGTGACAGCACCGCTTCCGCCCGGGGACCGCTGATCCCATCGGCCATCATGTCCGTCGGGTCCGCCATGGGGTATCGCGAGCACCCTTGGGAGGCATAGTGATACACGTCGCTGTCGGTCGGTCCGTAGCGCAGCACCTCGATGGGATCGGCACCGAGAAAGGTGACGCTGGCCCCCACCGGTTCGGCGGTGCTGCCGCGGCCGGCGAAATACGCCGTCACGTGGGCCTTTACCGCTCCGAGGACGTCGGTCACTGCGGTAGCGACAGGTTGCGACCCGTCGCCGGATCGAACAGGGTCAGTTTGGACGTGTCGAGGGCCAGCTCGACCTTGCCGCCCGCCGTCGCAGACGACTTGGCCGAAACCCTTGCCACATAAGTGTTCTCACTCGATCCGGCGTCGGCGGTGTCGTCAGCCAGCTCGTCCAGCTGGGCAGCTTGAGCGCCGGCACCGTCGATCCGGAAGTGCACGTACTTGTCCGCGCCGAGCGATTCCACCAGCTCGGCATCGACCTCGAAGGTCAGCGACTGGATGCGCGCGTAGGCGTCGATCACCGAGGCGTCGTCGAACTGCTCCGGACGCACACCCGCGATGAGGTCGGCCGACGGCCGGTGCTGGTCCAGCGCCGCGCGGGCCTCGTCGCTCAGGGTGACTTCACCGAACGGGAGTTCCACCCCGACGTCGGTCCGGGTGGCCGGGAAGAAGTTCATCGACGGGGAGCCGATGAAGCCGGCGACGAACAGGTTCGCCGGCTGGTTGTACAGCTCGTCGGGGGTGCCGATCTGTTGCGCGACACCGCCGCTCATCACGACCACCCGGTCACCCAGCGTCATCGCCTCGGTCTGGTCGTGGGTGACGTAGACGGTGGTGGTGCCCAGCCGGGCCTGCAGCCGGGCGATCTCGGTGCGCATCTGCACCCGCAGCTTGGCATCCAGGTTGGACAGCGGCTCGTCCATCAGGAAGGCCTTGGGGCTGCGCACGATGGCGCGTCCCATCGCCACGCGCTGGCGCTGGCCACCGGACAGTTGGGCGGGCCTACGGTCCAGAAGTGCGGTCAGGTCAAGGATTTTCGCGGTCTCCTCGACCTTGGCCGCGATGTCGGCCTTCGGCATCTTGGCGAGGGTCAGCGGGAACGCGATGTTCTGCCGCACCGTCATATGCGGGTACAACGCATACGACTGGAACACCATCGCGATGTCCCGGTCCCGGGGCTCCTTCTCGTTGACCCGCTCGCCACCGATACGCAGTTCGCCGGAGCTGATGTCCTCCAGCCCGGCAATCATGTTGAGCGTCGTCGACTTTCCGCACCCCGACGGCCCGACCAGGATCAGGAACTCACCGTCGGCGATGGTCAGCGACAGGTCCTGCACGGCGGTCGCCCCACCGGTGTAACTCTTGGTGACGTGGTCCAAAACGATTTCGGCCATGAACTACCCCTTAACCGCACCGGACGTCAGGCCCGCGACGATCCGTCGTTGGAAGATCAGAACAAAGATGATGATGGGCACCGTGATGACCATGGCCCCGGCCGCGATGGAACCGGTCGGCTCCTCGAATTGCGAACTGCCCGTGAAGTTCGCGATGGCCACCGGCGCGGTGATGGCCCGCTGCGTGGCCGTCAACGACAACGCCAGCAGCAGGTCGTTCCAGGCAAAGATGAACACCAGGATCGCCGCGGTGACGATGCCGGGCGCGGCCAGGGGCGCGATCACCTTCCGGAAGGCCTGCCCCGGCGTGGCGCCGTCCATCTTGGCGGCCTTCTCCAAATCCCAAGGGATTTCCCGGAAGAACGCCGACAGGGTGTAGATCGCCAGCGGCAGCGCGAAGGTGATGTACGGCAGGATCAGGCCCGGCCAGGTGTCGAACAACCCAACGGTGCGCTCGATGTTGAACAGCGGTGTCACCAGGGAGATCTGGGGGAACATCGAGATCAACAAGGCCAGACCGACCAGCAGCCGCTTACCCGGAAAGTCCAGGCGGGCCACGGCGTAGGCGGCCATGCCACCGATCGTCACGGCGATGGCGGTGGTGATCAACCCGATGCCGATCGAGTTGATCAGTGCCGAACCGAAGCCGCCGCCGGTGAAGATGCCCTTGTAGTTGTCGAACGTGATCTGACGCGGAATCAGGTTGCCGTCCTTGACCGTTGACGTCGGCTTGAGTGACAGCGAGAAAATCCAGAGCACCGGTAGCAGCGCGTAGACCACCACCAGGACGTTGACCACACCCCAGCCGGCCAGCCGGCCGCCACGTGTCTGATCGCTCATCTCAGCGCACCTCGGCTTCCGCACCGGGCGCCGCGGCACCGAAAATCTTGATGTAGATGAACGCGATGATCGCGACAGTGGCGAAGATCAGCACGCTGATCGCCGAGCCGAGCCCGATGTTGAACGCCTTGAACAGGTTGTCGTAACCCAGGATCGACACCGAGCCGGTGTTGTTGGTGCCGCCCGTGAGCACGTAGATGTTGTCGAAGATGCGGAACGCGTCCAGCGTGCGGAACAGCAGGGCCACCAGGATCGCCGGTTTCATCAGCGGCAGAGTCACTTTGGCGAACCGCTGCCAGCGGCCGGCGCCGTCCATCTGGGCGGCGTCGAGCAGGTCCTGGGGCACCAGCACCAGTCCGGCCAACAGCAGCAGCGACATGAACGGGGTGGTCTTCCACACCTCGGCGAGCACCACGATGGCCAGCGACGGCAACTGCTCGGTAAGCGGCGCGGTGCCCGTGGGCAGCAGGTTCGCGAGGTACCCGGTGCCCGGCGTCCACGCGTAATACCAACTGTAGGAAGCGGCTACGGTCACGATGCCGTACGGAATGAGGATGGCGGTGCGCACCACGGAGCTGCCGAACATGGTCCGGTGCATCACCACCGCCAGCGCCATGCCGAGCACGAACTCGATGGCCACCGACACCACCGTGATGCCGAGGGTGACCACGAAGGCCGTCCACCAGTAGTGGTCGGTGAGGATCGTCGCGTAGTTGTCCAGCCCGACGAACCGGGTTTCGGTCGGCGCCGCCAGGTTGTCCCGGTGCAGGCTCAGCCACACCGCGTAGGCGACGGGGTACGCCGCGACCGCCAGCATCACCAGCACGGCGGGTGCGATCAATGAATACGCGAGTCGGCGCTCGGGGTTGTCGACACGGCCCGGAGCCGGTTTGTTCGCTCGGCGAGCCTCGCTCACGGGATCAGCCCCTTGCCGTCGATCGCCTGTTGCACCTCGGCGGCCAGTTTGTCGGCGGTGCGCTCCGGGTCGATCTTGGTGATCGGGGCCAGCGTCGCCGAAATCCGTGTCGACACCGCCTGATACTGCGGCGTGGCCGGCCGGACCGCCGCATCGGCGAGCTGACGACGGATCACCGCGTACTGCGGGTACTTGGCCTGGAACTTGGCATCGTCATACAGCGACGCGCGGACCGCGGGCAGCCCGCCCTCCACCGACGTGAACTGCTGGTTGGTCGCGCTGCGCATGCACCGAATGGCCTCGAAGGCCTCGGCCTTGTGCGTACTGGTCTTGCTCACAGCAAGATTCAGCCCACCGATGGTGACCTTCGCCGGCACATCGGGTTGCACCGACGGATAGTCCGCGAAGCCGAACACCTTCTTGCTCTCGTCGTAGGCGGTGGTGAACTGCGCATCGTCGGGTGCGAACGTGCCGACGTCGTTGATGGCGCTCTTGAGCTCCGCGCGCTCGTCGAGCGGCAGGAACGGCACACCGCCCTTGACGGCGTTCTCCAGCAGCGACGGCAGCACGAACGGCCAGTTCACCTCTAGCGCGGCCTTGCCCTGCTCGAGAGCGAGCCGCGCCGTCCCCTCGTCGGTCTGGGTGATCGACGGGTCGGCGCCGGGTGCGGTGGCCACCGACTTGATGACCTGCAGCGCCTTGACGGTCGCGGCGCGGTGCTCAGGGGTGTCGGTCAAGGTGACGGTCTTTCCGTCGTCGGACAGCACGCTGCCGCCGGCACTGGTCAGCAAGGTGTTGAACCAGACCACCAGGCCCTCGTACTGCTTGGCCTGCACGGCGATCCAGCTGGGTCCCCCGGCGGCATGCAGCCGCGTCGCCTGCGCCACCATGTCGTCCCAGGTGGCCGGCGCTTCGGGCAGCAGATCGGCCCGGTACCAGAGCATTTGGGTGTTGGTCGTGATGGGCGCGGCGAACAGCCGGCCCTGCCACTGCGCGGTCTTCAGCGGTCCGGGCAGGGTGTCGTCGGCGGCGTCGGCTTCCGCTTTTCCGGCCGGGTCGTCGGCCAGCGGCACCGCCCAGCCGGCCTCGGCGAACTCGGCGGTCCACACGACGTCCAGGCCCATGATGTCGAGGTTCTTGTCGTTGCCGGTCAGCCGGCGCGCCAGTTGCAGCCGCTGATCGTCGGCGCCCTTGGGCAGACTGACCTGCTTGATGCTGAAACGGCCGCCGAGTTCGGCGTTGCACCGCCTGGCGAGGGCCGAGAATGTCGCCTTCTCATTGGCCGACGTGTAGACACTGACGACGGTGCCGCCCGCACCCGAACCGCAGGCGGAGACCAACGTGGCGGCCGTGCACGCCGCAGCACCCGCTGCCAGCGCAGCCCGCAGCTTTCCCGCGCGCACCACGGACGCCTCCTGTCTCACGGGAACCTCCCGCGCGCAAACCGTAGAGCGCAGCGGGTGTGCCGTGCAACATATCGCCGCCATAGGTGCGGATCAGGCGGCAGGGCCGCCGCCCGCTACAGCGACAGGCGCCCCAGCAGGTCGCGGCCCTGTTCGGCACACACCGGGTCGCACAGGACGTCGTAGCGTCCCGCGACCAGCTGCATGGTGGAGCTGAAATCCCTTGTGCCGCGGGACATCGCGTACTGCACGCCCGAGGTGATCAAGCCGAAGAACACACCGGCGATCAGGCCGGTGAGCAACGAACCCCACGCGTTGGTGCCGAAAAACCCCAGCACCAGCCCGATGAACAGGCCCAGCCACGCCCCGGTCAGGATGCCGCCGCCCAGCACGCGCGGCCAGGTGAGCCGCCCGGTGACCCGCTCGACCTGCATCAGGTCGACGCCCACGATGGTCACGTGCTGCACCGGAAACTGTTGGTCTGACAGGTAATCGACGGCCCGCTGCGCCTCGGCGTAGGTCGGGTACGACCCGATGGGCCAGCCCTTCGGCGGAGTCGGCAATCCGGGCTGTCCACCCGGGCCCGGGGTCCGGTCGGGTTGCAGCGGATTCGTCATGCTCCTGGTCTCCTGTCAGTCGCCGCGGAACGCACTTCGGCTACCACGATGCCATGATCTCTTAGGCTAGGTTGGTCGGCATGACAAGTCCGGGCGGGGAGTCGGGGCAGCCCTCTTGGGGTCCGTCGCGCCCGGCTGATCCGGTCCGCCCGCCGTCCGGTACCGACGCCGAAGCGACCAGTGACTATCCGGTGTACGAGTACCCGGCTGTCGAAGAGCCCGGACCCACCTCCGCCCCCTGGCAGCAGGGGCCGCCCGCACCGGCACCAGTGCCTCAGCCGCAGCCACCGACGGGTCTGTTCCCCGCGCCTCCCGGTCCACCGCCACCAGGCTTCTACGGTGCCCCGCCCGCCGGGCCATACGGCCCACCGCCAGGAATGGCACCGCCCGGATATCCGCCGCCGGGATACCTGCCGCCCCCGCTGTACTCGTCGTACCCGCCACCGCCGTCGAACGACGGGATGGCCATCGGATCACTGGTGTGCTCGCTGGTCGCGCTGCCGCTCTATTTCATGTGCTTCATCGGTCCGGTCGTCTCGCTGCTGGGCATCGTGCTCGGCATCGTGGCCATGATGCAGAGCAAGGGCCGGCCACCGACCAGCGGCCGGACCATGGCCATCTCGGGCATCGCCATCGGTGGCGCGTCCATCGTCATCGGCCTGCTCGGCTTCGTGCTGTTCTACGACTGGGCGATACACCAAGACCCGAACGTGTGATCGGCGTGCGGGTGAACCGACTGGCGATCGGCTCGGTCGTGTGCGCACTGGCCGGCGCGGTGTTCGGCCCCATCGCGCTCATCGGCGTCGGACTCGGTGTGGTCGCCTACGAGCGCATTCCCGGCAGCGGCACCCGCGGCAGCGTCCTGGCCGTGAGCGGCATCGTGTGCGGCGCCCTGGCTTTTCTGCTCAACCTGTTCCTGGTCGTACTGGTCCTCGGCGCGTAGCCGGTCCGCTCACGCCGGCGGAGTGAACCGTTCGCCGGTGCGCGTCATCCCGGCGGCACGTCCCTTGCCCGCGATCACCAGCGCCATCTTGCGGCTGGCCTCGTCGATCATCTCGTCGCCGAGCAGCACCGCGCCGCGGGCTCCGCCGGCCTGCGAGGTGTGCCATTCATAGGCCTCGAGGATCAGCTCGGCATGGTCGTAGTCGGCCTGGCGCGGACTGAAGATCTGGTTTCCGGCGGCGATCTGGTCGGGGTGCAGCACCCACTTCCCGTCGTACCCCAGCGCCGCGGTCTGCCCGGCAACGCGCGTGAACGCCTCGGTGTCCTTCACCTTGAAATATGGGCCGTCGATGGCATTGATGCCGTGCGCCCGCGCCGCCACCAGGATCGTCATCAGCACGTGGTGATAGGCGTCGCCGACGCCGTAGCCGACGGGCTGCTCCCCGACGACCAGGGTGCGCATGTTCAGGCTGGCCATCAGATCGCCCGGCCCGAAGATCAGCGCCTGCACCCGCGGCCCGCCGGCGATGGAGTCGGCGTTGGTGAGCCCCTTGGCGTCCTCGATCTGGGCCTCGATGCCGATGCGGCCGACGGGCAATCCGTGCGCGCGCTCCAGCTGGGTCAGCAACAGATCGAGGGCCTGCACGTGCGAGACGTCGCTGACCTTCGGCAACACGATGACGTCCAACTCGCCGCCGCCGCGCGCCACCGCGGTGACCACCTCGATCACGTCGGCGTGCGTCCACGGTGTGGTCCAGTCGTTGACCCGAAGACCGCGCAGCTGGCCCGCCCAACCCGGCTCGCACAGCGCCTGCGCCACCCGGGTTCGCGCCGCGGCCTTCGCGTCGGCCGCCACCGCGTCTTCGAGGTCGAGGAACACCTGGTCGGCGGGCAACGTCTTGGCCTTGGCGATCATCTTGTCGCTGCTGCCGGGAACCGACAGGCAGGTACGGCGGGGCCGATACTGGTTCTCCACAACCCCACTCTCTACCCTGTGGTGCATGGTGGCGGTCAACAGGGTCTACGTGGCCAGACTCGCTGGACTGGTGGTTCTCGGCCCCGACGGAGAGTCGGTCGGCCGGGTGCGTGACGTGGTCGTGAGCATGGGCATCGTCCGCCAGCAGCCGCGGGTACTCGGCCTGGTCGTGGAGCTGACCTCGCGCCGCCGAATTTTCGTCCCGATCCTGCGGGTGACCTCGATCGAACACAACTCGGTGACCCTCACGGGGGCGACCATCTCGCTGCGCCGGTTCGCCCAGCGCCCGGGCGAGGCGCTGGTGCTCGGGCAGATTCTGGACACTCGCGTCCGCGTCACGGATCCGGAGCTCCAACAGCTCGCCGGCATTGACGTCGTCGTGGTGGACCTGGCCATCGAGCAGGCCCGGTCGCGCGACTGGGTGGTGACCCGTGTCGCGGTGCGCCACCGCCGGCTGGGCCGGCGCACCACGGTGCACGTGGTCGATTGGCACAACGTCACCGGACTGACGCCGTCGGCACTCGCGCTGCCGGGTCAGGGCGTGGCCCAACTGCTGGAGCAGTTCGACGGTCAGCGTCCCGTCGAGGTCGCCGACGCGCTGCGCGACCTGCCGGCCAAACGCCGCCACGAGGTCGTCAGGGCCCTCGACGACGAGCGCCTGGCCGACATCCTGCAGGAGCTCTCCGAACCCGAGCAGGCCGAACTGCTCAACCAGCTGGGCACCGAACGTGCCGCGGACGTGCTGGAAGAGATGGATCCCGACGACGCCGCCGACCTGCTCGCCGAGCTCGACGCCACCCGCGCCGCCGTGCTGCTGGACCGGATGGACCCCGAGGACTCCGAGCCCGTGCGCCGTCTGCTGCAGCACTCCCCTGACACCGCCGGTGGTCTGATGACGCCCGAGCCGGTCGTGCTCACCCCGGACACCACCGTCGCCGAGGCGCTCGCGCGCGTCCGCGACCCCGAGCTGACACCGGCTCTGGCGACGCTGACGTTCGTGACCCGGCCGCCGACCGCGACACCGACGGGCCAATACCTGGGCTGCGTGCACACCCAACGGCTGCTGCGCGAACCCCCGGCCACCCAGGTCGGCGGCATCATCGACAGCGATCTCCCCGTGCTGTCACCCACCAGCTCCCTGGCCGAGGTGACGCGCTACTTCGCCGCCTACAACCTGGTGTCCGCGCCGGTGGTCGACGACGAGAATCATCTACTGGGCGCCGTCACCGTCGACGACCTGCTCGATCATCTGCTGCCGTCCGGCTGGCGCAGTGCTGATGAACCGGGGCCGGGCTCGACCCAGGCCATCACCGACAACATCTCTGGAGTCAAGCGGTGAGCGAGCCTTCAGCCAGGCAGCGCCTGGACATCCCGCGCACATCCCGAATCCGGTTGACCCCGTGGGTCGACGTCGAGTCCGTCGGCCGGTTCAGCGAATCGATCGCCCGATTCCTGGGCACCGGCAAGTTTCTGCTCATCCAGACCGTGATCGTGGTGGTGTGGATCGGTCTGAACGTCTTCGCCGTACAGCTGCAATGGGATGAGTACCCGTTCATCCTGCTGAATCTGGCGTTCTCGACGCAGGCCGCGTACGCCGCGCCGCTGATCCTGCTGGCCCAGAACCGCCAGGAGAACCGGGACCGGGTTGCACTCGAAGAGGACCGCCGACGCGCGGCCCAGACCAAGGCCGACACCGAATTCCTGGCCCGGGAACTGGCCGCGCTGCGGCTGGCCGTCGGCGAGGTGGCCACTCGCGACTACCTCCGCCGCGAACTCGATGAGTTGCGCACGTTGATTGCTCAGCAGAACGGCGCCAAGAGCGGGTCGGGCAAGCGCAAGGCCGGAAAGTCACGTCCGCCGGCCGAGGAAAGCGACCTCTCCGGCGACCCGGCGACCAGCTCCGACGCTGCCGCCGATGAGAGTTTCCACTCTGCGGAAACATTGCTACGCCAACCGCCCACAGAGTAGGTATGGTGACTTGGATCACAACACAGGTCACCGGGGTCACTCCGGTATTCCACTTCCATAGGATGGCTTAGTGCACATCGGGGGCGACGCCGCAGACTCCGCGGACAACACTGCGCCTACTACTGACTCCCACGCACTTTTCGGTGACTCTGCGCTGGTTGACGACGAAATTCACGACTACGACGCCGCGGTCGATGACGAGGCTGGCCCGGTCGGTGCTGCCGTTCCCGGCCGTCGCAGACAGATCGCCCGGGCGCTGCGCCGCCCCCTTGCCGGCGTCGCGGTCGTCGCACCGCTGGTTCTGATGCTTGCCGTCGGCGGTTCGGCGCCGACTCGGCAAACAACGGTGCACAACACCGCCACCGCGGGCGTCACGCCGATGGCGGCCGTCACGCCCACCACCCCCGGACCGCGAAACCGGGCCGGCATGACGGTGGTGGCATCCGATCAGATTCCCCGCGCCCTGCACATGGACCCGACCACTGCCCTGTCGCCGCCGCCGGCGTCGCTGGTGATGGCCCCCGGTGGGCTGCGGATCCCGCCGGTCGTCCTCAACGCCTACCGCACCGCCGAGAAGATCATGGCGACCAACGCGCCGGGCTGCGGCATCAGCTGGAACCTGCTGGCGGGCATCGGACGCATCGAGTCCGGGCACGCCAACAGCGGCGCCACGGATGCCCGGGGCACCGCGATCACCCCGATCCTCGGACCTGTCCTGGACGGCACCCTGGCCGGCAACGAGGTCATCGTGCAGAGCATCGCGGCCGGCCGCGTGACCTACGCCCGGGCCCTCGGACCCATGCAGTTCCTGCCCGGTACCTGGGCCCGGTACGCCGCGGACGCCATCGGCGACGGCAAGCCCGACGTGCAGAACGTCTATGACGCGTCCCTGGCCGCGGCCCGGTACCTGTGCAGCGGCGGGCTGAACCTGCGTGATCCGTCCCAGGTGCTGACCGCGATCCTGCGCTACAACAACTCGATGCCGTACGCCCAGAACGTGCTGGGCTGGGCCAAGGCGTACGTCACCGGTATCGCACCGGTCGACCTGCCGCCGATCGTCGGCCCGCCGCCCGCCATCGGCGACCAGCACCTCGACAACCCCGAGGGGCTCGGGCCGGGCCTGCCGATCAACGCGATGGGACTGCCGTCCGACGACCCGCTGGCGATGACGCCCGCACTGCAGATGGGGCGCACGGGCCCGTTGCCCGGACCGGCCGAACCGAAACAGAACTGCGCAGTGTTCTGCCTGTCCGGTGGACCCGCGCCGGCCGCCGTGCCCGCACCGGACGCCCCGGCGCTGGACGCGCCCCCGGCCAACCCGTTCAACGTGCCGCCGTTCCTGCTGCCGCCGGCTCCGATGGCACCGCCGCCGGCGCCCGTCGCGCCCGCTCCTGCTCCCGCGGGGCCGATTCCGGTCACCGCCGTGGGCGTGGGTACCCCGGCCGCCGGCCCGGTCGGCGCCGCCCCGGGACCTGCCCCCGGACCGGCAGCGGTCCCGGCGCCGCAGGCTCCCGCCGGCCCGCCGCCCGCCGAAGCCATGGGTCCCCCGGCGCCCGCCTTCCCATCCCTGCCGTGACCAGCTGCGGGTCTGCTGACCGGCAGGCATAGACTCGCCGCTGATGTCTGCTGAGCTGAATGCCGCCGTGCGCGCCGCACTGGGCAAAGTTATCGACCCTGAACTGCGCCGTCCGATCACCGAGGTCGGCATGGTCAAGGATGTGACCGTCGAATCCGACGGCGCCGTCCACGTCGAGATCTACCTGACCACGTCGGCCTGCCCCAAGAAGACCGAGATCACCGATCGGGTCACCGCGGCCGTCACCGACGTGCCGGGCACCGGCACCGTCAAGGTGACCCTCGACGTGATGAACGACGAGCAGCGCGCCGAACTGCGCAAGCAGCTGCGCGGCGACGACAAGGAACCCGTCATCCCGTTCGCCCAGCCGGGTTCGTTGACCCGGGTGTACGCGGTGGCGTCCGGCAAGGGCGGCGTCGGCAAGTCCAGCGTGACGGTGAACCTGGCAGCCGCGCTGGCAGCCAAGGGTCTGTCGGTCGGCCTGCTCGACGCCGACATCTACGGCCACTCGGTGCCCCGGATGATGGGTGTGCAGGATCGCCCCACCCAGGTGGATTCGATGATCCTGCCGCCGGTTTCGCACGATGTGAAGGTCATCTCCATCGCGATGTTCACCCAGGGCAACACCCCGGTGGTGTGGCGCGGGCCGATGCTGCACCGGGCGCTGCAGCAGTTCCTGGCCGACGTGTACTGGGGCGACCTCGACGTCCTGCTGCTCGACCTGCCGCCCGGCACCGGCGACATCGCCATCTCGGTGGCGCAGTTGATCCCCAGTGCCGAAATCCTCGTCGTCACCACGCCGCAGATGGCCGCCGCCGAGGTCGCCGAGCGCGCCGGCGCCATTGCGGTGCAGACCCGTCAGCGCATCGTCGGCGTGGTCGAGAACATGTCCGGACTGACCCTGCCCGACGGCACCACCATGCAGCTGTTCGGCGAGGGCGGCGGCGCCCAGGTCGCCGAAAGCCTCACGCGCACAGTCGGTGCCGAGGTTCCGCTGTTGGGCCAGGTCCCACTGGACCCGCGGCTGGTCTCGGCCGGCGACACGGGTGTGCCGCTGGTGCTGTCCGACCCTGACACCGCCGCAGGCGCCGCGCTGCGCGGTATCGCCGACAAACTGTCCAGCCGCAAGCGCGGCCTGGCCGGCATGTCACTCGGGCTCGACCCGGCTGGGCGCTGACCTCCCTCTGTCCGACAGGAATCATCAAGTGACACATATCCATACGCGCAGCGGCGCACAGAACGTCGGCCTGCTGAGCGTGGCGGCCTATCGCCCCGGCCGCGTCGTCACCAACGACGAAATCTGTGAAACCATCGATTCCTCGGACGAATGGATCTACTCCAGGACCGGCATCAAGAACCGTAGGTTCGCCGGGCCCGACGAGTCCGCGGTCAGCATGGCGTGCGAGGCCGGCCGCCGGGCCTGCGCGGCGGCGGGACTGTCCGGCGCCGACATCGACGCGGTGATCGTCGCCACCAGCACCAACTTCCGCAACACCCCGCCGTGCGGGCCGCAGGTCGCCACCGAGATTGGCGCACAGGGCATTCCGGCTTTCGACATCGCCGCGGGCTGCGCCGGATTCGGGTATTCGCTGGGCGTGGCCGCCGACATGATCCGATCGGGCAGCGCGGGTCGCATCCTCGTGGTGGGCTCGGAGAAACTGTCCGACGCCATCGACATGACCGACCGCGGCAA
The DNA here is from genome assembly GCF_000878195.1 of Mycolicibacterium llatzerense. Lineage (GTDB taxonomy): Bacteria > Actinomycetota > Actinomycetes > Mycobacteriales > Mycobacteriaceae > Mycobacterium > Mycobacterium llatzerense. Next base: position 179,382 of record NZ_JXST01000005.1, on the reverse strand, counting down.
TGCCTTCATCTTCGCCGACGGCGCCGCCGCGGTGGTGGTGGGACCGACCGACGAGCAAGGCATCGGACCCACTGTCGCCGGTAGCGACGGCGAGCAGTCCGGCGCCATCGTGCAGGACCTCAGCTGGATCGACTACGCCGAGAACCCGTCCGGACCAAGGCCTTTCCTGCGCATGGAGGGCCAGACCGTCTTCCGCTGGGCAGCCTTCCAGATGGTCGACGTCGGCAAGCGCGCCATCGCGGCGGCGGGCCTGGCGGTGGACGACATCGACGTGTTCATCCCCCATCAGGCCAACGGCCGGATCAACGAGCTGCTCACCAAGGGGCTGGAGCTGAGGCCCGAAACCGTTATCGCCCAAGACATTCAGGACGCCGGTAACACCTCGGCCGCCTCGATTCCGCTGGCGATGTTCACCCTGCTCGACAGTGGCGAGGCCAAGCCCGGCAGCGTGGCACTGCTACTCGGCTACGGTGCGGGTCTGGCCTACGCCGCCCAGGTCATCCGGCTGCCGGGATAACCCCCACGGCTCACCCGGAGACGGTGGCCAGTTTGCGCTTCTCCTCGTAGAACCGCGCGCGCTCGTCGAGCAGCCCGAGGAACCCGATCAGTTCCTCCCGGGCCTGTTCGCCAACCGCGCCAAAATCGTTGCGGTCGAAGATGTTCCAGAAGCGCAGCACCGGGACCAGGACGTCGTCGTGGTGGATGCGCAGGTCATAGATGCCGGCCTTGGCGATGGTGAGTGCGTTCTTGGTGAAGTCGGTCATCCCCTGGCCGGGCATCGCGAAATTGATGACCTCATCGCGGATGGCGACCATCGCGTCGTCCGGGGCGATGTCCAGCGCCGCGGCCATCAGGTTGCGGTAGAAGACCATGTGCAGGTTCTCGTCGGCCGCGATGCGGGCCAGGAGCTGGTCGGCCAGCGGGCAACCCGACGCCCGGCCGGTGTTGCGATGCGAGACGCGGGTGGCCAGTTCCTGGAACGACACGTAGGCCAGCACCGACAGCGCGCTCCGCTCTCCCGCGTCGTAGCCGGCGACGGTGTGTTCCATGCGAAGCCGTTCCAGAGCAACGGGATCGACGCCGCGGGTGACAACCAGATAGTCCCGCAGCGCGATGCTGTGGCGCCCCTCCTCCGCCGTCCACTGCCCGACCCAGGTGCCCCAGGCACCGTCGCGGGAGAACCGGGTGGCGATCTCGCGGTGATACGACGGCAGGTTGTCCTCGGTCAGCAGATTGACCGTCAGCGCCGTTTTGGCGACCGGGTCCAGCGGTGAGTCCTCCGGCTGCCAGTCCTCGCCGCCGAGGAATGCGAAATCACGCCCGCGGCTCCACGGCACATAGTCGTGCGGGAACCACTCCCGCGCCGTCTTCAGATGCCGGTCGAGGTTCTGCGCGACGACGGGCTCCAGTTCATAAAGCACAGCGGCCTGGGTATCCATGGGTCAATCCCTCCATCGTTGGTCAGCGTCAGGTCCACAATTCACAAACCTACGGTACCGTAACCTACGGTACCGTAGGTTAGCGTTCGATGACCAGATGTTGACGAACCCGCACCGCCACGACAGCGACAGCAGGCTAGAGCCGGCCCGTCAGGTCCGCGATGTCGCGATCGATCTGACTCTGGTCGACGGAAGCGGCGGGTGTCGCGTAGTCAGATGCCATGCGGCACTACTCCTTTGAATAGACAGGTCACGCCAAGGCCAATTGGTCGACGGGGGCGGGAGTCCGCCGGCGAACGCGCGCCTGCCACACCACGAGCGCGAACGCCGCGGTAATCGGCAGCGGCGCACCGTCCATCCCGCCGGCGAGCACCGCGTCGGTGGCGGTGTAGACCGGCGCCGCGAGCAAGGCGGTCACGCTCGCGGCGACCGGCGCCAGGGCCACCCCGGCAAGCAGCCAGCGCCAGCGCTGTTCGCGAACGCCGTCGCCGGCCACGCGGGCATTGCGGATGCCGGCGACGGCGATCGCCGCGGCCAGCCACACCGGCACGAGGTGGTACGCCAGTACCGCATCCGGCACAGACTCGGGCAGTCGCGAGAACAGCACGGTGTAGATCACCGACCCGAAAAGGGCCACCGCCAACCACATTCGGTACCCAGCCACCGTGGTGGCGATGTCCGCACCACCACCGCGACCACGATTGGTCAGCATGAACGCAACGGCGGCGCCGAACGGCGCGAGGACGCCCAACAGAATCGAGGCCACCCCCAGATTGGTGAGCAGGTCATGCTGAGGGATGACGGGCTGCACGCCGATCCACAGCACCCGCAGCAGCGGAGCCGTCATCATCAAGGCAATGCTGTAGCCCATCCAGGCGCGGTGACTGACGACGTCCCGCCGCAGGATTGCCACGAAACCGAGCCAGCCGCTGCCCAAAGTGCCGATTGCCAGCCCCCACAACTGCAGATCGAACGCGCGGCCGATGAAATGATGGACCGGCATGGTCATGGCCAGAAAGGCGATCGCGCACAGCATGCTGACGGTCATCAGCGCCAGATAGGCGCGTCCGGTCCAGCGGTGGATCGCCGGGCGGCGGGTGCGCAGCCGGGTGGAGAACTGGAACATCGCCGCACCCAATGCGAGCGCGCCGAGCGTCGTGTGGATACCCATCACCACCCGGTGGCGGGCGTAGTCGGCATGCCGTACGTCTTCCACCGAGTCCGCACCGACGGCGTAGGCGCGGCCGTTGATGAGCTCATTGATGCCGTCTTGCAGCCGGGGACTCCCGGGCGAGAACAGCGGCCACATGTAGTTGATCGCCAACGGCAGATACAGGAACGCCACTGCCGCGATCGCATAGAACAGCACCCGGGACATCGGCAGGTGCGCCCGGGATGAAGTTTGCGGGGACATCGTCGACCACCATTTCTCGACGGCCATGCGGGACCGTCATTTGGAGTTGATCTCTAATTTAGAGTTCGACTCCAAATTGCGCAATAGGCGCGGGCCCACGACCGCCGGGCCACCGGCGTGACTACCCCTGGAGGGCCTCCGGCTGCACCACGACTCCCCGCCGGAAAATGCTCATCGCCTGCAGCAACGCCTGCTCGACCTCGTCCGCGGTGAGCTGCGCCTGATCTTGACGCAACGCGAGGGCAGCGACCCCGTTCCAAGCGCCGAACAGGAAGAACGACATCAGCCGACTGTCTATCGGCTGCAGCTCGCCCGCGTCGATCGCGGCCTGGATTCGCTCCTCGAACATCGACCGCAGCAGGTGCATCCGCTCGGCCACCAGGCCGTCGGTCGGCAGTCCCGGCCCAGCGAGCGCGTTCACCGACAGGTAGCGAGTCAAGGCCGGGTGCTCGACGAGCAACCGCATGTACGCGCGCCCGGCCTCCACGACTTGTTCGAACGGCGAGCCGTCGCGCGCGTACGCCGCGGTCAGCGTCGTCATCGACATGTCGAGGAGCCGTTCCACCGCGGCGGTGACCAGCGCATCTTTGGTGCCGAAGTGGCCGTACACCGACGCCGGAGAAATGCCGGCGACCTCGGCCACGTCGTCGACCTTGATCGCATCGGCCGAATGCTGCGACAGCAACACCTCGGCCGCGTCCAGGATCGCCGCCCGGGTACGCATCCGGCGGCGCTCCCCCCGAGCCCGGGCCGCCGCGTCTGCGTCACTGCCGTGGTTGCTCGTCACACCAAGAACACTAGCGAGAACAGAAAAGCCGGCCCGTGGCTGACCACAGACCGGCCTTTCGGATCAACGACCCCCGGGGAAATCCATCAGCCCCGCAGCGCAGAGACGAAGATCGCGGGCAGTTTGGCCCAGCTCGGCTTGCCGGTGAACGCGGTGAGAAGCCGGCCGGTGGCGGCGGCCGTGCGGTTGTTGACGAACCACGGCGGCTTCGGCGAGATCGATAGCTCGCCACCGATCAGCGAGCGCGGCGACGGGCGGAACGGCCCGCGCACCACCGTGCGCTCGGGCTTCTCGAGCAGGAATCCGTTGTGCACCACACCGATTCCGCTCTGCACGTCACTGAGCGTATGCCCGGGGAACGCGCCCCAGGTGGCGTGCGGGGTCAGGTATCCGACGCCGGTCCAGGCGTTCACCGCCACCGTGCCGTAGTGCAGCGCCTCGATCATGGCGTCGAATGCCTTGCCCAGCGTCTTGATGGTGGCGGGCGCCGCGACGATGTTGACGCCCAGGGTGCCGACGAAGTCCTCGTTGGCCAGGCGAGTGGCCTCACGGACGAACTCGACACCGTCACTGTCCAGGTCGATGACGCCGTACACCGGCGAGAAGTACTCGGTGTTGAGCAGCGCGGTGCGGTCCTCGGGGTCCACCACCAGCACGCGATCGCCGAGCCGCTGGGCCTTCGGATATGTGGCCTCGGCGCTGGCGACGCGGGCATCGGAACCCGGGTAGTACGCCGCGCGCTTGGGTGCCGCGGCGATGGCCTTGGTCAGCGCCGCCACGAACTCGTCACGCTGCGCCCACTTCGACGACAGCACAACGACCTGCGACGCCACGCAGTTGTAGCCGTTGTTGTGCAGCCGCTGGGTGGCGATGTGGTTGGCCTGGAATTCGATATCGGCGCGGCTCCACTTGCCGGGCACCACGATGGTCGGCGACACGCCGCCGAGCTCACTGGTGATGTCCTTGTGCAGGATCGGCTCGCCCGCGGCCTTGCGCCGGGCGCCTTCTTCCCCGACGCCGAAGACGATGGCGTCGTGGGTCAGCGCGCTGCCGGTCATGTGCACGTGGTCCACCGCGTCGTGCTGCACCAGGTAGGTGCCGACGTCCGCGCCACCGGTGAGGATCCGCACCGCACCGAGTGCGATGAACGGCGCCAGCACCTTGGTCAGCACCGGCAGGATCGGATCGGTGACCGGGTTGAGCTTGAGCGCGACGACCCGGTTGTTGGCGATCAGCTCGTAGACGGTGTCCAGTGGGGCGATCGACGTGATGTTGCCGGCGCCGAGGACGACGCCGATCCCGTTCGTCTTGACCGGATCGCGCTGCGCCAGGCCGGCGGTCCGCAGCGCCTCGTCCCGGCCGACGCCGGGCTGCAGCCACACCTGTGCACTGAAGCCGGACAGCAGCAGCTTGTCGAAGACGTTGAGCGGCAACACATCCACGGTGGTGCGGCCCGCGGCGGTGCCGAACGTGGCACCGTCCAGCGGGCTCTTGCCGGCCTCCAGCTTGGCCAGGCTCGCCGACAGCGCGGCGGCCCCGGCTGCCAGCGGGTAGGGCCCGGAAATCCATTCCTCACCGACCAGCGGCGAGTCCGGATTCAGTTGTTTGATCCGGACCGCGGCCTCGACCCACTCGGCGCCGTGCTGCACCGCCAGCTGCTGCACGTCGTCGAGAATCTCCCGCCGGCGCGCCAGAGGGGTTGTCGCCCAAGCCTTCTCGCCTTCGGCGAGGTCATCCAGCGCCTGGTCCACCAGGGCCGTGTACGCAGTGTCGGTCATGTACTGAATTCTCCCGGTGGTACGGTCGGTATGGGCCGGAATCAGCCGGCGTGCGCTTCGAATTCCAGCAGCGCGTCGCTGTGGTTGTGCTCGTACGGCTTGGGACCCTGCCCAACCGCCCGCTTGGCGGCGAGGGCCTGGTACTGCTCGAACGGCGTGGTCCGGCCGAACTTCTCCCGCGCCTCGGCCGGGGTGTAGGTGACGGGGTTCTGCGCCGGAATCTTCATCAGCGTCGGGCCGACGATCGGCGTGGTGTGCGGGGTGGTGAAGTCCAGGATCGCCAGTTCCAGGCGCGGGATGCTGGAGACCGCCCGCAGGAATGGACGCGCTATCAACTTGGCGATGAAGTCATCGGAGTAGTTCTGCGGGATGCCGCCCAGCGTGCGCATCCACTTCGGCATCGTGGCGATGATCGCGCGGCGCATCGGCCAGTTGAACACGCGGCGCATCCAGCTCGGCACCCGCTCGGGCAGGATGTGATAACCCAGGTCGACCAGGTAGTTCATCATGTTCTGGGCCACCTCGGAGCCGGCCATCTGCGGCCGGAACTGCTCGAAGTACTGCTGAATGCCCTCACGCGTGCGCGGCACGTCATCGGGGTTGATGGTCTGGAATTCGGCGGCGCGCGCACACTCTTCCCAGTACTGCAGTTCTTCGGCCTCGGTCAGCTTGCCCGGCCCGAACATCTCGTAGGTGTAGAGGATCGAGTGCCACGCGGTCAGATGGATCCACAACTGCGAGTACGGATCGTTGGCGTCGAACTGCTTGCCCGTGATCGGCTCGGTGCCGATGGCCTTGCCGTGAATCTTGACCAGGATCTCGGAGGCGTCCAGCACAGCCTCGGCGTCACCGAAGGCGACCAGCGCGAAGTACTGCATGGTGCGGTCGTAGCGCAGCCGGGTCCGGGCGTACACCTGGCCGCTGGCGTCCACGGCCGCCGCGAGGAAAGGGTCGAGGTGCTCGATGGTCACGGCGCGGGCGAAGCCCAGCAGCAATGACGTCGGGTAGCTCCACACTCGCCAGGTCACGGAGTCGGGTCCGAAAAAGCCGTAGTCGACCGCGGGCGTCAGCTTCGTATCGGCGACGGGCAGGCCGGCAACGCGGCGAAATGTGGATACGGCATCCATCGTCGTTCCCCTTTGAACAGGAAGGCGCCACCCTCTGGCGCGACGCGCTAGATGGTACGCCACGTACCACTAGATAGCTAGACTCCCACTGATTGGCTGCATCAGGCAACTCCCGACCAGGTACATGAGGTAAACAAGGAGCCATGGCGAATGCCACCACCGGTCGCTGGGCCGGCCAACGCGAGCGCAGGCGCGCTGAGTTCATCGACGCTGCCCTCGTGGTGATCGAGCAACACGGGCCCCAGACCTCGACCGAACAGATCGCCGCGCACGTCGGCGTCAGCCGCACCAAGCTGTACCGGCACTTCGTCGACGCCGCTGACCTGCAGCGCGAGGTCGCGCACCGCACCAGCCAGATGATCACCGCCGAGCTCGCGCCGGTGTGGCGGCCCGAGGGCAGCATGGCGCAGATCGTGCAGGCCGGTGTGGCCGCGCACGTCCACTTCCTGATCCAACACCCGAATCTGTACCGCTACCTGCAGCGATGCTCCATCGATGAGGGCTTCAACGCCTTCGCCGACATCAAGATCACCATCGCCAACCTGCTGACCGCGGTACTCAAGGTGTACGTGGCGGCATTCGATGTGCAGGCCGACGCGGAGCGGTTGTCCTACAGCATCGTCGGCCTGGTCGAGACCGCCGCGGGGCATTGGCTCGAACAGCCGTTGCGCGACAGCCAGGACGCGCTGGTCGCCGACCTGACCCGCTGGATCTGGTTGATGCTCGACGATTCACTGCGCGCCGGCGGCGTCTACGTCGCCGCGGATGAAATCCTGCCGCCGGCCGCGGACATCGCCGAGAATTCGGATCGCTACCGGGATCCGGCGCGCCTACAAGCCCTGAATCTCTAGCTGCGTCAGGTCGCGTCGGGGTCGAACGTCGTCTTCCCCGGCTGCGGTGCGGGTTCGGTGGTGCCCGGCGTGGGCGGCACACCATTGACTTCCGGCGTGGTCAGCGGCTTCGTCTGGTCCGGGGTCGCGGTGCCGAAAGCGCCGGTGATGAACGAATCGTCACCGTCCAGCAGATGCTTGGTCAGCGCCGCGCGCGGCGTCATACCGCGCAGTTTCTGCAGTTCGCTGAGGGGTTGACGCAGGTCCTCGAACTCCGGGCCGAGATCCTGGCGCAGCTGACTGGTCGCGCCGCTGAGGTAATCCCGCACCTGCTTGAGGCTGCCGGCCGTCCACCGGATGGCGCCGGGCAACCGCTCCGGACCCAGGATCACCAGGCCCGCGATGACCAGCACGAGCATCTCGCCCCATCCGATGTTGCCGAACATCAGCTGGCCGGGGTGTCTGCGTTGGGTACCACGGTGAGCGTCACATGCCGGCCATCGCGAATCACCTCGATGGGCGCCGGCTGACCGATCTGCAGCTGCCGCACGGCAACCACGAACTCGTCGGCGTCGGCGACCTTGCGGGGACCGACCTTGACCACGACATCGTTCTCGAGGATGCCGCCCTTCTCGGCGGGGCTGCCGGCGACGACGTTCACGACCTGGGCGCCCGAAGCGACCTTGTCACTGGCCGACTTGGCGTTCAGGCCCAGCGTCGGGTGGAAGATCTTGCCGTCCTTGATCAGGACCTCGACGGTGGCCTTGACCTCGTTCACGGGGATGGCGAAGCCCAGACCACTGGCACTGTCGGACAACGACTTTCCGGCCGTGTTGATCCCGATGACCTCGGAATTCATGTTGATCAGCGGGCCGCCCGAGTTGCCGTGGTTGATCGACGCATCGGTCTGGATGCCGTCGATGACGGTGTCGGTGTCGGACCCTTCGCCGGACAGCGGCACGGGGCGGTGCAGCGCGCTGATGATGCCGTGGGTGACGGTGCTGCGCAGGCCCAGCGGGGCGCCGGCCGCGATGACCTCGTCACCGACCTTGACCTTCTCGGCATCACCGAACTTCGCGACGGTCAGGTTGTCGACGTTGTCGACCTTGAGCACCGCGAGGTCGGTCTTGGGGTCACGACCGACGAGGTTCGCCGGGACCTGCTTGCCGTCGTTAAACACCACGGAGATGTGGTACTTGCTGGGGTCCTTCGCCGCGTCGGAGATGACGTGGTTGTTGGTCACGACGTAGCCGCGCCCGTCGACCACCACGCCTGAGCCCTGCGACCCGTCGGTGTCCCCCATCGCCTCGATGGTGACCACCGAATCTGCCACGGCGGCAGCGACTTTCGCGAACCGGCCGGCAGGCAGATCGCCGCCGTCACTGGTCTTCAAGGTGACCTTGGACGTGGTGAAGGCCTCGACCACCTCGGCGGTCTTGCGCCCGACGACGCCGCCGACTATGCCGACCACCAACGCCAGCACGGCCAGCACCGCCAGCGCGGTCATCGAGACCTTGCGCCCGAACAGCACGTCACGCACGCCGAGCTTGCCGACGGGAGCGGTGACCACCACCGGAGGCGGCGGGGGCAGCGCCGGGGTGCCGAGTGACGGCGCGGCCGACGGGTCCCGCCAGGGGTCGGCGACCGCCTCGTCGTCGTCCTTGCCCTCGGCCGCCAGCGCGCCGGCGTCGGCGGGGTGACGTTGGAGTGAGTCGGTGGCGGCACCCGGCCGCCCGAAGGCTTCGGCCAGCACGGGATCGGGTGCCTGATTGGTCGGGGTGTACTCCCCCTGGTTCCGGATCTGGTCCTCGGCGAGGAACGAGCCGGTGAAGCCGTCGGGCCGGCCGAACGCACGCTGCGACGCCGGGTCCACCGGGGTGCGCGTCACCGGACGCGGAGCCAGACGGGGGCGATCGCCGGACATGTCCTGATTCGTCACCGGTGTTCCACTCCCCATCTGCTGGCTTTGTCCGTACGGCCCGTCTGGGCGGGCGTGACGGCTAGTCAAAATTCAGGCTCAACCCTACCGGCGACGACGACGTTCCCGCGGCGGCCGGTCGGCAAAGTCTTGGTCTTCAATTCCTGACGCCTGGATATCCACGAACTGCATCGATGTGTCGTTGGGGATGTTCGCCAAGGCGCCCAGCAAAGAAGTGGGCGCGATGATCGGGCACGAATCGCGCAACGCGCTCCGGGCCTGACCCTGGGCATCCACCTCGGCGGCGCAATCCGGGCACTGGGACAGGTGATGGGCGGCACGGAGGTGGGCGCCCATCTGCAGTTCACCGTCGACGAATGCGGCGATGGCCTCGATGGCCAGGTGCTCCGTGGACCCGAAGCGCCGCGGGCCGACGGGCCCGTCACTCTGGGAGGCGAACTGGGCGGGCAGCCAGGAGAACGCACGACGGAACAACTGTCCCCGGTCGACCATCACCGAGCTCCTCTCCGCGCCACGTCCGCGTTGCCGTTACTACTGAATGTAGCGCGACAACCTGGGACGGATGCGTCACAACGCTCAGGCAGACTTGGCAGAGATCGCCGCAGCCGCCTCGGAGTAGTCACCGGGGTGGCTGGCCAGGTACTCCCGCAGCGCTTGCCGGCCGCGGTGGATCCGACTGCGCACGGTGCCGAGCTTGACGTCGAGCGTCGCGCCGATCTCCTCGTACGACAGACCTTCTATGTCGCAGAGCACCACAGCTGCGCGGAACTCCGGGGGCAGCGAGTCGAGCGCAGCCTGCAGGTCCGGCCCCAGCCGTGAATCGTGGTACAGCTGCTCGGGGTTCGGATCGTCGGCCGGCACCCGGTCGTAGTCCTCGGGCAACGCCTCCATACGGATACGTGCGCGGCGCCGGACCATGTCCAGGAACAAGTTGGTGGTGATGCGGTGCAGCCAGCCTTCGAAGGTGCCCGGCTGGTAGTTCTGCACCGAGCGGAACACCCGGATGAACGTCTCCTGGGTGAGGTCTTCGGCGTCCTGCGGGTTACCCGACAGCCGGTAGGCCAGCCGGTACACGCGGTCGGCGTGCTGCCGGACCAGCTCATCCCACGACGGCATGGTCGCCACGTCGCCGGTGGCGTCGAAGACGGCGGTGCCGGTCAGCTCGTCGCTGACTTCGGCCCAATCCAACTCAACCTCGGGCGCCGAGACATGGGACATGTGCGTCGGGGCAAGCATCGCGGGGGCCGGCATGGCGGTCGTGGCAATCTCCAGTTCGGTCGGTTCATCGTCGTAGTTACACGACGCATCAGCAGCAACCGGTACCTGGAGTCCGATATTCCCGATGCCGCGGATATCCGGCGACTGCCGGAGCCCGGAATCGCTTTGCAGATCGTTCACACTTGCGTGCATGGCGATTACGGTTCCCCACCCTGGTGAGGTTGATGTATGAGCAAACTGAACTTTTCCTGAGAAACCGGATTCCAGGGCCATGACCTGCGGATACCCCAAGAATGTTCGCCAAAACTTAACTTTGCGTACCGGGTGTGTCGCGCTGCCGCTCAGGGTCGCCTCTCAGCCTCCCGATGGGCCGGCCCGCCACCTCATTCTGTTGAGCGTGTGCTGAGCGGCGGCTTGCTGGGTGTTCGTTACGCTGCGGATATGTCCAGCACCGATGACCCGACGGTTTCGGCCGGCCAGCCCACGCCGGCCCAGCCGGCTCCGGCCGCCCCTGAGCAGGCGACGCCGGCCCAGCCCGTCGCAGCTGCGCCCGCCGCCGCTCCCAAGCCCAGCACGGCCGAGGCCATCGTCAAGCACGCCGAGCGGTCCATCACCGAGGAACCGATCACCGCGGCGGCCCGGGAACGGGCCGAGGAGAGCGGAGCCAACCCGATCACCCCGGCCGTGGGTGCGCTGCTGAGCGTGCTGGCGAAGATCGCGTCGGCCAAGGCCGTCGTCGAGGTCGGGACCGGCGCCGGTGTCAGCGGATTGTGGCTGCTGTCCGGCATGCGTGACGACGGCGTGCTGACCACCATCGACGTCGAGCCCGAGCACCAGCGGCTGGCCAAGCAGGCGTTCGTCGGCGCCGGTGTGGGACCGTCCCGGACCCGGCTGATCGTGGGCCGCGCGCAGGAGGTCCTGACCCGCCTGGCCGACGAGTCCTACGACCTGGTGTTCATCGACGGCGAGCCCGCCGACCAACCGCAGTTCGTCGCCGAAGGCGTCCGCCTGCTGCGGGCGGGCGGCGTGATCGTCGTGCACCGGGCCGCGCTCGGCGGCCGTGCCGGCGACGCCTCGGCCAACGACCGCGACGTGACGGCAGTTCGCGAGGCCACTCGCGCCATCGCAGAGGACGAGCGGCTGACCCCGGTCCTGGTGCCGCTGGGCGACGGGCTGTTGGCGGCCGTCCGCGACTAGGGGCGCCTACTTGCGTTGACCCTGAACCCAGGGCGCTGAAAGTCGAGTAGCCGACACCCTCACCGCAGAATCAACGACCGGCCCAGCGAGCGAATCGCCAGGCCGTTGTCGTTGTTGTCGAATTTTTACGGGCTCTTGACGGCCAAATGCTTGACGACCGACTGAACGCGTGTTTAGCGTATTAAACATGCGTTCAGCCGAGGACTTCACCACCGTCGCCCGAATCCGCGACGCTGCGATCGACCAGTTCGGTCAGCACGGGTTCTCTGCCAGCGTGCGCAGCATCGCCGCGGCCGCCGGGGTCAGCGCGGCCCTGGTCATTCATCACTTCGGCTCCAAGGACAAACTGCGCGAGGCGTGCGATGCCTACGTCATCGAGACCGTCCGGGTCGCCAAGACCGAGTCGATGCAGAATGCCAGCCCCAGCGCGTGGTTCGCACAGATCGCCGAGATCGAATCCTTCGCACCGCTGACGGCCTACCTGATGCAAGCGCTGCAGACCGGCGGCGACCTGGCGAAGTCGTTGTGGCAGAACATGATCGACAACACCGAGGGCTATCTCGAAGAAGGTGTCCGCGCCGGCACGCTCAAACCCAGCCGCGACCCCAAGGCACGCGCTCGGTTCCTGGCCCTGACCAGCGGCGGCGCATTCCTGACCTACATCCAGCTGCACCCCAACCCGACAGATTTCCGCCAGGTGCTGCACGACTACGCCGAAGACATGCTGCTGCCCTCACTCGAGCTCTACACCAACGGCCTGATGGCCGATCCGACCATGTACGAGGCGTTTCTGGCACAACGCGAAGCAGGCAAACCCATCGTCACCACCACTGAGGAGTGAATGTGAACGCCGCCATCGAAATCGACACCCTGACAAAGAACTTCGGCGCAGTCCGGGCTCTCGACGGGCTGAACCTGAGAGTCGAGCGAGGTGAGGTGCACGGCTTCCTCGGACCCAACGGCGCGGGCAAGTCGACGACCATCCGCATCCTGCTCGGGCTCGTGCGCGCCGACTCCGGCACCGTGCGCCTGCTCGGCGGCGACCCGTGGACCGACGCGGTCGCACTGCACCGCAACATCGCCTACGTACCAGGCGATGTCACGCTGTGGCCGACACTGACCGGTGGCGAGACCATCGACCTGCTGGCCCGCATGCGCGGCGGCATCGATGAGACGCGCCGCGCCGAGCTCACCGAGCGGTTCGACCTGGACCCCACCAAGAAGACCCGCACGTACTCGAAAGGCAACCGGCAGAAGGTATCGCTGATCTCCGCGTTCGCCTCCAACGCCGACCTGCTGCTGCTCGACGAGCCCAGCAGCGGTCTGGATCCGTTGATGGAGAACATCTTCCAGCAGTGCGTGGCCGAAGCCGCCGGTCGCGGCGCCACCGTCCTGCTGTCGAGCCACATCCTGGCCGAGACCGAGCGACTGTGCCAGCGGGTGACCATCATCCGCGCCGGCCGCACCGTGGAGACCGGGACGCTGGAGTCGATGCGGCACCTGTCGAGCACCACCATCAAGGCCGACATGATCAACAACCCGGGCCGGATCGACCATCTCCCAGGGGTTTCCGACATCTTCTTCGACGGCCGGACTCTCACGGCCCGGGTGGAATCCGAAAGCCTCGGCGCCGTCATCAAGGCCATCGGCGATGCCGGGGTGCGCTCGCTGGTCAGCCAGCCGCCCACCCTCGAGGACCTGTTCCTGCGGCACTACGACAACGGTCATGCGCGCCGCGAACCCGAGCAGGTGCGGGCATGACCGCCCTACTGGACCGCCCGGCAGGGTCCGCCCGACCTGCCGCCGGCGCTTCCAGCTTCACCGGAACCGTTGGGCTGCTTCGTCTTTACCTGCGCACCGACCGGATTGTGCTGCCGCTGTGGGTGCTGCTGCTGTCCGTGCCGCTGTCCACGGTGTACATCGGCAGCATCGAGGCCGTCTACCCCACCGCGGCGGGCCGCGCCGGATTCGTCGCGAGCATCATGGCCAGCCCGGCCCAGCGCGCGATCTACGGCAACATCTACAACGACAGCCTCGGCGCCGCCGGAATCTGGAAAGCCGGTATGTTCCACGTGCTGATCGCCGTCGCCGTCATCCTGACTCTGATCCGGCACACCCGCGCCGACGAAGAGGCCGGCCGCACCGAGTTGATCGACTCGACGGCGGTGGGCCGCAACGCGAGTCTCACCGCAGCGCTGCTACTGACCGGTGGCGCCGCGCTGCTGACCGGGTTGGTCGGATTCCTCGGACTACTGAAAACCGATGTGCCCGTGCTGGGTTCGCTGGCCTTCAGCTGTGCACTCGCCGCCTCCGGGCTCGTCTTCACCGCCGTCGCCGCGGTGGCCGCACAACTGTCCGCCAGCGCCCGCGTTGCCCGCGGCGTCGCCTTCGGTGTGCTCGGCGCGGCGTTCACGCTGCGGGCGGTGGGCGACGCCAGCGGCAGCGAGCTGTCCTGGGCCTCGCCGTTGGGGTGGTCGCTGTTGGTGCGCCCGTACGCCGGCGACCGGTTCGGGGTGCTGGCTCTGCATCTGACGCTGACCGTCGCGCTGGTGGTGCTGGCCTACCAACTTCAGGGCACCCGCGACGTCGGGGCCGGGATGTTCGCCGAGCGCCGCGGCCGTCCCCGGGCCACCGTAATGCTGAGCGGCCCAACCGGATTGGCGTGGCGACTGACCCGCGGTTCGGTGCTGGTGTGGACCGTCGGGCTGGGACTGTACGGACTGCTGGTCGGCAGCGTCGTGCACGGCATCGGCGATGAGCTGGGCGGCAGTGGCTCGGCGCGCGACATCATCACCCGGCTGGGCGGCACCGGCGCGCTCGAGCAGGCGTTCATCTCGATCGCCTTCAACATGCTGGGAATGGTCACCGCCGCGTTCGCAGTATCGCTGGCGCTGCGGCCCCATCAGGAGGAGACCGGCCAGCGCGCCGAGACGCTGCTCGCCGGTGCGGTGAGCCGAATCCGTTGGCTGACCGGCTATCTGGCGATCGCACTGGCCGGTACCACGGTCGCGATGCTCACCTCAGGCCTGCTGGCCGGCGTGATCTACGGCGCCGCCGCCGGCGATATCGGTGGCAAGCTGCCGCAGGTGCTGGGCTCCGCGGCAGTGCAACTGCCCGCCGTCTGGCTCCTGGTGGCGGTGACGACCGTCCTGTTCGGCGCGGTGCCGCGGTTCGCCCCGGCGGCCTGGGGCGTGCTGGTCGGCTTCATCGCGGTGTATCTGCTTGGTTCGCTGGCGAATTCACCGCACTGGATATTGGACCTCGATCCGTTCAGCCACATCCCACGCGTCGGGTCGGACAGTTTCACCGCGACACCGCTGGCCTGGCTGCTGACCCTGGACGCAACTCTGATCATCTTCGGCGCCTTGGCTTTCCGGCGCCGCGACCTACGATAGGAGGAACCTTGAAGCTCGCCTTGCAGGCGCTCGCCTCAGCAGCACTCGGCGTCGTCTTCTTCGCGCTGCTGCTGTGCGTGCCGGCCGGCACGATTCACTATTGGCAGGCTTGGGTTTTCATCGCGGTCTTCATGATCGCGACCCTGGGCCCGAGCATGTACCTGGCCATCAAGCACCCCGACGCCCTGGCCCGGCGGATGCACGGCGGACCGGCCGCCGAGACCCGCCCCGTACAAAAACTCATCATGTGGGCGGTCCTGGCGTCGGTGGTCGCGACCGGGGTGGTCAGCGCGCTGGACTGGCGCTTCGGCTGGTCCCACGTACCGACGGCGGTCGTGGTGCTGGGCAACGTCGTCGTCGGCGCCTCGCTGGTGGCGGCCCAGTGGGTGGTGATCCAGAACAACTTCGCGGGCGCCAGCATCACCGTCGAGACCGGGCAGCCGGTGATCTCGACCGGGCTGTACGGCATCGTGCGGCACCCGATGTACATCTGCGCGCTGATCATGATGCTCGCGACCCCGCTGGCGCTCGGCTCCTACTGGGGCCTGGTCCCGGTGCTCGCCGCCGCCCCGGCGCTCATGGCCCGGATCTTCGACGAGGAGAAGATGCTGCGCGCCGAGCTGCCCGGCTACGTCGCGTACACCGAGAAGGTGCGCTATCGCCTGCTCCCCTACGTGTGGTGACAACCCGCGATTCGTGCACGAAAATCCGCGGACAGCGCGAGAAATCGTGCACACATCGCGGAGACTGAACCGGTGGAACTGTTCACCGGGCTCGGCCTGGCCACCGCATCGGGCCTCAACGCCTACATCCCGCTGCTGGCGATGGGCCTGCTGGGACGCTTCACCAACCTCGTGGAGCTGCCGCACCCGTGGGCGTGGCTGACCAACGGCTGGGTGATCGGCATCGTGGCCGTGCTGCTGGTCGTCGAGATCGTCGCCGACAAGGTGCCGGCCCTCGACAGCATCAACGACACCATCCAGACGTTCGTGCGGCCGACCTCCGGCGGCATCGTCTTCGGCTCCGGCACCGCGGCGCAGACCGCGGCTGTCACCGACCCTGGCGCGTTCGCCAGTTCCGGACAGTGGATTCCCGTGGTGATCGGGGCCGTCACCGCGCTCGTGGTGTCGCTGACCAAATCCACGGTGCGGCCGGTCGCCAACGTCGCCACGGGCGGGCTCGCAGCGCCGGTTCTGAGCACGCTGGAGGACGTGACCAGCGTCGGGCTGGTCATCGTCGCGATCCTGCTACCCGTGCTGGTGCTGGTCGTGCTGGCGGGGCTGGTCTGGGCTGCGGTGGCCCTGCTCCGCCGCCGCCGTGGAAAGGCGAAAACGGCGGGCGCGACGCCGCCGGCCGTCTAGACCCAGACGCCCTTGCCGACCGCGACCACGCCACCGGCACTCACCGAGAAGCGCTCGCGGTCCTTCTCGAGGTCCACACCGACCATCTCGCCGGGCCCGACGACGACGTTCTTGTCCAAGATGGCGTGCCGCACCACCGCGCCGCGACCGACCCGCGCTCCGGGCATGATGACACTGCCCTCGACGATGGCGCCGTCGTCGATCACGACGTTGGACGACAGCACCGAATTGCGCACGGACGCAGCCGAAATGATGCTGCCCGCGCCGACCACCGATTCCTGCGCCGAACCGCCGTTGACGAACTTGGCCGGGGCCAGGTGCTCCGATTCACCGAGGATGGGCCAGCGCCGGTTGTAGAGGTTGAACACCGGGTGCACCGACACCAGATCCATATGAGCGTCGTAGAACGCGTCCAGCGTTCCGACGTCACGCCAGTAGCCGTGATCACGCTCGGTGGCCCCGGGCACCTCGTTGTCGTTGAAGTCGTAGACGGCGGCCATCCCGTCGGCCACCATCTGCGGAATGATGTTGCCGCCCATGTCGTGATCGGAATCGTGGTTCTCGGCGTCCACCCGGATGGCGTCGATGAGCGCCTTGGTGGTGAACACGTAGTTGCCCATGGACACGAACGTCTGGTCCGGGTCGTCGGTGCAGGCCGGCGGGTCCGCCGGTTTTTCGATGAAGCTGCGGATCCGGCCGGACTCGTCGGCGTCGATGCAGCCGAACGCCGACGCCTCGGCCCGCGGCACCCGGATGCCGGCGACGGTCGCGCCCGCTCCGCTCTCGATGTGGAACTGCACCATCTGCTCGGGATCCATGCGGTACACGTGGTCGGCGCCGAAGACCACGATGTAATCGGGGTCCTCGTCGTAGATGAGGTTCATCGACTGGTAGATGGCGTCGGCCGAGCCCGTGTACCACCGCGGGCCCAGCCGCTGCTGTGCCGGAACCGGGGTGATGTACTCGCCGGCCAGACCCGACAGCCGCCAGTTCTGCGAGATGTGCCGGTCCAGGGAATGCGACTTGTATTGCGTCAGAACACAAATCCGCAGGTACCGGGCGTTGACGAGGTTGGATAGGACGAAGTCGATGAGCCGGTAGGCGCCCCCGAACGGGACGGCGGGCTTGGCCCGGTCGGCGGTCAGTGGATACAGCCGCTTGCCCTCACCGCCTGCCAAGACGATTCCCAGCACCTGCGGCTGTTCCCTCATGGCACCAAACCTAATAGCCACCAACCGAAGCGGCCAGACATACGTCCCAACCTGTCACGCGTTAACGTCATCGACATGCGCGTGGCGATGATGACTCGGGAGTATCCGCCGGAGGTTTACGGCGGCGCGGGCGTGCACGTGACCGAACTCGTCGGGCAGCTGACGAAGCTGTGCGACGTCGACGTCCACTGCATGGGTGTGCACCGCAGGGATGCCTTCGTGGCCCAGCCCGATCCGCTGCTCGCCGGGGCCAATGCGGCCCTGACAACGCTGTCGGCGGACTTGGCGATGGTGAACAACGCCTTCGCCGGACCGGCTGCCGTACCCACGGTGGTGCATTCGCACACCTGGTACACCGGCATGGCCGGACACCTCACCGCGCTGCTGCACGGCATCCCGCACGTGCTGACCGCGCACTCGCTGGAGCCGAGGCGGCCGTGGAAGGCCGAGCAGCTCGGCGGCGGCTACCGCATCTCGTCGTGGGTCGAGCGCACCGCGATCGAAGCGGCCGACGCCGTCATCGCCGTCAGTGCGGGTATGCGGGCCGATGTCCTGGCCACCTACCCGCAGCTGGACCCCGCGCGAGTGCACGTGGTGCGCAACGGGATCGACACGGACGACTGGTATCCGGTCGAGGCAGGCCAAACCCTGGCCGACCTGGGCGTCGATCCGGACCGGCCGATCGTGGCTTTCGTCGGGCGGATCACCCGGCAGAAGGGCGTCAGCCATCTGATCGCGGCGGCCCACCGGTTCGACCCCGACGTGCAGCTGGTGTTGTGTGCCGGCGCGCCCGACACCCCGGAGATCGCCGCCGAGGTAGCGGCCGCGGTGAAGGAGCTCAGCGCGACCCGCGCCGGGGTGCACTGGATCCAGGAGATGCTGCCGACCGAGAAAATCCGCGAAATACTCGCGACGGCATCAGTTTTCGTCTGCCCGTCGGTCTACGAACCGTTGGGCATCGTCAACCTCGAAGCGATGGCCTGCGGCACCGCCGTGGTCGCATCGGACGTCGGCGGCATTCCTGAGGTGGTCGACGACGGCACCACCGGACTACTGGTGCACTACGACGCCGCCGACGCGGTGGAGTTTGAGACGGGGCTCGCGGACGCGGTCAACGCGTTGGTCCGCGACCCCGAACAGGCCCGCGCGTTCGGGCAGGCGGGCCGTCGGCGGTGCATCGAGGAATTCTCCTGGTTGCAGGTCGCCCAGCAGACGCTCGACATCTATCGGAGCGTCTGCAGCTGAACTAGCTGGTGACGTTCTTCAGTTCGTCGCCCAGGGCCGCGGCCTCATCCGGGGTCAGCTCGACCACCAGACGACCGCCACCCTCCAGCGGTACCCGCATGACGATGCCGCGCCCCTCTTTGGTTGCTTCCAGTGGACCGTCGCCGGTCCGGGGCTTCATCGCCGCCATCGGGTGCTCCCTCCGCACGCGCCCGGACCGCATCCACGGTCCCGGATCAAGGCCGGAACGACCCACTGGCGTGGTCGGCTCACGGCACTGAACTGCAACTGAACTATGTCTATTGTTCCCTATCGCTACCGGCGGGTGTGAAAGACCCGCCCGTCAGACCTCCGATGAGCTGTGCCGGGGCACCCAACAGGCCTCGATGTGGTCGTCCACCATCCCGGTGGCCTGCATCAACGCATACGCCGTGGTCGGGCCGACGAACCGGAATCCCTGCCGCTTCAGCTCCTTGGCCATGGCCACCGACTCCGGTGTGGTCGCCGGGACCTGCGCCAGGTCAACCGGCCGCGGCCGCGATGGCGGCGCGAACGACCACAGCAGCTCGTCGAGGTCCAGACCGCCGTCGATCACGCGGGCGTTGGCGATGGTCGCCTCGATCTTGGCGCGGTTGCGGACGATGCCTTGGTCGGCCAGCAGCCGGTCGATGTCCCGCTCCCCGAAGCCGGCCACTTTCGCCACATCGAATCCGTGGAAAGCGGCCCGGAAGTTCTCCCGCTTACGCAGGATGATCAGCCACGAGAGGCCGCTCTGGAATGCCTCCAGCGAGACGCGCTCGAACAGCGCCTGCGTGCCGCGCAGCGGGCGGCCCCACTCGGTGTCGTGGTAGTCGCGGTACTGCGTCGCGTCGGCGGACTCGCCGATGTCGACCCAGCCGCACCGCACCCGGCCGTCGGGAGCAGTCACTGCTCGGCTTCCGCGGACGTGAGGAGCGATTCAGGCGGTGCGGTCTGCGCACGTAGCACGGCCAGCTCGCCGCGCAGCGAGTCCAGCTCCTGCGCCAGCCGGTCCAGCACCCAGTCGACCTCGCTGGTCTTGTAGCCGCGCAGGGTCTGCGTGAACTTCACGGCATCGACATCGGCGCCGGTGACACCGGATGCGGGCAGCACGGTGGCTGTGGTGCCCCGCGCCAGCGGGGGCAGCTGCTCACCGCGGCCGAACAACACGGTGCCCAGGGCGAACAGCACCACCGCGACCAGGATCAGCACCACGAGGTAGATGAGAATCAGCGTCACACCGACGATCCTGCCGGATCGCACCGACAAAGTGGGATCAGCGCAGGGTGTTCATCGCCGGACGGTCGATCAACGACACCGTCGACGTCCGCGGCGTGTACGCGTCGCCGTCGAGGAAGAACTGGGTCAGCCCGACGCCGGAGTCGCTGATGCCGCAGCGCGACAGCAGGGTGGCGATCACCTGACGGCTCATCGCGGCCAGCTCGGTCAGCGGACGGTTGCGATGCGTACGCACCCCGAGGTTGACCTGAGCGATGGCGTCGAGGCCCAGCTTGTCGTAGGTGTCGATCAGCAGGCCGATCTCGACGCCGTAGCCCGGCGCGAACCCGACCGACGTCAGCAGCTCGCGGGTACCGGCGTACTCGCCGCCCAGCGGCTGCAGCAGGCAGGTCAGCTCGGGCCGCAGGGACGCCAGCAGCGGACGCGCCACGAGCTCAGTTACCCGGCCGCCGCCGTTGGCGTCCTCGCCGCCGCTGATCTTCAGCGGCCGCCGGTAGAAACCCTTGACCAGATGCACGCCGTCGGCCAGCAGCAGCGGCCCGAGCAGCTTGGGCACGAACATCGGATCCGGGTCGAGCAGGTCGGAGTCGACGAACACGACGATGTCGCCGGTGGTGGCCGCCAGCGAGCGCCACAGGGCCTCGCCCTTGCCGGGCTGGACCGGCACCTCGGGCAGGGCCTGTTCGCGGCTGACGACCCGCGCCCCGGCCTCGATGGCGCGCAGTTCCGTCTCGTCGGTCGAACCGGAGTCGAGGACCACCAACTCGTCGACCAGGCCACCCAGCAGCGGGCTGATGCTGTCGATGACGTCGGCGACGGTGTCTTCCTCGTTCAGCGCGGGCAGCACGACGGAGACGGTGCGGCCGGCCTTGGCGGCCTCGAGCTCGGCGATGGTCCACGTCGGCCGGCTCCAGCTGCGTTCGGCCAGCCAGGCATGGCGAGCGATGCCTTCTGCGGTCAATTCAGGACTTAGGGTCACGCGAGTCCCCTCACTGTTCGGCTCGGTGGACGCCCGCCCTGGATCGACGCGACCATTTCCAGGACGCGCCGGGTGGGGCCCACCTCATGCACCCGGAACATGGCGGCGCCGTCAGCGGCGGCAAGTGCCGTCGCGGCCAGCGTCCCCTCCAGGCGCTCGGTCAGTTCGACTCCTAAAGTCTCCCCTACGAAATCCTTGTTACTCAGGGCCATCAGCACTGGCCATCCGGTATTTACAAGATCTTTTACGTGGCGCAACAAACTAAGACCGTGGTAAGTGTTCTTGCCGAAATCGTGCGTCGGGTCGATCAGGATGGCGTCCTTGCGGACGCCCACGGAAACGGCATGCGCCGCCGCGGCGGTCACTTCGGCGATGACGTCGTCCACCACACCGCGTTCGGTGACGCCGTAATTCACTCGAAAGGGCCGGGTCCGCGGCACTGCCCCGCCGGTGTGCGAGCAGACCAGCCCGGCCCCGAATTCGGCAGCCACCTCGGGCAGCCCGGGATCGGCGCCGGCCCAGGTGTCGTTGATCAGGTCGGCTCCGGCCGCGCAGGCCTGCTTGGCCACGTTCGCCCGCCAGGTGTCGACACTGATCAATTGGTCGGGGTACTCACCGCGGAGCCACTCGATGAACGGCACGACGCGCGCGATCTCCTCGTCGGCGTCGACGGTGCTGCCCGGCCCGGCTTTGACGCCGCCGATGTCGATGACGTCGGCCCCGTCGGCGATCTTCTGGTGCGCTGCGTCCTTGGCTGCGCCGTCGCTGAAGGTCGCCCCCCGGTCATAGAAGGAATCCGGGGTGCGGTTGACGATCGCCATGATCAGCGCGCGATCGCCGGCCACCTGGCGACCCAGGAACTGGCCCCTTGCGGAGGACTGCACGGCTCCCAGGCTAACCGGAAGTCTCGGACGCGCCGAATGTGCACTCAGCGCGCGGAGCCGCCGAAACGGGCGCGCTGACGGCACATTCGCTACCCGCGACGGCCGCCAATCGCCCCGGGAGTCACACCGGCACCATCAGCGGCCCGTCGGGCTAGCGCGGCTTCTTGCCGTCCTTCACCTCGGCCGGGTACTCCGGGTAGAACGGCACGTAGCCGTCCTCGCGCCCCGCCAGCACGTAGATCGGGTCCGAAACCTCGGCGCCGTAGCCCTGTTTGCGCAGGTCGACCTTCTGGTTCTTGAACGTCGAGGTGTGCGCCAGCGCGGGCACGATCCGGATGAACAGCGGCACCGCATAGGCCGGCAGATGCTCGAAGCCGGCCTTGGCCAGCGCGGCGCCGTCGAATTCGGCACCGTCGCGCAGCTGCACCGACGCCATCCCGGCGCGGCCGCCGCAGCCCGGCACCTCGACGCCGTAGACGGTGCACTCCTCCACCTGGTCGTCGCCACCGAGCGCGGCCTCGACCTCGGTGGTGGCGACGTTCTCGCCCTTCCACCGGAAGGTGTCACCGAGGCGGTCGGCAAACGCGGCGTGCGCGAAGCCCTGCGACCGCATGAGGTCGCCGGTGTTGAACCAGACGTCACCGTCCTTGAACGCGTTGCGCACCAGCTTCTTCTCGCTGGCCGACTTGTCGGTGTAGCCGTCGAACGGCTGCAGGTTGTTGACCTTGCTGAGCAGCAGGCCTGGTTCGCCGCGCTTGACCTTGCGCAGCCGGCCGTTGGGGCCACGGGCCGGCTCACCGGTCTCCAGGTCGTATTCGACGTACACGACCGGCGACGGGCAGATGCCCGTGGTCTTGTCGATGTTGAAGACGTTGACGAAGCCGGTGTTGCCCTCGCTGGCGGCGTAGAACTCGCATACGCGTTTGATGCCGAAGCGGGAGGTGAACTCGTCCCAGATCGCGGGGCGAAGACCGTTGCCGGCGATGACCCGGACCTTGTGCGCCCGGTCGGTCGCCTTGGGCGGCTGATTCAGCAGGTACCCGCAGATCTCGCCGATGTAGATGAAGGCGGTGGCGTCGTACTTGATGACCTCGTCCCAGAAGCGCGAGGCCGAGAACGACTTGCCCAGGGCCAGCGCGGCACCGGCGTTGAGGGCCGACGACGTCGCGACGGTGAGGGCGTTGTTGTGGTACAGCGGCAGGCAGCAGTACAGCGTGTCGCTGCTGTTCAGGCGCAGTCCCAGCCCGCCGAACCCACCGAGCGCGCGCAGCCAGCGGTAGTGCGTCATGACGCTGGCCTTCGGCAGGCCGGTGGTGCCCGAGGTGAAGATGTAGAACGCCTTCTCCTTGGCCAGGATCTGGCTGGTGCCCGCCGGGTTGGCGGTCGACTGGCCGACGGCGAGCTCGCGCAGTTCCTCAACCGAGACCAGGCCCTGCGTCAGCTCCGGATCGGCACCGCACTCGGTGACGGCCTCGACGAAGTCCGCTTCGGCGACCAGTACCTTGGCGCCGAGCAGGCCCAGGCTGTGTGCCAGCACGTTGCCGCGCTGGTTGTAGTTGATCATCCCGGCGATCGCGCCGCACTTGACCGTCGCCAGCATCAGCAGCACCGCGTCCGGCGAGTTGCGCAGCATGATGCCGACGACCGAGCCCGGCCCGACGCCCTTGGCCGCCAGCACCGCCGCGTAGCGGTTCACGGTTGCGTTGGCCTGGCCGTAGGTGATGCGCTGGTCGTCGAACTTGATGAAGACCTTGTTCTTGTTGGCTTCGGCGCGTTCCTGGAACACCTTGCCGATCGATGTCTTCGCCGTCGGGCTGGCACCGAAACCGGTGATCAGGCCCCGGGCGATCACCGGAGCGTCAGCCAGGAAGCCCGGCAGCTGCTTGGCGATGTCCAGCAGGCCGACGCCGGTGCGTGAAGTGTCGTCACTCATGCGTGGTGAGCCTAGTGAGCGATGTGACCGGGTGCACAAGCAGCTATCGCCTCTTCGACGTCGCGGGCGACCACGAGCCGGTCGAGCGCGGCCTGCTGCACGTATCCGGTGTCGACCAGCGTGTGCAGCCAGGTCAGCAGGCCGTCGTAGTGGCCGTGCGGATCGAGCATCACCAGCGGCTTGTCGTGCATGTTGAGGTAGCCGGCCGTCCAGGCCTCGAAGAACTCCTCGAGGGTGCCGATGCCGCCGGGCAACGCAATGAACGCGTCGGAACGGTCCTCCATGATCTGCTTCCGCTCGCGCATGGTGTCGGTGACGATCAATTCGGCGGCGTTCACGTCGGCCAGCTCGCGGTGCACCAGTTTCTTCGGGATGACGCCGACGGTGCGGCCGCCGTTCTCCCGGGCACCGTCGGCGACGGCGCCCATCGCCGAGACGTTGCCGCCGCCGGACACCAGGGTCCAGCCTTTCGCAGCGATGGCCCGGCCGACGTCGGCGGCGAGAGTGAGCAATTCGGGATGACGGGGACCGGCGGCGCAGTAGACACAGACCGCATAGGCGTTTTCGGTTGTCACAGCACAACGCTAATCGAGCCGTGCCGTCCGGCGCTCAGCCATAGGATCGGATCGTGGTGCTCAGCCAGCTGAAAGCGGGCGTCGAATCCGGGGCCGGTGCGCTGCTGACCGGTGCCCGTGGGTCCGGCAAGACCGCGGCGGCGCGGGCGGCGTACGAGGAGCTGGCACCGGGGTTCGAGCGAGCGGCCTGGATTGCCGGCAGCGCGGCCGATTCGTGCGTGCCGTTCGCGGCGTTCGAGCGGTTGTTCACGGTGCCCGAGACCGGGCGGACGGTGCAGGTGTTGCGAGCGGCGCGGGAGGCGCTCGGGACGGGACTGCTGCTGGTCGTCGATGACGGGCATCTACTCGACCGGCTCTCG
The DNA here is from genome assembly GCF_000878195.1 of Mycolicibacterium llatzerense. GTDB lineage: Bacteria > Actinomycetota > Actinomycetes > Mycobacteriales > Mycobacteriaceae > Mycobacterium > Mycobacterium llatzerense. The sequence goes on along the minus strand of NZ_JXST01000005.1, from coordinate 154,475 downwards.
GCGTCCCTGGTGTATCAGCTCGCGGTGTCCGGCGCGGCCCGGATCATCGTGACAGCGGAAGCGAATCAATCTCTGCCCGAGGGCATTTCGTCGTTGGTGCGGGACCGGTTGGTGGTACCGGTGGCGGCTGACGGGCCAGGCTCGTCTGCTGAGTTCGAGGCGCCGGAGCTGCCGCCACTGGACGGCGATGGCGTCGTCGCCCGGCTGCGGCGCGCAGTGCGGGCCCTCGACGGCGGTGCCGCTGCGCGGGTGGCCGAGCTGGCTGCCGCCGCCGACGATGCCCTGCGCCTGGGCGATCTGGAGTTGGCCGAACGGCTGGGTCGCGCGGCGCTGCCGGCCGGCGGCCTGGCCACCCGGGTGACGTTGAGCTACGCGCTGGCCTGGCAGGGCCGCGGCCTGGACGCCGATGCCGTGCTGGCCGAGGTCGATCCGGCGGCGCTGACCGAGCCGGCATTGATGACGTGGGCGCTGCCCCGCGCGGCGAATCAGTTCTGGATGCTGTCCGAGCCCGAGCGCGCGACGGCGTTCCTGCGCACCATCCGAAGCCGGGTGCAGACGCCGGCCGCGCAGGTCACGTTGGACGCGCTGTCTGCGACGTTCGCGATGAACGCGGGCAATCTCGGCCGGGCCATGCAGCTGGCCGACTCGGTGCTGGCCAGTGACGACCCGAGCGACACCGCCGTCGGCTGGGCGGCATCGGCGGCGGCGCTGAGCTGCGCCCGCACGGGCCGGTTGACCGAGGTGGACACCTTCGCCGAACGTGCCCTCGCCGCCGGGCAGCCGGGGTTGCTGCGGTTCACCAGTGGCTTCGGGCAGACGACGGCCCTCTTGCTGGACGGGGCACCGGACCAGGCTCAGGAACTGGCCCACGAGTTGATCGACTTCACCCAGTCGCAGCAACCCGGGCGGGCCATCGGCGAGGTGCTGCTGGCCGACGTGTTGATTGCGCGAGGCGAGCTCGACTCGGCGATCGAGCTGCTCGGCGATGCCGCAAAGGTGCTGGCGCCCACCGGATATTCGTGGGGTCCGCTGGCGTGGATGCTGCTGGCGCAGGCGCTCGGCCGGCGCGGAGCGACCGCCGAGGCCGGCCGCGCCCTGGCCCGTGCCGAGGCTCGGCACGGGCTGAAGTCGATGTTGTTCGCCCCCGAACTGGCGCTGGCCCGCGCCTGGACCAACGCGGCTCGGCGGGATCAGCACGGCGCCGTCGCCGCTGCCCGCGAGGCATTCCGCGCCGCCGAGCGGGGCGGCCAGTCGGCCATGGCACTGCGCGCCCTGCACGACGCGGCGCGCCTCGGCGATGTCCGGGCCGCCGACTGTTTCGACCGGGTCAGCGTCGACTGCGTCTTCGGCCGGCAGGCCCGCGCGGTGGCGACGGGGGTCGCCGCCGAGCGCGCCTGACCATTTGCCGCACGGCCGGTCGTCCGACCCGCCATAGGATTGACCGCAACAGGTCATCGAGGGAGCAGGTCATGGGCGATCCGCTGTACGTCAATACCGAGGGTGTGCTGGGCATGGCCCGGGTGCACGACGCAGTCGCCGCGGGGCTCGGACAGCTGCAGAACGGCGGCGGCCTCGGGCAGTCGGTCGGCCCCGCGACCACACACGGGTTGATCGCCTTCGGGATGAATTCGGCGCTCGGCGGGGTCATGGCACGGCGGGACAACATCCTGCAGTCGACGGGCGCGGCCGGCCAGCAGATGTCCGAGCAGTTGCACCGCGCCGCCGAGTCCTACCGGGCCGGCGACGAGCAGGGCGCGCGTGGCCTGTCCTCGGCAGCCGAGGGCATCCCAGGGGGTGGCAGTGGCGTCAGTGCCGGCACGCCGGGTGGCCTCGGGGCGGCAGTGCCGGGCAGCCCGGCCGCCGGTGGTGGTGACGTGGCGCAGACGCTCGGGCAGGTAGGCCAGCAGGCCGGGCAGATCGCACAAGGTGTGGCGCAGTCGTTGGGTCAGATTCCTGGGCAGTTGGCGCAGAGCGTCAGCGGCGTATTGGGTGGGCTGCTCGGCGGGCTGGGCGGGGTCGACGGTGCCGGCGCCGGCGCCGGACACGCCGCGGGAGCCGGACTCGGCGGACTGAGCGACCCCAGCGGCGTGGATACCGTTGGGGAACAAGATAAGTCGGACGCTGATGACCGGGACCGGGATCGGGAGCGCCGCGACCCTGAGCGCCACGAAAAGGGCGAGGACGACAAACGGATTCTGTCGGTTGAGCACCGCGGTCAGTCCGGTGCCGCCGATGCGGAGTCGGCGACCGGGCCGGCAGGCACGGCTCCCCCGCCGCGCCGCCCGGCCCAGACCCGGCCGCAGGACGTTTAGCCGTAGTACTTGGTCCGGCCGCACCTGTCTGTAGGACAGGTGCGATCCGGACCCGTCAGCTTTCATTGACGGTCAATGAAAGTTGACGGGCGCCAACCGAACTGGGGGTACAGAACGGCTGCGCCTCGAACGCCGACCTACCCAGGCCCGGGCCGGGCTAGGGCAGCGTCATCCGGCGCTCGATGCCGATCGCGTCGAGGAATCGTTCGTCATGGCTGACGACGATGAAGGCGCCGCGGTAGGCGTTCAGCGCGGATTCCAGTTGCCCGACGCTCACCAGATCGAGGTTGTTCGTCGGTTCGTCGAGCAGCAGCAGGTGCGGCGCCGGTTCGGCGTACAGCACGCAGGCCAGCGTCGCGCGCAGCCGCTCTCCGCCGGAGAGCACCGATACGGGTAGGTCGATCCTGTTGTCCTGGAACAGGAATTGCGCCAGCAGGTGCCGCCTCCGCGTGATGCTGAGGGTCGGCGCCCAGGACATCAGGTTCTCCAAGACCGTGCGCTGCTCGTCCAGCAGGTCGAGGCGCTGTGACAGGTACGCGACCCGGCCGTCGCCGCGAGTCAGGGTGCCGGCATCGGGCTCTATGTCGCCGTCGATCATCCGGAGCAGCGTGGACTTGCCCGCACCGTTGCGACCGGTCAGAGCGATGCGCTCCGGACCGCGGATGTCGAGGTCGATTCCGTTGTCGGCGAACAGCATCCGACCACCACGCAGGATGTTCAGGTCACTCGCACTCAGCACGGTACGGCCCGCGGGGACTTCCGTGTTCGGCAGATCGAGGGCGATGACGTCGTCGTCGCGCACCGCGCGTTCGGCTGCGTCGAGGCGCGCCCGGGCGTCGTCGACCCGGCGGGCATGGACCTCGTCGGCGCGGCCGGCCGATTCCTGGGCATTGCGTTTGAGCTTTCCGGCAACGATTTTCGGTAGTCCGGCGTCCTTCAGGTTGCGGGCGGCGGTGCCGGCTCTGCGGGCCGCGCGTTCCCGGGCCTGCTGCATCTGGCGCTTCTGGAGTTTGAGCTGCGACTCCGCATTGCGCATCTCGTCTGCGGCGGCACGTTGCGCGTCGGCGACCGCGTCTTGGTACGCCGTGAAATTCCCGCCGTAGGACTGGACGTCACCGTCGCGCAGTTCGGCGATGCGATCCATCCGGTCGAGCAGCGCACGGTCGTGGCTGATCAGCAGCAAGGCGCCCGGGTAGCGGTCGAGTTCGTCGTAGAGCCGTTGTCGTGCAGCGGCATCCAGGTTGTTGGTGGGTTCGTCGAGCAGCAGGACGTCGGGCCGCCGCAGCAACTGCGCGGCCAGCCCGAGAGTGATCACCTCTCCGCCGGACAGCGTGCCGAGCACCCGGTCGAGGGGGACGTCGAGGCCGAGTCGCGCCAGCTGCGCCGCACTGCGTTCCTCGATGTCCCACTCGTCGCCGATGGCGGCGAAGACAGCCTCGGACGCGTCGCCATCCGCCAGCGCTGTGAGCGCGGCCAAAATGGTTGCCACCCCGAGCATTTCGGCGACGGTCAGGTCGGTGGCGAACGGCAGCGTCTGCGGCAGGTAGCCCACCGACCCGTCGACGGTTATGCCGCCGCCGGTCGGCTGCAGTTCTCCGGCGATGAGTTTGAGCAGTGTGCTCTTCCCGGCGCCGTTGGGGGCAACCAGTCCGGTGCGGCCGGCGCCGACGGTGAACGACAGATCCGAGAACACCTCGGTGTCATCGGGCCAGGAAAACGACAAATGGGAACAGGTAATAGAAGACATGCAAGAGCTCTCGTGAGAGTGACAGGGCGAGGGCGTACTCCGGTTATCCGGAGATGTCTTCTCCCAGCATGTTTTCGGCCCACCTCGGTTGACAGCAGTTGCAAAACCCACCATACGCACGGATGCAACTGATTTATCGTCGCTCAGTAGCCACGCAGCTGATCCAGCTGTCGCCGTTCACGTTTGGTGGGCCGGCCGGCGCCCCGGTCCCGGATGGGCACCGCGGGCATCGTCTCTTTGGCCGGTGGCGGCGGGCTGCGGTCGATCAGGCATTCCGGCACGACGGCCGCGCCCACCCGCTTGGCGATCGGACGGATGACCTCGACGATGCGCTCACGGCCCTCGATCCGGACGCGAACCTCGTCACCCGGACTGACCAGCTGGGCCGGTTTGACGGTGACGCCGTTGACGCGGACCTGTCCGGCCCGGCACGCAGCGGCAGCCAGCGCCCGGGTCTTGGTGATCCGGACCGCGAAAATCCAGCTGTCGACGCGGACGCTACTCAACTTGTCAGGTACCGCCGCAAGATGTCGGTGACGGCGGTGATGTCCGGCGTCGACACCCGCTCGTCGACCTTGTGTGCGAGGTTCGGGTCACCCGGCCCGTAGTTGACCGCCGGAATGCCAAGGGCGGCAAAGCGCGCCACGTCGGTCCAGCCGTACTTGGCCCGCACCTGTCCCCCGGCGGCCGCCACCAGCGCGGCCGCGGCCGGTTCCGCCAGACCGGGCAGCGCACCGGCTGCGGAATCGGTCAGCTCGATGGTCACATCGAGACCGGCAAAGACCTCGTGCACGTGCGCGAGTGCCTGCTCGATGCTGCGGTCCGGGGCAAACCGGAAGTTGACGGTGACCGACGCGGCATCGGGGATGACGTTGCCCGCGATGCCGCCGTCGATCCGGACCGCGGAGAGGCCCTCGCGGTAGACGCAGCCGTCGATGTCGACCGAGCGCGACTGGTAGGCGGTGAGCCGATCCAGCACGGCGCCGAGCTTGTGAATCGCGTTGTCGCCCAGCCACGATCGCGCCGAATGCGCGCGCGTGCCGGTGGCGTGGACGATGACGCGCAACGTGCCCTGGCAGCCGGCTTCGATGAGGCCGCCCGATGGCTCGCCGAGAATCGCGACGTCGGCCTTGAGCCAGTCGGGCAGTTCACGCTCGATACGGCCGAGACCGTTGGCGCTGGACTCGATCTCTTCGCAGTCGTACATGACGAGGGTGATGTCGTGCGTCGGCTCGGCGATGGTGGCCGCCAGGTGCAGGAACACCGCGTCGCCGGCCTTCATGTCGGAGGTGCCGCAGCCCCAGAGTTCGTCGCCTTCGATTCGGCTGGGCAGGTTGTCGGCGGCGGGGACGGTGTCGGTGTGCCCGGCGAGCAGCACTCGCGACGGCCGGCCCAAGTTGGTCCGGGCCAGCACCGCGTCGCCGTTGCGAATCACTTCGAAGTGCGGGGCCTGCGCCTTGAGCGCGGTCTCGATCTCGTCGGCGATGAGCTGCTCGTGCCGCGATTCGCTGGGAATGTCGACCAGCGCGGCGGTCAGAGCAATCGGGTCTGCGGTGAGATCCAGCATTCAGCCAGGTTAGCTGGTCCCGTTTTTCTCGCGAGCAGACGCAAAACTGTCGCTTTCACGGCGAAAGTGACAGTTTTGCGTCTGTTCGCGAGGAAGCGCGCAGGGCCCGGATGGCCGGCGCTGTGGAGGCGCCCAGCAGGGTCGAGCGATCGGCCGGGTAGAGCACGTCGATGACGGCATCGTCGCCGAACCGGTAGGGCTTGCCAAGGATCAAGCCAGCCAATTGCTTTCGCATCCGGGAGAGTTCAGCGCGCACGGTGACCACCCGACTCCGGTCACCGTAGAGGTCCTCGGCCAGCTCCGATGCCGATCGACCGTTCCGGTGGATCGACAGGACCAGCAGGATTTCGGCGTGCCGCAGCGAGATGTCGTGGCGCCACCCACCGAACTGCCCCGCCATCTCGAGGACGGGCGCACCGCGCAGGTCCAGCACGACGCGGGTGGCGGTCGCGTCGTCGTCGGAGGCGGCAGTGGATGGCCGGACCAGCCACCCGCCGGGCAGCAACTCGACGTCGCACCGCCCCAACGTGGGGATCCAGACCCGGCCCGGGGCCAGTTCGTCGGGCAGCAGAATCCGGTTGTGCAGCGGCATCTGGTCGACGGCGGCCACCCAGCCGTCGGCGTCGACCGCCAGTGCGGGACTGCCGATCCGGGCCAGGATCGGGGCAGCGACCATCCGCAGCCGGTTCAGCGTGCGATCGTGCTGCTCGCGCAGGTGCGCTTCGGCCAGCCGGGCCACTGCGTCGACCAGCGCGACGGTGGTGGGATGCACCGTCGCGGCCGGCCCGGAGACGTCGACGACGCCGATGACCTGGCCGGTGCGCGGGTCGCGGACCGGGGCGCCCGCGCAGGTCCAGGCGTGGTGGCTGCGCAGGAAATGCTCGGCGGAGAACACCTGCACGGCCCGGTTGGATGCGAGTGCGGTGCCGATGGCGTTGGTGCCGACGGCGCCCTCGCCCCAATTGGCGCCCTCGACGAACCCGAGCCGGTCGGCCTTGCCCAGCACCGCGGGCGACCCGGATCGCCACAGCACCCGGCCCCGGGCGTCGGCCAGCACCAGGATGTTGTCCCCTTCGGCGACAATGGATTCCAGCCCGCGCGACACGTCGTCGAGCACCGTGAGCAAGCCCGATGCCTTTCGCAACGCGTCGAGCCCGGTCGCTTCGATGACCGGTGGGATGTGGGTGTCCGGGTTGACCCCGCGGGCCAGCATGCGCTGCCAGGAGTCGCCGATCACGTCGCGGGGCCGCGCCGGGGCGCGCCCGCCGGACATGGTGGCGTCGTAGACAGCCGACATCAACCGCGCGTAACTGCGCGGGTCCTCGCCAACAGCTACCGCTGGTTCAGGCACGGCCGGGCTCTGCATCATCGCCGATTGTGCTCCGCATGTCAGCGATAAACCAGACCGCCGTCGATCAGACCGGCCTGCCCGGTCATGTAGTCGGCGTCGGGGCCGGCCAGATAGGACACGAATCCGGCTACGTCGTCAGGGGTTTCGGCCCGGCCCAGGGCAATCCCGCCGACGAACTTGGCGTAGGTCTCGCCCACCGGGGCGCCGGTCAGGTCGGCGAATCGCTGGTCGATCTCGACCCACATGTCGGTGCCCACCACGCCGGGACAGTAAGCATTCACGGTGATGCCGTCGGCGGCGTGCTCCTTGGCCGCGGCTTGAGTCAAGGCCCGCACCGCGAATTTGGTGGCGCTGTACGGCCCGAGCATCGCGAACCCGTCATGCCCGGCGATCGACGAGGCGTTGATGATCTTGCTGATCTTCCCGTTGTCTTGATTGCCGAGTTCCTTGAATTTCGCGACGGCAGCCTGGATGCCCCACAGCACGCCGTCGACGTTGATCGCCCACAACCGCTGCAGGTCGTCTGGTGTGACGTCGACGAGCGGGCCGACCATCGCGACACCGGCGTTGTTGACCATGATGTCCAGCCCGCCGAGTTCGGTCGCGACGTAGTCGACCGCGGCGAACACCTGATCCCGGTGACTGACATCCGCGACGAAAGTCGTGAATTTGCAGCCGATCTCGGAGACCTCGGCGGCCACCTCCGCCAATGGATCGGCTTCGACGTCGACGAGCGCGACGTCGGCGCCGTCGCGGGCCAACCGCAGTGCGATACCGCGTCCGATCCCCCGGCCGGCGCCGGTGACCAGGGCTACTTTGCCTGCCAGTGTCATTTCTGTTTCTCCGCTCATCGCGTCGGGTCGACCAAAACCTTCATCTTGTTCCCCGCATGCAGCGCTTCGAATCCTTCGGCGACCACCTCACCGATCGGAATCTGGGCGACCCATCCGGTGGTGTCGTAGGCGCCCTGAGCCATCAAGGCGATGACCGCCTCGAAGTCGGCGCCGGTGTAGCACAGCGACCCTTGGATGCGGGATTCGTTCATTACCAGGTTCAAAAGTGGTGTCTGCAATGGCTTTTCGTAGATGGCGACGCTCACCATCGGCTTGCGGGACCCGACGCACGCCAGCGCCGTCTCCACAGCGGGTGTGACGCCGGCGGCGTCGAACACCGCGTCGGCGCCGGCGCCGTAGGTGTGGTCGGCGATCAAGCCGGGCACGTCGGTGGTCGTCGGGTCCAGCGTGGTGGCGCCGAGTGCTTCGATGGCGGCCCGCCGGACCGGCGACGGCTCGACGACGAAGACATCCTGAAGTCCCTTGCCGCGCAGGGCGAACCACAGTCCGATGCCGATGGGCCCGGCGCCGAAGACCATCGCGGTGTCGCCAGGGCTGACGTCGCCGAGGGTCGCCGCGTGGTAGGCCACCGACATCGGTTCGACGAGCGCCCCGAGTTCCAGCGAGACGTTGTCCGGCAGCCGATGCAGCATGTTCGTCGGCACCACGGTGTACTCGGCCATACCGCCGTCGGACATCAGGCCGTGGAAGCCGATCTGCTGACAGACGTTGTAGTTACCCGCCGCGCAGGGTCCGCAGTGGCCGCATTTGTAGATCGGCTCGACGGCCACCCGGTCGCCCTCACGCCACTCGGTGACGCCGGCACCGACAGCCGTGATGGTGCCGGAGAATTCGTGGCCAAGCGTCAGCGGCAGCTCTTGATGGGTCAGCGGATGCGGCTGGGTGGGGACGAAGATGGGGCCGGCGTAGTACTCGTGCAGGTCGGTGCCGCAGATGCCGTTGAAGCCGACCTGCAGCTGGACCGTGCCCGGCCCGGGGTCCGGAACGGCGACGTCCTCGACCGCGACTTTGTTGGGTCCGTAATAGACAGCTGCTCTCATGTCACCAGTTCTATGTGACGGCGACCACACCCCGACAGAGTTGCAGGGGGTTGCAACGCTGCAACGTGGTGCAACTCTTGTCGGAGGTTGCGCCGCGCGTGTGTTCTGGGTCACATGACTTCCACACTTGAACCGATTACCGCCGTCTCGCCGCAGGAGCGCGTCGAGACCTGGCTCGCGAACTTCGAAGCGGCGCTGGCCGCGCAGGACATCGACGGCGTCGCAGGGATGTTCGCCGTCGACAGCTTCTGGCGTGACCTCGTGGCGTTCACCTGGAATCTCAAGACCGTGGCGGGTCGCGACCAGATTGCCGGCATGCTGCGCGCACGGCTGGCCGACACGACCCCGTCCGGGTTCCGGACCCGGGAACCGGCCACGGCGGACGGCGATGTGACGTCGGCGTTCATCGAGTTCGAGACGGCCACCGGGCGCGGCTCCGGGCATCTGCGGCTACGTGGAGACGAAGGCTGGACGCTGCTGACGACGCTGCAGGAACTCAAGGGCCATGAGGAGCGCAAGGGTGCGACGCGCGTGCTCGGCGCGGTGCACGGGTCCGATCCCGACCCGCGGTCGTGGGCCGAGAAGCGTGCGGAGGAAGAGGCGACGCTGGGTCGCGAGGCGCAGCCGTATGTGCTGGTGATCGGCGGCGGGCAGGGCGGCATCGCGCTCGGTGCGCGGCTGCGTCAGCTCGGGGTGCCTGCCATCGTCGTCGACAAGCACGAGCGGCCCGGCGACCAGTGGCGCAAGCGCTACAAGTCCCTGTGCCTGCACGACCCCGTCTGGTACGACCACCTGCCCTACCTGCCGTTCCCCGCCAACTGGCCGGTGTTCGCGCCGAAGGACAAGGTCGGCGATTGGCTGGAGTTCTACACGCGCGTCATGGAGGTGCCGTACTGGTCGCGCACCGAATGCCTGTCGGCCACTTACGATTCCGATGCGGGCCACTGGACCGTCGAAGTCAACCGCGACGGCGAGCAGCTCACTCTCCACCCGACCCAACTGGTGCTGGCGACAGGCATGTCCGGAAAGCCCAGCATCCCAACACTTCCAGGCCAGGACGTCTTCGCCGGGGAACAGCACCACTCGAGTCAGCACCCAGGGCCCGATCGATACGTCGGCAAGAAGGTCGTCGTGGTCGGGTCCAACAACTCCGCGCACGACATCTGTAAAGCCTTGTACGAGAACGGCGTCGACGTGACGATGCTGCAGCGGTCGTCGACGCACGTCGTCAAGTCGGATTCGCTGATGGACCTCGGCCTGGGCGATCTGTACTCCGAGCGCGCGGTGGCCGCGGGCATGACGACGGAGAAGGCCGACCTGACCTTCGCGTCGCTGCCCTACGCCATCATGGCCGACTTCCAGCGTCCCATCTACGACGCGATCCGGTTGCGGGACAAGGACTTCTACGATCGACTGGAGGCTGCCGGCTTCGAGCTGGACTTCGGCGACGACGACTCCGGACTGTTCATGAAGTACCTGCGCCGCGGCTCGGGCTACTACATCGACGTCGGCGCGTGTGAGCTGGTGGCCGATGGCTCGATCAAGCTGGCCCACGGCCAGGTGTCGCACCTGACGGCAGACGCGGTGGTCCTCGCCGATGGCACCGAGCTGCCGGCCGACGTCGTGGTCTACGCGACCGGCTACGGCTCGATGAACGGCTGGGCCGCCGACCTGATGGGCCAGGAGATCGCCGACCGGGTCGGCAAGGTGTGGGGCCTGGGCAGCGGGACCGCCAAAGACCCCGGCCCGTGGGAGGGCGAGCAGCGCAACATGTGGAAGCCCACGCAGCAGGAGAACCTGTGGTTCCACGGCGGCAACCTGCACCAGTCGCGGCACTACTCGCTGTACCTCGCGCTGCAGCTGAAGGCGCGCTACGAAGGCATCCCGACGCCGGTCTTCGGCCTGCAGGAGGTCCATCACCTGCAGTGAGCGGCACTCCATGCGATCTGGGGGCACCTCCCGCTCGTGGGTGGTGCCCCCAGCCCACCGTTGGTTCAGTAACCTTGGCCAACGTGACTTCTGCATCTGGCATCGGCATCGCCACCATCACCGCCGACGGAACGGTCCTGGACACCTGGTTCCCCGCTCCGGAGCTCTCCGCTGACGCCGCGGCCGGCCCGGTCCCCGCTGAGCTGGAAGCTCTCGTCGGCACCGATGAGGACCGTGGCGTGCGCACCGAGGTCGTGCGCACCACCATCGCCTCGCTCGACGACAAGCCGGCCGACGCACACGACGCCTACCTGCGGCTGCACCTGCTCTCGCACCGCCTGGTCGCGCCTCACGGCGCCAACATGGACGGCATCTTCGGCCTGCTGACCAACGTGGTGTGGACCAACTTCGGCCCCTGCGCGGTCGAGGGCTTCGAGACCGTCCGCGCCAAGCTGCGCCGCCGCGGCACCGTCACCGTCTTCGGCGTCGACAAGTTCCCGCGCATGGTCGACTACGTGCTGCCGACCGGCGTGCGCATCGCCGACGCCGACCGCGTCCGCCTGGGCGCGCACCTCGCGTCGGGCACCACCGTCATGCACGAGGGCTTCGTCAACTTCAATGCCGGCACCCTGGGCACCTCGATGGTCGAGGGCCGCATCTCCGCGGGCGTCGTCGTCGATGACGGCTCCGACGTCGGCGGCGGCGCGTCGATCATGGGCACGCTGTCCGGCGGCGGCAAAGAGGTCATCTCGGTGGGCAAGCGCTGCCTGCTGGGCGCCAACGCCGGCCTGGGCATCTCACTGGGCGACGACTGCGTCATCGAAGCGGGCCTGTACGTCACCGGCGGCACCAAGGTGACCACCGCCGACGGTCAGACCGTCAAGGCCAAGGAGCTGTCCGGCTCGAACAACCTGCTGTTCCGCCGGAACTCCGTCAGCGGCGCGGTCGAGGTCGTCAAGCGCGACGGCACCGGCATCACCCTCAACGAGGCGCTGCACGCCAACTAGTTCTGCCCGCCGAGCCTGAGCTGGTGCGCCAGCTCGGGCTCGGCTGTCCGTTCCCAAAACGGTTGTCACATCGCGACAGTGGGAGCTCCGGCGATACCCGTGTTCTCACCCAATGTCATACGCAGCTTTTCTCAAATTCGTGTCATTTTTGACTGATGAACTACACGTGCATCTGAATCAGTTCCGCTAGAGAACGGCTGCCTGCCTGCAATTCATCCTGGCGCTGGTCTATATCGTCGGCGGTCTACGTAACCGCCTTGGCGCCGCTTAGTCCGTTTGTCTGCGGCTGAAGGCGAGGCGGGCGAAGGTCGTTCCTGCGATCTCAGCGATGGCGTGCTCGTCGTCGAGTGGGAGGACGGTGTCGGTGGTGAGGATGAACGATTGCGCTATCCGCATGAAGATTTCGGCAAGGATTTCCGGCTCGGCGGTGAGATTGGCTCCCCGCTCGCGTGCTTGTCGTAACTGGCTGGCGAGGTAGCTCCGCCCAAGTTCCAGATACGGTGCGCCGTTTGTGGTGAGCATGGGCAGCACCCGATCCGGGTCCGATGCGATGAAGGTCTGGAGCAGGTCGTGATCGCGGAGCGCGCGGGTAAATACCAGGAATGCCGCGACGAGGGCCTCTTCGGGATCGTCGATGCCGGCGACGGCCGCGTCCACCCGCGCGAGAAGCTCGTTGGCTTCGCGGGTCAGCAGTGATTCCAGCAAGGCCTCGCGGGTGGCGAAACGGCGATACAACGTCGCTGGTGCGACCTTGGCGGATTTGGCGATGTCAGCCAACGACGTGCGTCGTAGGCCGTGCTGAACCAGCAAGCCGCGGGCTGCGGTGAGAATTCCCTCGGCGTAGGGATCCATCGCAGGTGCATCGTCTGCTGACTGGTGTGCGGGCTTCACAAGCCAATCATAGTGCGATAGCGTAAGAGAGCATCTTTAATTATTACTCTCTCGATAGGCGATGCCGTGCCCGCTCCGCAGTCGTCCAACCCGCTCCCTTTGCCCGCAGCGACGGTCAACCCGGGTCTGGATTCAAACTCGTTGACGTGGAAGCTTTTCGGGGACAGGCGATCGACCCCCGTGGGATTCCGTACGGCCACGTTGCAGGCGATGCACCCGGGCGTGGGGGCTGTGCTTTGGGACAGCTCGCAGTTCCGGTGGGAACTCTTCGATCGACTGCTGCGGTCCCTTCCCCCGATCCTTGGTGTTGTCTATGACGACCCCGCCCTGCGGACCGGGCATACGGTGCGTGGTTTCCACAAGGGCAGGGTGGGCACCGACGCTGACGGGCGCCGTTGGCACGCCTTGGGTCCGGAGGTGTTCTTCTGGGTGCACGCGACCTTCGTCGAGTCGATGGTCGCCACGCAGGAACGCTTCGGAACTCCGCTGACGCTCAGCGAGAAGGATCAGCTCATCGCGGAGTCGCGGACCTACTGGGACGCCTATGGCGTGCGAGCACCCCGCGAACACTGGACGGATTGGGCCGATTTCGAGGCCTATTGGAATGAGATGCTCGCGAACCGGCTGGGCCGCAACCAGACCACCGACGCGGTGTACCGAGACCGCGCGGCCTCCGATGTGCGGCCCACGCAGGTCCCGCCCATTCTGTGGGCGATTCTGCGCCGCCCGGTCCGCGGCTCGATGCTGTGGCTCACCACCGGACTGCTACCGGAGCGTGCCCGCGAGCATCTCGACCTCGACTGGACCCGAACCGATGAACTGATCCTCACTGCGATTGGCACCACTGTGCGCTGCGCCTGGCCGCTCACACCTGAACGCCTGCGGTACTTCGGGCGCGCACGAAAGGGTTTCGAGCGCGAACGGACGCTTGATCGCCAGTGACGACATGCAGCCAGATCCGCGGGTCTCGACGAAGCATGACCAGCCCGTGGGGATCACGTCACCAACGAGGACTGAGAACCGCTCCGGCGTGCGCATCACTCACCGTGGCTGCGCCGGCTGCTCGATCGAATCCCCCTGATCGCGAACCACTTAGAACCGCAATCGTAACGATAGGAAGCTGACCATGGGGTTCATCGAGCCGACATTTCCGCCCGTCGATCCCGACGAATTCCTAGCGCTGCCACTGATGGAGCGCATGCGGTTGCTCGTTCAACACTGGGTGGAGAACGGGTACGGCGTACCGCGGGTGGTTCACACGATCTATATCGTGAAGCTGCTGTTCTTCTACATCCTTGGTGGTGTCGTCGTGGCCACCGTGACGTCGAATCTTCCTGCCTTCTGGCACATCTCGCAATGGTGGGATCAACCGATCGTGTACCAGAAAGCCATCCTCTGGACGTTGCTGCTGGAGACGCTCGGCGTGGCGGGGTCGTGGGGGCCACTGGCCGGGAAAGCTAAGCCGATGACCGGAGGAATCCGGTTCTGGGCTCGACTGGACACCATCCGGCTGCGACCGTGGCGACGGGTTCCGTTCACCGCCGGAAACCGGCGTACCAGGGTCGACGTGGCCCTCTACCTGGCGCTGCTCGGAACTGAAATCGCCGCGCTCGTTCCTCCGGGTGTATACAGCGATTCCTTGTCAGAGGCGCTGCCCGGCAACACTTCCGGATTGGTCAACCCGGTCCTGGTCATTCCGGTGATCACCTTGCTCATCGTCAATGGTCTGCGCGACAAGACTGTGTTTTTGGCCGCCCGCGGCGAGCAGTACCTGCCGGCGCTGGTCTTCTTCACGGTTCTGCCGTTCGGCGACATGGTCATCGCGCTCAAGTTGTTGATCGTGGTCGTGTGGATCGGTGCCGGGTTCTCCAAGTTCGGTCGACATTTCGCCAACGTCATACCCCCGATGGTGAGCAACAGCCCTGCACTGCCGTTCAAGTCGATCAAACGTGCCTACTGGCGCGATTTCCCGGACGATCTTCGCCCTTCGCGGCTGGCTAATCTGACCGCTCACGGTGCTGGCACGTTCGTCGAGATCGTCACACCGTTGGTGCTGTTGTTCTCGCCGTACCAGCCGCTGACCATCGCCGCGGTCGTGGTGATGGTGGGGTTTCACCTCTTCATCGTTTCGACCTTCCCGATGGCGGTGCCGTTGGAGTGGAACGTGCTGTTCGCCTACGCCACGGTCTTCCTGTTCCTCGGATTCCCGGCCTGGCACGGATACGGGATCGCTGACATGTCCTCGCCGTGGCTGACGATCGCAGTCGTGGCGGCACTGCTGTTCTTCCCGATTCTGGGCAACGCGCGGCCCGACCTGGTGTCGTTCCTGCCGGCGATGCGGCAGTACGCGGGCAACTGGTGCTCGGCGCTGTGGGCGTTCACACCCGGCGCCGAAGAGAAGCTCAATCGGGTCACCCGCCCCACGACCAATCCGGTCGATCAGCTGCTCGCGTTCGGCTACGAGCCCAAGTGGGCGGAAATTGTCACTCAGGGCACGGCAGCGTTTCGCAGCATGCACAGTCAAGGCCGCGGCCTGTTCTCGCTGCTCCTCAGACACCTGCCCGACATCGACACCCGTACGGTGCGCGAAGCCGAGGTGGTCTGTAACTCGTTGATTGGGTTCAACTTCGGCGACGGGCACTTGTACAACGAGGACATGATCGCCGCCGTGCAAAGTCGGGCCAACTTCGAGCCAGGTGAGTTGGTCGTGGTGTGGGTGGAATCCCAAGCCATAGGCAGTGCAGTGCAGCACTACAAGGTGATCGACGCCGCGCGCGGGGTAATCGAGCGCGGAACTTGGAAGGTCGCCGACGCCGTTGCCGAGCAGCCGTGGCTGCCCAACGGCCCGATCCCCACCCAGGTGAGCTGGTCACCCACCATGGGACCGGCCAGGACACATCATCAACCGGACCAAGATCTGGCCGCCGGTTCGGGGCGATGACCTGAGCACCGCGACCGTCATCGGCGCCGGCCCCAACGGGCTGGCCGCCGCCGTCACCCTGGCCAACGCAGGCGTGGAGGTCACCGTTCTGGAGGCCGCCGCCGAAATCGGTGGCGGTGCCCGATCCAGCGAGGCCATTGTTCCCGGGCTGCTGCACGACCATTGTTCGGCATTTCATCCGATGGCCGTCGGGTCGCCATTTCTCAACAGTCTCGACCTCGACCGCTACGGGCTGTCGTGGCGCTGGCCGGACATCGACTGCGTGCATCCGCTGGATGACGGCAGCGCCGGAGTGCTCCGCAGATCGATCGAAGAAACAGCTGCCGGACTCGGCCGCGACGCCGCGCTGTGGCGGATGGCATTCGCCGGGCCGGCGACGAAGTTCGACGCCCTGTCAGAAGACATCATGGGGCCGCTGCTGCGAGTACCCAGACATCCGCTGACATTGGCCCGGTTCGGCCTGCCGACCCTGCTGCCGGGTTCGGTTGCAGCGCGTCTGTTCCGCACCGAGAGGGGCCGCGCATTGTTCGGCGGCGTCGCGGCACACACCTTCCGCCCGCTGCACTACCCGATGACCTCGGCGATCGGGCTCGGCATCATCACCGCCGGGCACCGGCACGGCTGGCCGGTCGCCGCTGGCGGCTCGCAATCGATCATCGCGGCGCTGGCCTCCCTGTTGGACGATCTCGGCGGCAAAATCGAGACCGGGGTTCGCATCAAGACGCCGTCCCAGTTGCCGCCCGCAGACATCACCATGTTCGACCTCGCACCCCGCGCCATCGCCGACATCCTCGGCGAGCGCCTGCCAGCGCGGGTAGCGCGAGCGTTCCGCAGGTTCCGCCACGGGCCCGGTGCGTTCAAGGTCGACTTCGCCGTACAGGACGGCGTTCCATGGACCAATCCACACGCACGCCGAGCCGGAACCGTTCACCTCGGCGGCAATCACGCCGAACTCGCCGCGACCGAGCGAGACATTCATGCCGGGCGGATGCCGCAGCGCCCGTTCGTTCTCATCGGTCAGCAATACCTCGCCGACCCACAACGATCGGTCGGCAACATTCATCCGGTGTGGACCTACGCCCATGTCCCGCACGGCTATACCGGTGATGCCGTCAAGGCGATCATCACCCAGATCGAGCGCTTCGCACCCGGCTTCCAAGAACGCATCATCGGACAGGCCGTTCGGTCGACCACGCAGATGGCCGCCTACAACGCCAACTATGTCGGCGGCGACATCGTCACCGGCGCCAAGGACATCCGCCAACTCACATTCGGACCACGTATCACGCTGTCCCCATACACAATTGGCATACCCGGCATGTATATCTGCTCTGCTGCCACCCCGCCCGGACCAGGAGCCCACGGCATGTGCGGGCACAACGCCGCCGTATCCGCCCTCGCTGAACTTGATCGCTGAATCACCGTTGCAATCCACAGATGCCGCCAACGACAACTTCCTCGACACACATAACCGAGCCCCGCACCCAAATTCTCAGCACTCCTAGTTGTTGTGACATTGCGTGAGATCTAGAGTTACTTGTGACATCGGTGTGACATCGATTTTGAGAATGTGACATCACGTTTGAGAACGGACATCGGCTTTTTCATGCCCAGGGGCCGACGCCCGTCACCTTCTCAATGGTGATGCGGGTCAGGAATCCCGGCGGCGCTTCGGCCGGCGGGAACTGGCCGTTGAACTCCGGTGCCATCACGTTGGTCAGCCGGGTCAGCACGTCGGGTGCCCCGCCCTCCACGATGCGTGCGGTACCGCTGATCGCGAGATACGGATTAACCGACGCCGCGCCCCGATCGGTACCGATGATGGTGACCGCGACCCTGGGATCGCGGCGCATGTTGCGCAGCTTCTTGTAGTCGGCGAGGTGCGCGCTGACCAGCTCGTCACCTTGCAGTTCCACCCACACCACCGAAACCTGTGGGCTGCCATCGGCATTCAAAGTCACGAGCGTCGCGTTGGCCCCGTTGCCGATGAGGGCGCGGGCTTCGTCTGTGAGTTGCATGGCATCTACAAGGTATCTGCTTGCCCAGCCATTCCCGCCGAGAATGAGCTTGTATCCGGCTCGTCGCGTACGGAACCGCACAGTCGGCGACATCGGGGAGATCGTCGCCGGCAAGTTGGAGGTTTTCCCCGGGGACATCGGCGCCTATTCATCACTAGCGTCAATCCGGTGAGCACGACGACCGGCGACGCGGACACCTTGACCACTAGCAACCCCGACGAGATCTCGGCGCCCGAATGGACCGGCAAGCAGAAGCTGGCGTTCCGGCTGTTCTTCACCAT
This sequence comes from Mycolicibacterium llatzerense, assembly GCF_000878195.1. Taxonomy (GTDB): domain Bacteria; phylum Actinomycetota; class Actinomycetes; order Mycobacteriales; family Mycobacteriaceae; genus Mycobacterium; species Mycobacterium llatzerense. The sequence goes on along the minus strand of NZ_JXST01000005.1, from coordinate 136,537 downwards.
CGGCGGCGGAATCCTGATCCTCTCGGTGTACGGCAACTTCGGCCTGAGCATGTTGATGGCTCCGCTTCTGCAGGCGCTCGCCAACTTGGGCAGCTTCGTCACCCGCGGTGAGGGCGTGTACCTGAACGTCAATGGGGGTGCTGATTCCTTGGCGGAGTGGTGCTTCCACCTGGGCTGGATTCTGGTGGCCCTGCTGATCACCGCGATCTGGACCGCGCTGGACCGGCGTAGGCCCAACTACCGCAGCCTTGCCGCCCTGCTGCTGGTGTTCGCCCGGTTCGGTCTGGCCGTCTCGATGCTGCTCTACGGTCTGGCCAAGCTCATTCCGACGCAGATGGCCTACATGATGCTGCCCGGCTACCAGATCCAGATGGTCGGCGATGTCAGCATGATGAACACACTGTGGGGTTTCATGGGCGCCTCCGACCCATACTCGGTGGCCGCCGGTCTCGTCGAATTCGTTGCCGGCGTGCTGCTTCTGTGGAATCGGACGTGGCTGTTGGGCGCGCTGATCGCGATCGGCGCCATGGGGCAGGTGTTCCTGCTCAATCTGTTCTACGACGTTCCGGTGAAACTGGTGTCCGGAGCCCTGTTCTTCATCGCCGTCGCGATCACCTCGCCGTACTGGCGGGGCCTGGCCCAAATGGTGTTCCAGCGTGGCACTCCCGAACCGGTCGCGCTGTGGCCGGCGTTGGGTTCCGGCAGGCGGTGGTTGCGTCGGACCGGCACCGTGGCGAAGTTCACCATCGCAGGCGTCGTCGTCGCACTGGTCGCGACGTTCAGCGTCGTCACGTTCTACGACATTCGGCACAGGGAATCGGACATCGACGGAGTCTGGCGCGCAACGTCATTCACGGTCGACGGCATAGAGGCGACGCTGCAGCAGACGTCTCCTGCGCCGTGGACGAATGTCGCGATCGCCGACCGGGTCGACGACTACACCAGCTTCGTCACCCAGGTTCCCGCCGGCTACGTCACCGTCTACCTGTTCGAGATCCACGACGACCGACTGGAGATCAAGAGGCACGAATCGGATCCGCCCATCGTGCTGCACTTTCGTCTGGACGGTCCCGACCGGCTGATGTTGACCGGCATGGTCGACGGCAAGCACATCGTGGGCGACTACCAGCGACGGCACATGCAGCGCAGCGAATCTCACTTCCGGCTGATCCAGCCGGAGATCGAGGGTGGACCGGCCAGTCGTCTGCCCTAGATCTCACAGCCGTCCTCCATCGCGACGACGTTGCCTAGACGAGGAGTTTCTTCTGCACCTTGCCCATGGCGTTGCGGGGCAGACTGTCGACGAGGCGCACCTCGCGCGGCCGCTTGTGCACCGAAAGCTGTTGCGCAACAAAGTCGATGAGTTCCTGTGACGATGCCGACCCGACCACGAACGCGACGATGCGCTGCCCCAGGTCGTCGTCCGGCACGCCGACCACCGCGGCCTCCGATACACCAGGGTGGCCCAGCAGGACGGTCTCGATCTCGCCGGCGCCGACCCGGAAACCGCCGGACTTGATGAGGTCCACCGACTCGCGACCGACGATGCGGTGCATACCGCCCTCATCGATGGCCGCGACGTCGCCGGTGCGGTACCAGCCGTCGTCGCCCAGCACCTCGGCCGTCGCCTCTGGGCGGTTCAGATAGCCGGTGAAGATCGTCGGCGCGGAAACCTCCAGGCGGCCAATGGTTTCCCCGTCGTGCGGCACCGGCGACCCATCTTCGGCGACCAGCCGGGTCTGCACGCCGTCCAACGGCAACCCGACCCAGCCGGGCCGGCGTTCGCCGTCGACCCGGGTGGACAGGGTGATCAAAGATTCGGTGCTGCCATAGCGCTCGAGCGGCGCGTGCCCGGTGAGCCGGATCAGGTCGTCGAACACCGGCACCGGCAGCGCTGCACTGCCCGACACCAGCAGTCGCGCTCCGCGGAGCGCCTCGGCGGCAGCAGCGTCGGCCACCACGCGGGACCAGACGGTCGGCACCGCGAAGTACAGCGAGCCACCCGCGGCGGCGTAGGCAGCCGGTGTGGGTTTTCCGGTGTGTACGAAGCGATTTCCGATCCGCAGTGAGCCCAGCAGCCCGAGGATCAGACCGTGCACGTGGAACAGCGGCAGGCCGTGCACCAAGGTATCGGACGGCGTCCAGGCCCAGGCCTTGGCCAACGCGTCGATGTCGGCGGCGATGGCGCGACGGCTGATCACCACGCCTTTGGGCAACCCTGTGGTGCCCGAGGTGTACATGACCAACGCGGTCGAATCCGGCGACGGTTCGGCGTAGCGGTGCCAGGAGCGGGCATGCAGCCGCACCGGGATGACCGGTAGCCCTTCGGTTTCGTCGGGCACCTCCCCCAGCCAGGCCTGCGCCCCGGAGTCGGTGATCATGTGCCGCCGTTCGGCCGCGCCGACGTCGGCGGGCACCGGAACCACCGGCACCCCCGCGATGAGGCAGCCCGCGACGGCGAGGACCGTCTTCGCGGTCGGCCGAGCCAGCACGGCCACCAGCGACGCGCCGGCGACCCGTTCGGCCACCGACGTCGCGGCCCCGACCAGATCGCTGCGGGACAACACCGCGCCGTCGATGCGCACCGCGTCTTCGAGGTCGTGCCCGGCGGCCACCACCGCGGGGTTCAGGGAGGTCAGCAGCATGTGCGTGAGGCTACTCTGGGCGGGTGGACCCGATCGAGAGACTGTCCAGTCGTGAGGTGTACCGCAACAACTGGATGTCGGTGCGCGAAGACGACATCCGCCGTCCCGACGGCACCACCGGCATCTACGGGGTGGTGGACAAACCCACGTACGCGCTGGTGATCGCCCGCGACGGCGACCGGTACCGGATGGTGGAACAGTTCCGCTATCCAATTGGGTTGCGGCGCTGGGAGTTTGTCCAGGGCACCGCGCCGGGCACGTTGGACGGCGACGAGCCCGCGCCCGCGGATCTCGCCGCGCAGGAACTCCGTGAAGAGACGGGGCTGCGGGCCGACACGTGGCAGGTTTTGGGCCAGCTGGATGTCGCACCGGGGATGTGCAGTCAACGCGGCTGGGCCTACCTGGCGACCGGCATCACCGAAGGCGAGCACGACCGCGAGCACGAAGAGCAGGACATGCACAGCGAGTGGTTCACCGCCACACAGATCGAGGACATGATCCGCCGCGGTGAGATCACCGACGCGCAGTCGTTGGCGGCGTGGACGCTGCTACAGCTGCACGCGTACACCGATCCGCCTGCCAGCCAAGGATGACGACCTTCCGGGGAGCGCTGCTGATCGCGGTGGCGCTGCTGACCGCATGTGCTCGACCGGTCGATCCGCCGTCTGCTCCGCGGTCCGAACCGTCGGTCACACCGCCCGCGACCGAGAGCGCGGCCGCGCATCGGGTCCGATTGCCACCCACAACAGGCTCATTCGACTACCAACTGGGCGGCGCAGGTGACATCCCCGGCCTGGCGGTGGTGGTCCGGGACGCCTCGGCACGCCCGATGCCAGGCGCATACAGCGTCTGCTACCTGAACGGTTTTCAGACCCAACCAGGCGACGGTGACAGCTGGCTGCACAACCATGGTGAGGCAGTACTGCGCGACGCCCACGGGTCGCCCGTGCGTGACCCCGACTGGCCCGACGAGTACGTTCTCGACCCGTCGACTGCAGCCAAGCGATCGATCATTCTCGGTGTCCTGACGCCAGTGCTCTCCGCGTGTGCCGACAAGGGTTTTGACGCGATCGATCTTGACAACTTCGACACCTTCAAACGGTTCTCCGACGCGACCACCGGTCACATCGATGAGGCGGGAGCCGTCGAACTCGCACGATCGTTCACCGCTTTGGCCCACGACCGCGGTCTCGCGGTCGCCCAGAAGAACGCTGCCGAAGCAGCCGAGATCGGGCGCCGCACAATCGGTTTCGACTTCGTCGTCGCCGAGGAGTGCGCCGCCTACCTGGAGTGCGATCACTACCGGCAGGCGTACGGACCGCACGTCCTCCAGATCGAGTACACCGACAACCTGTCGGGTTCGTTCCGAGATGTGTGCGCGACGGCAGACCGAGCTCCGCTGACCATTCTTCGGGACCGCCGCCTCGTAGCCCCCGGTTCCGCCGGCTATGTGCGCGAACAGTGTCCGTGAGGGCTGACTGTGGCGGCCGACGCGCCGCGCGTCGGCCGCACGATTCACGAGAGTCAGTGATTCACGCCACACAGAAACGTCCTTGTGAGAGAAGACCATTCACACTTGATCTCAACCTTGGTTGAGGTTCTAGCGTCGAACGCATGACCCAACCAGAAGTGATAGTCGACCAGGTCGTCCTGCAGGACGGCTTCGTCCCGGTGATAGACATCAGCAGCGCCCGTAGTGGCGACCCGACGCACCGCCAGGCGGTGGCCGACGCGATCGGCCGGTGCTGCGAGACCAGCGGTTTCCTGCTCCTGGTCGGGCACGGTGTGCCCTACAAGGCCATCAACGACGTCAACCACGCCCTGCGCGGGTTCTTCGCCCTGCCGCAGGCCGAAAAAGACCGCCTCAGGGCGCAACCCGGTGACCCACTGGCCCGCGGATTCAGCAGCGCGGGCAAGCTCGCGGCCACCAATGACGGCGCGGATGTCGACGCCGAACACCAGGCGCCGGACCGGGTCGAGAAGTTCGTCCACTTCCCGCTGGGCAACCCGGAGGGCATGGGCGGCGACGGCTGGACCGACGAGCGGATGTTCGTCGCGCCGAGGTGGCCCGAACTCCCCGGTTTCCGCGCGGCGTACGAGCGCTACTACGCCGAAATGGAGTTACTGGCCACCGAATTGTCCCGGCTGTTCGCACTCGCACTGGGTCTGCGCGAGGACTGGTTCGACGCGTCGATCGACCGGCACAACTCCAACCTGATGGCCAACTACTACCCTGCCGACGACCGGCCGGCCGGTGAAATCCGGCTGAGCCAGCACAGCGACTGGGGCAATCTCACGATCCTGCTGCAGGATGAATCTCAGCGCGGGCTACAGGTTCGGGGTGACCGCGGCGAGTGGCTCGACGTGCCCGTGGTCCCCGGATCGTTCGTCATCAACATCGGTGATCTGCTCGCCAGGTGGACCAACGACCGCTGGGTCAGCACCGTGCACCGCGTGGTGAGCAACGGCGCGGGTGGCGAACGGTTCAGCCTGCCGTTCTTCCATCAACCCAACTTCGACGCCGTCATCGAGTGCATTCCCACCTGCGCGAGCGCCGACAATCCGCCGCGCTACGAGCCGGTGGTGTCGGGGCCGTATCTGCTCGACAAGTTCAAGCTCGCCTACGCGCTCTGAGCCGCAGCGTCACCGAAACAGGTTCTCGGACAACGGCGTCGGAGAACCGAATCGGTGCGCGGTCACCGCGATCGCCTGCTCGTGCAGGAACGTCAGCAGCTCGACCCGACCGGCTTCGACAACCGGCCCCGCGTAGAGCGCGATCCCGACAGCGCCGGCACTGTCGCGAGCGAACTGTTCGCGGCTGCCGCCGAGGAGGCGAACGCGTCCAGGAGCATTGTCGCGCAGCGTGTTCCGCCACGACATCGAATCGTCCACCCGACAGACGACGCCGGCGGTTGCCAGCGTGTCGGTAATCGCCTGATCGAGCGGAACCGGGGTGGAGACGGTCGCGGAGGAACCGGCCAGGATTCCCGCCCCGACCACCCGCAACACCGCTGCCGGATCAGCGTTCTCGGCACGCACCGTCACCGGCACGGGCAGGTACCGGAAGACGTTCCTCTCCGCCATCAGGGCGGAGACATCGCGAGCTACGCCGAACTCCGTCGCCCAGGCATGTGCGTCGGATCCGAAGGACCGTTCGAGGAAATCGAGTTCTCCGGGATTCAGCGCAAAGGCCTGCACAGCGTCCAGGATCGCGCGTACGGATGGCGCTATCGACGCCGTTTGGCTCGCCGGCGCGGAACGCCAGTCACTCAGCCCGATCAGGTAATTCGGGCCGCCTGCCTTGGCGCCCGCGCCCACCGCCGACTTCTTCCACCCGCCGAAGGGTTGACGCCGCACGATCGCCCCGACGGTCGAGCGGTTCACATAGGCGTTGCCGGCCTCGACCCGGTCGAGCCAGCGTTCGATCTCGGCGCGGTCCAGGCTGTGCAGGCCTGCTGTCAGTCCGTAGTCGACCTGGTTCTGGATGGCGATCGCCTCATCGAGGTCATCGGCGGCGATGAGACCCAGCACCGGACCAAAGTACTCGGTGAGGTGGAACTCCGAGCCGCGCCGAACCCCGGTCTTCACTCCCGGTGACCAGAGCCGTCCGGTGTCATCGAGTTGGCGGGGCGCTACCAGCCACTGCTCCCCGGGCGAGAGCTGCGTGAGTGCCCGCAGCAGTTTGCCGTGCGCGGGTTCGTTGATGGGTCCCACCTGCACGGTCGGGTCTGTCGGGTAGCCGACCTTCAGTGAGGTGACGGCATCGACGAGCTGGTCGCGGAACCGCGCGGACCGGGCGACGGAGCCCACCAGAATGCCGAGCGACGCAGCCGAGCACTTCTGACCTGCGTGCCCGAAGGCCGAGTACACCAGGTCTTTCACCGCGAGATCGAGATCTGCATGCGGGGTGACGATGATGGAGTTCTTGCCGCTGGTCTCCGCCAGCAGCGGCAAGTCGGGCCGGAAGCTGCGGAACAACTCTGCGGTCTCAAAGGCACCGGTGAGGATCAGCCGGGAAACCCGCGGGTCGGATACCAAATGCGTGCCGAGTTCGCCCTCATCGAGGTGCACCAACTGCAGCACATCGCGCGGCACGCCGGCATCCCAAAGCGCTTGCACCATAACGGATCCACACCGCCTGGCCGCAGTGGCAGGTTTGATGATGACGGGACTACCCGCGGCCAGCGCGGCCAGCACGGATCCGGCGGGGATCGCCACCGGGAAGTTCCATGGCGGCGTGACCACCGTCAATCCGGTCGGCACCGCGACGGCACCGTCGACCGAGTCCAGATTTTCCGATTGTGCCGCATAGTAATTCGCGAAATCGATGGCCTCGGAGACCTCTGGATCGCCCTGCTCCAGCGTCTTGCCGCACTCGGCGGCCATCACCTCCAGCAATACCGCCCGCGCTGCCTGCAGCGTGGCCGCCGCACGCCGAAGGACTGCCGCCCGCTGCGCACCGGCCAACGCAGCCCATGTCGCGCCCGCGGTCACACCGTCGGCGATGATTCCGTCCAGCGCGGCCCCACTCGACACGGTGTACTCGGCGACCAGCTCCACGCCCGCCGACGACGTGGCGATCCGGTCGGTGATCGCTCGTCCCCACAGTCGATTGCCGGGCAGTGCCGGATCAGTGTCGGCGGCATTCGCGAATCCATCGGCCGGGCTCACGGCGGCGCGTGGATCATCGGTACGGCGATCCTGGCGACGGTTGGGCACCGGAACCACGCTCTCCCCAACGAGATCGGCGATGGACGCGATGAACCGGTCCTTCTCGCGCTGGAACAACGCCCGGTCGTCGTGCAGCTCGAACACCGCGGACATGAAGTTGTCCTGGCTGGCACCTTCTTCCAACCGGCGCACCAGGTAGGCGATGGCAACGTCAAAGTCCTTGGGGTGCACCACCGGTACGTACAGCAGTAGACCGCCGACGGTACGCCGGACGGCTTCGGCCTGTGCCTCCGCCATCCCCAGCAGCATCTCGAACTCCACGTGATCCCGGACGCCGCGACGCCCGGCGAGCGTCCACGCGTAGGCGATGTCGAAGAGGTTGTGCCCGGCGACACCGATACGCACATTCGCGGTGTGTTCGGGCCGCAGTGCGTAATCCAGCACCCGCTTGTAATTGGTGTCGGTGTCTTGTTTGGTCGAGAAGGTCGCCACGGGCCAGCCGTGCAGCGAGGCCTCCACGTGTTCCATCGGCAGGTTGGCGCCTTTGACCAGCCGAACCTTGATGCCCGCGCCACCGGCCTCGCGGCGCGCACGCGCCCAGTTCTGCAGTCGCATCATCGCGCTCAGCGCATCGGGCAGATAAGCCTGCAAGACGATCCCCGCCTCGAGGTCGAGCAGGTCGGCCCGGTCCAGCAGCTTGGTGAACACCGCGATCGTCAGCTCCAGGTCGCGATACTCCTCCATGTCGAGGTTGATGAACTTCTTCGTCGGCGCGGTCGCGGCCTGGGTGAACAACGGCAGCAGGTTCTGCGCGATGTGGTCGACGGCTTCGTCGAACGCCCACGGCGAGTGCGGCGGCACGGTGGCCGAGACCTTGATCGACACGTAGTCGACGTCGGGACGGGCGAGCAGCCGTTCGGTGCCTTCCAGCCGTCGGGCCGCCTCGGCCCGACCGAGCACGGCCTCACCGAGCAGGTTGATGTTGAGCCCGACGCCGCGCTTGCGGATCCGTGCGATGGAACGCCCGAGGCGGGCATCGGTCGCGTCGACGAGGAGGTGGCCGACCATCTCGCGCAACGCTTTCCGGGCGACCGGAATGACCAGGCCGGGCGCGATCACCGACACCAGAGCACCGAGCTTGATCAACAGCCGTTCATGCAGCGGCAGGAAGCCAGGGGCGTTACGCGCCAGGGCGCGCAGGTTGGCGGCCGCGACCCGATGGTCTTCGGGCCGGATCACGCGGTCGACGAAGCCGACGGTGAAATCCAGGCCATGAGGATCGCGAAGGACCTCAGCCAACCGGCGGCCGGCCGGGGCGACGGGCAGGCGGGCGGCGTCATCGAGCCAGTACCGAACCTGGGTCACCACCTCGGTCAGCAGGTCGTCCCGGCTGCTCAGCTCCGTCATCTGCCCATCATGAGCCGACCAGACACTTAAAATAAAGCGATGATTTCTGACATGAAAGTTTAAGTAACGATGAAACATCTACGTGCCGATCTGCTGGACGTCCGCAGGCTGCGGCTGCTGCACGAGCTGAGCCTGCGCGGCACGCTGTCCGAGGTCGCCGAGGCCCTGCACCAAAGCCCCTCGGCGATATCGCAGGCACTGAGCCAGCTCGAGCGCGAGGTCGGCGTGCCGCTGCTGGAGAAGGTCGGGCGCCGGCTGCGGCTCACCCCCGCGGCCGAGGTGCTCGTCGAGCACACCGCGGTCATCTTGGCGCGGCTCGAGCAGGCCGCCTCCGATGTCGCGGTGCAGAGCGACGAGGCTTCCGGCACCGTTCGGCTGGCCGTCTTCCAATCGGCGGCCTCGGCCTTCATGCCACAGATGCTGACGGAGTTGGCGACCCGCCACCCGCGTCTGCGCGTGACGATGTCGCAACGCGAACCGGAGCAGGCGCTCTACGAGACCTGGCTGCGCGAGTTCGATCTGGTGATCGCCGAGGAGTATCCGGGGCATGCCGCGCGCGCGTATCCCGATCTGCACCGGGCACCGCTGACCACCGACCTGCTGCGGCTGGCCGTACCAGGGACCGGAGACCCCTGGGACCGCGTCTCCTCGGTCAAAGATGCTGCCGAACTGCCGTGGACGATGGAGCCCGAAGGCACCGCATCCCGGCACTGGGCCGAACAGCTTTGCCGACAAGCAGGTTTCGAGCCCGACGTCCGCTTCGAGACCGACGACCTCGAAGCCCAAATCGCCCTGATCGAGAATGGCAACGCGGTCGCCATCCTGCCCGACCTGATGCGAGTGCGGCGCCGTCCCGATTTACGCGTCGTGGACGTCGACCCGCGTCGGCGGGTGGTGTTCACGGCGACGCGGACCGCCATCAGCCAGACACCGGCCATCGTGGCGTGCCGGGCGGCATTGGCTTCGGCAGTGCCGCCGCAACTCGACGTGGACTGAACGCGCCACGTGTCAACCCGGCGCCGCTCCGCTCTGTAGGTCCCGGACGCAGGCCAGCACCGCCCCGTCGTCGTCGCCGGCGCTCATCGGCGGCAGCACGACCCCGTCGGCAATGCCGTCGTATTTGTCCCGCAACAGGTTTGGCAGTTGGTCGTAGCGGCCGCTGGTGACGAGTTGATCGAGCACTGCGTCATTCAGAACCGCCGGCAAGTCAGCCCACCGGTCCTGCTTGATGAGCCCGCGCAGATCATCGGCCAACGTGTCCCAGCCCCGCCGCTTGAGCGTCGTCGCGTAAGCGGGGGTCGATAGCAGGAAGGTCAGCATCCGGCGTTGCCGCTCGCGTTCCCGCTCCACCAACAGGTCGGTGCTGCCGGTGGCGATCGCGGTCGACGCCACGAGCTGAGGCAACTCGGCCCGACCCGAGGCCTGTGCGCCACGCTGAAGTGCCGGGCGCACAACGTCTCTCAGATAGTCGGGATCGGAATTCGTGGAATGCGTGACGACACCGTCCGCCACCTCGCCCGCCAGTTCGCACATCCGTGCATTCACGGCACCCAGCCAGATGCGTGGCGGCGCCAGGTCATTCGGCCCGGGGTTGAAGTACGGCTGCAGCCGCGTGATGCGGTAGGCGTCGCCCTCGTGGTGCACCGACCCGCCGGTACGGAACGCCTCGAAGATGTCCTTGAGCGCACTCACGTAGTCGGCCATCCGCGCCCGCGGTTCGCTCCAGGGCATGCCGAACCGGTCTTCGATGTTCTGCCGAATCTGGGTGCCGAGGCCCAATTCGAACCGCCCACCGGAGAAGGTCTGCAGGTCCCAGGCCGCGTAGGCGGTGAGCATGGGACTGCGGACGAACGCCAGGGTGACGGCGGTCCGGATGGTCAGCCGTTCCGTGTGTTCGGCGGCCAACAGCGCCACGGCGAGCGAGTCGTGGATCGTCTCCGCAATGTGCAGCCCGTCGAACCCGAGCTTCTCTACCCGGCGCGCGTAGGCCGGCACCCTTGTCAGAGGCAGCTCGGGCGACATGGCGGCGAATACCTGCATACGTCAGGACGCTAGCCCAGCCGGGTTGACCGCCTCCCGCGAGCGGAAGAACTACGCCAACCGGGAAACCGCGGCGGCGATGCGCTCGTCGGTCGCGGTCAGCGCGATGCGCACGAACTGCTCGCCGGCCGGGCCGTAGAACTCGCCGGGGGCGACGAGGATGCCGCGCTCGGCCAGCCACGCGACCGTCGCACGACCGGACTCGCCGCGGGTGGCCCACAGGTACAGGCCGGCCTCGGAGTGCTCGACGGTGAAGCCGGCTCCTCTGACCGCCGCCAGCAGTGCGTCGCGCCGCTTGGCGTAGCGGTCCCGCTGGATGCGTTCGTGCTCGTCGTCGTCAAGGGCGGCGACCATCGCGGCCTGCACCGGCGTCGGGACGATCATCCCGGCGTGCTTGCGCACCGCCAACAGCTCGGCAACCAAAGCCGGATCACCCGCCACGAAACCAGCCCGATAACCGGCCAGCGATGACGTCTTGGACAGCGAGTGCACGGCCAACAGACCCGTGTGGTCGCCGTCGCAGACGTCGGGATGCAACACCGACAGTGGCTGGGCGTCCCACGCCAGGCCGAGGTAGCACTCGTCGGACGCGATGACGACACCGCGCTCACGCGCCCAGCCGACGACCTTGCGCAGGTGGTCGACACCGAGCACCTTGCCGGTCGGGTTGCTGGGCGAGTTCAGGTAGACCAGCCCGGGCGCCTGCGGCCCGATCTGGGTCAGGGAATCGGCCCGCAGCACTTGGGCACCGGCCAGCCGTGCGCCGACGTCGTACGTCGGGTAGGCCAGCTCGGGCACGACGACGGTGTCGGCGGCCCCCAACCCGAGCAGGGTCGGCAGCCAGGCGATCACCTCTTTGGTGCCGATGACCGGCAGCACCGCCTGCTCCGGCAGACCGGTCACGCCGTAGCGGCGCTGCAGGGCAGCCACCGCCGACGCGCGAACCGCCGGCGTGCCGGCCGTCGTCGGATAACCCGGTGCGGCACTGGCAGCGGCCAGGGCCTCCCGAATGACGTCGGCCACCGCATCTACGGGCGTACCGACGGACAGATCGACGATGCCGTCCGGGTGGGCACGCGCGGTCGCGGTTGCGTCAGCCAGCGTGTCCCAGGGGAACACCGGCAGAGCAGCCGAGACCTTGGTTCGAGCGGACAGAGTCACTCGCCCTGCGGCGCGAGATCCTTGACCGCCTGCGGGTCGTTGTCGGTCTGGCCGACCTTCGACGCACCACCCGGCGAGCCGAGCTCGGCGAAGAAGTCGGCGTTGTTCTGGGTGTATCCGCTCCACTGATCGGGGACGTCGTCCTCGTAGTAGATGGCCTCGACGGGGCAGACGGGCTCGCACGCGCCGCAGTCCACACACTCATCGGGGTGGATGTACAACATGCGTGCACCCTCGTAGATGCAATCGACCGGGCATTCTTCGATGCATGCCTTGTCTTTGACGTCGACGCAGGGTTCGGCAATGACGTACGTCACCGGTAGTTCTCCTGTTCCAGGGGGCTGCTGGCTCATCAGGACTCAACGAGCCGACGTCAGTATGGTGCGCCCATTTTGAGCGGTCTGGCTCAGTGTGACCTAACTTTGCGCGCCGGAGCGCGTGGTTACTGACACTAGCCGTTGCAGATACCTTCCGACTAGTTGCGACTCACGAGTTTTTACGCGTGTCATGTTCGGCTTTGCAATTTGTTGCATAGGACCGCCGGTAGCACCTACGCTCATGCCGTGGCCCTCCCCCACGCCATCCTCGTGGCGCTGTGCGAACAAGCCGGTTCCGGTTACGAACTGGCGAGCCGGTTCGACCGCTCGATCGGCTATTTCTGGGCGGCCACGCACCAGCAGATCTACAAGACGCTGCGCACCATGGATGACTGGGTCAGCGTCGAGGTCGTCGCACAGCATGGCCGGCCGGACAAGAAGGTCTACTCGGTGACCGACGCCGGCCGAGCCGAGCTGGAGCGCTGGATCGCCGAACCGCTCACCGGGCGCGGCAGTGCCGTGACCGACGCCCGCACCCGCGAACTCGCGGTGAAGCTGCGCGGCGCGGCTTACGGCTCGGCGGACAGCACCGCCGCACTGCACGAGCAGATTCAGGCCCTGCGCGCCGAACGCGCCGCGCTGCTCGACACCTACCTCGGCTACGAGAAACGTCAGTTCCCCGATCCGGCAGCGCTCACCGGCAGCGCGCTGCACCAGTACCTGGTGCTGCGCGGCGGTATCCGCGCCGAGCAGGGATCGGTGGACTGGTTGGACGAAGTTCTGCTGGCATTGAGAGGAAACCGATGACCGCGCCGCATGCAACGCCCTATCCGAACCTGTTGTCCCCGTTGGACCTTGGCTTCACCACGCTCCGCAACCGGGTGATCATGGGTTCGATGCACACGGGTCTGGAGGACCGCGCCCGCGACACCGGCAAGCTCGCCGAGTATTTCGCCGAGCGGGCCCGCGGCCGCGTCGGGCTGATCATCACCGGCGGCTATGCACCCAACCGGACCGGCTGGCTGTTGCCGTTCGCCGCCGAGATGTTGTCCTCGAGCGACGCCCGTCGGCACCGGAAGATCACCACGGCCGTGCATGCCGAGGGCGGCAAGATCCTGCTGCAGGTGCTGCACGCGGGACGCTATGCCTACCACCCACTTTCGGTCAGCGCCTCGTCGATCAAGGCTCCTATCAACCCGTTCCGGCCGCGGGCCCTGCGCGACGTAGAGGGCACCATCGACGACTTCGTGAAATGCGCGCTACTGGCCCGCGAGGCCGGGTACGACGGCGTCGAAATCATGGGCAGCGAGGGCTATCTGCTCAACCAGTTCCTGGCGCCGCGCACCAACAAGCGCACCGACGCCTGGGGCGGCACGCCCGAGAAGCGCCGCCGGTTCCCCGTCGAGATCGTCCGGCGCACCCGCGAGGCCGTCGGCCGCGACTTCATCATCTGCTACCGGCTGTCCATGGCCGACTACGTCGAGGACGGCCAGACCTGGGAGGAAATCCTCGCGCTGGCAACGGAAATCGAGGCTGCCGGGGCGACGATCATCAACACCGGGATCGGCTGGCACGAAGCACGGGTGCCGACCATCGTCACGTCGGTACCGAACAGCGCGTTCGCGGACATCAGCAATGCGGTGGCACAGCACGTCACCATTCCCGTGGTGGCCTCCAACCGGATCAACATGCCGCAGTCCGCCGAACAGATTCTGGCCGACGGTGCGGTGCAACTGATCTCGATGGCCCGTCCGCTCCTGAGCGACCCGGACTGGGTCCGCAAGGCCCAGCACGACGCGGCCGACGAGATCAACACCTGCATCGCCTGCAACCAGGCCTGCCTGGACCACGCGTTCGTGCACAAGACCGTGTCGTGCCTGCTGAATCCGCGAGCGGGGCACGAAACCACGTTGGTACTGGGCAAGACTCGGACCACCAAGCGGGTTGCGGTCGTCGGTGCCGGACCGGCCGGCCTGGCCGCCGCCGTCACCGCCGCCCAGCGCGGCCACGACGTGACGCTGTTCGAGGCCGGCGACCACATCGGCGGCCAATTCGATCTGGCCCGGCGGATTCCCGGAAAAGAGGAATTCAACGAAACCCTCCGTTACTACACCACGATGCTGTCCAAGCATCGCGTGAACGTGCGACTGGGCACCCGAGCTACGGCCTCCGATCTCGCGGAGTACGACGACGTCGTGCTCGCCACCGGTGTCGCGCCCCGCATGCCCGACATTCCGGGCATCGACCATCCGATGGTGCTGTCGTACGCCGAGGCGATCACCGGCGCACCCATCGGCAAGCGGGTGGCCGTGATCGGCGCCGGCGGAATCGGTTTCGACGTCAGCGAGTTCCTGACCGTCGACGAATCCCCCACCCTGAACCTCAAGGAGTGGCGAACCGAGTGGGGCATCGCCGACGGCGGCAACGCCCGCGGCGGCTTGGCCACCCCGATCCCGCTGCCACCGGCCCGCGAGGTGTACCTGCTGCAGCGCACCAAGGGCGCGCAGGGGCGCGGGCTCGGCAAGACCAGCGGCTGGGTGCACCGGGCCTCGGTCAAAGCCAAAGGCGTGCAGCAGCTTTCCGGGGTGAACTACGAGAAGATCGACGACGCCGGGCTGCACATCAGCTTCGGGCCGGACCGGTCCGGGGCACGCGTCCTCGAAGTCGACAACGTGGTGATCTGCGCCGGCCAGGAATCGGTGCGCGACCTGGAAGGCGCACTGCGCCAGGCCGGAATCGAGCCGCACATCATCGGCGGCGCCGCCGTGGCAGCCGAGCTGGACGCCAAGCGCGCGATCCGGCAGGGCACCGAACTGGCTGCGCGGCTGTAGTTTTCCCGCGAGCAGACGCAAAACTGTCGATCTCCCCGGAATTTCGACAGTTTTGCGTCTGCTCGCGAGTGGAACTACTACAGGCTGAATCCGCCCCAGACCGCACGCGCACCGGTGTGCCCGATCCGCACGATCTGGTAGATCGTCGCCACACCGACGACCACGGCCAGTACCGCCACCACGACACGGGCCAGCTTCTCCTTGTCCCCGAGCCGCGTGCCCCAACGGTGCAAGAAGGTCAGCGCCAACGACACCACCAGCAGGCCGATGACGAAAAAGATTGCGGTGTCGCCGAGTTCAGCGTGCTCACGCAGGACGGGACTCTTGGGTAGCTGGTGAATCAGCGCCTCGCCGGCCTCGATGGCGAATGGGGTCAGAATGACCGTCACCACGGACAGCGCCAGCGTCAGCCACACCAGCCGCTCCCGCGCGGCCGTCCACACTCCGCACAGGATTGTCAGGACGGCCGTCAGCGACGCGAGGACGACGATCGCGTGCACGAGCAACGGATGAGCGGGCAGTTCACCGATCATGTTCACGCATCACAGAGTGACACTCACCGCCCGCGAGCGCGCGCAGAATGCACGCGACACACCGCGAAAGCCCGTACCGACTCCCCCGCAAGCGGGAGGTGACCCCAGGCCGGCTCGGAGTTAGGCGGCCAGCGGCGAGTAGTCGGTGCTGCGCTGGCGGGCCGGGCGGCCGATGCCTTCGGCGATGGCGACCAGCTCGGCGACGGTCTTGGCGGACCCGTTCTCCGAACCCGCCATGCGGGAGATGGTCTCCTCCATCAGGGTGCCGCCGAGGTCGTTGGCGCCGCCCTGGAGCATCACCTGGGTGCGCTCGACCCCGAGCTTGACCCACGAGGTCTGGATGCTGGGGATCCTGCCGTGGAGCATGATCCGCGCCAGTGCGTGCACCGCGCGGTTGTCGCGGTGCGTCGGCCCCGGGCGCGCGCCACCGGCCAGATACAGCGGCGAGGACTGATGCACGAACGGCAGCGGCACGAACTCGGTGAAACCGCCTGTGCGGTCCTGGATTCCGCGCAATACATTCAGGTGCCCCACCCAGTGCTTCGGGGTGTCGACGTGCCCGTACATCATCGTCGACGACGACCGCAGACCCACTTCGTGCGCGGTGGTCACCACGTTGATCCACTCGGCGGTCGGCAGCTTGCCCTTGGTCAGCACCCAGCGGACTTCGTCGTCGAGAATCTCGGCGGCGGTGCCCGGGATGGTGTCGAGGCCGGCCTCGCGCAGCGACGTCAGCCACTCCCGCGTCGACATTCCACTGCGGGTCACGCCGTTGGCAATCTCCATGGGCGAGAAGGCATGCACGTGCATCGACGGCACGCGCTTCTTCACCGCACGAACGAGATCGGCGTACCCGGTGACGGGCAGCTCGGGGTCGATGCCGCCCTGCATGCAGACCTCGGTGGCCCCGGCGACGTGCGCCTCCCAGGCGCGGTCGGCCACCTCGTCGGTCGAGAGCGAGTAGGCGTCGGCGTCGCCCTTGCGCTGCGCGAAGGCGCAGAAGCGGCAACCGGTGTAGCAGATGTTGGTGAAGTTGATGTTCCGGTTGACGACGAATGTGACGTCGTCGCCCATGACATCCCGGCGCAGCGAATCTGCCAGCGCCGCAACAGCTTCCAGAGCCGGTCCGTCGGCCGTGGCCAGCGCCAGGTACTCGTCGTCGCTGCAGCCGCCCGGGTTGCGCTCCGCGGCACGCAGCGCGGCGAGCACGTCGGTGTCGATACGTTCCGGGGCGCGGGCCGCCAGCTCGGAGACCTTCTCCCGAATGGACTCCCAGTCGCCGAACGCGCTACCGAGGTCGCTGCGCGTCTCCGTCAGTCGACCCTCGGTGTCGATGGCGGTGTGCAGATCGGTGCGGCCCAACGACTCCGAGGCCTCGTCGGGTTCCTGCCACGGCATGCCGACGGGGTTGACGTCGCGCGCCCACCCGGTCTCCGGGTCCGCCAGGGCATCCACATGTCCACGCACGCGCGGGTCGATCCACGCCGCCCCGGCCTGCACGTACGACGGCTGCGCCGTCAGTCGCTGCACCAGGTCATAGCCGGCTTCAGCAGTGATGTCGGCCAGATCGTCCAGCGCCGGCCAAGGCCGTTCCGGGTTGACGTGGTCGGGGGTCAGCGGTGAGACGCCGCCCCAGTCGTCGACGCCGGCGCCGATCAGCGCCAGGCATTCTTCGCGGGACACCAGGTTCGGCGGCGCCTGGATCCGCATCTTGGGTCCGAGCACCAGGCGGGTCACCGCGATGGTGGCCAGGAAATCGTCGATCCCGGCGTCGGGCGTCGCGGCCATGGCGGTGTGATCCTTGGCCCGGAAGTTCTGCACGATGACTTCCTGCACGTGCCCGAATTCCTTGTGGGACTTGCGGATCGCGTGCATGGTCTCGGCCCGCTCGGTGAGGTTCTCACCGATACCGACCAACAAACCGGTCGTGAACGGGATGGACAGCCGGCCGGCGTCGTCGAGCGTGCGCAGCCGAACTGCCGGGTCCTTGTCGGGGCTGCCGTAGTGCGCCAGGCCCTTGGTCTCGAACAGGCGGCGCGACGTGGTCTCGAGCATCATGCCCATGGACGGCGCGACCGGCTTGAGCCGCGACAGTTCCGACCAGCTCATCACGCCGGGATTCAGGTGTGGCAGCAGTCCGGTTTCCTCAAGGACGCGAATCGCCATGGCGCGCACGTAATCGAGGGTGGAGTCATAGCCCCGTTCGTCGAGCCACTGCTTGGCTTCGTCCCACCGGTCCTCCGGGCGGTCACCCAGGGTGAAAAGCGCCTCCTGGCAACCCAACTCGGCGCCGCGGCGGGCCACGTCGAGAATCTCGTCGGGCTCCATGAACATACCCATGCCCTGTGCGCGCAGCTTGCCGGGCACCGTCACGAACGTGCAGTAATGGCAGGTGTCACGGCACAGGTGGGTGACGGGGATGAAGACCTTGCGCGAATACGACACCGGCAACCGGCCGTTCGCACCTCGCCGGCCCGCCGCTTCCAGCCCGGCGTCACGGACACGGGCGGCGCTGGCGCAGAGGTCGACGAGGTCGTCGCCGCGGGCCGTCATCGCGATCGCGGCCTCGTCCACATTGAGCGAAACACCGTCACGCGCGCGGCGCAGGACGCGGCGTAACGCGGACGATGACGGCGCGGCGAGCGGTGGGACCATGGGGAGAGGCAGGTCTGCGCCGTTCGGGGGGTTCAGAGCCACTTCCGTGTAACCCCGGTGGTGTCGGCGTTCATCCACGCGTCTCACATTCTGAAACCACTGCGCCCGGCATACCGGCCACAGTAGCGCCAGCTCGTCGGCGCGTCGCGGGCCCCATACCCCGACACATACAGCAAACGCGCAGACTACTGGAAGATTTTAGTGACGACCGCGTAAGTTCAGAGGGTCGGGACGCGATCGTTTCAAGGAGTCATGGTGTCCGTTTCAGTTCGTTCATATCTGGTGGCGGGCGCCGCCGCGGCGACCGCCACAGCTCTGGCGCTCACCCCGATTCAGGTCGTTCCCGCCGACGTCGCAGTCCCCGCGCACCCGACCACTGCCCAACCGCACCTGACCGAGGCCATGGTCAAGCTGCTGGCCGCAGCCAGCAATATGACCCCGCCGGCGCCGCCCAAGCTGCCCGCCGCGGGCGTCGTACCCAAGGTCGGTCCGAACCCGTTGGCCGCAGCGCCATTGGCCGCCGCGCCCGTCGTCGGCGCGCAGAACGCGGCCAGCGACTGGCTCATCAACGCGTACACCGGAATCCAGGCCTGGGTCGACTGGGGCGTCGACTACGCGACCGACCTTTTGTACTGGGCGGGGTGGTTCGTCCCGTTCTCGGGCGCGATCGCCGCGCAGACCGACATCTTCTACTACACGCTGATCAGGCCGATCTCCGACAACATCTTCTATCAGGCCGTCGTTCCGATCGTGAACGATCCGCTGAACCTGTTCGTATGGACCCAGGCCATCCGCAACGTGGTCCGGATGTCGATTCCGCCGGTCATAAACTTCGGCATCTCTGAGTTCAACTACTTCTTCGGCTGGCTCATCCCGCCGATTCCGCCGTTTCCGCCGATCGGCCCGCTCGCGGCCACGACGCCCACCCTCGAGTCGCTCGCCAAGTCCGTCCAGACCGCGCTGACCAGCCTGGCGGCCGGCTTCGCCCCGGCCAAGACCGCCGAGAAGACCGACCCGACGAGCAAGATCGCGCCAACCGCCGCGCAGACCGGGGCCCCCGCCGAGAAGCCGACCGAGAAGCCTGCGGAGACGCCGGCCAAGGTCGAGGACAAGGGCAAGGCCGACGAAAAGGGCACGCAGACGGAGGGCACCGAGGCCGGCCAGCCGACGGACCCGCAGGCCGGCGAACCGAAGGCCGACCCGAAGACAGAACCCAAGGCCGAGCCGAAGGCCGACCCGAAGACAGAGCCGAAGACCGACCCCAAGACGGACCTGAAGACAGAGCCCAAAACCGAGCCCAAGGCCGACCCGAAGCCGGGCGCTCCGGCCGCGGGCGACACCGACGGACCGGCTGCCCAGCAGCAGGACGAGGTCAAGGCGCCCAAGCCCGTCAAGACCCGCGGCAAGAAGACCGGTGACAAGACCGGGACCAAGAACGCCGGGGACAACCAGGCCGCGGGCGAAACCGGCACTACCGGAACGACGAAGCCCGGCAAGGGCACAAAGGGTGAGAAGGGCGCTGGGCAGTCGTCCAACGCCAACTCAGGCCAGCATGCGGGCTCGGAAGGCCACGCCGCCAAGGGCTGAACCTGCCGGGTTTCGCCGGCTACGCGCAGTGTCGGCTGCCCTTGCCACACGTTCGATCTGCGGCCGTCAGCTTTCCTTGAAGCGTCAGGGAAAGTTGACGGCGCTGGGCGAGAGTTGTGTAAAGAGACCGGATTCCGGCCGCTACCCCGGCATTTCAGCGCGCCGCCGGGCATGCCGCCACAGCACCACGCCGGGCGGCGTCGCCCCGAGTAGCAAGAAGATCAACGGCGACGCCTGCATGATCCCGCGGCCGCCGAACACGACGTCGTCGCCGGGCCCACCGAGCAGCAGAATCACCACGGTCGACAGCCAGACCCACATCGGGAGCGCGGCCAAGCGGGAGTTGGTCGTCCATTGCAGGCCAGCCCACACGAGGGCAGCGTTCACCAGTCCACTTATCAGTGCACTGATCGGGAACGGCACCGGGCCGAGGTAGAGCGGCAGAAACAGTGCACCGGCGATGGCCGACAAGGCGCCGTCGAGCGCGAGAACACCGAGGACGAAGGCGCGCATCCGACCGGGGTCGGTGCGCGGTGGAGCTGACGTCAGGTCGGGATGCTGTCGAGCAGCGAAACCAGCGAGCCGACGACCCACTGATAGTTGTCGCCAAGGCCCTGCAGGTGCTGCAAGTTGGGATCCAGATCCGAGTCCATGGCGGTCACCCTACTCCCCCCGATCCCGGTGTCACGCCAGGTTTATCCCGCTGAGTAGGTCAGTTTCCAAACCGCGGGCGTCACGTTCGCCCGGCGTGCCCTCCACCAAGACATAGTGTTCGCACGCCGTGATCGGCAGCGCGATGTTGTTGGACAGGGCGAACACCCGGCCACTCGGCTCGACCGTCACCTGAGTCTGGTGTGCGCGCATGGCCGCGACCTTGGCCGGCAGGGTCTCCGGGATATCGATGATGGCGTCGATGGGGTGATCGAGCACGAAATCCAGGGCACTCGCCGGAATCCGCACCCAGTCGTCGGGCAGTTCCATACTGTCCAGCGACGCCAGGCCCTCGGCCATCGTCTCGCCGTCCATCACGGTCCAGTAGAACTTCGGCACCTGCCACGGCTCCCCCGGATGTCCGTCGCCCGACGACGCGGCGACCGCGGCCGTCGTCACGCGGTGAGCCTGGATGTGGTCGGGGTGCCCGTAGCCGCCGTTGGGGTCGTAGGTGACGACGACGTGCGGGCGGAAGTCCCGCAGCACGGCCACCAGCTCAGCGACGGCCTCGTCCATGTCGGCGTCCGCGAAGCGGGTCCGGTGCCGCGCCGGGCTGCCGGCCATCCCGGAGTCCCGCCAACGGCCTGCCCCACCCAGGTACCGAGGATGGCCGACGCCCAATTCCTTGAGCGCCGAGGACAATTCGACGATGCGGTAGCCGCCCAACTGGTCGGCTCCGTCGGCCGCCAACTGCGCCCACTGCGAACCGATGACCTCGCCCTCTTCACCCAGCGTGCAGGTGAGCACCCGCACGTCGGCGCCGCGGGCCGTGTAGTGCGCGATGGTCGCTCCGGTAGTCAGTGTCTCGTCGTCCGGATGGGCGTGGACGAACAGCAGCCGTGGGGTCTCCATATCCCCCAGGCTGGCATACATTCTCCGGGTGACGCGACGTGCGCTCGAGTTCGGCAGTGCGGTGCTGCTCACCGGCCTGCTCGCCGGGGTCGCGGGTGCACTGACGGTCTCGCTGCTGCACGCCGTCGAACATCTCGCCTACCACTATTCGTACGGTCTCCTGCTCGACGGCATCGGCGCCAGCTCGCCGGTTCGGCGCGCGCTGGCACCGGCGATCGGCGGGGCGCTGGCCGGACTCGGCTGGTGGCTTCTGCGGCGGCGATATGGGACGCCGTCGCTGTCGGCGACCATCGCCGGGAAGAAGCCGATGCAGCATCTGCCGATGGCGGCCGACGCGGCGTTGCAGGCCCTGGTGGTCGGCTCGGGTGCCTCATTGGGCCGGGAAACGGCGCCGCGCCAATTGGCGGCCGTCCTGAGCAGTTACGGGACGACCTGGCTGGGGCGCCTCACCGCGTCGACCATGGGGACGCTGACCGCCCGCGACCGCGAGATCCTGCTCTCCTGCGCGGCGGGCGCCGGCCTGGGCGCTGTGTACAG
The DNA here is from genome assembly GCF_000878195.1 of Mycolicibacterium llatzerense. Classification (GTDB taxonomy): domain Bacteria; phylum Actinomycetota; class Actinomycetes; order Mycobacteriales; family Mycobacteriaceae; genus Mycobacterium; species Mycobacterium llatzerense. Next base: position 114,590 of record NZ_JXST01000005.1, on the reverse strand, counting down.
CGTGCCGCTGGGCGGCGCGTTCTTCGCCGCCCGCGTCATGATGGGCACCTGGCACCCCAAGGTCGTCGGCACGGCCCTCATCACGTCGAGCCTGGCGGTCGCGGTGTCGCACCCGGTCACCCATTTCGAACGCGACCTCACCTGGCCGGAACCGGCACTGTCGTACCAATTCACCATGCTGGCGTTGGCCATCGCACCGCTTGCGGTGGTGATCGGCCTGGCCTTCAACCGGCTGATGGCGCTCGCCGGCCCGAAGCCGCAGCTGACCTCCTGGGTGCTCGTCCCGGGTGTCGCGCTGGCCGGGCTGATCACCGGTATCTGCTCGATCTACCGTCCCGAACTGCCCGGGAACGGCCGCAGCGTGCTGATCGTCAGCGTCGACGCCCAGCTGAGCCTCGCCGCCGCAGCGGTTCTCCTGGTGCTCAAACCCCTGCTCACCGCGCTGTACCTGCGGGTCGGCGCGGTCGGCGGCATGATCACCCCGGCACTGGCCACCGGCGCGGCCGCGGGCACCGTCGCCACGTTCGCCCTCAATGGCCTGGCGGACGCGCACCTGCACGTGCCCGCGGTGGCCCTCACGTGCGCGGCGGGTGTCCTCGCGATCACCCAACGGGCACCGGCATTCGCGGCGCTGTTCGTCTGGGAGCTGGCCCATCCACCGGTGTGGCTGCTGCTGGTTTTCGCAGTGGCCGCGTACTCGTCGCACGGCATCCGGCTGCTACGGGAACAGTCGGCGGCCCGGACGAAGGCTCCCGAGCCGAAACCGACTCAGGAACAGCTCAAGGAACCTTGACCCACTTGCCGGCGTCGCCCACGATCCCGACCGGGACCGCGCCGGTGAGGCTGACGTTCTGCACCGTCGGCCCGGCCGCGACGATCGTGGTGTCCTGCAGGATCGGCAGCACCGTCTCCATCGCCCAGAGCTTGGGCTCCAGCTCATTGAGGACGTCGGCAATCTTCTCGGTGCCGGCAAGAGCCGCGTCGATCTTGGGTTGGATCGCGTGGTCGCAGATGCCGGTCAAGTTACTGGGAGCCTGCACCAGCTGATCGCCGCCGAGCGGCTTGGGCAGCGGAATGGTCGGTGCAGTCGATGTCACCGAAGGCGTCGGTGGCTGCGGCGCAACGGTTTTGGAGGTCGACGTCGGCTGCGGAGTCGGTGCCGGGGTCGTCGCGGTCGACACCGCCGTCGCGTCCAAACCCGGGCAGCCGTAGCGCGATGCCAGCACCGTCGCCAGGTCGCCGCCGGCGTGCCGCCAGCCGACGATCGCGTCGACACGCTCGAGCCCGTCCGCGTACAGCGCCACGGGATCCATGGCCAGCACCGTGGCCTCGATCCCGACACTGCGCAGTTGGTCGGCGGCCGTGTTCGCCACCGCGACCGAGGTCGGGTCGTTGGCGGCGACGCCGATGGCCAGCCCCAGCGGCGTGCCGTCCTTGACCAGCCGATCGTGGCCCGGCGGCGGTGGCGTGCCGGGCAGCGACGGCGGTGCGACGGCGGACTCGACGTTGTACCCGGCCTGGTGCAGCAGGTCCATCGCGGCGTTGCGGTCCAGTGCCGGCGGCGCCGTCGGCACATAGCCGGGGTCGGACGGCGTCCGCACCTGCGCCTGCGCCAGCGTGACGGTGTTGTCACTGCCCGCGCCGACGGCCGCCAGCAGGCCGACATCGAGCAGACCCAGCAGCGCCTTGCGGACCTGGGTGTCGGTCAGTCCCGGTCGCTGCGCGCGCAGCGTCAGCTGCATGACCCGCGGGGTGACGATCCGCGCGGTGCGCACGCCCGGAATGGCCGCGAGTTGCGCGAACGTCGCCTGCCCGCCGTGCACCTGAGCTACCTGGGTGTCCCGGTTACGAATCGAATCAGCAAGGGCCGCAGGCGATCCCCCGCGCCGGAACAGCACCTGGTCGGGCACCGACGGCACGCTCCAGTAGCGGTCGTTGCGCGCCAGCAGGATTTCGTCGCGCTGCGGATCGATGCTCTCGACCCGGAACTGGCCGCCGGTGACCGGCATGGCCCGGGCGAGGCCGGCGCCGAAACCACCTGGCACGTCCTTGACGATGTGCGCGGGCAGGATGTTGTTGAACAGTTCCCGCCAGGCCGGGTACGGCCGGGCGAAGGTCACGACGGCCGTCTTGCCGCCGTCGACGGACTGGACGCCGGTCACCAGGTCGTAGCCGGCCGGGTCGACGACGCCGGGCTGGCTGACCATCTGCCGCCACTGGTACCAGTAGTCGTCGGCGGCGATGGGCGCGTTGTCGGTCCACTGCGCCTCGGGGCGGATCTTGTACGTGACGGTGAACGGGCTCTGGTTGGTCACCTCGGCCGACAACAGCAACGACGGGTCGAGTTCCCAGCGCGATCCCGACGGCGACGCCGGATCGGCGATGGGCCGGAACGAGCTCGGCAGGACCAGCGCGGAGATCGCTGCATTGACCGGCGACTGATCGGATTGCAGATGCGGGTTGAACCCGGGGCCGATCCAGTCGATGGCCATGATGATCTGGCTCATCTTGGGCGGCGGTGGGACGATGGTCTTGGTCGTCTCCGTGCTGCGCGGAGCGGGCGGTGGGCTGACGGTGCAGCCGGCCAGCGCCAGAACCGACACCAGTGCGCCTGTCGTCATCAGCTGGCGGCGGGCGGTCGGCACGCCGTTCAGGGTATCCGCAGGGTAGGGCCGAACCACCAGCCGATGCCCCCGCGGCAAATCCCTGTCGCTCCGCTCGCCGCCGATGTAGTCCACAATCAGCGGTATGGGCCTGCTGCCGAAGCCGTACACCCCGCTTTCCGATGCCGACGTCGCCGATGCCCTGAGCCGCGCGGTCGCGGTGATCAACCCGCTGCTCAATGTGCTGTCGCAGGCCGATCCCATCGGGCTGCGCAAGCGCACGCACCGGTTACTGCGTCCGCCCCGCGGATTGAGCGACCGGGTCCGTCGGCTGCGGCTGCGGTTCCGGCGCGCTCAGGCCGGTCGCAACCCCAGTGCCACGGACTTCGCCATGAATGCCGGCGCCCAGCTGATGAACGCCGCCGACCTCCCCGGCACCGCCGCGTGGGGCCGGCTGAGCCGCGACGAGCGCATCCACTGGTGGGTGCACCGCGTCGGCGCCTTGAACACGCTGCTGGTGGCCACGCCGGGGGCCTTCGGCTGGCTGGCCCGGGTGCTGCCGGTGAGCGAACTGGCCGGGTTCGTCAACGACGCCATCGTGTTGTGCGCGGTGGCTCGCGAATACGACGTCACCGATCAACGTGAGCAGGTGCGCCTGCTGGCCGAGGTGTTGTGCGGGCGGCAACTGCCGGAAGACTTCGACGTACCGGCACAGGAGCCCGCGCCGCTGCCCGAAGCACCGCCGCCGGGCTGGAAGCCGCTGGAGGCCATCACGTCGTCGATGCCGGTGGTGGTCGTGCGGACGGTCTGGCAGCTGGCCGGGATCCTGCGCGCGACGTTCGACGAGATCGCCAAGCGGCCGCAGCCGACGAAGTGGTGGCAACGCTTGAGCGCGCTGCCGTGGGTCGGTGCGGTCTCGACGTATTTCGGTGAGCGTGGCGCGCTGATCAAAGCAGCCCAGGACGGCGTGGCCTGGCTCGAACGCCGAACGGCCAGTTAGCGCACGCGTTTTCGTGATTTGCGTGTACTAACCGGCCGTTGAGCGTCGTTCGTTAGTTGTTGCGAGCCTTCTCGCGGGACTTGGCCCGGGCCCGCAGGCTGGCGGTCAGCTCGACCTTGCGCACGCGCACGATCTCGGGGGTGACCTCGACGCACTCGTCCTCGGCGCAGAACTCCATGGCCTGTTCCAGGCCGAGCTCCAGCGGCCGCGCCAGCGTCTCCATCACGTCTGCGGTCGAGCTGCGCATGTTCGTCAGCTTCTTCTCGCGGGTGACGTTGATGTCGAGGTCCTCGGCGCGCGGGTTGATGCCCACGACCTGGCCCTCGTAGGTGTCCTGGCCGGGCTCGACGAAGAACTGACCGCGGTCGGCCAGCTGGATCATCGCAAACGGGGTCACCGAGCCGGTGCGGTCGGAGACCAGCGAACCGGTGTGCCGGGCGCGGATCTCGCCGGCCCACGGGCGGTAGCCGTCGAACACAGCGTTGGCGATGCCGGTGCCGCGCGTCAGGGTCAGGAAGTCGGTGCGGAAGCCGATCAGGCCACGCGACGGCACGATGAAGTCCATGCGGACCCACCCGGCAGCGTGGTTGGTCATCTCTTCCATGCGGCCCTTGCGGGCGGCCATCAGCTGAGTGATGGCGCCGACGAACTCCTCAGGACAGTCGATGGTCATGGCCTCGAACGGCTCGTGCAGCTTGCCGTCGACCTGGCGGGTGACCACCTGCGGCTTGCCGACGGTCATCTCGAAGCCTTCGCGGCGCATCTGCTCGACCAGCACGGCCAGCGCCAGCTCACCACGGCCCTGGACCTCCCAGGCATCCGGGCGGCCGATGTCGACGACCTTGATGGACACGTTACCGACCAGCTCGGAATCCAAGCGGGACTTGACCATTCGCGCCGTCAGCTTGTGACCGGAGACCTTGCCCGCCAGCGGCGAGCTGTTGGTGCCGATGGTCACCGAGATGGCGGGCTCGTCAACGGTGATGCGAGGCAGCGCGTGCGCATGGTCCACGTCGGCCAGGGTGTCGCCGATCATGATCTCCGGCATGCCCGCGACGGCCACGATGTCGCCGGCGACGGCTTCCGCTGTCGCGGTGCGTTCCACGCCCTCGGTGACCAGCAGCTCGGTGATCTTGGCGTTGGTGATCACCGGATGGCCGTCGACCTCGCGCATCCAGGCCACCTGTTGGCCCTTCTTGATCTTGCCGTTGTAGATACGGACCAGCGCCAGACGACCCAGAAAGGCCGAGGCGTCAAGGTTGGTGACCAGGGCCTGCAGCGGGGCTTCGGGGTTGCCGGCTGGCGGCGGGATGTGCTCGAGCAGCACGTCGAACAGCGGATCGAGGTTCTCGCCGTCGGGGTTTTCGCCGTTGGCGGGCTGCGTGGTCGAGGCGATACCGGCCCGGCCCGACGCGTACAGCGTCGGCAGGTCCAGTGCCTTCTCGGCGGCAGCCTGGGCTTCCTCGTCCAGGTCGGAAGCGACGTCGAGCAGCAGGTCGTGGCTCTCTTCGACGACCTCGGCGATGCGGGCGTCGGGCCGGTCGGTCTTGTTGACCACCAGCAGCACCGGAAGGTGGGCGGCCAGCGCCTTGCGCAGCACGAAACGGGTCTGCGGCAGCGGGCCTTCGGAGGCGTCGACCAGCAGCACGACACCGTCCACCATGGACAGGCCGCGCTCGACCTCACCACCGAAGTCGGCGTGGCCCGGGGTGTCGATGACGTTGATCACCGTCATGGTCCCGTCCGCGTGGTGCCGGTGCACCGCGGTGTTCTTGGCCAGGATGGTGATGCCCTTTTCCTTCTCCAGGTCACCGGAGTCCATCAGTCGCTCGACAGCGTCGTCGCCGCGGTGCGTCAGGGCGCCGGACTGCCGCAGCATGGCGTCGACGAGCGTCGTCTTGCCGTGGTCGACGTGCGCGACGATGGCAACATTGCGGAATTTGGGCTGCTCACTCACGTCAGAGATTGTCGCAGCGAGGGGGTCGGTTTGCGAAACTGCGGGCGGCCTGGCAAAACTGCTAGTCGATGAAGGCCAGCAAGCTAGCCGGGGCTAAACCGAAGAAGAAGTGCTGCCGCAGCAAGCCCCGGTGCAAACGGTGTCCGCTGGTGCTGCACAAGGTCCAGAAAGCGGCGCACCACGGGATCCACGGCAAGGATCTCGAGAAGGTTTACAAGCGCGCCCGCAAGGCTTGATATATAGCGATTGACCTGCCTCTTTATTCGCATCGCGCGTACCGTGGAAGCGTCTCGTCAGTTCCAGGGAACGAGCGCGAGGAGGTCGTCGTCATGACAATCTACGAAGTGCTGACCGGTGTCGTCGGATTCGTTCTGGCACTCGGCGCAACGGCCGCGATATTCGCTGGTTTGGCCAATTGGGCAGGCGGATTCTTCGTGGTGAGGTGTGCTGCGTGTCACCATTTGACGTTCTCCACGGTGAACAAGCCGAAGACCGACTGCCCGCATTGCAAGTACCCGGCGCTGCTACATCCGCTCTACACCGCGCAGCACGGCAGCGCGATGGCGTCGACGCGCGTCGTCGGCGACAAGCTGCACTACTGAGCCAGCGCGACCTTCAGTTCTGCGAGCCACGCCCGGTCCGCCGGCACCCAGGGCAGCTCGTCGAGTTCGTCGGTGCCCACCCAGCGCACGGCGTGATGATCGTGGGCGTGGGGCGCGTCGTTGGTCGACACCCGGTACGCCCGCAACGTGACGGTGTCGGACAACGGCACGTCCTCGCCCAGCTTCTTCCCGACCGTCACCTCGACGCCGAGTTCTTCCTGGAGCTCGCGGGCCAGCGCCTGCTCGTCGCTCTCCCCCGGCGCCACCTTCCCACCGGGCAGCTCCCAGAGGCCCGCCAGTTCCGGCGGCCGATTGCGCTGAGCGACCAACAGTTTGGCGTCGGCGATGAGCGCACCTGCGACGACGATCACGTCGGTCAGGCTACTTGCTCGTCGAGCGTGGGGGTTTACGCGGAAATCCGGCAAGAATTCCTCGTAAACCCCCACGCTCGCCGGGGCTCAGACCGGGCAGCCTCTGGCACGTAGCTTCGCGCGCACCCTCGCAACCAGCTTTTCGGGTTCACCCAACATCGTGGCGCTGACCCTGATGACGACCCATCCCATCGCTTCCAAGATCGCGATGCGCTCGATGTCCCAAGCCCGCTGGCGGCTGTCGTTCCAGTGCTGCACGCCGTCGTACTCGACCGCCACTTTCCACTGGCGCCAGCCTATGTCGACCCGGAGGAAGGCCTCGCCGTACTCGTCGTAGAACCGGATCTGCGTCTCGGGAATCGGGAGCCCGCCGGCCACCAGCGCCAACCGCAGCCGGGATTCCTGCGGCGACTCCGCACCACCGTCCACCAAGGCCAACGTGGACTCCGCCTGCCGTACCCCGCGGATGCCTCGATTCGCCGCGACCAACGGTTCAATGTCGATGACTTTCAGGTCGGTTGCGTTCATGAGCGCATCGACGATCGGCACGGCCCGTCCGGGCGGCAGCAGTCGCATGAGGTCAAACGCGGTGCGGGCTGCCGTGGTTACCGGGATGCCCCGTCGCATGCAGATATCTTGTGGCGCAAGGGCATACGAATACGACGTCAGCCCCTTCGGGCAGTGACGATCTGGGCGGACCACCACCGCGGGCGAATCGGCGCCGAGCCACTTCGTGCCGTGCATTGCCGCCGCCGACACCCCGGCCAACACCGCATCCGGACCGGCGAACAGCCAACCGGCACGCGCCTTGAGCTCTGCCGTCATGGCAACGCCCTTGGCCAGGTACACGTTGCGATAAACCATGCGATAGCGGCTACGCAGGTGGTGCTCGGTTAGAACGCCGGCGCGTAACGCCTGCGAACCGAGGATAAGTGGGTCCATGGTGCCCACCCTCGGCCGGACATCCGACAATTCAGTGCCGCATTCCGGGCTTATCCACAGGCCAGACCGTCGAGCGTGGGGGTTTACGCGAGAATTCGGCAGGAATTCCTCGTAATCCCCCACGATCGCCGCAACAATGGGCCCCATGGCCGTCCTCACCGATGAACAAGTAGACGCCGCACTGCCCGGGGGCTGGGAACGAGCCGACGGCGCACTACGCAGGTCCGTGAAATTCCCGACGTTCCTCGACGGCATCGATGCCGTGCGCCGGGTGGCGATCCACGCCGAAGCCAAGGACCATCACCCGGACATCGATATTCGTTGGCGGACAGTCACTTTCGTTCTGGTCACGCATTCAGAGGGCGGCATCACCGACAAAGACGTGGCGATGGCCGAGGACATCAACGGACTCGTCGTCTAGGCCGGATTTGCCGCACTACTCAACGCGGCTCGTGCCTCACCGCTTGATCGTCGCGCGCCGGGCCATCCACGCCAGCGTCACGAGCGTCATCACCGGGTAGATCAGCCCCGCCCACGCCAGGTACCACGGGCGGCTGATCACCCAGATCGTCGGCTGCGCGAAGCTCAGCAGCCACGGCACCCCGACCAGTAGCAGCACCAGCCAGGTCCAGCGCAACGCCCGCGCGCTGGCCAGCGCCGCGAACGGCCCGTGCCACAGCCACATCATCAGCGGGATCAGCCACACCCAGTGGTGGGTCCACGAGATCGGCGAGAAGAGCAGCCCGAACAACTGCACCACCAGCAGCGCACCCAGCCGGTCGGGCCGATCGGGACCGTAGACGGCGCGCCAGGCGAACACTGCGAGTACGGCCGTCAGTACCACCGCGATCACCACCGCCGGCTCGAAACCGGCGTCGTGCCCGACGATTCGCGAGATCGCGCCGCGCCAGGACTGGTTGAACGACGTCGCGACGGGGCCGATGCGATTGGCGTCGCCCAGCAGATCGGTGAAGTAGTAGAGCGCCTGACCGCGCAGCACCAACCACGACACCAGCACGGTGCCGGCGAACGTCACGGCCGCGAACACCGCCACGCCCCAACGCCGGACGCCCACGAAGTACAGGCCCGTCACCGCGGGCGTCAGCTTCACTCCGGCCGCCACGCCGACCAGCAGACCGGACCACCACCAGCGGGTGCTGTAGACCGCATAGAGCGCGCCCAGCACGAGGATGACGTTGATCTGCCCGTAGTCGAAGGTGCTGCGCAGCGGCTCGGTCCAGATGCCGACGGCCGTCCACGCCATGGCCAGCCGGTGCGCGGGATCGCCTAACCCGATGAGCCGCAAGCTGATCCACACCACGCCGTACAGCGCACCGATGATCCCCACTTGCCAGCAGAACGCCAGCAAATCGAACGGCACGAAGTGCAGCGGATAGAACAGCACAGCGGCGAACGGCGGATAGGTGAACGGCAGCGGGAAGTCCGGCGTCTGGTCGGCGTAGACGTAGTCGTACAGCGGATGGCCGCTGCCGAGCGTCGCCGCGCCGCCGACGTAGACGTGGAGGTCGACGAAGTTGGCCCCGTTGGGCACGAGGTAGGTCCAGGCGAAGCGCGCAGCGACGCTGAGCGCCAGCATCAGTGGCGCCCAGCGCAGGACTGATCGCGTGGCGGTGTTTATCGCACGACTGTAACGGTCGGTCTCCCTTCGCCTTCGGGTCAGTAACGGATCTATAAATGCCACACGTGTCACTTGAGTAACACCAGTAACGGCATACCTTCGGTACTGACGCGCCACACCTGTACCGGGAGGACCCCTCACATGCGCAACCGCACCACTGGAAAACTGTTGGCCACCAGCATGATTGCCGCCGCCGGCGCAGTCCCGGTGGCGATCGCGCTGAGCGCTGTCGCCGCCGCCGACCCGGCCCCCGCGGCCCCAGCACCCGTCGTGCCCGGCACGCCGCTGGTGAATGAACTCGCCCAGGCTCCGGTCCAGGCGCTGTCGGGGGTCACGCAGGCCCTGACGTCCGGCGCGCCGGCTGCTCCCGCCGCCACCGCGTCGGTGACCCTGCCGCAGAACCTGGTCCCCGCCGCCACCGCTCCGGCAGCCGCTGCACCCGCAGCTGCCGCCCCGGCCCAGGGCATCATCCCGTCGGCCAACATCAACCTGCCGCAGATTCCGGGCTCGCCGGTGCCGCTGCCGAAGCAGATCGCCTTCCCGGGTGACCTGACCTCGCTGCTGCCGGCCGGTCTGCCGCTGGCGAACCTGCTGCCGCAAACGGCTGCCGCCGCTCCGGTTGCCGCTGCGACGACCGCCACCTCACCGCTGGCCGCGGCCACCGCACCGCTCGCGGCCGCAGCGGCACCGCTGACAGCTCCGCTCGCCGCTGCTGCTCCGGCTGCCGCAGCTCCGCTGGCCGCCGCTACGGCTCCGCTCGCCGCGCCGTTGGCTGCCGCTCCGGCTGCTGCGTCTCCGCTGGCCACCGCACCCGCCGCAGTGGCGGCTGCCGCACCCGCGGCGCAGGCCATCCCGGGCGTCGTGCCCGGGATCATGAGCCTGACCAGCCTCGCGCCGGTCATCACCTCCGGCTTGCCGTGATCCGCACCGTAACCAGATAACCGATACGAAACCGGGGAGAGACATGCAATCGAGGAAGCTGTTCATCGCGCTTGGCGCATCCGTCGCACTCACGATCAGCGCGGCCACAGTCGCTCACGCTGATCCGACGTCGCCACTGCCGTTGCCGCTGCCCATCGATGGCCTCCAGGCTCCTGGCCTGCCGGCCATGCAGACTCTCGCCCCGGTGATCCAGCAGGCCGCCGCTGATCCGGCGGGCGCCGCGGAGCTGCTCATGGCAGCAGCCCGGGCGTTCGCCGGCAGCCAGGCCGCACCGTCGGATTCGAAGAATCTGGCCAACGCCGTGAACCAGTTCGCGGCCGCACCGGAAGCCCCGCACGTGCCGGCCCCCGGCGCGGTGCCGGGCGTCGAGGCCCACCTGCCTGCCGGCGTCGACCCGGTGCACGCCGTCGGTCCGGTGGCAGAAGCTGCTCCGGCCCCGGCCCCTGAAGCTGCACCGGCGCCTGCCGCTGCTCCGGCTCCGGCCCCCGCGCCGGCTCCTGCTCCTGCTCCTGCTCCTGAAGCCGCTCCGGCATCTGCACCCGTCACCCAGGCCGCGGCGACGGTCCCGGCTCCCGAAGCCGCACCTGCTGCGGCACCCGCAGCAGCGCCGGCTCCGGCCGGGGCGTTCGGACCGGGCACGCCGATCACGCAGGACTTCATGTACCCGTCAATCAGCAATGGCTGCCAGGCCGACGGCGGCAACGTCCTCGGGACGGCCATCACCGTGGCCGGCCCCGCTAAGATTCCGACCCCGGGCCCCCGGCCAGACCGCCTACGTGTTCACCGCGGTCGGCACGCCCGGCCCGGCGGCCGAGCAGAAGCTGCCGCTGAACGTCACCTGGGTCAACCTGACCACCGGCAAGTCGGGCAGCGCGACCCTCAAGCCGCAGGCCGATATCAACCCGCAGGGGCCGACGACGCTGACCGCCATCGTCGACACCGGCTCGGGCAGCATCATGTCGACGATCTTCGGTCAGGTGACGACGACCGAGAAGCAGTGCCAGTTCATGCCCACCATCGGTTCCTCGGTGGTGCCGTAAACCCTCGCCCGACATGTCGAGACGACGCCCACGGGGCGTCGTCTCGACGTGTTTCTAGAGCTGGATCTGGCCACCGTCGACGGCCAGCTCCGCCCCGGTCATGAAGCTGCTCTGGTCCGAGGCCAGGAAGAGCACCGCTGCGGCGATCTCCTCGGGGCGCCCCAGCCTCTTCATCGGCACCTGAGCAGCCATGCCGTCGAGTAGATCCTGTTTCTGCTCGGCCGGCGCCAAGCCGGTGAGTCCTGGAGTTTCGATCGGGCCCGGGATGACGGTATTGACCCGGATGTTGCGATCGGCCAGCTCCGCCGCCCACGTGCGACCCAGAGACCGGATGGCGGCTTTGGACGCGGCGTAGAGGCCGAATGCCGGAACGCCCTCGGAGGCGGCGGTGGACCCGGCGAGGATGATCGACGCCCCGTCGTTGAGCAGCGGCAGCGTCTTCTGCACGGTGAACACCGTGCCGGCCACATTGCGATCGAAGTTGTCCCGGTAGTGCTGCGGCGTCACGTCGGCGAGGGTGGCGAAGTCGCCGCCGCCGGCATTGGCGAAGACGACGTCGAGTCCTTTGCCGTGCTTGGCGATTTCGGCGGCCAGGACGTCGAGTTCTTCGGGCTTGCTGATGTCGCTCTGCACACCGTGCGCGCCGATGGACGCGGCCGCCTCGTCGAGCCGAGTGCGATCGCGTCCGGTGATGAAGACGTACGCGCCCTCATCCGCGAGGCGCTTTGCGGTCGCCAGGCCGATGCCCGACGTTCCTCCGGTTACCAGTGCCGTCTTGCCGTCGAGCTGTCCCATGATCGGGCTCCGTTTCTGTGTGGCTTGTAGTTCCACCCGTATCAACTTAGGTGATGTATCACCTATTCCGCATCATTCAACACCGTCCACAACCGGATGATGCGTTCGTCGGCGACCTCGGCGACGTCGAAGCCCGACGCCACCGTGGCGTGGTCCGGGGTGTGAACCTCCCACGCCAGGAAACCCAGGCCACGGGTCTGCCGGACCGGGCCAGCTTTCACGAAGTGCAGGCCGGGCAACTTTTCCTGCAGCTCAGCCGCCTTGGCATTCAGCTGGTCGTGGCCGACGGCGATGCCTTCGTCATCGGTCCACGTCACGTCGTCCGCGTAGGTCTCGGCGATCGCAGCGGCGCGGAGCTGCGGGTCACGCTCGTTGAACACAGCCAGCAGATTGGCTTCCATCAGACCGGCGATGATTTCACTCATGGCACTCCCATAGGTGACTTATCACCTAATTCTAGCCCGGTGAGGGCGGAAGCGAGCTGTGATGATCGAGGTTGACGTGGATGTGCTCCAACGCCGCGGTAAACGGCCCGAGCAGGTTCTCCGGCAGCGGATCGAAGAACAGACTGCGCACCAGGTCGACATGCCCGGGTGCGGCGTCGGCGATCGCCCGACGACCGTTGACGGTCAGCACGACATTGGTGGTGCGGCCGTCCTCGGCGCTCGGCTGACGCTCGGTCAAGCCGCGTTCTTCCATGCGCCGCAGTTGGTGTGAGAGCCGGCTACGTTCCCAGCCGATCTGCGCCGCCAAGTCGCCGACCCGCAGGCCGACACCGTGGTCGCCGCTGAGCGCGACCAGCACGTCGTAGTCAGCCAGTGACAGCCCCGTGTCGGCTTGCAGCTGCCGGTTCATCTCGTAATTCATCCGCAGCTGCACCCGCATGTAGGCCACCCAGGCCCGCTGCTGCTTCGGCGTGAGCCATCCCCGCTCCGGAGTCGGCTCCCCTGCCTTTCTCGGCGTCACGCTCGTCAGTATGACGGCCGGGCACCGATCGAAACGGGACGCGCTGTTCAAACCACGAATCGGAGCCGGTCCCCGCGCGACACCGACAAACAAGCAACAGCGAGCGTGGCTGCCCCCGACGGCAGCCACGCTCGCTTTTTATTGGCTCAGTAAGCCATGAACAGAATCATTTCCCGGTCGTACTCGCGACCGGGGTGCTGCTCGGCGAGATGGGTCTGTGCCTTCTCGACCAGGTCGTCCTCGTCGCTGCCGGAGATCGCCTCGCCGCAGGGGCAATTCAAGTGTGTCTTAGCCATACACATCACCTTCGCATACGCATGATGTTCGGTATGGAGATTTACGACGTCATGCGCACGACCGGGGCCGTCCGTAAGTTCAGCGGCGAGCCCCTGTCCGACGAAGTGCTCGAACGGATCCTCGACAACGCCCGCTTCGCCCCGAGTGGTGGCAACCGGCAGGGCGCGCGGGTGATCGCGGTGCGTGACGTCGAGACGCGCAAGAAACTGGGCGAGCTCTCCAAGCCCGGCGCCAGGCAGTACGTCGCACAGATCGCCGCGGGCGAAGGCCCCTGGAACCCGTTGCGGCCCTGCGGCGTTGACCCCGCCGTCGTCGAGGCCACTCCGGTCCCCGACAGCATGGTCACCGGCACCCTGTTGGGCGCCGAGGTCGTGCTCGTGGTGTGTCTGGACCTGGGTGTGGCCGCGGCGTTCGATCAGCATCTGGATCGCATCGGCGTGATCAGCGGGGCATCGATCTACCCGTTTGTCTGGGGCGTTCTGCTCGCCGCCCGCAACGAAGGCTTCGGCGGCGTGCTGACGACCATGGTGGTGGCGCAGGAGCCCGCAGTGCGCGAACTGCTCGGCATCCCGGACAATTACGCGGTGGCGTGCATGCTGCCACTGGGCAAGCCGGTCACGCAGGTGACGAAGCTGACCCGCCGTCCGGTGTCGGAGTTCACCACCCGGGACCGGTTCGACGGGCCCGCGCTCTAGTTGCGTCGACCGTGGGGTTTTACGAGAAGAATCGCCCGAATTTCCTCGTAATCCCCCACTCTCGAAAGCGGGATCAGGCCTTGGCCGCTTTGGCCGCTGCCTTCATCTGCTTCTTGTAGGCGCGGACCTGGTCCAGTGAGCCCTTGTCGACGACGTCGGCGACGGACATGTGCGTGCCCTGCTTGCCGTAGTCGCCGGCCGCGGTGCGCCAGCCCTCGGGCGTGACGCCGTACTGCTTGCCCAGCAGCGCCAGGAAGATCTTGGCCTTCTGCTCACCAAACCCGGGCAATGCCTTGAGCCGGCGCAGCACCTCCTTGCCGTCGGGGTCGCCGGTGGTCCACAGCGACGCGGCGTTGCCGTCGTACTCGTCGACGATCACCTGCGACAGCGCCTGCACCCGCTTGGCCATGGATCCCGGAAACCGGTGCACCGCAGGGGTTTGCGCGAACAGCTCGGCGAATTTGTCGGGGTTGTAGTCGGCAACGACGCCGGCCTCCAGCCCACCGAGGCGGTCTTCGAGTTTCTTCGGCCCCGCGAACGCCACTTCCATCGGAATCTGTTGATCAAGAAGCATTCCGACCAACAACGCGAACGGGTTGGACTCGAGCAGTGCGTCGGCGGACGGCTCCTGAACCAGCTGCAGCTTCGACATCACGCCAGTTTAGGACCCCGGTAGCCCCAACCCGATTACGACGGTTCAGAGTTTCTGAGTCAGTGCGATGTGCGAACGTGTAGGCCGGTAACCGGTTCACATGCCTGTAGGGGGACGGACATGAGACGTGCAGTCGCGGCTCTTATCGCAGCGATCGCTGCCGCCATTGCCTTGGCCGGCGCGGCCAGCGCCATACCGGACCAGGGCACGCCGCAGTTCGACCAATACCTGCAGGGCCTGGAGCGCAACGGCTACAACCTGAATCCGGATACCGCGTGGCGCGTGGCGCACCAGGCGTGCATCGGCGGCCTCCCCGGCTACATCAATCTGGAGCTGGCCGCGCAGGGCGTCATCGGCCCCGGCGCCCAGCAGCGGGTGATGGACGTCGCCAGAAAGTACGCCTGCCCGGTCGAGTAGGCGCACTCACGCGTCGGCGAGCAGGCCCTTGAGTTCGGCGCGGCCGGCCTCGTCGAGCGGCAGCAACGGCGGACGCGGAGCCCCGGCATTGCGCCCCAACAGATCCAGTCCGGCTTTGACGGTCGTCGGCAGTCCGCCCGCGACGATGAAGCGCAGCAGCGGCGCGAGATCGTCGTAGATCTCCTGCGCGCGAGCCCGATCGCCGCGCCGCACCGCGTCGTACAGATCGAGGCACGGCTGCGGACGTAGATTCGGTGCGGCGGTGCACCATCCGGACGCGCCGGCCAGCAGGGCGTCGAGCACCAGCGGGTTACTCCCGTTGTAGAACGGCAGCGTGCCGCCGGAGAGCTCCTTGATCCGCAGCATCCGGTTGAGGTCGCCGGTGGACTCCTTGACCATGCGGACGTTGTCGATGTCGTTGAACATCCGCACCAGCAGTTCGGGTTGCATGTCGATGCCGCTGGTCGCGGGGTTGTTGTACACCATGATCGGCAGGTCGACGGCGGCCGAGATGCTGGCGTAGTGCTGGAAAATCTCCCGCTCGCCCAGCTTCCAGTACGAGATCGGCAGCACCATCACGGCGTCGGCGCCGGCCTGCTGCGCGTACCGTGCGCGCCGAATGGTGTTGGCGGTGGTCAGATCTGACGCTCCGACGATGACGGGGACCCGGCCGTCGACGACGGCGACGGTGGCGTCGACGACGGCGTCGAACTCGTCCTCGGTGAGGTACGCCGACTCGCCGGTGCTGCCCAGCGGGGCGATGGCGTGCGCGCCGGTGCCGACCAGTTGCTCGACGACGGCCGCCAACGTGGCGGTGTCGACGGTGGCGCCGTCAGCGGTGAACGGGGTGATGGGGTAGGCGATGATGCCGTGGATATCGGTCATGGGGTCGTGTCCCTTCTGGGTTCGTCAGTTGTCGAGGGCGTCGGGGTGGCGCCCCAGCGCGCGCCGTGCGTAGTAGGCGAAGTTGGCGATGCTGCGCTTGGGCGTCAGCGTCCAGTCGTGGGCTTCACGGGCCAGCCGGTCGGGCAGCGGGGCGATGGTGCCGGCGGCCATGGCGGCCAACTGGAGCTTGGCCCCGCGTTCGATGAGCATGGCCAGCGAGCAGGCTTCCTCGACGCTGGCCCCGGCGACCACCTGACCGTGGTGGGCCAGCAGGATTGCCTTCTTGTCCCCCAGCGCACCGGAGATGATCTCGCCTTCCTCGTTGCCCACCGGCACGCCGGGCCAGTCCGCCAGGAACGCGCAGTCGTCGTACAGCGGCGCGATGTCCATCTGCGAGACGATCAGCGGAATTTCGAGCATCGACAGCGCCGCGACGTGGAACGGGTGCGTGTGCACGATGCAGTTCACGTCCGGCCGGGCTCGGTAGATCCAGGAGTGAAAACGGTTGGCGGGGTTGGCCATTCCGCCGCCGTCGAGGACGTTGAGATCCTCGTCGACGAGCAGCAGGTTGCCTGCGGTGATCTCGTCGAAGCCCAGGCCGAGTCGCTGGGTGTAGTAGGTGCCCGGCTCCTCGGCGCGGGCGGTGATCTGCCCGGCCAGGCCCGAGTCGTGTCCGGCGTCGAACAGCGCCCGGCAGGTCAGCGCCAGCTTCTGGCGGACGGTCAGGTTGGACTCCGCGATATGGCGGTTCAGTCCGTCCTCGGCGCGCTGCATCAGTTCGCCCTTGGAGTCGTGCATCGTGTCGGTCATCGGTACTCCCCTCAGCTTTGGTGCGTGGCCGCACCTCAATGACACATTGCTGACCATAGGACACAATGTGTCATGCAGTCAATGGGATATCCTCACATCCGTGAGTGGCTTGTTGCGTGCGGTGCGCCAGCAACGCGGGATGACGCTGGAGGAGCTGGCAGCCGGCACCGGGCTGACCAAGAGCTACCTGTCCAAGGTCGAGCGGGGCCAGAGTGTGCCGTCGATCGCCGCGGCGCTCAAAATCTCCCGAACGCTCGATGTGGATGTGGCGCAACTCTTTTCCGACGATCCGGAAGTCAGCACGTTCACCGTCGAACGCGCCGCCGACCGCGGCACCGCCCGCAATCACGCGATCGCGTCAGGGATGCTGGGCAAAGCCATGTCGCCGTTCGTGGTGCGGCCCGGCCGCCAGTTCGCCGCCCATGCCCACCCGACGCATCCCGGTCAGGAGTTCGTGTTCGTCCACTCGGGGACAATCGAACTCAACTACGACGGCCGTCTCGTCGAGCTGTCCGCCGGCGACAGCGCCTATTTCGACGCCGCCACGCAGCACAAGCTCCGCCAGGTCGGCGACGACGCCGCCGTCGCGGTTGTCGTGACGTCGCCGGCGCCACCCCGGACAATCCGCTGACCGAGGAATGCCAGCGCGTCCCGCCCGCGTTGCCCTACCCGTGCTCCAAACTCGAACCGTGACCTCGCGCCTTGGCTTTCCGCTGCTGGCCTATGCCTTCGCCGCCATCATGTTGGGCACCACGCTGCCGACCCCGATCTACGCGCTGTACGCGCACGAGCTGCACTTCGCGGTCCTGACGACGACGGTCATCTTCTCGGCGTACGCCATCGGCGTGCTGGCCGCACTGCTGCTGTTCGGCCGCTGGTCCGACGCCGTCGGGCGACGGCCGGTGCTGATCGCGGGGGCGCTCGCCGCCATCGCGAGCGCCGTCGTCTTCCTCTACGCCGACAGCGTGCCGTTGCTGCTGGTGGGCAGGTTGTTGTCCGGGTTGTCGGCGGGCATCTTCACCGGCACGGCGACGGCCGCGGTCGTCGAGTCCGTGCCCGAGGCCCGCCGGGAGCAGGCCGCGGCCGGTGCCACCATCGCCAACATCGGCGGGCTCGGCGCCGGACCCGTCGTGGCCGGCCTGCTGGTGCAGTACCTGCCGCACCCGTTGCAGCTGCCGTTCCTCGTGCACATCGTGTTGGCGGTGCTGGCCATCGTGGCGGTCTGGTTGGTCCCGGAGACCTCGAGCCGCACCGGCCGGATCGGTTTCCAGCGGTTGTCGGTCCCCGCCGAAGTCCGCGCGACGTTCGTCCTCGCCGCCACCGCCGCCTTCGCGGGCTTCGCGGTGATGGGCCTGTTCACCGCGGTGGCGCCGTCGTTCGTCAGCAGCGTCATCGGCATCGACAACCACGCTGTCGGCGGCGCCGTAGCGGCCTCGATCTTCGCCGCCTCGGCCGCCGCTCAGCTGGCCGGCCGACGCCTCCATCCCCCGCGGGCCGTCGCGCTGGGCTGCGCGCTCCTGGTCGCGGGCATGGCGATTCTGGCTGTGGCACTGCAGTTTTCGTCGCTGGCCGGCCTGCTGGCCGCGGCCGTGGTGGCCGGCGTCGGGCAGGGCATCAGCTTCAGTCGCGGCCTGGCGGCCGTCGTCGAAGGCACCCCGACCGAGCGTCGCGCCGAAGTCAGTTCGACGTACTTCGTGGTGGCCTACGTGGCCATCTCGCTGCCGGTCGTCAGCCTCGGGTTCGCCGCCCAGCGTTGGGGTCTGCAGGCAGCCGGCGTCAGCTTCGCCGTCGTCATCGCCGTCCTGGCGGCCGTCTGCCTGGCCGCTGTCCTGTGGCAGGAACGCCGCAGGTCAGCGTAATTTGAGTAGCAATACCTAGGGGGTCGGCCCTTACGTTCGAAGGCATGACCACCCGCGTCTTTCCTTCTGCTGCCGAGATCGCGCAGCGCACGCCGGTCGACCGCGACCGCGCCATCGACGTCATCCGCATCGTCTCGTTGATCGGCGTCGTCGCCGGTCACACCATCATGGCGACGAGCATCATCGAAAACGATGTCTTCCGGTGGGGCAACCTGCTCACCACGTCGGTGGTGTTCCAGGCGCTGACCTGGATTTTCCAGATCATGCCGCTGTTCTTCTTCGCCGGTGTCGCGGCCTCGGCCGCGTCGTACCGCAGCGGAATGAGCTGGGGCGGCTGGCTGCTCAAGCGCTGCACCCGGCTGTACCGGCCGGTGTTCTACTACCTGGCGTTCTGGGCCGCGGCGCTGCTGATCCTCAAGCCGCTGCTGCCGATCCACGTCTACGAACCCATCGCCGGCATCAGCATCCAGCTGCTGTGGTTCCTGGGCGCCTACGTGATGGTGCTGGCAGCGGTGCCGCTGCTGATGCGGATCACCACCCTCGGCCAGCTCGTCGCTGCCGTCGCCGGCACCTACGCCCTGGTCGCCCTGGTCGATGCCATCCGCATCAACGACCACGCCTGGTCCGCGCTGGGTTATGTGAATTTCGTGGTGTGGCTGATTCCCGGCATGTTCGGCGTGGCCTACCGCCGCGGACTGCTGACCACCGCAGCCGCCCTGCGCGTCGGCCTGGCCATGCTGGCGGTCAACGTCGCGATGGTCTGGGTCGGCCCCTACGAGCTGAGTCTGGTCGGCATCGAGACCCAGCACATCAAGAACATGACGCCGCCGTCGCTGCTGCTCGCCGGTCACGCAATCATGATGTGCGCGTTCGCCATTGCCGCCGCACCGGCCATCAGCCGCTGGGCCGCCCGGCCGCAGGTGTGGCGCCTCGCGGTGATCGGCAACACCGGCGCCATGACGCTCTACCTGTGGCACATGCCCGCACTGCTCGGGATGCACCTGGCCTTCGATCTGGCGGGTCTGCCCCGCTACCCCGGCCAGCCGCACTTCCTGGTGCTGAGCGTCTACCAGGTGGCGCTCATGGCGGTGCTGGTCGCCGGGCTGTTCCTGCTGCTGCGGCCGTTGGAGAACAACCCCCTGCCGCTGTGGGACGGCGGCCAGGTCTCTGAACCTGGTTGGCGCAGCGCGGCCGTCGGAACCCTGCTGGTCGTCGCCGGCGCCGCCACCCTGGCTTCAGTCGGCTGGGGCCTGAAAGATACCGGCCTGCAATGTGTTTCGGTGATGCTGGTGGCGCTCGTCGGGGCCCGGCTGCTGGCCCGGGATTAGTTGATCTCCGCGAGAAGACGCAAAACTGTCCCTCTTCGTGGGAAAAGGGACAGTTTTGTGTCTGCTCGCGAAAGGCGCTAGCCGCTCTTGCGGCGGAACTCCCGGCGGCCACCACCGACGGCGCCGTGCGACTTGGATTGCTTGGCCCCACGATCCTGGTTTGCGGCGGCGCCGGCGGTACCGGCCTTCTTACGCTCGAGCGCCTCGCGAAACTTCCGCTTGGTCTCGTCGGGCGATGCTGAACCTTCGTCGGAGTTCTCGGCCATACACGCAGCGTAGCGCGTTCAGCGCACGCCCGGAGGCAGCCCGTACAGGTGGGTTATCGGCATGGTGAGCAGCACCCGACGGTCGGCGACCATGGCCCGCCGATAGTCGTCCCAGTCCGGATGCTCACCGGAAATATTGCGGTACAAGGTAATCAGGCCCTCGACGGTATCGTCGTCAGGCGCCGCGGCCGGCGGGCTCAGCACCGCGTCCCCCTCGGCGACCGCATATGCCCAGCCGTCATCGGATCGGACGTAGATCGATGCCCGGGCGTCCCGCCGCAGGTTGCGGGTCTTGGCCCGGGGCTCGGTGATCGACACCCCGATGGTGACGGCCCGTGGGTCGAAGTAATAGGACACGTTCGACAACTGCGGTCGACCGTCGCGTTTGATGGTGGCCAGCACGCCCAGCGAATTGTCGCTGATCAGCGCTAGCAGCTTGTCTTCGAAGACCTGACGGGTCATGGCACCCAGCGTACGGCGCAACTGCCTACCATTGGGCGTCATGACGGAGTTCGGATGACGCGCTACGCCGTGTTTCTGCGCGGCGTAAACGTCGGCGGGGTCAATCTGAAGATGGCCGACGTCGCGGCCACCTTCCGAGAGGCCGGCTTCGATGACGTGAAAACGCTGCTGGCGAGTGGCAACGTGGTGCTGTCCAGTGCCGCGAAGGCAGCCGAAGTCCGCACGAAAGCCGAAGCGGCACTGCGGGAATCATTCGGGTACGACGCCTGGGTGCTGGTGTATCCGATGGACGAACTCCAGTCGATCTCGGCGGACTACCCGTTCGAGCGCGAGGTCGACGGCCACCATTCGTACGTGACGTTCGTCAGCGACCCGGACGTGCTGGACGAGCTCGCGGCGCTTGACCCGGTCGGCGACGAACTGATCAGTCGCGGGCGCGGCGTCCTGTACTGGCAGGTGGCCCGCGGCGACACCCTGAGTAGTGCGATCAGCAAAACGATGGGCAAGAAGCGCTACAAGTCGTCCACCACCACCCGCAATCTGCGGACCGTCGAGAAAGTGCTGGCTTCGGTAGGTTCGAAACCGTGAGTTCAACCCCGAAGATCGACGGCAGCGCACTGACCGGCGTATCCGAGACGGCACTGATGACCCTCCAGGTCCGGGCCAGCGAAGCCCGCCGACCCGACGGAATCATCGACGATCCGGTGGCGGTCGAGTTGGTGGACCGCATCGACTTCGATTTCGCCAAGTTCGGCTATTCGAGCCGCCCCGACATGGCGCTGCGCGCGTTGGCGTTCGACCGCGCCACTCGCGACTATCTGCGCGACCACCCGAAGGCGACCGTGGTGGCGCTGGCCGAAGGCCTGCAGACCAGCTTCTACCGACTTTCCGCGACTGAGCCCGATCCGCAATTCCATTGGCTGACAGTCGATCTACCGCCGATGATCGAGGTCCGCAGCCAGCTGTTGCCGGCATCGGACCGGGTTTCGGTGTGCGCACAGTCGGCGTTGGATTACAGCTGGATGGACCAGGTCGACACGTCCGAGGGCGTCTTCATCACGGCCGAAGGCCTGTTGATGTACCTGCAGCCCGAGGAGTCATTGGGGCTGATCGCCGAGTGCGCCAAACGGTTCCCGGGCGGACGACTGATGTTCGATTCGCCGCCCGCACTGTTCGCCAGAATGGTCGGACGCGGGATGCGGACCTCCCTGCGCTACCGGGTGCCGCCGATGCCGTTCACCCTGTCGGCAAGCCAGGCCGCGCGATTGGTCGACACCATCCCGGGAATTCGAGCGGTCCACGACGTCGAGGCCCCCGCCACTCGCAGCCGGGTGCTCAACGCCATGATGTCGACGGCGCACCGGTTCCCGTCGTTGTTCGACGCGGTCCGGCCCGCCATGACCCTGCTCGAATTCGGCTAGCACTCCCGCGCGAAGACGCACCCCATCGGGCAATATGACCGGATGGTTGCGCTCCCCTGGAAGCCGGTAGGACCGGACGCCGCTGTCGTCGCGCCCGACGAACGGCTCAGCTGGCCCCGCACCATCGGTATCGGCGCACAGCATGTGGTGGCGATGTTCGGCGCCACCTTCCTGGTGCCGGTCCTGACCGGTTTCCCGCCGGCCACCACGCTGTTGTTCTCCGGCGTCGGCACAATTCTGTTCCTGCTGATCACCGGAAACCGGCTGCCGAGTTATCTCGGATCCAGCTTCTCGGTGATCGCGCCGGTGACCGCCGCGGTCGCGTCGCACGGAACCGGTAGCGCGCTGGGCGGTTTGATCGCCGTGGGTGTGCTGCTGATCCTCGTCGGCGGGGTCGTGCATCTGGTCGGCACGCACTGGCTGGATGCCACGCTGCCGCCGGTGGTCACCGGCGCGATCGTCGCCCTCATCGGGTTCAACCTGGCCCCGGCGGCGAAGCACAATTTCGAGAAGGGACCGCTGGTCGGCCTGGTGACGCTCGTGCTGCTGGTCGCGACGCTGGCGTTCTTCCGCGGCATCATCGGCCGGCTGGCCATCTTCCTCGCCGTGGTCATCGGCTATCTGCTGGCGCTGGCCCTCGGCGAGGTCGACACCGCGGCCATCGCTGCCGCCCCGTGGATCGGGCTGCCCGAATTCCATGGTCCGTCATTCAGTCTGGCGGTCCTGCCGATGTTCCTGCCGGCAGTGATCGCACTGATCGCCGAGAACATCGGGCACGTGAAATCAGTTGGCCAAATGACCGGCCGCGATCTGGATCCCCTGATGGGACGGGCGCTGGCGGCCGACGGGGTGGCCACCGTGCTGGCCGGAGCGGGCGGTGGATCGGCCACCACCACCTACGCCGAGAACATCGGGGTGATGGCTGCGACGCGCATCTACTCCACCGCCGCGTATTGGGTCGCCGCCGTGGTGGCCGTCGTACTGTCGTTGTGCCCCAAGGTCGGTGCCGCCATCTCCGCCATTCCGCCCGGCGTGCTGGGCGGCGCGACGATCGTGCTCTACGGTCTGGTCGGCATCCTCGGGGTGCGGATCTGGCTGACCAACCACGTGGATTTCTCCCAGCCGATCAACCAGATGACCGCCGCTATCCCGCTCATCATCGGTATCGCCGATTTCACCTGGCAGGCCGGACCATTGACGTTCACCGGTATCGCGCTGGGTTCCATTGCGGCGCTGGTGATCTACCACGCCATGCGCGGGCTGACCGCGATCCGCGGAGCGCGCTGACCGCCGAGGTTATGCCGGCAGCCCGGTGGTCGAGGTGATGTGGACCGGAATTTCTCCCTCGTAGTCACCAGTGCTGAGCGTCCCGGTCGGCTCGAGCAGCATCACCGCTGCACCGGTCGAGGATTGCGGACAGTGCTCGGTGCCACGGGGAACAACGAACACGTCATGGCGTCCGAGGTGCACGACCCTCTCGTCACCTGACTCGCGCAGGTGAATATCCATGTTGCCGTCGAGCACGATGAACAGCTCGTCGGTCTCGGGGTGGGAGTGCCACACAAAGGTGCCTTCTATCTTGGCCAGCCGGACGTCCCAATCGTTGACGTTGGCCAGGATTCGTGGGCTCCACCGCTCTTCGAAAGACGCCAGGACCGTGTCGATATTCGTGCTCGCGTTCGTCATACGTCGATCTTGTGGTGTTGCGCCGATCGCCGAACAGTGCAAGGAATGACATATGTCGCAAGATTCCTCGCACCCGCATATCGTCGTCGCCCTGGTCGACGAGGGATCCAACCCCTTCGAACTGGCTTGCCTGACCGAGGTCCTCGGAATCGACCGGCCCGAAGCCGGGGGGCTGCTCTATGACTTTCAGATGTGCGCACGTCTGCCGCAGGTAACGATGAGGCAGGGCTTTTTCGCGATGACCGGGATCAGGACGCTATCAGCCTTGGAATCAGCTGACACGGTGATCGTTCCCAACCGGCCCGACACAACCACGCCGCACCACCGCGACGTACTCGATGCGATCTCACGGGCCCACTCACGTGGCGCGCGCATGATCGGTATGTGCAGCGGAGCATTCACCCTCGCCGAGGCCGGAGTTCTCGCTCAGCGCCGAGTGACAGTGCACTGGCAATGGGCTGAAGAGTTCCGGAACCGATACCCGCTGGTGCACGTCGATGACGCAGTCCTCTTCGTCGACGATGGCGACATCCTGACTTCGGCAGGCAGCGCTTCAGCGCTGGACCTGGCATTGCACGTGGTGCGCCGAGACCACGGAGCAGAGATCGGCACCGCCGTCGCACGCCGCCTCGTGTTCCCGGGCCACCGCCCCGGCGGGCAACAACAATTCATCGAACGACCCCTCCCCGCCGAGCCGCAGAGCCCACTCGCTCAAGCCCTCATATGGGCCGAGCAGCATGCAACACAACCGATTTCGGTTATCGACATCGCCGCGAGCGCTGCAATGAGCACCGCAACACTCCATCGCCATTTTCGCGCCGAGCTGGGCTGCACTCCCCACCAATGGCTAACCAACGTGCGCATCGAACATGCTCGCAGGCTCCTCGAGCAGACACATCTGGCCGTAGATCAGGTAGCGCACCGAAGCGGCCTGGGAACGGCGTCCAACCTTCGCAATCGCCTCGCCGCTCATACCGGGCTCACGCCCTCCGCCTATCGCCGGTCGTTCGGTCGGCAACCGTAGCGCGAGTGAGACCCTCTCGGCCGGCAACAACTAACCGGCCCAGACGTCCTCGACGTAGCGGTCGGTGTTGACCAGGCCGGTGAGCCAGGCGCGGGCCGCGTCATCATCGGCGCCGGTCCGACTGCGGTAGATGTCCTGGAACGCCGCGCGCACCGCGGGCGCCATCCGGGCACCGTCACCGCACACGTAGACGTGGGTGTCGTTGTCCGGGTTTCCGAGCATGTCCCAGACCTCGTCGGCGTCCGCGGCGATCCGGTCCTGCACGTACCTGACCTCGTCACCGGCCCGGGAGAACGCCGGCCGCATCCGGACGATGCCAAGGCGTTCGGCGTCCTCGGCCTCGTCGCGGAACAGGTAGTCCACGTCGGGATGACGCACGCCGAAGAAACACAGGGCGGCGGTGAACGGCTCCCCCGCTTCCAGCGCACCCAACCGGTCGCCGATAAATCCCCGGAAGGGAGCGACGCCCGTGCCGGCACTGACCAGGATGACGTTGCGGGTCGGGTCGGCGCCGGCCCGGAAGGCCTGGCGCGCCGGATCGACGCGCATCCGGATCTGCTGTCCCGGAACGGAATCCGCCAAGTAGCTGGATGAGACGCCACGGAACAAGCCGGAGCCGGATCGGGCCGGTCCTTCCAGCACCCCCACCACCAGCTCGACTTCCCGGACCCGACGCCGGGACGACGTGGCGATCGAATAGTGGCGCGGGGACATCGGTTCGAACAGTTCCAGCAGCTCTTCACGGCTGAGCTGCGTGGCCGGGAATTCCGCCAGGCACTCGGTGATGCTCAATGCGCGCGCCTCGGGCTCGTCGGCCAATGCGGTCAGCGCGGCACGCTCCGGCGGACATGGGTTCGCCGCCGCGAGCCGGAGCAACTGGCTACGAGTGGCCGGCTTGCGGAGCTCGAGGAAGTGCGTGAGCAGTTCGCGCACAGTGACTTCCCGGTCGACCGGGATGGCCCGCCGCGTACTGCGCCGTGGGTTGATCGAGATGCGGCGATCGAGGCGCAGGTCCAGCAGTTCACCGACCTCGTCGACGAGCGCGGGGCTGTTGTCGGGCAGCACGGTGAGGTGGTCGCCGGTCTGGTAGTCGACGCCGTCGGGCAGGGCGATGCGGATCAACCGCTTGTCCTGTCCGAACTCGGAGCCGGTGTCCACCAGCGGAATGTTGTCCAGCACCGTGGCCGGCTGCACCTGGTAGCGGGCGTCGATCGCTGCGGTGACGGGCCCGTCGATGGCGCGCAGATCGTAGAGCGACTCGTCCGCCACGGGTTCATCCGTGGCAACGGCGCCGAAGACGCCGCCGAGCGCATTCCACAGTGCCACCGAGAAGTCCTCGACCACGCCGGCGAAGTCACCCGAGGTGTCGGCTTCGACCATCGGAAGGATTTGTGTGGCACCGAGTTCCGCGAGCCGCGTGTCGATGCGCCGGGGTATCGCCATATAGGTCTCGGCCCAGTTGCGGTCTCCGACACCGAGAACCACGTACGGCACCGCAGGTGCCTGGGTGGCGGCGCTGTCCAGCCAGTCCACGAACGCGCGGGCGTCGTCGGTCGGCATCCCGTTGTACGACGCGGCGACGATCACCACCGCACCCTGGTCCGGCAGCGCGCCGGTCGCGGAATCCAAAGCAGCGACGGTTGTTTCATAGCCGAGGTCGACGGCTTCATCGCCGAGTTGCTGCGCCAGCGCCCGGCAGTTGCCGAGGTTCGACCCATGCAGCACAAGCAGTTTCGTGCCCGACGGCACGGCAGCGCGTGATTGCGTCACCGGCGCCGCCAGCACGGCCGCCGGCGCCTGCCGACGGTCCTCCGGGGTACGGCGGATGAGCTTGAGCTGGAAGCCTTCCGGCTTGCGCAGCAGGTCGCTGTGGGTGCGCAAGGTGTAGTGCTCGACGTCAACGAACCGGTAGCGGTGGACCAGTGTCGCGATCGCCATCGTCGCTTCATGGAGCGCGAACTGGCGCCCGATACAGGACCGCGCGCCGGTCCCGAACGGCTTGAACAGGTTGGCCGGACGCTGCCCGGCACGGTCGATGTCGAACCGATCCGGGTCGAAGATGTCGGCGTTGTCGCCCCACTCGGGCTGACGGTGCAGCGACGACGTCAGCACCGTCACTGCTTCACCCCGCCGCACCGGGTACTGGCCACCGATCACGGTGTTCGCCAACGCCATTCGATCGAATTCTCGCACCGGCGGGGACAGCCGCAGCGTCTCGTCGATGATCTGGCGGATGTAGGTGAGCTTGCCGATCTCGTCGAAGGCCGGCACGTGGTCGTCCTCGGGGCCGAAGAGCGCGTCGACCTCCGCCTGCGCCCGGTGCAGCACCGCCGGGTTCTTGACGATGCTGTACAGCGCGGTCGGCATCACCGTCGACGTGGTGTCCTGCCCGGCGACCAGGAACGTGGCGATCTGGTTGCGGATGCTGTCGTCGTCGAGGATCGGGGCGCCGTCGGGTCCCGGTTGCAGCATCAACGCCAGCAGGTCGTCGACGTCCACCTCACCGGCGCGGTGCTGGGCGATGAGGTCGGTGATGAAGCTGAACAGCTTGCCGCGCTCGGTCTGGAACACCGCTTGGTCACCGTTGGCGCCGGCCAGCACCTGGTCCAGGGTGGCCGCGAAACTCGCGGGGATGTCGGCGAGTCCGTCGTGCTGATAGGAGTCGAACCGTGCGCCGAACCCGGCCAGGCCGACGGTGTCCATCGCGAGCTTGGCCAGGTCACCCGCGACGTCCACGGTGCGGGCGCCGACGGCCGCGTCCCACTGCTCGATCAGCTGCCGGTTGATGTCCAGCATCGCCGGGTGGTAGCTGCGCAGTCCACTGAAACTGAAGCCGGGGATCAGGACGTCGTGGGCCTCCTGCCAGCCTTCCTCGCCGGGGTAGGCGGTGAACAATCCGTTGCCGACGACCGGACGGAACCTGGCTAACCGGTCCGTCAGGGCCTTGGTGAACCGGGTCTCGTCGCACAGTTCGTCGACCAGCGCCAGGGAGCAGGCGTACAAGCGGCGACTGGCACCGAAGTCGGCGTAGAACAGCGGGCCGTATTGCTCGGTCAGCAAATCCAGTGGCAACGAATAAGGCCGTCCGGGCACAGGCCCGGACGGCAATTCGACGCCTACAGCTGAAGGGACACCAGGGATTTCGGGCGGTACAGCTGGCGACTCCATACTTCCCGTCGCTTCGCTCGCCTTAGATGTCTCCACTCACGCCAGCGTAAACGTCCGCGACGAGTGCCGATCAGGAAACCGGCACGCGCTCTCGATCTTCTGCGCGCTCCGCGGCGGCGAACCGCAGGTTCGGATCCGTCACCGCGCCGTGCCGCAGCACCTCACGGTCGAAGTTGTAGTTCATCGACATCACCCACGGCCCCGAGGCGCCCTGCCGCGGCAGGGTGTCAGCGACCCGCTGCACATATCCGGCGGCGAAGTCCAACAGCGGCTTGGTCTCCATTCCCGCGCCGTCGAACACCGGTCGGACGCTGTCGAAACCGCCCTCGTCCATGTGGCTCAGCAGACGGCAGAAGTGCTCGCACAGCAGCCCGACCTTGAGCGTCCACGAGGAGTTGGTGTAACCGAAGGCAAAGGCGAAGTTCGGTACGCCCGACAACATGATGCCCTTGTACGCAACGGTGTCCGCCAGGTTCACCGCCTGACCATCGACTGTCAGCGAGATCCCACCGAACAGTTGGACGTTCAAACCCGTTGCGGTGACGATGATGTCCGCGTCCAGGTGCTGCCCGGACTCCAGCTCGATGCCGGTCTCGGTGAAGGTGGCGATGCGGTCCGTGACGACCGATGCCTTGCCGGCGCTGATCGCTTTGAACAAATCCGCGTCCGGAACCGCGCACAACCGCTGGTCCCACGGGTTGTAGGCGGGGCTGAAGTGCTCGTCGACCGGGTATCCCGCGGGCAGCTGCTTGGCATTGATCGAGCGGATCAGCTTCCGCGCCACGGTGGGGAACTTCTGGCAAAAGGTATACACCGCACGCTGTTTCGCGATGTTCTTGCGACGGGCCAGCGCGTAGCCACGGTCTGCGCCGAGCAGGCGACCGGCCGCATTCGCGAACGCGTCCTTGGCCGGCACCGGCATGATGTAGGTCGGCGAGCGCTGCAGCATGGTGACGTGCGCGGCGGTGGCGGCCATCGACGGCACCAGCGTCACCGCCGTCGCGCCGCTGCCGATGATGACGACCTTCTTGCCGGTGTAATCGAGGTCCTCGGGCCAGTGCTGCGGGTGCACAATCTGCCCCGCGAAGCGGTCGCGGCCGGGGAACTGCGGGGTGAAGCCCTGGTCGTAGCGGTAGTAGCCGCCGGCGCAGAACAGCCAGTTGGCCGAAATTTGGACCAGCTCGTCGGTGTCGGTGCGCTCGACGTCGACGAGCCAGCGCGCTGTGTCGCTGTCCCAGGCCGCACCGAGGACCTTGTGGTGGAACCGGATGTTGCGGTCAATGTTGTTCTCGCGGACCGTCTCTCGCAGGTAGGCGAGAATCTTGTCGGCGGAGGCGATGGCGTCCTCGTCGCGCCACGGCTTGAATTCGTAGCCGAAAGTGTGCAGGTCGGAGTCGGAGCGAATGCCGGGGTACCGGAACAGGTCCCAGGTCCCGCCCGTCGCGCCGCGGGACTCCAGGATGGCGTACGACCGTCCCGGGTGCTCCTGCTGCAGGTAGTAGGCGGCGCCGATGCCGGAGATTCCGGCGCCGACGATCAGCACGTCGACCTGGGTGGTGGTGGCGGTGTGCTTCATTGCAGACTCCCTGTTGGCGGTGGTGGGCGTGGTAACAATGTTGGCGCCGCCGACCCCTCAACTGAAGGTCAAAACAGCTCAACTTTCGCGATTGGTGGTGCATTGTGCACCTCACGCGATAGCCTGACCCGATGACCGAAAAACCACCATCACCGCAGGTACGCGACCTGATTCGGCAGTGTGCACAGGTCGTCGTCAACGCCCGGCCCGAATGGCTCGACGAACTCGACCAAGCCGTACTGGGCGCCAACCCCGCCATCGCGTCGGACCCGGAACTGGCAGCGGCCATCAGTCGCAGCAACCGGTCGAATCTGCTGTTCTGGGGCGCGGCCAACGTGCACGACCCGGGCGCACCGGTGCCACCCAACATCACCTCCGAGCCGATCGCCGTCGCCAGGGAGCTGGTCCGTCGCGGTGTCGATTCGTACTCCTTGGACGCTTACCGGGTCGGTGAAGGCGTGGCGTGGCGACGCTTGATGGACATCGCCTTCGAATTGACCTCGGACCCAGCAGACCTGCACGAGATGCTCAACGTGTGCTCGCGGTCCGTCAGCGAGTTCATCGAAGCCACCCTGGGTGCCATCGCCGCGCAGATCGAACTCGAGCGTGACGAGCTGACGCGGGGCAGCCACGCCGAGCGGCGCGAGACCGTCGCGCTGCTACTGGACGGCGCGCCCATCCCCCGACAGCGCGCCGAAAGCCGACTCGGTTACGGACTCGGCGGCACCCACACCGCTGCCGTCATCTGGACCGACAATCCGAATGGCGATCTGTCCCAACTAGATCAGGCTGCCGAGGCATTCGGACGAGGCGGTCGCGTACGCCCGCTGACCGTGTCCGCCAGTACCGCCACACGGTGGGTATGGGCACCGGGCGCACCCGACGTCACCGCCCTGGCATCAGCCGCCGGCAGCGAGGTCCGCATCGCGATCGGTTCGACCGGTGCCGGAGTGGACGGCTTCCGGCGCAGCCATTTCGACGCGCTCACCACGCAGCAGATGATGGCGCGGCTGCGCTCGCCGCAACAGATCGCCGAGTACACCGATATCGAGCTGGTGGCGCTACTCACCGCGGACGCCGACCGCGCGGCGGTGTTCGTCAAACGAGTCCTCGGCGACCTGGAAACCGCCAGTCCGGAATTACGTTCTGCGGTAAGGATATTCGTCCGCGAGCAATGCAACGTATCCCGCGCCGCCGGCAAGCTCTTCACACATCGCAACACCCTGCTGCGCAGACTGGCCCGCGCCGACGAACTCCTGCCACGCCCGCTGGCCGACAACAGCGTCGAGGTCGGCGTCGCGCTCGACGTGTTGCATTGGCGCGGTTGACAGTTTGTGGAGACGAATGTTCTCGAACGTCGCCGAGTCTGACCGCAGGGCGATCTCGACGACGGATTTCCGCCGTCAGGTCAGGCTCGCGCGAACGGTGGGCGCTGCGCGCCGAACGCAACTGCACGGCGCCTTCTAGGCCGGTTTACCGCCGCTCAGTTGCGTTGGAGACGTCTGCGGATGGTCTGAGCAGTTGTCGCACATTCGAGGCCAGGCCACGCACTATTCGAAAGCCGCGTCCAGGTACCGGAGTGCGTCGGCTTTCAGCACGCCCAACGCTCGGGCGGTGTCGGCGAAGGCATTCGCGGCGTCCACCATCGCGGCGGCAGCCAGGTCGGCGGCGGCTACGAAAGTGCCTGACCTCCCCCGGGTTTCGAGGACACCGGCGGTCTCGAGCTCGCGGTAGGCCCGGGCGACGGTGTTGGCCGCCATTCCCAACGTGCCGGCCAGGTCACGCACCGTGGGCAGCCTGGTCCCGGCAGGCAGGCGCCCACTACGAATGGCCTCGATGATCTGCAGGCGCAACTGGTCGAACAACGGCCCCGCGTGCGGATCGAGGCGCACCCACTCCCCGAAATCGGTCATCCGCCGAGTATGACCGACGACGCCGAAGCCCAATGTCGCCGCCCGCGAAGTGGCCCAGATCACCCCAGACCCGATAACGTGGTCTGATGCGGGTGACGGTGTTCAGCGGTGCGGGGATGTCCGCCGACAGTGGCGTACCGACCTTCCGGGACGCCGAGACCGGCCTATGGGCCAACACCGACCCGTATGAGATCTCCAGTTCGGATGCCTGGCGCCGCCACCCCGAGCGGGTGTTCGCCTGGTACCTGTGGCGCCACCACATGATGGGCAACGTGTCCCCCAACGACGGGCACCGTGCGGTGGCCGCGTGGCAGGACTACACCGAGGTCGACATCGTCACCCAGAACATCGACAACCTGCACGAGCGGGCCGGTAGCACGCGGGTCCACCATCTGCACGGCAGCTTGTTCCAATTCCATTGCGATAGTTGCAAAGCCAACTTCGAAGGCACGCTGCCAGAAATGCCCGAGCCTGCGATCACCGTCGAGCCACCGGAGTGCTACTGCGGCGGTCTGGTGCGGCCCAATGTGGTGTGGTTCGGCGAGAATCTGCCCTCCGATGCGTGGAACAACTCCGTCGCGGCGGTCAGCACCGCGGACCTGGTGATCACGGTCGGAACGTCGTCGGTGGTGTACCCGGCGGCATCTCTGCCGGAAGCGGCTGTGCAGCAGGGTATTCCGGTGATCGAGGTCAACCCGAAGCCGACGCCGTTCTCCGATCAGGCCACGGTGTCCCTGCGGGAAACCGCGGCCACCGCGCTACCCACCCTGTTGCAGCGGTTGCCCGAACTGCTGTCGACGATCAAGCAGGCCTGACGGCCCGTCCCAACGCCGCCTCCGAAAGCGGTACCCAGCCCGGCAGCATCAGCACCCGGCGGGCATCG
Source organism: Mycolicibacterium llatzerense (assembly GCF_000878195.1). Taxonomy (GTDB): domain Bacteria; phylum Actinomycetota; class Actinomycetes; order Mycobacteriales; family Mycobacteriaceae; genus Mycobacterium; species Mycobacterium llatzerense. Next base: position 82,391 of record NZ_JXST01000005.1, on the reverse strand, counting down.
GCGACCTGGAATCCCGCGCCGACGATGCTCTGCTCGGTTTCCCGGTGTGCGTGACAGTTGCCCGAAATCTTCGGCCAGAACGTCGAATCCAGGAAGGTCTGCACCCGGCCCCGCACCCCGTCGCTGGCGACGTGCTCGAAGTAGCGCAGTTCACCGCCCGGCTTGAGCCGTGAATACATCTGCCGCAGCACGCTTTCCGGCTCGTCGACCGAACACAAGACCAGGGAGCACACGACTGCGTCGAAAAGGTCGTCGCTGTCGAAGTTCTCGACGGTCTCGGTGCGGACCGTCACCGGAACGGGTGCGGTCAGCGCCGCTTCCCGGGCCAGCGGCGCCAGCCGGACCTCCGGTTCGACGGCCACCACCTCGGTCACGGTGTCCGGGTAGAAGGCGAAGTTGGTCCCGGTGCCGGCACCGATCTCCAGCACCCGCCCGGTCAGTCCGGCCAGATTCTCCTGACGCAGTTTCTTCATGAACTTGCGCTCGCGCGACGACATCGCGATCCACATCCGGGCGAAGAACGGGTTGTCCACCGAGGTCTCGGTCATCGTCTAGAACCTTTCAGTCGCTCGGCCAGCCGGATATCGCATCCGGCCCGCGCTGTCCTCTCACCATGCCACCGAGGCACGCGGCGCTGAGCACCTGGTCTGCGAAGTCCTCGAGATCGCCGAACGGCAGATACGGCCGCGAGATGAACTGTGCTGCCAGACCGTGTGCCACCGTCCACAATCCGAGCGCCGTCACCGTCACATCTCCACGCGGATAACTGCCCTCGTCCATCATGGCCTGCACCGAATCCCGCATGTGCACGAAGGCCGCGGTATTGAGGGCCTCGTCCACGTTGCTGCCCGGATGCCCTTCGGACATCATGGCGATCCGGTAGAGCTCGGGGTTCTGCCGGGCGAAGCGGACGTACGCCAGTCCCTGTGCGCGCAACCGGTCGATCGTCGTCGGTTGCTCGGCGGCCACTTGCTGCATGACGTCGTCGAGCCGTTCGAAGTACCGGCCGCAGACCGCGTCCAACAAGGCGTCCTTGTCCGCGAAATGCAGGTAGATCGACGGCGGGGTGATGCCCACCCGCTGCGAGACCGACCGGATGGACACCGCCTTCTCCTGATTGGATTCCAGGAGCAATTCAGTTGCTGCGTCGAGGATTTCGTCGCGCAGCTGCTCTCCCGACCCGCGCGGGGCGCGACGCCGCTTGGTCGCGGTCACTGCGCTCCGCACGCCGATGGCACGGGTGGCTCGGCCGCACCGGACTCACTGATACCGATGCGTTTGTGCAGCCGGGCCAGCGGCGCCGGCGCCCACCAGTTCCACCGTCCCATCAGGTGCATGAAGGCCGGCACCAGCACGGTCCGGACCAGGGTCGCGTCCACCAGAACGGCGATGGTCAGCCCGAGGCCGAACATCCGCATGAACGACACCTCCGCGGCGATCAGTGCGCCGAACGATATCGACATCACCAGGGCCGCGGCGGTGATCACCCGGCCGGTGTGGGCCAGCCCGAGCGCGACGCTCTCGTCGTTGTCCCTCTCGATCAGCCAGAACTCACGGATGCGCGCGACGAGGAACACTTCATAGTCCATCGACAGTCCGAACGCGATGCAGAACAGCAGCACCGGCATGTTGGATGCCAACGTCCCGGTGGCCGTGGTGCCGAGCGCGCCCAGATGGCCGTCCTGGAAGATCCAGACCAGTGCGCCGAACGCCGCGGTGAGCGAAAGAACGTTGAGCACAACGGCTTTCACCGGAAGCACCACGCTGCCGGTGAGCAGGAACAGCAGCCCGAGCGTGATGACGGCGATGGCGGCCAGCACCCACGGCAGCCGATCGGTGACAGCCTGCACGCTGTCGTGGCTGATCTGCGCCACGCCGGCGAGCTGCACCGTGCGCCCGTCCGGTCCCTTGACCGCGTGCACCGCGTCGAGTTGCGCCTGCGACGCGTCGGAGAACAGCGGAGCGCTGCTGCCGATGGTCAGGAAGGCGCTGCCGTCGACGATCGCGGCACCGGGACCGGCCGGCCCCACCTTCCGTCCGCCGACGAAAGTTCCGGTCGGCGCCGACACTTCGGTGACGGCGGCGACGCGCGAGAGGTCGGCGGCGTAGGCATCGAAGGCTGCCGGAGCCAGTCCGGCGGCGTCGGGAATGACGGCCGTGATGTCGGTGGCCGAGTTGTTGGCGAAGTCGTTGCGCAGCTGGTCCCCCACCTGGTGCGCGGACGCGGTTGTCGGCAGCACCCGCTCATCGGGGAAACCCCATTTCGCGCTGAGGAAGGGTGCGCCCAGGACCAACAGCAGCGCGACGACGGCCAGACCGGCTGAGACCGAACGGCGCATCACCGCTTTCGCGGCGCGGTACCAGAACATCTCCTGCACCGGCTTGGGTGTGGTGTTGCGCCGGAACAAATGCGGCAGGCTGAGGGCGTCGAGCCGGTCGCCGAGCAGCCAGATGGCGGCCGGGGTGACGATCACCGCGGCCGCGGCGGCGAACGCGACCGTCGCGATGCCGGCGTAGGCGATGGACGTGAGGAAGTACATCGGGAACATCAGCATCGCTGCCATCGACAGGCCGACCGTCGTCGCCGAGAACAGCACGGTGCGGCCCGCGGTCACCATGGTGCGGATCAACGCCTTGTCCCTGGGGTGCCCTTCGGCCACCTCATCGCGATAGCGGCTGATGATCAACAGCGTGTAGTCGATGGCGAGGGCCAGCCCGAGGGCGGTGGCCACATTCAGCGCGAACACGGATACGTCGGTGAAGAACGTGATGGTCCGCAGCACCGCGAGCGTGCCGGTCATGGCCAGCCCGCCAACCAGGATGGGGAGCGCGGCGGCGACGAGTCCGCCGAACACCCAAACCAGCACCAGGAAGCTGAGCGGTATCGCGATGGATTCCATGACGAGCAGGTCGTGCTCGGTCTGGGTGTTGATCTGGGAGTAGACCATGGCTCCACCGCCGGCCTTGACGGTGACGCCCGGCCGGTCGTGCACCACCTGATCGGCGAGTTCCTGGGCGTATTTCTGCGCGTTGTTCTCGCCGCCGTTCATCCCGGCCACGATCAGCCCGGACTTCCCGTCTTTACTGATCAGCTCCCCGGCCGCAGCCGGGGGCACCGTCCAGGCCGAGGACACGTAAGCGACGTGGGGTGAGGCCTTGAGGTGGTCGACGATGTCGTGGGCTGCCGCGGAGGCGGCCGGGCCGTGCACCCCGTCGGGTGCGGTGACGGTAACCAACATGGGCATGTCGCCCTGGTGGAACTTGGTGGCCAGTAGCCGGCTGGCTTGTGAGGACTCCGCCTTCGGGTCTTGGAAACCGCCCGCGGGCAAGGTCTTGACCACTGGGACGCCGAAGATTGCCGCAGCGATCAGGACCAGCCCTGCCAGCGCCAGAATTCTCCTCGGCGCGGCGATGGCCAGCAGCGCAATGCGGTTCAGCATGGATTCCCCTTCACGAAACACCGCTAAGTTAACGACGATAACTTAGGCGTGTCAACAGTCGCTCACCGTGGTCACGAGATCTATTGACGTCTGGTTCACCCGGCCTACCAGGCACTATCTGCGTGATCGCCGTCATGTTTGCTACTGGCCAGTGAACTAAGCCGCGATCAGGACCCATACAGCGCATCAAGATCACCCGTGGCCTTGTGGAATGTGAGCTACCCACCAGTTACTTAGGGGTCCGGGTTGGCCAACCTACCCACCGGTAAGAATTGCCAGCGTTTTCCGAATCGTGACTCAAAGATTTCTTAATAGCGACCCATAGCCTCATAGACATGTGGATCGACGACACCAACGCAGATGTCATCAAAGTAGATTTCGATGCCCTGTACCACGGGGACGTCCTGATCGAGGGTGACACGTCCGAGCAGTTCCCCGACCTCGCCGAGGCCGTCTGATTCCGCGGGTCCACCCGCGAGTCTGACGCCGCGCTGAGGCGCTACCGTCCGTGCGCCCTAACGGCGCACAAGGACTCGTAGGGGTAATTACCAGCATCAAAGCCGCCGACCGATAAGGTCGGCGGCTTTTTGTGCGTCCGGGGCATGCCACCCCAGAACGCGCTGAGGGCCGCGACTCCAGTGGAGTCGCGGCCCTCAGCGCAGTTGTGCCGGTTAGACGGAAGCCAACTCGGCTTCGCCGGCTCCGACCATTCCGGCCAGGCGGCCGGTGATGATGTCTTCGGCTTCGCCGACGATGCGGCTGATCAGCTCGTCGCAGGTCGGGATGTCGTGGATCAGGCCCATGACGGTGCCCGCGGTCCAGATACCGGCGTCGACGTCGCCGTTCTCGAACACCTTGCGGCCCCGCACGCCGGCCACCAGATCCTTGACGTCCTCGAACTGGCCACCGCCCTTGAGGATTTCCACCACCTCACGCGAGACGGCATTGGACGCCACGCGCGCGGTGTTGCGCAGGCTGCGGAAGATGAGCTCGGTGCCCCGCTCGTCGGTCGCCACGATGGCTTCCTTGACGTTCTGGTGGATGCACGACTCGACGGTGCACATGAACCGCGTGCCCATGTTGATGCCGTCCGCACCCAGCGCCAGCGCCGCCACCAGGCCACGCGCATCCCCGAAACCGCCCGAGGCGATCATCGGGATCTCGATCTCCTTGGCCGCGGCCGGGATCAGCACCAGGCCGGGCACGTCGTCCTCACCGGGGTGACCGGCGCACTCGAAACCGTCGATGCTGATGCCGTCGACGCCCAGGCTCTGGGCCTTGACCGCGTGGCGCATCGAGGTGCACTTGTGCAGGACCTTGATGCCCGCATCATGGAACATCGGCAGGTGCGGGCCGGGGTTGGAACCGGCCGTCTCCACGATCTTGATGCCGGCGTCGACGATCACCTTGCGGTACTCGTCGTACGGCGGCGGGTTGATCGACGGCAGGATCGTCAGGTTCACACCGAACGGCTTGTCCGTCAGGTCGCGGGTCTTGGCGATCTCGCCCGCCAGATCAGCCGGCGTCGGCTGCGTCAGCGCGGTGATGAAACCCAGACCGCCCGCATTGGCAACGGCGGCAACCAGTTCCGCGCGACCGACCCACTGCATACCGCCCTGGGCGATCGGGTGCTCGACACCGAAGACCTCGGTGAACTTCGTAGAAATTGCCATCAGCTGTGCTCCTTGCTCTTCGCGCAGGCGCTCATCGCGGCGCCATCCGGATCGCACCGTCGAGACGGATGACCTCGCCGTTGAGCATCGGGTTCTCGATGATGTGCTGCGCCAGGAAGCCGTACTCGTCGGGGTCACCCAGGCGGCTGGGGTGCGGCACTTGCTGCCCGAGGGAAGCCTGAGCCGCTTCGGGCAGCGAGCCCAGCAGCGGGGTCTTGAACAGACCGGGGGCAATGGTGCAGACGCGGATCAGCTCACGCGAAAGGTCGCGGGCGATCGGCAGGGTCATGCCGACGACGCCGCCCTTGGACGCCGAGTACGCGGCCTGACCGATCTGGCCGTCGTACGCCGCCACCGAGGCGGTGTTGATGATGACGCCCTTCTCACCGTCGACCGCCTCGGTCTTGGCGATGCGCTCGGCCGACAGGCGGATCACGTTGAACGTGCCGATCAGGTTGACCTCGACCACCTTGCGGAAACCGGCCAGCGGGAACGCGCCGTCCTTGCTCAGCGTCTTGATGGCGTTGCCGATGCCGGCACAGTTGACGTTGATCCGGACCGGGCCCATCTCCTCGGCCGCATCCAGCGCCGCGGCAACGCCGGCCTCGTCGGTGACGTCGGTGGCGACGAACTTGGCGCGCGGGCCCAGCTCGGCGACGACGTCCTCACCCTTGAGGTCGATGACGACGACGCTGCCGCCGGCGTCGAGCAGACGCTTGGTGGTCGCCAGGCCCAGGCCCGACGCGCCACCCGTCACGACGGCTACGGAATCTTTGATCTGCATTGATGCAATCCCTTCTTGTTACGGAAATCTGCTGCGGCCTCAGGCCCAGTCGTGAAGCACGGACTCGGTGTCAGATCCGGGCACGCGCGGCGGTGTCGGCGTGGCCGGCACGGTGCGGGAGAACCGTGGCGCCGGCATCGGCTCGAGGTTGCCGCCGTCTTCGGGAGCGAACCGGAAGAAGGTGTCGCGCTCGGCGATGTGCGGCTCGGTCTCGACCTCGGCGAAGCTGAGCACGGGGCTGACGCACGCGTCCGAACCGGTGAAGACCTTGGTCCAGTGGTCGCGGGTCTGCGCCTTGAAGGCGGTGGTGAAGATGTCGCGCAGTTCGGGCCACCGGGCGACGTCGTTCTGGTCGGGCAGGGCTGCCGGATCCAGTTCCAGCTTGGCCAGCAGTTCGGCGTAGAACTGCGGCTCGATCGAGCCGACTGCCATGTACTTGCCGTCGGCGGTCTCGTAGGTGTCGTAGTACGGCGCACCGGTGTCGAGCATGTTGGTGCCGCGCTCGTCGCTCCACATGCCCTGCCGGCGGAAGCTCCACATCATCTGCATCAGCACGCTGGAGCCGTCGACCATCGCGGCGTCGACCACCTGGCCCTTGCCGGAGGTCTGCCGCTCGAACAGCGCCGACAGGATGCCGACCAGCAGGAACATCGAGCCACCGCCGAAATCGCCCGCCAAGTTCAGCGGCGGCACCGGGCGCTCGCCCTTGCGGCCGACGGCGTGCAGCAGGCCGTTCAGGGAGATGTAGTTGATGTCGTGGCCGGCCTGCAGCGCGCGCGGGCCGGTCTGGCCCCAACCGGTCATGCGGCCGTAGATCAGGCGCTCGTTGACCTTCGCACAGTCCTCGGGGCCCAGACCCAGACGCTCGGTGACGCCCGGCCGGAAGCCTTCGATGAGGACGTCGGCCTTCTTGATCAGGGACAGCACCAGCTCGCGGCCTTCATCACTCTTCATGTCGGCGGTGACAGAGCGACGGTTGCGCAGCATGGAGTCGGCGCTGGGCTTGCCGGACTTGCTCGGGCGTTCCACGCGCACCACGTCGGCGCCCAAGTCTCCGAGAATCATCGCCGCGTGCGGGCCCGGGCCGATGCCGGCCAGCTCGACAACGCGCAGTCCCTGCAATGGTCCAGCCATTTTCATGCACCTCTTGGTAGATCGTTCGATCCCAGTCGTGTTGACCGCGACATAGCTTACTTGTATAACGAAGTCTGTCTAGTGCGGGCATCTGGCCCGCCCATGAAACTGGGGTACTGAATGACTTACACCGGATCCGACGATCTGACCGTCTCACTGGACGACGGCGTGTTGTCCGTGACGCTCAACCGGCCGGACACACTGAACTCGTTGTCGCTGGCAATGCTCGAGCTCGTCGGCGACGCGGTGCTCCAGGCCGCGACCGACCCCGCGGTCAAAGTGGTCCGCCTCGGCGGCGCGGGTCGCGGCTTCTGCTCCGGCGCGGGCCTGAGCCCCGAGGACCAGGACGCCAAGAAGTTCGACGCCGCTGCCGTGCTGAACGCCGCGAACCGCGCCGTCGCCGCACTGGTGAACCTGCCGAAGCCCGCGGTCGCAGTCGTGCACGGCGTCGCCGCCGGTGTGGGCGTCTCGCTGGCCCTCGGATGCGACATCGTCCTGGCATCCGAGAAGTCGTCATTCCTGTTGGCTTTCACCAAGATCGGGCTGATGCCCGACGGCGGTGCCTCGGCCTTGGTCGCCGCGTCGATCGGGCGGGCCCGGGCCATGCGGATGGCGCTGCTTGCCGAGAAGCTGCCCGCCGCCGAGGCCTACGCCGCCGGACTGGTCAGCTCGGTGCACGCCGCCGACGACCTCGACGCCGAGGTGGATCGGGTGCTCGCGGCGCTCAAGTCCGGTCCGGCCGTGGCCCTGCGCAAGACCAAGCAAGCCGTCAATGACGCCACCCTGACCGAGCTGAACAACGCGTTCGCCCGCGAAACCGCCGGGCAGATCCAGCTTTTGCACGCCGCCGACTTCATGGAGGGCGTGACGTCCTTCCAGCAGCGGCGGCTGCCGGTCTACTCCGACGTCTAACCGGTGATTTGTGCACGTTTTTCCGCGCCTACCGCGGAAGAACGTGCACAAATCGCTTGACGGGCGCGGGACGATGGATTGGTGAGTTCCCAGTTCGACGTCGACACGCCCGAACCGCGGATCACTGACCGCTGGCGGGTATTCGCGCCCTTACGTTTCCGCGAATACCGTCTGCTCATCGCGGCCGTCTCACTGTCCATCTTCGCCGAGGGCATGTGGACGGTCGTGGCCGCGCTGCAGGTCATCGCGCTGGACAACGATCCGGCCGCGCTGTCTCTGGTGGCGACCTGTCTGGGTACCGGCCTGGTGTGCTTTGTGTTGGTCGGTGGCATCGCGGCCGACCGGCTGAACCGACGCAACATCATCATCACCGTCGAGGTCGTCAACCTCGCCGCGGTGACGGCCGTCGCTGTCCTCAGTTCGACTGGGGCGCTGCGTGTTTGGCACATGGCCGTGGCAGCGGCGTGCCTCGGCATCGCGGCCGCGTTCTTCTTCCCCGCCTACAGCGCGCTACTGCCCCGCATACTGCCGCCCGAACAATTGTTGGCGGCCAACGGCATTGAGGGCGTGGTGCGCCCGGTGCTCCAGCAGGCGATCGGCCCGGCGGCCGCCGGTGTCCTCGTAGGACTGACCTTCCCGAGCGTCGGCGCGACCACCGTCGCGGTGTTGTTCGGCGTGGGCCTGGTCCTGCTGGTGGCCACCAGGCCAAGCACCGTCCGGGCCGACGAGGAACCGGTCGAGCACAAGCACGTACTGCACGATCTGCGCGACGGTTTCAGGTTCATGACCCGCACCCCGTGGCTGTTGTGGACGCTGCTGGTCGCCAGCGTCTACGTGCTGGTGGTGCTGGGACCCATCGAGGTGCTGGTGCCGTTCATCGCAGAACGACGCTTCGAAGACGGTCCGCGCGCCTACGGGTTCATCATGGCCGGATTCGGCATCGGCAGTGCCGTTGGCGCGCTGGCGGTTTCCTACGCCCGAATGCCACGGCACTACCTGACCGCGATGATGGCGATCTGGGGTCTGGGCGCGTTGCCATTGGCCGTGGTCGGCAGCACGTGGTCGTTCCCGGTCATGTTCGCCGCAACGTTCCTCGTCGGCATCGGCGAGGGCGCCAGCATGGTGATCTGGGGAACGCTGCTGCAAATGCGGGTACCGACCGAGATGCTGGGCCGGGTCTCGAGCCTCGACTTCTTCGTCTCACTGGTGTTCCTGCCGGTGTCCTATGCGATCGTCGGCCCGCTGTCGAAAATCGTTCCCATGCAATGGATTTTCGTGGTGTCCGGCGTCCTGCCGGCCATACTGACGGCCTTCGCGTGGGTCGTGGCAACGATGCGGGCCGACGAATTGGCCCACCCGCTCTAGGCTTCGGCGTGATCCGTAACTGTCGGCGTTACGGATCACGCCGAAATCCCTAGCCGCGGTGCAGTGTGAGCAGGTGCTCGTAAACCTGGCCGTTGATGCGGTTGTGGTTGATCTCGTCTTCGGTGAGCTCACGCCGAATCTTGCCCGGCACGCCGGCGATCATCGTTCCCGGCGGCACCACCAACCCCTGCGGCACAACAGTTCCGGCCGCCACCAGCGAACCCGCGCCGATCCGCGCGCCGTTGAGCACGATGGCGCCCATGCCGACCAGGGCACCGTCCTCGACGGTGCAGCCGTGCAGGACCGCGTTGTGCCCGACGCTGACGCCGGCGCCGACCTTCACGGGGAAGCCCGGGTCGACGTGCACGGTGCAGCCGTCCTGGATGTTGGAGCCTTCACCGATCTCGATGGGCTCGAACTCGGCACGCAGCGTCGTGCCGTACCAGATGCTGACCCGCGCGGCGAGCGTCACCTGGCCGAGCACCGATGCGGTCGGCGCGACCCACGACTCGTCGTGCAGCTGCGGGGCATGGCCCTGGATGGGAAGAATCAACGGTCCTGACATGCGGGCCATGTTAGGTCGCACCCACTGACGGCCGGGAGTGTGGCGCAATCTGTGCGGTTCGTGTCGGTTCCGCCACTGGCCTACGCGCGGCGCCACCGGCACAGTGATGCGGTGACGCTCACCTCGACGACAGCGCCGACGCGCGCCGCGTGGGCCGTGGCTGCGGTCAGCTTCCTGGCCATCCTGGCCGCCGCCGGTTTCCGGGCTGTGCCCGGCGTCCTGATGGACCCGCTGCACCACGAGTTCGGCTGGTCGCACGCCACGGTGGGCCTCGCGATGTCGGTCAACATGACGCTGTTCGGGGTGACCGCCCCGTTCGGGGCCGCATTGATGGACAGATTCGGCGTCAGGCCGGTGCTGTCGGTGGCGCTGGGGTTGATCACGGCCGGTTCGGCACTGTCGGTCCGGATGACGACCGGCTGGCAGTTGGTGGCGTGCTGGGGCGTATTGGTCGGCGTCGGCACCGGATGCATCTCGATGGGCTTCGTGGCGACCGTGGCCACCCGCTGGTTCGACGAACGTCGCGGCCTGGTGACCGGCGTGCTGACCGCCGCCAGCGCGACCGGACAACTGATCTTCCTGCCCGTGGTCGCAGAGGTCGCGACCCGGCACGGCTGGCGCTTGGCCTGCCTCATCGTCGCCGCGGCCGCATTCGTGGTCATCGCACCGGTCGTCGTCGTCATGCGCCACCACCCGCCCATGCCGGTCACGGCACCGACGAACGGCTTCCGGTCGGCGCTGGACGGGCTCGTCATCGGCGCCCGGGTGCCCGTGTTCTGGCTCCTGGCGGGCAGCTTCGCGATCTGCGGCATGACCACCAACGGGCTGATCGGCACCCACTTCATCCCTGCTGCCGGCGACCACGGCATGCCGACGACGGTCGCTGCGGGTCTACTGGCCACCATCGGCGTCCTCGACGTGGCCGGCACGGTCTGTTCGGGCTGGCTCACCGACCGGGTCGATCCGCGGCTCCTGCTCACCGTCTACTACATCGGACGCGGGATTTCCCTGATGCTGCTGCCTTCGCTGCTTTCCCCGCACGCCGACCCGGGCACCTGGGTGTTCATCGTGTTCTACGGCCTGGACTGGGTTGCCACGGTGCCGCCGACGATCGCGCTGTGCCGCGACTACTTCGGTGATCGGGCCCCTGTGGTGTTCGGCTGGGTGTTTGCCGCGCACCAAGTGGGCGCCGCGGTCGCAGCGGCCGCGGCCGGCTGGCTTCGGGACCTGCAAGGTAACTATGACCTGGCCTTTCAATTGGCCGCGGGCCTGTGTGCGGTGGCCGCGGTGCTGTGCTTCAGCGTGCGAAAAGTGCAGGTCAGCACCGCGTGACCTCACCGGACCACCGGTAGCTGATTTTGCTGTTTCGCAGCGCCAGCCATTACCATTCGACGGGCGCCACGCCCCGGCTGGGGTCTCCCCGATCGGTCCGTGTGCGCGACATGAACAGCTGAGGAGCCGAACCATGAAGACTCGCACCAGCAGATTTCTGGGCGTAACCGCGGCCGTCGCCGCCCTGACGGCGTCGCTGCCGCTGGCGGTGTCCGCCTACGCAGACCCGCCACCGCTGCCGCCGCCGACCAACAAGACGCCGGACCCCAAGGGCCCCGGCTGCGACCAGGTCAAGGTCGGCATGCCCGATCTGAGCACGCTGACCAACAAGCCGGTGAGCGCCGCGCTGGCCAGCATCCCGTCGATCAGCACCTTCAACTCGGCGATCTCCGGCGGGCTGAACCCCGACGTGAACATCACCAGCGTGCTGGACAACGGCCCGTACGTGGTGTTCGCACCCACCAACGCCGCCTTCGAGGCGCTGGACCCGGCCAAGCTGGCCGCGCTGAAGGCCGACCCGGCCGCGCTGACGAGCCTGGACTACTACCACGTTTTCCTGGGCGTGCTGGGCAATGACACCGTCAAGGGCCAGCGTCCGACGCAGCAGGGCACCCAGATCAAGGTGACCGGCGACGGCGGCGACATCAAGGTCAACGACACCGCCAAGCTGGTCTGTGGCGCGATCGAGGCGAGCAACGCCCGCATCTACGTGATCGACACCGTGCTGGACCTGGCGGACGCCCCGACCCCGGTCACCGCCGCGGGCAGCGGGACCTCCACGTCGGCCACCACGACCACGTCGACCTCGGCGGCGCCGAGCACCACCGAGTCGGCTCCGGCATCGACCTCGTCTTCGGCTCCGGCCACGACGACGTCGGCCGCGCGGTAGCCAGCCAGACAAACGAAATCGGCGCCCCTGCACCACGTTGTGCGGGGGCGCCGATTGGCTTTTGGAGGACTTACAGGCCCAGATCGCGGCCGATGATGTCCTTCATGATCTCGGTGGTGCCACCGAAGATCGTCTGGATGCGGGAATCGCAGTAGTCGCGGGCCACGCGGTACTCCATCATGTAGCCGTAGCCGCCGTGCAGCTGCACGCAGCCGTCGATGACCTTCTTGGCGGTCTCGGTGCAGAACCACTTGGCCTTCGCCGCCTCGACGGCGGACAGATCACCGTCGACGACACCCTGCAGGCACCGGTCGATGTACCGCTCGCACACGTCGAGCTCGGTGTCCATCTCCGCCAGCAGGAAGCGGTTGTGCTGGAAGTTGCCGATCGACTGCCCGAAGGCCTTGCGGTCCTTGGCGTACTGCAGTGTCTGGCGCCAGGATTCGCGCGCGCCAGCGATCGCCGAGATGGCGATGCCGAGCCGCTCTGACGGCAGGTTCTGCATCAGGTGGTAGAAGCCGCCACCTTCTTTGCCGAGGATGTTCGCCGACGGCACGCGGACGTTCTCGAAGTGCAGCTCCGAGGTGTCCTGCGCGTGCAGGCCCATCTTGTCCAGCTTGCGCCCCCGCTCGAAGCCGGCCATCCCACGTTCGACGACCAGCAGCGTGAAGCCCTTGTGCCCGGCCTCGGGGTTGGTGCGACACACCACGACGACGAGGTCGCAATTGATGCCCGACGAGATGAATGTCTTGGAGCCGTTGATGATCCAGTCGTCCCCGTCGCGGACGGCGGAGGTCCGGATGCCGGCCAGGTCACTGCCGGCGCCGGGCTCGGTCATCGCGACGGCGAGGATCAGCTCACCGCTGGCGATGCCCGGCATCCACCGCGCCTTCTGCTCGTCGTTCGCGAGGTGCTTGAAATACGGTGCGACGACGTCGTTCTGGAGGCTCAGCGACGGCGCGGGGCCGCCGTAGCGGGCCAGCTCCTCGTCGATCACGGCATTGAACCGGAAGTCGTCGGACCCACCGCCGCCGAACTCCTCGGGCATGTTGAACCCGATCAGGCCGTACTTCCCAGCGGCGAGGAACGCCGACCGGTCGACCATGCGCTGTTCTTCCCACTTCTCGGCATTGGGGACGAGCTCGCGCTCGATGTACTGCCGGGTGGACTCCCGCAGCGCTTCGTGTTCGTCTTCGAAAACTGTTCGCTTCATTACTATTTCGCTTTCCAAACGGGCTCGCGCTTCTGCGCGAAGGCCAACGGTCCTTCTTTGGCGTCCTCGGACTGCAGCAGGGTGACGAACTCGCGGTTGGTGCGCTTCCAGCCATCCTTCTCGCCGGTCACCACGCCGTCGTCGGCGCCGTATGCCACCCGCTTGCTGGCCTGCACGGCCAGCGGCGCGTTCGACGTGATCCGTTCCGCCAGCGCCAAAGCCGCGTCGACGACGGTGCCGTCCGGCACCACCTGGTTGATCAGGCCCCAGCGCAGCGCGTCGGCGGACGTCATCGGCTCACCGGTGAACAGCAGCTCCAGCGCCACCTTGCGCGGCAGCTGCTCGACGATGCGGAACACACCGCCGGCACCGGCGATCAGTCCGCGTTTCACTTCCGGCAGGCCGAATTTCGCGCTCTCCTCGGCGACCACCAGGTCGCTGGCCAACGCCAGTTCCGAACCGCCGCCCAGGGCGGTGCCGTTGACGGCCGCGATGGTGGGCTTGTCGATAAAATGGCTGACGTAGCCGGCGAAGCCCCAGTCGGTGTGGTCCGGGTGGAAGAGGTTCTCGCCGCGCGACAGCGCCTTGAGATCCGCACCGGCACAGAATGATTTGTCGCCGGAGCCGGTGATCACGACGGCCCGGATCTCGGGGTCGTCCTGCGCGGCCTGCAGCGCGTCGCCGACACCGATGCTGACGGCCTGGTTGACCGCGTTGCGGGCGTCCGGCCGGTTGATGGTGATCAGCAGGACGTTGCCGCGACGTTCCGAGAGCGCGCCGGGTTCGGCGGCAACAGAGGTCACAACAGCTCCAGGATGGTCGCGTTGGCCTGGCCGCCACCCTCACACATGGTCTGGAAGCCGTACTGAATTCCGTTGTCCCGCATGTGGTGCAGCAGGGTGGTCATGATGCGGGCGCCGGAACCGCCGAGCGGGTGGCCGAGGGCGATGGCGCCGCCGTTGGGGTTCAGGCGGTCCTCGTCGGCGCCGATGTCCTTGAGCCACGCCATCGGAACCGGTGCGAAGGCCTCGTTGACCTCGAAGACGCCGATGTCGCCCACGCTCAGGCCGGACTTGGCCAGCGCCTTCTGAGTGGCGGGGATCGGGGCGCTCAGCATCATCACCGGGTCGGCGCCGGCCAGGACCCCGGTGTGCAGCCGGGCAAGAGGCTTGAGGCCCAACTCTTTTGCCTTCTCCGCCGACATGATCAGCAGTGCCGCCGAGCCGTCGGAGATCTGCGAGGCGTTTCCGGCGTGGATGACACCGTCTTCCTTGAAGGCCGGCTTGATCGCGGCCATGGCCTCGACGGTGCCGCCGCGACGGATGCCGCCGTCCTCGGAGACGATATTGCCGTCCTGGTCCTTGATCGCCACGATCTGGTCTTTGAAGACGCCGGCATCCTGTGCGGCAGCGGCTTTTTCGTGCGAGCGCAGCGAGAACTCGTCGAGCTGGGTGCGGGACAGGCCCCACTTCTCGGCCATCATCTCGGCACCGGTGCCCTGGTTCGGGGTTTCGGTGTAGCGGGCGCGGAACGCCTCCGGGTAGGGGTGGCCGCCGTTGGCGAGCGACGAGCCCATCGGGGTGCGCGACATCGATTCGACGCCACCGGCGACGACGATGTCGTAGTGGCCGGCGACCACACCGGCCGCGGCGAAGTGCACCGACTGCTGGCTCGAGCCGCACTGGCGGTCGACGGTGACACCGGGGACGGTCTCGGGCCAGCCGGCGGTCAGCACCGCGGTGCGGGCGATGTCGAGGGCCTGCTCGCCGGCCTGCATGACGCAGCCCCAGATCACGTCGTCGACCAGCGCGGGGTCGACGCCCGCGCGCTGCACCAGCGCGTTGAGTACCTGAGCCGACAGCTCGGCCGGATGCACACCCGACAGGGCGCCGTTGCGCCTTCCGATGGGTGACCGGACTGCCTCGACGATGACTGCTTCTGCCACGGACTTCTCCTTCAACGATGAATTGACACCCGTAAACACGCTTTATCAGTGAACATAGAACAGTAGGTTTACTAGGTCAACCTACTAGTTGGTAGGCAGGCGCCATTTCCGCGAATGAACGGCTAATGCCATCCCACATGGTTTACTGAGTTGCCTAACACGAGGCCAGCACATTCGGTTCAAGGAGGGCCCAGATGGCGCAGACTCCGCCGTTGTCGCCGATGATCGACCCACGTACTGTGCCATCCTCGACGAGCGGCCCCATCCGCTCCCCCAAAACCGCGGAACTGGTGGCCGGCACCTTGCGCCGCATGGTCGTCGACGGCCAGCTCAAGGAAGGCGACTTCCTGCCCAACGAGGCCGAGCTGATGGCGCACTTCGGTGTCAGCCGCCCGACTCTGCGCGAGGCCGTTCGCGTCCTGGAATCCGAGCGCCTGGTGGAGGTGCGGCGCGGGTCGCGCACCGGCGCGCGCGTCCGGGTGCCCGGCCCGGAAATCGTCGCGCGCCCGGCGGGCCTGCTGCTCGAGCTGTCCGGCGCCACGATCGCCGACGTGACCATCGCCCGCTCCAGCGTCGAGCCCACCGTGGTGCGGCTGCTGACCGAGCAGGGCGACACCGAGGTCTTCGACGAGCTCGACACCATGCTGGCCGAGTACGTCCCGTCCGGCTACGAGTCGGGCCGCATGGCCGAAACGACCGGCGACTTCCACCTGCGCATGGTCGAGCTGTCCGGCAACGCGACGCTGGCCATCATCGCCGGCATGCTGCACGAGATCACCGTCCGCCACATCGCGTTCGCGATGCGCGAGAACCGCCCGATGTCCAAGGCGGACTACGACATCCTGATGCGCTCCTACCGCCGGCTGATGACGCTCATGCGGTCCGGCAATGCCGCAGCCGCCGAAGCACATTGGCGCAAGCACCTCGACACCGCGAACAGCCTGCTGTTCGAGGGCATGGAGAACCTCAAAGTCCGCGACGTCATGCGCTAGTCACGCCGTAGACCGGCACGTCGTCGGCCCACGGCTGGCGGCTGACCATGTCGCCCACCTTCACGTAGCCACTCTCGAACTCGCCGGTGGCGGCGTCGACCAGGCGGTACCGCTGGGTCTGCCGGTGGATGGGCTGCGCGTCGAGCATGACGATCCGCACCTCACCCGGCTCGAAGTGGCACCGCTCCTGCAGCGCCGCGACGAGTTGTTCGTTGGACATGTGGCCGTCGCCGAAGTTCCAGCCGATGGCGGTCGAGACGATGCGCTCCCCGTCGGTCAGGGTGTAGTCGTCCTCGTTGTACCCGGCCATCGCGCGGTGCGCGAGCGTGAACAGCGCGCGGCCGTGCGTGTTGAAAGCGCGGAACGCGTAGCCCATGTACATCGGGATCTGCGCGGCTTCCTTACTGCCGTAGAACTTTTCGAGCTGCGCGGCGGGCATGCTGGCGATCGCGACGATGTTCTTGGCGATCTTCTCGTCGGCCGACGGCTTGATGCACCACAGCGACGTGTCCCAGTTGCCGGCGTAGTACCGCATGCCCGGCAGGAAAGACACCTTGCGCGGGAACAGGTTTCCGATCACGACGGTGCCCGCGACGACCGCGAACAGCACGATGGGCCACGGCGACGTCAGGTCCGTCAGCCCGATGTCGGCATGGCCGACGAACAGCGTCACGACGCAGAACATCATGAAGACGTTCCACTCCAGCGGCACACCCATCGGGATCGCCGACAGGATGCCGAAGTGGAAGCACAGCATGACGAACGCGGCGACGTACGTCGGCCAGCCGCCGCCCGAGAAGAACAGCACCAGCGGCACCCCACCCTCGATGAGAGTGCTGAAGTGCGCCATGAAGCGCGACGGCCGGCCGGGACGCAGGTCGTCCGGGAAGTGCTCGAAGAACGCGCGCTTGATGAACTTGGGGCGCAGCACCGGGTTGTTGCTCATCATCGTGGAGATGACGAACGGGAAGTGCTGGTTGAGCTTCGAGGTCGCGGCGCCCAGCCAGATCACCATGCACACCAGCTTGGCCGCGATGATCAGGTCGACCCCGTAGCCGGCGAACAGGAAGGCGGCGGTGAACGAGCCGTACACCTCGCCGCGGGCGGCCAGGAAGATCACCTTGTCTCTGAGGCCGAGCACCGCCAGCACTCCCAAGATGGCCCAGATCTGCCACATCGGGAGCACACCGACGGCGGTGCGCAGTCCCGGCATCGGGCCGGTGCCGTCGGAGCACAGGGCGACGACTAGCAGGACCAGCAGCGCGCCGTAGAGCAGCACATCAACCGGCCCGCGGGTGTCACCCTTGGTCAGCGGGACGCGGCCGGGCCACGGCGGCAGACGAATGGTCTTCGGCCGTAGCCAGTACAGGATGGAGCCCAGCGGCGGGAAGAACCGGTTGTTCAGCGGACCGAACCCGCAGCCGAGGCCGACCACCTCGAACAGCATCGTGTACAGCACGACCTTTTCGAAGACGATCGGCTCGGTCCACCATGTCGCGACGTCGGTGAAGCCGTCGATCCCCTTGGTGGACAACGCGATAAGCCAGCCGCCCAGGATGTACAGGCCGATCTTCACGACGTAGAACAGGTGCAGCGCCACCGGCGTGCCGAAGCCCGTCTCGGCCCAGTGCCGGGCCATCGGCACGATCTTCTCCGCACGGGTGCCCTTGCTCCACTCCGCGAAGTCGATGACGGGGGTGTCCTGTTTAAGAAAGCCCATACTCGTCAGACTAGAACGTGTTCTAGATTTCCTTTCGCGAACAGACGCAAAACTGTCGATTTGGGCGCGAAATCGACAGTTTTGCGTCTGCTCGCGGGGAGACCGCTAGACCTTGACGGGCGGGCGGAAGAAGATCAGCAGCTGCCCGATGCCACCGGCGAGCCCGAGCCCGACGGCGATCGCCAGCCCGCACCAGCCGTGCAGCAGGTGATAGAAGCTGCTGCCGTGGAACAGCAGGCAGTCCAGGCTGTAGCGGCCCGCGCCGGTACCCGCGATGGCCACCGCCGCGACACCCAGCACCAGGTTGTACTCCCAGCCGGATTTCACGATGAAGAAGCCGTTGTCGCGGTGCACGGTCCAGGCCGCCACGACCATCAGCGCCACGAAGCCCGCGGCGGGGAGCGGCGTCAGGAAGCCGACCGCCAAGCCCAGGCCGGCCAGGATTTCGGTGCTGGCGGCCAGCCGGGCGTGCAGCAGGCCCGGCTTCATGCCGATGCTGTCGAACCAGCCGGCGGTACCCGGGATCCGGCCGCCACCGAAGAACTTGTTGTACCCGTGCGCAGCCATGGTCAGACCGAGCACCACCCGCAGCAGCAGGATCGAGAACGCGTAAGCAGTCACGCGTCGAGACTAAGCCCCGGAGTCCAGAACCGCCGACAACCGTTCCACATACGAATCGACATCCGGTAAGGCCGACGGGGACGCGTGCACGCTGATCGTGACGATGTCCCCGATGCCGTGCACCCCGTGCGTCAAGCCCATCATCGGGGACAACGCCGGGCACGCGGTGGACAACACCACCCGGCATCCGCCGAACGTCAGATCGGCCGGACCCCGGTTGACGCTGGACACCACGGTGTTGCCGGCCGCCGTCGTCGACCGGGTGTGTGGGTCGAAATGCCCAATCCCCCAACGCAATACCGGTGCCGGCACCGCCGCGGAGGCGGCATCGCTCGCCGTAACCGCGGGATGCTCGAAGCGCTGTCGCCGCTGGGCGAGTTCCGCTTCGATCCGGACCGCCCGCTCATGGAACGGCAATTGCGGGTGCAATGCCACGCTGACGTTGCCGTAGTGGTTGTAGGCGTGGCGCGTGCTGGTCTTGGCCATGGGCACCTCGGCTCCGAGTGCGGTGACGCCGCCCAACTCGGCGGCCAGCGCCTCCGAGATGGCCGCCAGCACGCCCACCGTCACCGTCGGCCCGGGCAACTGAGCACGGTGACGGACCACCGCCCGCAGCACGTCGGGCCCCTCCGGCGCGTTGTTGGTCGGCTGCAACGGCCACGAATCCGCCGGTGCGGCAACAGCACCCGACTCGGTGTCCTGCACGAGTCGACGGTGAGCAGCGCTGGCTCGCCACGCCAGATACGGCAGCGCCCACGTCCCCCACCGCGGCTCGACCACCGCGGGCACTTCCTGGTCCCGTCCGAAGATTCGCCCGACCAGGGCCGTCGCCCGCCGCCCGTCGGCCAGGGCATGCGACATCTGCACGACGACGACCGTGCCCGGCCCTGTCGTCTCCGGCATCCCGGTGACGCCGGCGAACACGTGCAGCCGCCACACCTGCACCGCGGCATCGAGTTGGTCACCGGCTGCCACGCCGCGGATGGCGTCGAGGCACCCGGACCAGGAGGCGTCGTCGAGTTCGTGCACAACGACGGATTCCTCGGCCAGGTCGCACCGCACCCACGACGGATAGCGCCAGGAATCCGAATCGTCTATACGTACCAACAATTCTGGGCAGGCCGCGACGTTCCGCCGCACCGCTGCGAGCGCCTCGTCCAGGTCGGCGGGCATACCGTCGAACCCGCACACCTGAAACATGTCGTTGGGGATTTTCGCCGACATCCAGAAGCTCTGGGCGTCGGCGGCCGCCATCACACCGGTTCGAAGTTGGCGATCAGCCACTGGCCCCCCAGTCGTTCCAGGGTCACCCGTGCGCTGGTCGGCGTACTGGTCGGCGGCTGGTCGCCGACGCGGACAGTCTGGTTGACGAACACCAGCACGACGGCGTGGTTCTCGTCGACCGACACCGCGGCCGCGGCCGGCACTGACGTCGCTGCCGAGATGTGCCGCTGTTCGGCGCCGGGGATCACCGACTTGGTCAGCGTCGTGTACTCGTCCAGGAATGGCGTGGTGAGCAGCTTGCGCGCGTCGGTGAGTTGTTGGCGGACAGTGTCCGGTTCGTACGACAGCAGCGCGACCGTGCCGTCGCGGGCCACCTTGATCACCGCCGCCTGCTCGGCCTCATTGCTGTGCCTCGCGGTCAGGTACCACAGGCCGCCGGCAGCGGCCGCGAGTACGACCGCCAGCGCCGGCAGCACCCGGTAGGCGATCACCCGCCCCCACTCGATCCCAGGCTTCAGCGGTTTCGCTTGCGGCACAGCATCATCGGCCGCCGCCGATGCCGCCTCAGCGGACTCGGATTCGGACTCAGACTCGGCCCCCTTGGACCCCTCGGACTCCTCCGATTCCGGCTCCGCCTCGAGCTCCGTCGGCTCAAGCTCGGTCTCGGCCGCCTCGTCGGGCTCGTCCATCCCGTGCTTGCTCATTGGATCGGCTCCACGTTCGACACCTTGGCGCTGTCGCCCACCTTCTGCATCGTCAGCCGCACGCGCCAGTAGCGGTCCCGTTGCGGCGGACCGCTGCCGACCTCGGTGTGTACCTTCACCGCGACCAGGACCACGCCGGTGGCGTCGTTCGCCGATTCCACCCCGGCCTCGGTGATCGTGCCGGACGACACCGACTGCTGCTGCTTCACCGAGTCGACGACGGCCGCCGAGCGTTGCTTGAATTCATCGAAGTAGGCGCCGGTCGAAGTATCCAGCGCCCGCTTGATGTCGTCGTCGACGTGCCGGTAGTCGATGGTCGTGAGATTGGCCGCGGACTGCTTCCCGGCGGTCAGATACATCTGGTGCAGGGCATCGTCTCGACGCGACTGCAGTTCGCGCTGACCGAGCCAGGTCACCAACGCGCCCAGCGCAACCACCACCACAACACCCACGACCAATGCCGCGATGACACGGTTATCCCGTTTGGGCGCAGCTTGTTTCACGAAGGCGAGGGCTTCATCGTCGGAAACGGCCGGTTTGTCGTCGGCGGCGTCCGGCGTCGGGTCCGCGGCGCTCGCGTCTGCCTCGTCCGCGTCGTCGGGATTCCTGTGCCGCCCGTGCTCGTCAGCCATGTGCCTTCCTCTCGCCGCGCACCCGGCGTGGGCGGCGACACCTCGGCCGAGTCTAGAGACCAGGGGGTGACGAGGGTCGTGTTCGGTTCAGTTAGCACAGCTCGGTAACGTGCAGGAGAAGTGACGAGAGGATTCCCAGTGAGCACCGATGAACGCACTTCCCCCGCCGATGGCGGCAGCAATCCACAGACGGTGCAATTCCGCGGTATCGACGAGCTGACCCTGGTCGCCGACGAGTGGAACCGCGACGCGGAGATCGCCCAGGACAAGCCCACCATCCTGATGCTGCACGGCGGTGGTCAGAACCGGCACTCCTGGAAGAACACCGGCCAGATTCTCGCGGATGCCGGCTTCCACGTCGTCGCGCTGGACAGCCGGGGGCACGGCGACAGCGACCGCTCCCCCACCGCGAACTACTCGCTGGAGACGCTCACCGGCGACACCTTGCAGGTGATCTATCAGATCGACCGGCCGGTGGCCCTGATCGGCGCCAGCATGGGCGGCCTGACCAGCCTGCCGGTCGCTCATGAGGCCGGACCCGAGCTGGTCACCAAGCTGGTCCTGGTCGACGTCGTGCCCCGATTCGAGAAAAGCGGCAGCGCGCGAATCCGCGACTTCATGTTCAGCGGCATCGACGGCTTCACCTCGCTGGAGGAGGCCGCCGACGCCGTCGCGGCGTACCTGCCCCACCGCGCCCGCCCGCGCAGTGTCGAAGGGCTCAAGAAGAACCTGCGGCTGCAGGACGGCAAGTGGTTCTGGCACTGGGACCCGGCGTTCCTCACCGCGCCCGACGACGATCCGTTCGAGCGCGCCGAGATGCTCGAGCACGCCGCGATCAACCTCGAGATACCGATCCTGCTGATCCGCGGCAAGCTCTCCGACGTGGTCACCACCGAAGGCGTGCAGGACTTCCTGCAGAAGGTGCCGGCCGCGCAGTTCGTCGAACTGTCCGACGCCGGACACACCGCAGCCGGTGACGACAATGACGCGTTCACCGACGCGGTGGTGCAGTTCGTCCGTCAATGACCCGATAGTGGGCCGTCGCCTCGATACTTGAGCGGTGACGGTAGAGCTGGTCGCCATCTGCGTGCTCGCGGTGGTCGTTGTCGCCGAGGCGATCGTGGTGCGGGTGACACGCGCCCGGTTGCGCGCCGCGCGGCAGGAGATCGAGGAGTTGCGCGCGCCGTCCGAGCCGCGCACCAATCTCCTGCTGGCCGGCGGGCGGGCTGCGGTCAAGACGATGTGGCAGACCGCCAACCTCATCAACAAAGAGGGTTTCGGCGGCGCGATGTGGTCATCGATCGAGGAGCTGGCCGGCTGGGCCGAGGTGGAGCGGCCGGACCTGGCCAAGTTGGCGCCGACCGGTCGGGTGGCGATCGTGTTCTCGGACATCGAGGGGTCCACCGCCCTCAACGAGCGCATGGGCGACCGGGCCTGGGTGCGGCTGATCGACCACCACGACAAGCTGGTCAGCCGGTGCGTCAAGAAGCAGTCCGGGTACGTCGTGAAGAGTCAGGGCGACGGTTTCATGATCGCCTTCGCCGAGCCCGAGCAGGCGGTGCGCTGCAGCATCGACATGCAGCAGCAATTGGCCAAGGCCCCCAATGGTATTCGCGTCCGCATCGGCATTCACACCGGTAAGTCGGTGCGCCGCGGCGACGACCTGTTCGGCCGCAACGTCGCCATGGCGGCCCGCGTCGCGAGCCAGGCCGACGGCGCCGAGATTCTGGTGAGCAAGGCCGTGCGAGATGCCCTGTCCGGCTTGGGTTCCTGCGCCGACATCAGCTTCGACAGTGGCCGGACGGCGGAGCTGAAGGGCTTCACTGGAGACCACCGGCTCTATGCGGTGGACTGGCCGCTGGACTCGGCCAGCCGCTGATGTAACCGCGCGCGAATATCGTCGGCGGTATACGACTCACGTTTGCGCTGATCCCGCGCAACCAACACGCCACCGGCGACCACGCCCGCGACACCCGCCATACCAACCCACTTCCACAAGCCACGCATGACTCGATTCTGCCTTCCCGGGCGAGCGAAGCGACGGGGAATGTTTAACTGCCCACATGACTGGTAACGCGGTGACACTGGAGCGGGCGCTGGCCGAGACCCGGACCGGCGATATCTGGTTGTTCCGCGGGGCTTCCAAGCCCGACCGTGCCATCCAGGCACTCACCAATGCGCCCGTCAACCACGTCGGCATGACGGTCGCCATCGACGATCTGCCGCCGCTGATCTGGCACGCCGAACTCGGCGACAAACTCGAATGTCTGTGGAGCGGCAGCCACCACCGCGGCGTGCAACTCAACGACCTGCGCTCCGCCGTCGAGCGGTGGGTGTACGTGTACGGGCAGCGTTGCTGGCTGCGGCAGCTGACGCCGTACGCCACCCGCGAGCAGGAAGACCTGGCACTCAAAGTGGTGGCCCGCATGGACGGCACCGCGTTCCCCACCACAGCCCGGTTGACGGGCCGGTGGTTCCGGGGACGGGCACCGGTGATCAGCGACTACACCCGCGGAATTCCGGTGGTGCACCAGAAGGTTCGCGAAACCGCCGAGAAAGACAAGAACCGTCGACGGGCGGCGGGGCTCGAAACCGCGTACTGCGCCGAGACGGTGGCCATCACCTACGAGGAGATGGGGCTATTGGTCACCGAAAAGCGCGAGAACTATTTCGATCCGGGGTCATTCTGGAGTGGTGATTCCCTGTCGTTGACGCCGGGATATCAGCTGGGCAGCGAGATCGAAATCCTGGCCTGACCTGCGGGCCAGGAATTCGTCGAAAAATTGCAATCGGCGTCGATTCTGTCAAGCCGGGACTAGTATTTGTGCGCAAATTCCCAGTAAATAGCCAGCTTGCAGGAGGCGTCATGCGAATGAAAATCGCGCTCGTTGCACCATGGATTGCCGCGGCCGCGATCGGCGGCGCAATAAGCCTCGCTCCGATGGCCGGCGCCGACCCCGATCCCGATGTGCCTTATGGCGGAGACGAATTCGATCTGCCGCAGCAAGGCCCGAACCCATACGACTTCGGATTCCACGAGTCGAATCACGACGAGAAGGACACCTCCGCCGGCGCCACGGACGTGCCGTACTGATTTCCGCCGAACCTGAGCTTGTGTGCGAAAGTCGGCAGCTTCGTCGCACGCAAGCTCAGGTGGGAGCGCTCCGCTAAAGCAGGCGCTTCGGGTGCATGCCTTCGACCTGCCCGATGAACGGCGGGTGGATGCTGTAGCCCAGCATCCGGCGAATGTCTTCCGACACCCGGCGCACGGTGTCGCGAGTCATCGACAGCGTGAACGCCTCTTGCGGCCGCAGCCACGGCTCGCAGTATTGCGCGGTGAGGGCGAGCCGCGGACGGTCGGTGCGGTTGGCTCCGCCGCCATGCCACAGCGTGCCCGGGAAGAACACGCACGAGCCGGCTTTCATCACGACAGGCCGGCGTTCGACGTCGTCGCCGGGCAGCCGGTCGTCCCACAGCTGGCTGCCGGGCACCACATCGGTGGCACCGTTTTCGGCGGTGAAATCGTCGATGGCCCAGATGGTCGCGGCGCCCAACGCGGCCCGGGGACGCGGCAGCGGATAGAAGCCGTCGTCGGTGTGCAGCATCTGGGCCTGCTCCCCCGGCAGGATGTTGATCACCTGGAGCATCGACAGCAGATAGTTCGGCAGGAACATCCGGTCCAGTAGCGCGAGCACCCGCGGATGGTCGGCGATGACGTCACACGCCGAGGTCTTGTTCAGCACGCTGTAGATCCGCTGCGTCGAACGTCCCTCAAATCCGTTGCGGCCGTGCCGATCCAGCATCGGCGTCACGGCGGCGCGAATCTCGTCGAGCTGCGTGGGACTGAGCAGGTCGGGCAGGATCACGTACCCGTCGCGCGCCATCGCGGCGAGGTCGGCCTCCACGAGCGCGGGATCGACCGTCGCGCCGCTGCTTTCGGTTCGGCGATACGTGCCGGCCAGATCGCCGCTCAGGTCCGCCAACGATGACACTTCAGTGCTCATTGCCCCACTCCCGCCGAAACATAACTGAATTCTGTTATGTTTCGGACTATGGCACGCGCCCCGATCGGACGTCAACAACTTCTGACCGCCGCCCGCGACGAACTGGTCCGCGGCAACGGGGTGCTCGAACTGAGCGCGCTGACGCGTCGGGCACAGCTGAGCACCGGCGCCCTCTATCACCACTTCGGCTCCAAAAGCGGTCTGCTCGCAGCTGTTTACGACGACTTCTACCACGGGCTGCGCCATGCCATCGCCGACGTGCACCTGCCTATCGACGCCGACTGGGGTGTCCGGGAACGGGAGCGCACCCGGCGTTTCGTCGCCTATCACTTCGACGATGACCTGGCGCCGATCCTGCTCGGCCGCGCGACGCTGGACCCCGAACTCGCCGAGCTCGAAGCCGTGCACCTGCAGACCATGAGCGAGGTCGCGGCCGACAACATCCGCAGTGGACAAGCCCTCGGTCAGTTGCCCGACGACATCGACGCGGCCAGCGCCGGAGCGTTCGTCATCGGCGGCCTGCGGCACAGCATCGCCCAGCAGTTGCGTGCCACGCCCAGGGCCGACCCGGACCTGGCAGCCGAACGGCTCTGGCACCTGACCGCCGCAGCGCTCGGCATCTCCTGACCGCCGAGCGGCCAGTTATCGCACGCCATTTCGCCATTCTCGTGTCGTAACTGACCACTCGACGGATGGGATCAGACTGTCCCGCGCGCAGCCCACGCGGTAGCGGTGACGGTGAACGGCCCGGCGCCCAGTCGTTCGCGCGCCACGGTTTCCAGCCTCTCGCGGGCTTCGTCGTTAAGCCGCTGCACGTAGTCGCCCGCGGGGCCGACACCGAACGTGTACGGCTCCCACCACTCCTCGAAAGTCGGGTGCACGACGTCGACCGCGATGGCGTCTTCGTGCACGTCGCGCAATCCTGCGGTTTCGAAGATCTCGGTCAGATGCCCCCGGTGCGCACCAGAAAGGAGCGCCTCATCCTTCGCATCGGGATCGATCACGTGAACTGCTTCCCAAAACGGCGCCAGCGCACCGGTCGGCCCGTCCCAGACGCAGGCCGCGACGACGCCGCCGGGCCGAGTGACACGAGCCATCTGGCTGATACCGACGACGGGGTCCGCCATGAAGTGCACCACCAACTGCGCGAGCGAGGTATCGAAAGTATCTGCTTCATAGGGTAATTCCTCTGCCGTACCGCTGCGCACATCGATGGCGGGGAACCGTTCACGAATCGCGTCGACGAACGGCGGCGACGGATCGATGGCCGACACCTCGGCTCCGACCGACAGGGCATGGGCCGTCAGCGCACCCGGACCGCAGCCGACGTCGAGCACCTTGCTGCCGGCGGCGATCCCGGCGAACGCGCCGAAGACCGTCGCCAGCGGTTCGGCATACCGGCCCATGTAGCGGCCATAGGCGTCTGGCGAGACGACGAAGCTCACCGACAAATGCTAGGCCGCCTACGGCCACGGCGACAGTGGGCGCGACCAAGGTTCACCGCCGGCGCTGCGACACGACCACACTGGATGGACCACCTCCAGGAAGGCAGCCATGAACGACAGCGAAGTGCGGGGTGCGCTTGCGGCCCACTGGGCAGCTTCCGACGTCAACGACTTCGACGCCGAACATCGCATCTACCGATCCGATGCGGTCCTCGAATACCCGCAGTCCGGTGAACGTATCCGCGGCCGCGACAACATTCAGGCATCACGCGAAGCACAGCCCAATGCCAAGCGCTTCACGGTGCGGCGGATAGTCGGCAGCGGCGATCTCTGGATCAGCGAGCTGATCATGACCTACGACGACCACCCGTACTACGTCGTGAGCATCGCCGAATTCGAGAACGGTGAAATCATCAGGGAAACACAGTATTTCAGCGATCCGTTCGAACCCGGGCCATCGCGCGCCCAGTGGGTCGAACAGATGGACTGACTGACCGCTATACCCCGAACCTGGCTTTGGCCTCGTCGGTGACCGGAGTGAACAGGTTGATCAGGTTTCCGTCGGGATCGCGGAACAGCAGCGCCCGGTTACCCCACGGCATGGTGGTCGGCTCGGTGACGACCTCGTCCAACCGGTCGCGCAGCCGGTCATATTCAGCGTCGACGTCCGCCACGATGAACTCGATGATGGCCGTTCGGTTGGCTGCCGGCTCTGCGGAACCGGCCCCGAACAACGGGACGGTCTTGTCGCTACCGATGGCCAACGTGCCCACCGGCGTGGGGATTTCCGCGAACAGGTCGTTGGCCCAGACCGCGTCGGCGCCGGTCACCAGTTCATAGAAGCCGACCAGGCTCGGTACGTCGGCGGTGATGATGCGGGTGGAAACAAGCTTCATGTCGCGCAGGCTATCGGTGGGCACCGACAACTTCCTTGAGCGAGCGCTAGATGGTTGTCACCTCGGAACCGTCGCGGAGTTCGATATCGCGGAAGGCCCCGACCGCCGACTGATGCTGGTTGAGGCTGACGGCGATCAACCACACCGCGACGATCGCTGTCGGCGCCTCGCCGCCGATGGCGGCACGAGCGTCGGCGAGCACGGGCCGTTCATCGGTGACCCAATCACCCAATTCGGCGGTGCCGCTGCGGACCACGATGTGGGTTTCGCGATGCCGCCAGTGGTCGAGTGGGCACGGATAGGCCAGGCCCGGCGGTAGCGTCGCGCTCCATTGCCAGGTGAGGTCGCGCCCGTTGTCGAACTCGACGGCGATGCTCACGTAGTCGTGGGTGAACATCGTGTTCTCCGGCAGCGACGACGGCAGGCGGTCGACGCGCCACGACCACCGCAGACGCAACTGATCGGTCAGGGCCACCTGCACCGGGTAGCGGATGATCCCGACGGTGTCGTCGCAGTCGACCGTGATGCCGTCGGCGGAGTCCGCATAGACGTCCTCGTGCCCGAGCAACGGATGGTGCGACCAGCCGGTCGGTGGCGCGGGTGGCGCCGTAAGACGCTCGTGCTCGATCCGGCACAATCCCGAAGAGTCCAGGGGTGCAAGCTGTTTCAGTGTGCTTTCGGGGTCGCGGCTGCTCGGCCACACGACGACGACTGCGCTGAAGCCGCCGCGGATCGCACCGAATGGGATGCGGTCTGTCCGGCATTCACCGTCGGGCTGTAACTCAGCGGGTAGTCGTCCGCCGAACAGTACTTCGCCGTCCCGGTCCGCGGTGAACGTGAACGTGGGGCGCGCGCTCATCTGGACCGGACCGTCGCCGACGCGGCAGAGCATCCCGAAACTCGGCCCGGCGCCGATGCTCCGCGGCATCATCGCGTAGGCCCGGCCCCATGCCAGCCAGGTCACTCGATCGCCCTGTTCGACCCGCACCCCGCTGGACGTCCACGGTCGACGGTTCACCGGAATGTCAACGAGGCGTTCATCTGTGGCGAGGCCGACGAAGTGACTGAGCAGTTTCGGCCCATCGACGTGGGCCCCCTCAACGGGCGGCCGGCCACCGGCCATCGCTTTCGCGGAGGTCAGCGAATCGCGAAGCACCGCACGCACTGACGCATCTCTGAAGACGTCCACGGAAACTATTGAACGCTTCCCCATAACCGTCGCCAAGTGCATGATTGATCGACACAGGGAGGGGCGTGCTGTCGTGCCGAATCAATGGTCGGGCGTAACCATCGACTGTGTCGATCCGGTTGTGATGTCGACGTTCTGGGGACACCTGCTCCACATCGAGCCTTCCTACGAACACGGCGACGACCCAGGCTGGGCGACCCTTGGTTCTCGGGAAGGTCCGACGCCGCGGCTCACCTTCCAGCGCGTGCCCGAGGCGAAGGCGACGAAGGTTCGCATTCATCTCGACGTCGAAGTCGACGACATCGATGCCGGCCGTCAACATGTCGAGGACCTCGGCGGGCAATGGTCAGGGACACGTCACGACTACGACGAGGGCGTCGTGCTGGTCATGTTCGACCCCGAAGGCCACGAGTTCTGCCTGGTGCAGTACTTCGCACACAATCAGACTGAGTTCACGAGCAGCACATAGACGAGCGTTCCGGCGCCGACGCTGAGCAGGGTCCGCCGTCCGCCCAAAAGGTGGGCCGCCACGGTGATAGCCACCGCAAATGCCGCGAACGCCAAGTGTTTTCCGTCGCCGGAGACCGAACGGAAGGTGCTCGCCGCGAGAATCACCACGATGCCGACGGGCATCCAGGCGGCCATCGTGTTGACGAAGCGCGACTTTCGCAGTGGCTGCAGGATCGCGAACGGCACGGCGCGCAACGCCAGGTTGATGGCGAAGACGGTCCCCAGCACGGCCGCCAGGTACCCCAGGTCAGGCATCGACGACCGCCTGCCGCCGGACCAACGCGTAGCGCGCGACGAGCGTGGCGATGAACAGCAGCAGCCCGACGAACAACGCCGCATGAGGCGCAACCACCACCGCGATCGAGAAGCTAAGGGCCGCAAGGAGAAGCGATGGCACGCCGTCGCGGGAGCGGCAGGCGTCGAGCGTCAGAGTGACGAACAAGGCGCACAAAGCGAATTCGAGCCCTTCGATGCGCGCGGGCAGCATCGAACCGAGCAAGACGCCCGTCAAACCGCCACCGACCCAATAGATCTGGAACGCGGCCTGCATCGAGACCAGGCGCCACGACGTCCAGCCGCGCGGGTTGGCGGCGGTCACCGCGTACGCCTCGTCGACGAGGGTGTAGACCGAATAGGCACGGGCGAACCGGTTGCGCACCACGTGCAGCGGAAACGTGAACGCGTAGAAGACGTGACGGAAGTTCACCAGGAACGCGGTCAGTGCGATGGTCGCGAGCGGGGTGGCCGCGACGATCAGGCCGATCAGCAGCAGCTCCAACGACCCGGCGAAACATGCGATGGACAGCGCCGGGGCGACCCACCACGGCAGGCCCGCCTGGACGACCAGAAGCCCGAAGGCGACGCCGATCGGATACATGCCGAGTCCGGCTGCCAGCGATGCCCGCACGCCCGCGGCGACCTCCGCTTTCCGAGACGTCACCACCAGAGCATCCATGACAACAATGATCCCAGGTCAGCAGCAGAATTTGGTTGCTACTTACTGCGCTAGCGGGCCGGTGTGAGCAATAATTGGTCATGGACAGCCTTGACACAGCAATAATCGACGTCCTGCGCGAGGATGGCCGCATCGCGAACGTCGCCCTGGCCGAACGCGTCGGGCTCACGCCGGGGCCGTGCCTGCGGCGGGTTCAACGGCTCGAGGCCGACGGCGTCATCGTCGGCTACCAGGCGCAGATCTCACCCGCGGCCGCCAATCAGAGCTTCGAGGTGCTCCTCGACGTCGAGATCACCGACTTCGACATGAAGAGCATCGAGACCTTCGAGGCCAAGATGGCCGCGTATCCCCAAGTGCTCGAACTGCATCGGCTGTTCGGGTCGCCGGACTATCTCGTCCGCGTCGCCGTCGCGGACCTGCCCGCCTACGAGCAGTTCCTGACGAGCAAGGTGCTTGCGATCCCCGGCATCCACCGCGTCTCGTCGCGGTTCCCGATGAAGACCATCAAGTCGCTGCGGCCGCTCTGACTACGTCGAGCGTGCGGTTTTACGAGGAATTCGCCGCGTTTTTCCGCGTAAACCCCCACGCTCGAACCACTTTCAGCGAGGCCTGTAATGCAGGTAGGCGACACCGTCGTCGAAAACCCGGTGCTCGACGAGGTTCAGGTCGAGCACCACATCGTCAGGCAGGGCGCGCAGACCCGCGCCCACGACCTTGGGTACGACGAAGAAGTGGAAGTCGTCGATCATGCCGGCACGGATCGCATCGGCCGCCGTAGTGGGTCCGAAGATCTCGACCGCTCCCGGTGCGTCGTCCACGATCTGGCGCAATTCGGCCAAGGTCAGTTCGGGAACGAGCCGGGCTCGACTCGTCCCGAGGTCTTCGCGCGTCAGCGTCGACGACACGGCGATCGTCTCGATGTCGCGCCACAGCCGGGCGAACTCCAATTCCTCAGGGGTGGCATCTTCGTCCGCCGGGAAATTCTCCCAATACCGCATCAGCGCAAAGGTTTTCCGGCCCAGCACCTCGGTGGAAACACCTGCGATGCGTGCGAGATGAACGGCAAATACCTCGTCACCCGGGCCGGACCAATCGAAGTCGCCGTCGGCGTCAGCGACGTAGCCGTCGAGAGACACCGTCGCGGTGAAGTTCAGAGTCCCCATGCCGGGCAACCTACTCCGCCCGACATGGAATCAGCCCTAGTGAACGAGCTTGAGCCCGACAACGCCGCCGATGATCACCGCCAAGAACACCACCTTGAGGACCGAGGTGGTCTCATCCCCGGTGGCCATCGCATAGACGACGGTGAGGACTGCGCCGATTCCCACCCAGACGGCGTAGGCGGTCCCGACCGGAAGGTCGCGCATGGCGTAGGCCAGGCCGGCCATGCTGGCGATGAGCGCAACCCCGAACACGATGCTCGGCGAGAGCCGGGTGAACCCTTCAGACTTGCCCATCGCTGTCGCCCATACCGCTTCGAGGACGCCGGAGATGACGAGAATTACCCACGACATGATGTTTCTCCCGGGCCGTCTTGTCGCACACCGGGTACGGCACCCATCGTCCGGAAGCCATCGTTAAGGCTCTGTTACCAAGTTCTCACAGGCGCAGGCGGGTGGCAATGTCAGACTGGTCACCACCGTCCGCGTGACTACGCCGAGCGTGGAGGTTTAGGAGGGATTCTCGGCGGTTTTTCCGCGCCAACCCCCACGCTCGACGGCTCAGTTGACGCCCATAATCAGACGATGATCGCCACCCGCCTGACCGATCGCCTCGGGATTGCGCACCCGATTGTTTCCGCGCCGATGGCATTGGCCGCGGGCGGTGCACTGGCCGCGGCGGTCAGCCGGGCCGGCGGGCTGGGACTAATCGGCGGCGGATACGGCGACGCCGAATGGATTCGTGCGCAATTCGCGGCGGCCGAAGCTGAGCGGGTCGGCGTCGGGTTCATCACGTGGTCGGCGCAGCGCTCGCCCAGCGTGGTGGCCGAAGCCCTCGAATTCGGCCCGGCCGCGGTGATGTTGTCGTTCGGCGACCCCGCGCTCTTCGCGGATAAGGTGAAAGATGCTGGCGCCATGCTCATTTGCCAATGCCAGAACCTCGGCCACGTCGAACGCGCAATACAGGTCGGTGCCGATGTTGTGGTCGCACAGGGCACTGAGGCCGGTGGCCACGGTTCCTTGCGCGGGACGCTGAGCCTTGTTCCTGAGGTCGCTGATTTCGTGGCCCAGCGCTCCCCCAAAACCCTGCTCCTCGCAGCCGGCGGCATCGCCGACGGGCGGGCGCTGGCCGCCTCTCTCCTCTTGGGCGCCGACGGCGTGCTGGTCGGCACGCGGCTATGGGCTTCCGACGAGGCGCTGGTACATCCACGCCACCACCAAGCGATCGTCGAATCCAACGGGGACAGCACAATTCGCACGACGACGGGCGACATCGCCCGCGGCATTGATTGGCCGGCCGAATTCACAATGCGCATGCGCCGCAACGCTTTTACCGACCGCTGGCACGGCGACGAAAAGGCATTGACAGCAAACGCCGACGTCGAGGGCCCGCGATACAGCGCCGCCTTCGCCGACGGCGATCCCGACAACGCCGGGGTCGTGTTCGGCGAAGCCGCCGGGCTCATCCACTCGATCGAACCCGCCGGCGCGATCATCGAGCGCATCGTCGACGAGGCGGCGCAGCTGCTGAAGTCCGGCGCGGACTACACGTTGGGGGCGTGACTCCACCACCTTGCGGCACCGACAGGCGTCGGCCCAGGGACGGATCGCCCCAGCGCGCTAGCTGCGGTTGGCTCTCACTGCCTCGTGGATCAATGCCTTGAACGCGTCCGCGTCCAGTTCGTCGCCTTCGTGCAGATCAATGGCGCGCCGGACTCCCGCGTCGAGACTCGCGTTGAACAACTGACTCGGGTCCTTCAGGGACGCGCCTTTGGCGAACGTCGCCTTGACCTTGTCCTTGTACGTCTCCACCGTGCAGATCAGGCCGTCCAGTGAAAACGTCGGCACACCATCAGGATTGGACGGTTTGCGCCATTTGGACTCTTCGACGACGTCAGGTTCGGCCTGTTTGATCAATGACCGCAGCTCGTCGACTCGATCGCTGCGCCAATCGCCACTCACAGCCGTCAATCTATGTCATCGAATGTGCGGAAGATTGCGAGATTTCGCGAAAATCTCGCAATCTTCTCCACTCTCGGCGCATTGCCGGGGCCTACACGTTGAAGCGGAACTCTGTGCTGGGCGTTTGCCACAGCTTATTGCGTTGGTTGCGTTAAGAATTGGCAGGTCAGGGCGTTGGCGGTGTTGGCTGTCATTTGCGGTGAACGGAGCTACTGCGGACGGTTTGCGGACGCTTGGCACCGGAGAGAGAGCGCACGCTGGCCGTACGAGGCGCGAGCCGGGCCCTCTACGGGGCACCCCCCACCCCCTCGTCCATTCCTTCGGACCGGCATCTCTCGCGAGCGGATAACCAGCGGACGTAGTTGTCAGGGTCGCAATGGGCAGATAGAACGTTGGCGCGCCATGCGCGCAACGCAACTGCGAGCGTGCGAACGTATCCGATGTGGCAAGCTCAAACCGCGCTATCGAAGGTCCATCCTCCGCACAGATTGTTGATGCCTTGCGGGCGGCGGGATGGCTGCTTGAGCAGGAAGCCGACACCGCGCTCGTCAGCCGCGGCTACGCAACTTCGGTGGGAGCAGCGTTCCCCGACCCTGACGACCCCACAAAGTCGCGAGAGATCGACGTGATGGCTTACAAGCGTCTGCATTCGGATGAAGAACTGCGCGTATCGGTCGGTATTCGCTGCCTCGTCGAATGCAAGCAAACTTCGAACCCTTACGTGTTGATCGGCAAACCGACCGACGAGTTCGAACGAACCCGACCTCGGTTAGAAGAGGTCTACAGATTCGATCAAGTCGTCATCCGACGGGAACCTATCGGAGCCAACGCAACTCGCCTGTACAACACGGACGCTCGAACGTACCTCCGCCTGAACGATCTGCGGGAAGCACCCTGGAATCATGGCTTCTTGGCCAATCAGATGACTCGACTCGAACGAAAAGCGGAGTGGATCGCTGACAATCGGGGCATCTTCGACAGCCTCGTCTACCCGCTCGCGAAGGCTACGCAGCACTACCGGAGTCAACGCCAGACCAGTCGAGTCGTTCACGACAGATCACGCGATTGGGCATCAATCCAGTTCCTCTATCCGATGGTTGTTACTTCCGCTCCGCTGTACAAGGTCGACGTCAGCGCAGAGCCGTACGAGCCCAAACTTGTTGACTGGGTGCCGATGGTTCGAGAGATTCGATCAGGCACGCTAAACGGTCGCTACGTAATCGACACAGTCCACGCAGGTGCGCTCGGCTCATACCTAGACGAACACATCGGCCCGTTCGCCGCCGATCTGCAACGCCTGGCGCAAGATGATGCTGAACGCTTCATAACCTCGGGCTACGAGGAAGGGTGAGTCAGATTCGGCGAGCTGACAGCTTCCTGACGCAACTATCATTCTCAGCGCACCGCTAACGCACGGTACACAGTTGCGCGACTGACACCGAGTGTCGCCGCGATGGTGCTCGCAGGCTCACCACTGGCGTGCATCCGCTGGGCAAGCGCGGCCTTCTGGGGGTCCAGCGCTTTGGGTCGACCGATGGTCTGTCCACGTGCACGACGGGCCTCACGGGCCGCTGAGCGCCGTTCACGACCCAACTCCAATTCGAGCTCAGCCAAGCTCGCCAAAACCCCCGCCACCATGCGGCCAGTGGCGTTCGACGTGTCGATGCCCTCGCGTAGGGACCGCAGCACAATCCCGCGCTCCCCCAGTTCGCGGATGGTGGACATGACCTCGGCGGCGTTGCGGCCCAGGCGGTCGATACCAACGACCACGATGGCATCACCCTCACGGGCGTAGTCCAACAGAGCGGCCAGGCCGGGACGTTGTTCACGGGTCGAGGTACCCGAGAGCTTGTCCGAGTAGACGCGGGCCGTATCGACACCCGCAGCGGTCAGCGCATCAACCTGTTGGTCGAGCGACTGGTGACCAGTGCTGACGCGGGCGTAGCCAAGGACGGTTCCGGTGGCTGCCGGGGCAGTGGTAGCGGGCATGCGAACAGTGTCGCAAAAGTCTCATAACAACTCAATATGAGACAAGTGTTTTGAACCAACTTCTGAGACAGTGCGAGCTGGCAGTTTCTTGTACACAACCGCTCTCGCTACCGCTGTCTCAATTCTTTAGTTTCGAGACACCGAGTGGGTCGTCGTCCATGGGCGAAACACCGAAGTCATCGCTCCGCCATCCAACCTCGCTTGCGGACCAACCTTGTCGGTCGTCTCAAGAATTGGCGTTCGCACGCTAATCCATCAGTAATGAAATAGGCTGCAAGACACTAGAGGAGGGAGCCGTATGGCGAGCACAACCTCGCGGCGTGGCATCGTCGTCGTTCGGCTAACTTTTTGGGTCACCTTCGGCGTCATCGTCGGATTACTGCCCATAATCATTGTCAGCATCCAGACGGGCATGTCTCATGAGTTCTCTATCGTCGATGTTTTGGGTAAGGGTGAACTTTTTGTCGCAGGCGCTGTGATCGCCGGCGGTGCCATTGGTGAATTGATATCAGCAGGTATCTCACGCGATTACAGTGGAACTCAGACCGGCTTCAAGGTGCTGGCGGTCTTCATTGGCTTCTTCAATCTGTTGGCGCTACTGGCGAATTCCATCGGATATACCGTGCATTCGGATCCATCGACAATCACCGGCACGTCAATAGCGTTCTTCCTCGCGGCGATTGTCCCAAGTGGGGTTACGATGGCGATGGTGGCAGCATGAATGAAATGGCCGCATCTGCGATGGCGACCGGACCGTCGACTCTCGCGTATGTGTTTGCAACTGTGAGCGTGGTCGGCACATCATTGACGACTCTATTGACCTATCTCTGGATGCGGCGTCGAGAGCGCCCCGTTTTTCAAACCACCATAAAGATTATTACTCCGCGGGGCGGCCAGATGGAGTTGGAGATTGATCCGCTCGCAAGCGATGAAGACGTTGCCCAGCGAGTCGTCCAGGCGCTACACAAATCACGGAGCGCGGATAATGTGTGAGTGGCCTAAGGGCAAGCCGGACAGAGTTACGTCGACGCAAGGTGGTCGCCGCAGCCTCAACATCCCATTTAGTCATCCTTGTAGCGCAGTCGGTCCTTTGCCCAGTCTTCGACCCACCTGTTCGTCTCGTCTCTGATCGTCTTCACGTGAGGTGTGGCGAACCATATGACAAAAGCTCCGGCTAGGGTGCCTAGCACCAACACGGGACTCTGGAAATGATCACTGTAGCCAATGACCCCTGCTGTTCCTACCGAGGTGAGCCCCTGTATCAGGTTCGATACCGAAGCAAGTTTCTCGGGCTTTGAGCCATAAATCGGCAACGGAAGCTCAAGCACGACTTCCGTCATCTTAAGGTCGTCTTCATCAGCGACGCTTAGGCCGAACTTAGAAACACTCTGCTTAACGAATATGTCGACCACTTGTCGCTCGAGCTCCGGGCCGAATAAAAAGGGAAGCATGTCGCGAGTCTTTTCAGCGCTATATGTCAACACCGAATTGAGCGCGGGCACGAAGTATTCGAACGAGCCAGACTTACCCAAGCCATAGTTCTCCACCAAGAGCTCGGCGAGCTCGCCATACACGGCACTTAGACGTTCAGCGCGAACGGATTCCAGCCGATCAAGTTCCGAGGCGAGCTGCTGCTCGATCCCTGACGCGTAGCTACTGGTTGACGAAACCAACCGCATGTCGCCATCCAACGCGGCGGCGTATATCCGACTCTTTGCGTCTTCAATGTCATTCCGCAGTTCGTCGACGGCAGCGTAGTCAAATTCAAATTCATTTGATAGCTGCTCAATCAATTCCCGATGATCCCGCTCATCACGCGTAAGTTCGACTGAATTACACCTCAGCTCAATGGGGATCGTGGTGTTCTCCAGCAGCACGGCTGTGGTCATCGACCAGGTCGTAGTCGTTCGATTATCGTGCGATAAAACAGACCCCTGCGTCATCTGCCCTCCGAGATCGATAAACTCGATAACACCAGACCACCTCGCGCTGGCAGGTCCATTTCTACAACCAACGCGGATAGCGTCGAACTTTATCAGGCAGAAGGTGTCGTCGGCCCCCATTCGCCACGCAGGACAGCGCCGTTTCGACTGGCCACAATTGGACATCCGACACCAGTTCAAAGTCCCAGACTTCCGCATGCCCGATGAGTAGCCCATACACACCGAACACGTGACGGGGGTGTATCGAACCTCGAGGACGGTTGCATCGTTACCGCTCGTCAGGCTGCCGCGAACAGGTACACGTTTTCGAAAAATTGCGGGCGAGGCAGATCCACTCCTGACGGCGGGACTTCGTCGGCTCGCCGCTAGGAGCGACCCGCGCACCCGCATCAATCATGAGGTCGAGATGAGTGACGCCCCCTGGTGCGGGAGCGTCGCCGCTGTCGAAGGCCAGCAGCTCGCCAATGAACTGCGTGAGCGACTGCCCAAAGACGCCGCCGAGACCTCAATCAAGGAATTGGCCCTGACCCGACAACACCATGAATCGTGGGAGAAACGATTCGGCGAGGTGGTCCGAAGCTGGCGACAAGACCGGAACTGGTCTCAGGATGAAGTCGCCGAACGCCTGCGGCATCAGGGGTTCGAGATGCACCAAACCACGGTCGCCAAGATCGAACGCGGAGCGCGCCCGTTGCGGGTGGCTGAGGCGGCGGCACTCGCTGAGGTGTTCGAGATGCCGATCATGGCGGTGTTCGAGCTATCACTGCCAGACGACCACACAACTCAGCTTGAGTCGCACCGCATAGAACTTGAGCAAGCGCGTAAGCGCGTCGATGAAAGTCGAGACACCCTGTACAGCATTGCCCAACACCACGCCTCTTTGTTGGCGGAGGTCGAAAAGATCATCCTGCGCATGAATGACAAAGTCAGCGGGGTGTCCGATGACTCAGAGACGTAACCGGCGCAGCAGCGTCGAGAACCGCTGGACCAAAACAATCCGCGACGCCGACGGCAATGCTCGGTCAGTACCCAGCGCCAACCATGGCAAGGGAAAGCAATGGCGCGCAAGATATGTCGATTCAGAGGGCCGCGAGCACGCAAAAGGGTTCCGTACGAAATCAGAAGGCCAGCAGTGGCTCAACAGCATCGTCGCCGCGCAGGAAACCGGCAACTACATCGACCCCAGGCTGGGCAAGGTCACATTTCACAGCTACTACCGGGAATGGTCGAAGTTGCAGATGTGGGAAACCAGCACGGTGAAAGGCATGAACTTGGCCGTGAACTCGGCAACCTTCGGCAATGTGCCGTTCGCGGATTTGAAGCCATCTCACATCGAGGCATGGGTTAAGTGGATGCGCGAGAAGCCGCTAGAGCCGTCCACGATCAAGACACGCTTCAACTATGTCCGCGCAGTTATCCGGGCGGCAATCGGCGACCGATTCCTCGCCCATGACATCTCCGCCAAGGTGACCCTGCCGCGACGCCCGAAAGCCTCAGAGGCAATGGCGATACCGACACCCACCGAGGTCGGCAAGCTCCTCAGTGAAGCGGAAGACCACTTCGCCGCCTTCGTCGCCCTCTGCGCATTCACGGGCACTCGGTTAGGTGAGGCTGCCGCTCTGCGCGTCGGAGACATCAAGTTCCTCTCCAAGGAAATTCGGATCGAACGCCAGGTCCAGAGAGCCAACGGGGGCGTTGTAGAAATTCGGCCACCCAAGTACGGATCGGTGCGCACGGTTTACGTGCCAGACGAGGTGCTGCACATCTTGAGCGAGCACATTCGCCTGCACCTGCCCGATAGCAGCCCGGACCGATGGATGTTCCCGGGCCAGGGTGAACACCCTCTCCATCAGAACTCGGTTGGTTA
The DNA here is from genome assembly GCF_000878195.1 of Mycolicibacterium llatzerense. Lineage (GTDB taxonomy): Bacteria > Actinomycetota > Actinomycetes > Mycobacteriales > Mycobacteriaceae > Mycobacterium > Mycobacterium llatzerense. The sequence goes on along the minus strand of NZ_JXST01000005.1, from coordinate 43,326 downwards.
CCTATGGCGCAAGGCACGGACGGCGGCAGGTGTCGACTACGTGCTCCACGATCTCCGGCACTTCTATGCCTCTGGACTCATCAACGAGAACTGCGACGTGGTGACGGTCCAGGGAGCACTTGGACACTCGTCGGCGACGGTCACGTTGAACACATACGCACACCTGTGGCCTAACGCCAACGACCGGACGCGAAAGGCTGCTGCCAATCTCTTCCAGGCGGCGGTTAACCCTGCTGCGGACGAACTGCGGACGGACAGCCAATAAATGCCCGATGACCTGGCCTTCTACACGTTGAAGCGGAACTCCACCACGTCACCGTCGACCATGACGTAGTCCTTGCCTTCCATCCGGACCTTGCCGGCGGCTTTCGCGGCGGCCATGGACCCGGCTTCGACGAGGTCGTTGAAGGCCACGATCTCGGCCTTGATGAAGCCCTTTTCGAAGTCGGTGTGGATGACGCCGGCTGCGCGGGGTGCGGTGTCGCCCTGGTGGATGGTCCAGGCCCGCGATTCCTTGGGGCCGGCGGTCAGGTAGGTCTGCAGCTTCAGCGTCCGAAAACCGGCGCGCGCCAACGCATCCAGGCCGCGCTCGGTCTGGCCGATGGACTCCAGCAGCTCGGCGGCGGACTCGTCGTCGAGCTCCAGCAGCTCGGCCTCGATCTTGGCGTCCAGGAACACGGCCTCGGCCGGGGCGACCATGGCGGTCAGCTCAGCCTTGCGCGCCTCGTCGGTCAGCACCGACTCGTCAGCGTTGAAGACGTACAGGAACGGCTTGACGGTCATCAGGTTCAGCTCGCGCAGGACGGACCAGTCCTTGCCCGTGGAGAACAGCGTCTTGCCCTCGTCGAAAATCGCCTGGGCGGCCACCACGGCTTCGAGGACCGGCTTGCGGTCCTTGTTGGTGCGGGCTTCCTTCTCCAGCCGCGGCAGCGCCTTTTCCAGCGTCTGCATGTCGGCGAGGATCAGCTCGGTCTCGATGACCTCGATGTCGGACTTGGGGTCGACGCGGCCGTCGACGTGCACGACGTCGTCGTCGGCGAAGGCGCGCACCACCTGACAGATGGCGTCGGCCTCGCGGATGTTGGCCAGGAACTTGTTGCCCAGGCCCGCCCCCTCGGAGGCGCCCTTGACGATGCCGGCGATGTCCACGAACGTCACGGGCGCCGGGACGGTCTTCTCGGAACCGAAGATCTCGGCGAGCTTGTCGAGCCGCGGGTCGGGCAGCGGCACCACGCCCTCGTTGGGTTCGATCGTTGCAAACGGATAATTAGCCGCGAGCACGTCATTACGTGTCAACGCGTTGAACAGCGTCGACTTTCCGACGTTCGGCAGACCGACGATTCCCAGGTTCAGACCCACGAGTTCACTAGTTTAGGAGACGCCACACCGTCCCAACGCCCGCCTGTAGGCACTAAGGCCCAGATTGCCGGTACGGTCTAGGAGTGTCAGCAGAGCATCATGGGGCCGAAGCCGCCCTCGATCGCCGCTCGGCGCTGCCCAGCATCCCGGGAATCCCCTGGTGGGGAGGCCTTGTGCTGGCGGTCACAGCCACTGCGATCGGCTTCGCCTACGACGCCGGCACCGGTGACAAAGAACTCAGCGCCTTCTTCACGTTCTGCTACGTAGCCGGCTGTGTACTCGCTGTGCTCGGCGTGCGGCGGTCCGGGATTTTCACCGCGGTCATCCAGCCACCGCTGATTCTTTTCGTGGCCGTGCCGGGCGCGTATTTCATGTTCCACAGCGACAAGATCGCCGGCATCAAGGACCTGCTGATCAATTGCGGTTATCCGCTGATCGAGCGTTTTCCGACGATGTTCTTCACCGCGGCAACGGTGCTGGTGCTCGGTCTGGTCCGCTGGTTCGTCCTGCCGCAGTTCCTGACCTACGAGGAAGACGACGACGAGGCAGTCGCCGAGGCCAAGCCTCGCCGCGCCCGGCGTCAAGCCGAGGACGAAGACGCCGTCGCACCCGCCGGTCTGGCCGCGACGCTGTCGGCCAAGCTCACCAAGCTCACCACCGGCCAGACGCCCCGCAGCGCGCGGACGCGCGCCACCCCGTCACGTCGTACGGCGGCAGAGTCGTCCCGCCGCGGCACCGCTGATCCGCAGCGCGCGCCGCGTCCGGCCCGGGCGCGTGCGCACGCCAGCGACACAGAGCTGATCGATCCCGTGCCCGGACAGCTGCGTCGGCCGCAGCGGCCGGCCCGTCCCCGCCCGGCCGCCACCGATTCGTATGCCGTTCCCGACGAGCCGCGGCGTCGCCCGCGTCCGGCCGCCGAATCGCGGGAGCCGCGGCGTACCCCGCCGCAGGACCGCTATGACTACCGGGAGCCGCGGGAACGGGATCGCTACGAGCGCCCGACGCAGCGCCCGTCCGCGTCCGAGCCGCGCCGTCGTCGCTATGCCGACGATCCGTACGAGCCCGGCGACCGCTACCAGTCCCCTGCTCGTCCGGCGCGGAGCGCTCCGCCCAGCAGTGCCCACCACCCGGTCTCGCGCGTGCGGTACCGCGGTGCGGACGACGATGCGGCGGCGGAGCCCCTCGCAGAGCGCCGGCCGCGCCGCACCTGGGACGCCGACGCCTGACGGCGTAGCCGCCTGGGTCAGCGCCCGCCCGGACCAGTGCCGGGCTGGGCCTAGTGCCGGGCCGGACGAATCTCGCGCGGCAGCGCGAACACCAGCGTCTCGTTCGCGGTGGTGACGGGCTGCACAGTGTCGTAGCCGAATTCGGCGAGTCGCTCCAGGACGCCCCGCACCAGGATCTCGGGCACCGAGGCGCCGGAGGTGACGCCGACCGTCGTGACGTTCTCCAGCCAGGCCGGGTCGATGTCCTCGGCGTAGTCGACGAGCTTGGCCGCATTCGAGCCGGCGCCCAGCGCCACCTCGACCAGGCGCACCGAGTTCGACGAGTTGCGCGAGCCGACGACGATCACCAGCTCGCACTCCGGGGCCATCGCCTTGACCGCAACCTGGCGGTTCTGGGTGGCGTAGCAGATGTCGTCGCTGGGCGGGTCCTGCAGCGTCGGGAACTTCTCCCGCAGCCGCCGCACGGTCTCCATGGTCTCGTCGACCGACAGGGTGGTCTGGGACAGCCAGATGACCTTGTTCGGATCGCGCACCGTCACCTTGTCGACGGCGTCAGGGTTGTCGACGACCTGCACATGCTCAGGTGCCTCACCTGCGGTGCCGACGACCTCTTCGTGGCCCTCGTGACCGACCAGCAGGATGTCGTAGTCGTCGCGGGCGAAGCGCTTGGCCTCGTTGTGCACCTTGGTGACCAGCGGGCAGGTGGCGTCGATGGTCCGCAGATTGCGCGCCGCGGCTTCCTCGTGCACCGTCGGCGCGACGCCGTGGGCGGAGAACACCACGATGGCGCCCTCGGGCACCTCTTCGGTCTGCTCGACGAACACCGCCCCGGCCTTGGCCAGGGTGTCCACCACGTAGCGGTTGTGCACGATCTCGTGCCGCACGTACACCGGGGCACCGTGCTTCTCCAGCGCCCGCTCGACGGTCTCGACCGCGCGGTCCACGCCCGCGCAGTACCCTCGGGGCTCGGCGAGGAGCACCCGCTTACCGGTTTTGCTCATCGCAGCCCCGGCAACCGAAACGGTGGCTCCGGGAATGCCCATATTGATGGTCGGTGGCATACGTCGAGGGTACTGCTCAAGGGTGCGTATCACCGCTTCGCCAGAGCCAGCCGTACTCTGGCAAGCATGTCTACTGCGCCCTACGGAGTCCGGCTGCTGGTCGGCGCGGCTGCGACCGCGCTCGAGGAGACCGTCCGGCTCCCCCAAACGATCCTGACCTACCCGATGACGCTGGCCAGTCAGCTCGCCCAGCTGGTCATGAAGATGCAGCAGGACCTGGCCGAACTCGTCAACAAGGGTGACGAGACCCTCGAGCAGTGGTTCCCGCCGAAGGACGAGCAGCCGGAATGGGCCACGTTCGACGAGGACCTGCTGGACGCGGCACCGGCGGATGCGGCTGCCACGACCGAACAGCGGGACGGCGCCCGCCTCACCGAGGGCCGCTTCGCGCTGTACACGGACACGCCGAAGGCGACGACCAACGGCTCGGCCACCAACGGTGCCAGCGCGACGACTGCGATCGAGCCGGCAATCGTGACCGACCTCGACTACGCGGCGCTGACCCTGGCCCAGCTGCGGGCCCGGCTGCCCCAGCTCAAGGTCGACGACCTCGAGGCGCTGCTCGCCTACGAGAACAACACGAAGTCCCGCGCGCCGTTCCAGACGCTGCTGGCCAACAGGATCACCCGCGCGACCGCGAAGTGATGCGGTGACGTCGGCTGCCGCAGCGGCCGAGAACGAGAACTCGGCCGAGAACCCATGGCCGGTCCGGGCGGTATCCACCCGGGTAGCCAAGTACATCGACCGGCTCGGCACCATCTGGATCGAGGGCCAGCTCACCGAGCTGAAGTTGCGGCAGTCGACGGCCTGGATGGTGCTGCGGGACCCGGCCGCGGACATGTCGCTGTCGGTCAGCTGCCCCCGCGCCCTGGTCGACGACGCCCCGGTGCCGCTGTCCGAGGGCACCCAGGTGATCATGCTCGGCAAGCCGCAGTTCTACACCCGCAACGGCTCATTCTCGTTGCGCATCAGCCAGATTCGCGCGGTCGGCATCGGTGAGCTGCTGGCCCGCATCGACCGGCTGCGCCGGCTGCTGGACGCCGAGGGCCTGTTCGATCCGCGGCTCAAGCGCCCGATTCCGTTCCTGCCCAACACCATTGGCCTGATCACCGGCCGGGCGTCGGCCGCCGAACACGACGTCGTCTCCGTCGCCCAAAGCCGTTGGCCCGCAGTCCACTTCGATATCCGCAACACCGCAGTCCAAGGCACGAACGCGGTGCCGCAGATCGTCGAGGCCCTGCGCGCGCTGGACGCCGAACCGGCCGTCGACGTCATCGTGATCGCCCGCGGCGGCGGCAGCGTCGAGGACCTGCTGCCGTTCTCCGACGAAACCCTGTGCCGCGAGATCGCCGCCTGCACCACCCCGGTGGTCAGCGCCGTCGGGCACGAACCGGACAACCCGCTGTGCGACCTGGTCGCCGACCTGCGGGCGGCCACCCCGACCGATGCGGCCAAACGCGTCGTCCCCGACGCTGCCGCCGAGCAGACCCTGGTGACCGACCTGCGTCGGCGCAGCGCCCAGGCCCTGCGCAATTGGGTGCACCGCGAGACGCGCTTCATCGAACAGTTGCGCGACCGCCCGGTATTGGCCCAGCCGCTACAGGCACTGGATGCGCGCGGCGAGGAGATCACCCGGGCCGTGACGGCCGCGCGTCGCGACATCCGGCGGCTCATCGCCACCGAAACCAATCACGTGGGCCACCTGTCGGCCCGGCTGGCCACGCTGGGCCCGGCCGCGACTCTGGCCCGTGGTTACGCCGTGGTGCAGAACCTATCGGCGGCCGGCACGGTCCTGCGGTCGGCACAGGATGCCCCGGCGGGAACCAGACTCCGAATCCGGGTGGCCGACGGCGCCGTCACGACCGTGAGCGAAGGAATATATGACGAACATTAGTCAGCTTGGCTACGAAAAGGCCCGCGACGAACTGATCGAGGTCGTCCGCCAACTGGAAGCGGGCGGGCTCGACCTCGATACCTCGCTCCAGCTCTGGGAAAGGGGCGAACAACTGGCAAAACGGTGCGAAGAGCATCTGGCCGGCGCCCGCAAGAAAGTCGAGGATGCGCTCGCCACGGGCGCCGACGACGAAAATTGATCGGTGCGGTAATTATTGCCGGACACTGTTAACTGGAACACGTTTCAGTTATGCTCCTGCACCATGCGTGATGCTTCCCTGACCACAGACCTCGGCCGTGTGCTGGTAACCGGTGGGTCTGGCTTCGTCGGCGCCAACCTGGTGACCGAACTGCTCGACCGCGGCCACCGCGTCCGGTCCTTCGACCGCGTCCCGTCGCCGCTGCCGGAGAACCCGAACCTGGAGACTCAGGTCGGCGACATCACCAACCCCGAAGATGTGTCGAAGGCTGTCGCCGATATCGACACGATCATCCACACCGCGGCGATCATCGACCTGATGGGCGGCGCGTCCGTCACCGATGAGTACCGCAACCGCAGCTTCGGCGTGAACGTCGGCGGCACCGAGAACCTGGTGAAGCTGGGCCGGGCCGCGGGCGTCAAGCGGTTCGTCTACACCGCGTCGAACAGCGTCGTGATGGGTGGCCAGGACATCCAGAACGGCGACGAGTCCATGCCGTACACCACGCGCTTCAACGACCTGTACACCGAGACCAAGGTCGCCGCAGAGAAGTTCGTGCTGTCGCAGAACGATATTGAAGGGGACGGGTCGGGTTTACTGACTTGTTCCATCCGGCCCAGCGGCATCTGGGGCCGGGGCGACCAGACCATGTTCAGGAAGGTGTTCGAGAACATCCTCGCCGGCCACGTCAAGGTGCTGGTGGGCAACAAGAACATCAAGCTGGACAACTCCTACGTGCACAACCTGATCCACGGTTTCATCCTGGCGGGCGAGCACCTGGTGCCCGGCGGCACGTCACCCGGACAGGCCTACTTCATCAACGACGGCGAACCGCTCAACATGTTCGAGTTCGCCCGTCCCGTCGTCGCCGCGTGTGGCCGCAAGCTGCCCAACTTCCGCGTCTCCGGCAAGCTCGTGCACCGCGCGATGATGGCCTGGCAGTGGCTGCACTTCAAGTTCGGCCTGCCCGAGCCGCTGATCGAGCCGCTGGCCGTCGAGCGCCTCTACCTGAACAACTACTTCTCGATCGCCAAGGCCAAGCGAGACCTGGGCTACGAGCCGCTGTTCAACACCGAGCAGGCCATGAAGGAATGCATGCCCTACTACGTCGAGCTCTTCCGCCAGATGGAAGCGGCTGACGCCAAGTAGCGGCTGGCCCGTCACCTTCCCCCGCGAGCAGACGTAAAACTGTCGAATTCTGTTGGAAATGCGACAGTTTTGTTGGGGGCACCTCCCGCTTGCGGGGGACTGCTCGCGCTGGTTTCAGCGGTAGAGGTGCACCGGGTGCTGTGTTGATTTCTCGATGTTCGCCGAGGCTGCCAGCAGCAGATCGGTGCCGAGCGCGATGAGCGCCCGGGCCGCTGCGATCTCCTCGCCGACCAACGGCGCACTCGGGTCTTTGGGATTGCGGTAGGCATCCCCCGTCGTCGAGAGCGTGTCGTCGCGGAGCCGGGCGTGCGCGCTGGCGTGGGTGTGGACGTCATCTTCGTAGAACTCGATCTCGACGTGCCACTTGTTGGTCAGATCCTTGTCGTACATGTCGATCACCTTCCCGCTTCAAGCGTGCGCCTCGGACCGCCTGATGTCGACAAACAAGGCCCTTCGCGTTGAGTTGCCAGCACACATCCAATTCACGCTCGGCCCGCGATACCCATGCGTGCGCGGTCGGCCGGAAAGGTGGCTACTACGCGGTGAATGCGCGGGGTGCGCAGACCGCCGTGAGGAACTCTGCGATGGCGTGCTCAGACAACTTCCGCACCACATCAGCTTCGGTGACGATGCCAACGAGTCGACGACCTTCGACCACCGGCAGCCGGCGCACCTGGTGCAACGCCATGACGTCCAGCATGTAGAGGATGCTGGCGGTGCTGGGAACAAAGTAGACCGGCCCCTGGGCCAGCTCACCCACCAGAGTGGTGGCAGGTTCCTTCCCTGCCGCAAGGCATTTGACGGCGATATCCCGGTCGGTAACCATGCCGCGTAGATGCTCGTCGTCAGCGCAGATCGGCAGTGCGCCGATGCCCAGGTCGCGCATCCGAGTAGCGGCAGCGCTTACCGTTTCATATTCATTGACGCAGATAACGCCACTATGCATGATGTCGCGCGCGTTGGTCATCATTGTGCCCCCCGAGGCTCGGCGATAGAACACGCGCGGTGAATTCTACGCCGGCGTCACGGTTTCGTCCGAAGTTCCTCAGCACCACCAGCCAGATCAAGATCACACCGGAAACGAGCGTCTATACCGCCGGGCAACTGAACGGATGCCAAACCCGCGCCGGAATCCTTGACCCATCCGTAAAGTCGAACGGGCACAGGAAAATCCGTTTCGACCGAGGAGCTCCGCAATGCCCGACGGCAAACCCAACATCCTGGTGATCTGGGGTGACGACATCGGCATCAGCAACCTGAGCTGTTACAGCGACGGGCTGATGGGCTACCGCACCCCGAACATCGACCGCATCGCCGCCGAGGGCATGCGCTTCACCGACTCATACGGCGAGCAAAGCTGCACCGCCGGCCGCGCGGCGTTCATCAGCGGGCAGAGCGTGTACCGCACCGGGATGAGCAAAGTCGGCATACCGGGCGTCGACATCGGTTGGGCCGCAGAGGATCCGACCATCGCCGAACTGCTCAAGCCGCTGGGCTACGCCACCGGGCAATTCGGCAAGAACCACTTCGGCGACCTGAACAAGTACCTGCCGACGGTGCACGGCTTCGACGAGTTCTACGGCAACCTGTACCACCTCAACGCCGAAGAAGAGCCCGAGCAAGTCGACTACCCGCACAAGGACCAGTTCCCGCGACTGTACGAGAAGGCTCTGCCGCGCGGGGTGATGAACTGCAAGGCCACCACCGAGGTCTCGTCCGAACCCGACGACCCGAAGTTCGGTCCGGTCGGCAAGCAGACCATCGAGGACACCGGGCCGCTGACCGCCAAGCGGATGGAGACCATCGACGACGACATCGCCGACCGCACCGTCGACTACATCAAGCGCCAGCACGACGAGGGCAACCCGTTCTTCGTCTGGTGCAACTTCACCCACATGCACCTCTACACACATGTGAAGCCGGAGAGCCGCGGGCAAGCAGGCATCTGGCAGTCCGAGTACCACGACGCGATGATCGACCACGACAAGAACGTCGGCACGGTGCTGGATGTCCTGGACGAACTGGGCATCGCCGACGACACCATCGTCATCTACTCCACCGACAACGGCCCGCACCGCAACACGTGGCCCGACGGCGGCACCACCCCGTTCCGCAGCGAGAAGAACACCAACTGGGAGGGCGCCTTCCGGGTGCCGGAGCTGATCCGCTGGCCCGGAAAGATCAAGGCGGGCGCGGTTTCCAACGACATCATCCAGCACCACGACTGGCTGCCGACGCTGCTGGCCGCCGCCGGCGATACCGACATCGTCGAGAAGCTCAAGAAGGGGCACAAGGCCGGGGCAGACGGTGAAACCGAGTACAAGGTCCACATCGACGGGTTCAACCTGCTGCCGTATCTGACCGGCGAGGTAGAGCACAGCCCGCGTCGCGGCTTCTTCTACTTCAACGACGACGCCGAGCTGGTGGCGATGCGCTTCGAGAACTGGAAGATCGTCTTCGCCGAGCAGCGCTGCCAAGGCACGCTGCGGATTTGGGCCGAACCGTTCACGCCGCTGCGTGTGCCCAAGCTGTTCAATCTGCGCACCGACCCGTACGAGTACGCCGACATCACGTCGAACACGTACTACGAGTGGTTCCTGCGACGCGACTTCTTCGCGTTCTATGCGACGGCCATGGCCGCGGCGTTCCTCGACACCTTCAAGGAGTTCCCGCCGCGGCACCCACCGGCCAGCTTCAGCATCGATCAGATCGTCGAGAAGCTCCACCAGTTCTTGGCGGCAGATTAGGTGCTCGAATCATGGAATGACGGCCCGACGAAGGCGGCGATCGTCGACTTCGTCGGGCGGGTCACCACCGATGGCCCGGATTACGTTGCGCCGCAAGACCGGGTCGCGGTGTTCGACAACGACGGCACACTGTGGTGCGAGAAGCCGGCGTACATCCAGCTGGATTTCCTGGTGCGCCGGCTGGCCGAGCAAGTCGCTGCCGACCCGGCGCTGGCGGACCGGAAGCCGTACGCCGCAGCCGCGTCGGGAGATCTCGCTTGGTTTGGCGCCGCCGTCACCAAGCACTATCAGGGCGATGACAGCGATCTGAAAGTACTTGGTGCAGCGATGCTTTCGGCACACTCCGGGATCACCGTCGAGGAACACGCCGCACGGGTGACGGCGTTCTTCGCCGACGCTCCGCATCCGACGCTCGGCCGGCCGTACACCGCGTGCGGCTACCTGCCGATGATCGAGCTGCTGCGCTACCTGGAGGCGAGCGGATTCACCTGCTACATCGCCTCCGGCGGCGGACGCGATTTCATGCGGCCCGTGACGGCTGCGATGTACGGCATCCCGCCGGAGCGGGTGGTCGGCAGTTCCGTTGCGCTGCAATACCAGGACGGCGAACTGCTCACGACGGCCCAACCGGAGTTCCTCGACGACGGGCCCATCAAGCCGGTGCGGATCTGGGGCAGGATCGGGCGCCGGCCGATCTTCGCCGCGGGCAACTCCAACGGCGACATCGAGATGCTCGAATACGCCCGCGGCTTCCGGATGCTGGTGTTGCATGACGATGCCGAACGCGAATTCGATTACGTCGCAGGGGCGGAACGGGTGCTGGAGCTGGCGAAGACCGAGGGCTGGACCGTCGCAAGCATGCAGTCGGACTGGGCCGCCGTGTTCGATGCCTGACGCATTGGCCTGGATTCCGGCGCAGACCGCCATGCTGGGCTCGGACGAGCACTACGCCGAGGAGGCCCCGGCCCGCGAGGTCACCGTCGACGGTTTCTGGATTCAGCCGCACCAGGTGACCAATGAAGCGTTCGGCGCCTTCGTCGACGCCACCGGCTACGTCACCGTCGCCGAACGGCCGCTCGACGCCGCCGACTATCCGGGCGCCCCGGCGGAGAATCTGCAACCGGGCTCGATGGTGTTCCGCCGCACCCCCGGCCCCGTCGACCTACGTCACCTCAGCCAGTGGTGGACGTGGACGCCGGGTGCATGCTGGAACCACCCGCGGGGCCCGAAGTCGTCGCTGCGGAACCGGGAGCACCATCCGGTCGTGCATGTGGCGTTCGAGGACGCCGCGGCGTACGCCGACTGGGCGGGGCTGGGCCTGCCCACCGAGGCGCAGTGGGAGGTCGCCGCCCGCGGCGGATTGGACCGCGCCACCTACACCTGGGGTACCGAGTCCGAGCAGCCCGGGCAGCGGCTGGCCAACTATTGGCACGGCGAGTTCCCCTACCTGCCGGACACCGGCTACGGCCAGACCACGCCGGTGGGTAGCTTCCCCGCCAACGGCTACGGCCTATTCGACATGGCCGGCAATGTCTGGGAGTGGACCACCGACTTCTACGGCGCCACCCGCGACAGCGGGCCGTGTTGCGCCGCAGACAGTTTCGACCCCGATCAGCCGCAATTCCAGGTACCGCGGCGGGTGATCAAGGGCGGGTCGTTCCTCTGCGCGGACAGTTACTGCCTGCGCTACCGGCCGGCGGCCCGTCGTCCACAAGCCGTCGATACGGGGATGAGTCACGTCGGATTCAGGTGTATACAGATTGGGTAATCTGTTCACTCCGCTCGGGGTGACGCGATCGCCACGGCCCAGGAGAAACCAGTGAGCACACAGCGCAACGCCCTCATCGTCGGCGGGGCATCCGGCATCGGCTGGGCCAGCGCCCAGGGCCTGGCCGCGCAGGGCTACCGCGTCACCATCGCCGACCGGAACGCCGAACTCGCCGAATCCCGCGCCACCGAGCTCGGCGCACCGCACACCTCGGTCGTCGTCGAGGTGACCGACGAGGCCTCCGTCGCTGCCGTCTTCGAGCAGGTCGGCGAGCTCGACGCCGTCGTCAGCTGTGCCGGATTCTCGACCTTCGGACTCATCGTCGACATGCCGGTCGAGGATTTCCGGGCCGTCGTCGACTGCTGTCTGACGGGCTCGTTCATCGTCGCCAAGTACGCCGGCCGCCAGCTCCGCGAGGGCGGGTCACTGGTATGCATCTCGTCGCTCAACGGCCGCCAGCCGGCCATCGGCATGAGCGCCTACAGCGCCGCCAAGGCCGGCCTGTCGATGCTGACCGAGGTGGCCGCATTGGAGTTGGGCCCCAAGGGAATTCGCGTCAACGCCGTCGCCCCCGGCTTTGTGGCCACCCCACTGACCGAGGGCGCGGCACTGATCCCCGGCGTCGTCGACGAGTACGTGGAGAACACCGCACTGGGCCGCGCCGGCACCCCCGAGGACATCGCGAACGCCGTGTTGTTCCTGTGCTCGGAGCAGTCGTCATGGATGACGGGCGAGGTGCTCGACCTCAACGGCGGCGCGCACCTCAAGCGCTACCCCGACATCATGAGCCACCTGCTGAAGCTGGCATCCGGGTAGCGATCGGCAACAAATCGGACAGAATCACCCGCATGGACACCGATTTCACGATCACCCAGAAGCGGGCGCTCGCTGTCGCAACGGTCATCGCGGTCGGGTTCGGCGCCTATTTCCTGCGGAGCCAGTTCATGCTGGTCATGGTCGCCGGAGTGGTGGCCTACCTGTTCAACCCGCTGTTCCGCCGGCTGTCGACGCGGCTGAGCACCGGACTGTCGGCCACCCTGACCCTGCTGGCCGCGCTGGTCGTGGTGGTCGTGCCGATCAGCGGGGCCGTCGCCATCGGCATCGTTCAGATCAGCAGCATGATCCGCAATGTGTCGGACTGGGTGAGCCGCACCGATATGGGCGCGCTGGGCACCCGCTCGCTACAGGCCGTCAACGACCTGTTGGCACGCATCCCGTACCTGCACGACGTGACGCTGACGAGCGAATCACTCCAGAAATGGATCATCACGTTCGCGCAGCGCGCCGGCGCATGGGGCCTGAACGTGCTGCAGGACGCGGCGGGCGGGCTGTTCGGCGCGCTGGCCGGTGCGGTGATCTTCCTCTACGTGTTCATCTCGCTACTGGTCAATGGTGACGAGGTGGTCCTGCTGATCCGGCGGCTCAATCCGCTCGGCGAAGAGGTCACCGACCTGTACCTGGCCAAGATGGGCGCCATGGTGCGCGGGACGGTCCTCGGCCAGTTCGTCATCGCCCTGGCTCAGGGTGTGGCAGGCGCGATTTCGATCTATATCGCCGGATTCCACGACGGTTTCTTCATCTTCGCGATCCTGCTGAGTGCCCTGTCGGTGATCCCGCTGGGCGGCGGCATCGTCAGCATCCCGTTCGGCATCGGCCTGGCGTTGTTCGGCAATGTCGGCGGCGGACTGTTCGTCATCCTGTTCCACATCCTGGTGGTCACCAATATCGACAATGTGCTCCGGCCGATCCTGGTGCCCCGCGCGGCCCGGCTGGATTCCGCACTGATGCTGCTGTCGGTGTTCTCCGGGATCGCGATGTTCGGTTTCCTGGGCCTGGTGATCGGCCCGGTGCTGATGATCGTCGTCGTCACCACGATCAGCGTGTATCTCGCGGTGTACAAAGGCGTTCCGCTGAGCGACCCCGAACCCGACGAACCCCGGGCACCGGGACGCCTGTCCCGGCTGAGCGCCGCACTGTGGGCCCGAATGCGCCGATCGCAACCGGCTACCGCAGTGGCTGTGCCTGCTGCGTCGCCTCCGCCAGCGTCCGATAATCCACCGGCCCCGCCGACCCACTGACCGCGACCTGCGCCGGGCCGGTCGGCCCGTCGAGCCTGGCCGTCCAGATCGGTTCGGTGCCCTGCTGGTCTTCGCCCGCACCCTCGTAGACCACCCAGTGCACGCCGCCCAGATCCTGGGCGCCGGTCGGGTACATACCGCTGTGGATCGAGGCGACCAGCTTGTCCTCGTCGGCATTGCTCTGGGTCAGTGCCACGAACATGCCGGCGGCGGTCAGATAACCCACCTTGGACGTCAGCGCCCGCGTGGGCTGCTTGGTGACGGGATCGATGCGACCCGCCTCGATGCTGCCGCGGGACCCGGAATTGGCATGCCACCCGGACGGCAGCTCGGGCACACGGATCGGGATGTGCAACGCCGCTGCGTCGGCCTTGAGAGCGGCCGGGGCGTCGTACTGCGGCGCCGGACCCTTACCCGGCCCCTGCGGCGCGAACGAGCACATCCCGAGCATCCCGGCCAGCGCGATACATGCCACCACCAGCGGGGCGATCGACCAGAACATGTCACGGCCGTCCTGCAGCAGCCGGTCCTTCGCCGGGCGCGGCACCGGCACCGACTGGCCCTCGGCGACCACCTCGGGTGCGGCGATCGGCTGGCCCTCAGGTTCCGGGGATGATGACGTCACGGTGCTCAGTATCCCAGCTCCCCGACGCGCACTGGCTAATGGGACAATCTGCGCATGACGCCTTCGCGCCGGGAAGCCCCAGACCGCAACCTCGCACTCGAACTCGTCCGGGTCACTGAAGCCGGGGCCATGGCCGCCGGCCGCTGGGTTGGCCGCGGTGACAAGGAAGGCGGTGACGGCGCAGCCGTCGACGCCATGCGTGAGCTGGTCAATTCGGTATCGATGCGCGGTGTCGTGGTCATCGGCGAGGGCGAGAAGGACCACGCCCCGATGCTCTACAACGGCGAAGAGGTCGGCAACGGCGACGGCCCCGACTGCGACTTCGCCGTCGACCCGGTCGACGGCACCACCCTGATGAGCAAGGGCATGCCCAACGCCATCTCGGTGCTGGCAGTCTCCGAGCGCGGCACCATGTTCGACCCGTCGGCCGTCTTCTACATGAACAAGATCGCCGTCGGACCCGACGCGGCCGACGTCATCGACATCACGGTGCCCATCGGCGAGAACATCCGCCGGGTCGCCAAGAAGCTCAACGAATCTGTGGCCGACGTCACGGTGTGCATCCTGGACCGGCCCCGGCACGCCCAGCTGATCAGCGAGGTCCGCGAGGCCGGCGCCCGCATCCGGCTGATCTCCGACGGCGATGTCGCCGGCGCCATCTCCGCCTGCCGCCCTGAGTCCGGCACCGACATCCTGGCCGGCATCGGCGGCACCCCCGAGGGCATCATCGCCGCGGCCGCCATCCGCTGCATGGGCGGCGCGATCCAGGCCGTCCTCGCCCCGACCGACGACGACGAGCGCCAGCGCGCCCTGGACCGCGGCTATGACCTGGACCGCGTGCTGACCACCGAGGACCTGGTCGCCGGCGACAACGTCTTCTTCTGCGCCACCGGCGTCACCGACGGCGACCTGCTCAACGGCGTGCGTTACTTCGCCGGCGGTTGCACCACCCAGTCGATCGTGATGCGCTCGAAGTCCGGCACCGTCCGGATGATCGAGGCCTACCACCGGCTCTCCAAGCTCAACGAGTACTCCGCAGTGGACTTCACCGGCGACCTGTCCGCTGCACACCCCCTGCCGTAATTCCGTTCACCTCAACAAAAGGGAGCACATGTCCGACAACGATGTCGAATACCGCATCGAGCACGACACCATGGGCGAGGTCCGGGTGCCGATCAACGCCCTGTGGCGCGCGCAGACGCAACGAGCGGTGGAGAACTTCCCGATCTCGTTCCGCGGCCTGGAGCGCACTCAGATCCGCGCACTCGGCCTGCTGAAGGGCGCCTGCGCGCAGGTCAACAAGGACCTGGGTCTGCTGGCCGCCGACAAGGCCGACGCGATCATCGCCGCCGCCGGTGAGATCGCCGACGGTCTGCACGACGACCAGTTCCCCATCGACGTCTTCCAGACCGGTTCGGGCACCAGCTCGAACATGAACGCCAACGAGGTCATCGCCTCGATCGCGGGCCGCAACGGCGTCGAGGTCCACCCCAACGACCACGTCAACATGTCGCAGAGCTCCAACGACACCTTCCCCACCGCCACGCACATCGCGGCGACGGAAGCCGCTGTGCGCCACCTGATCCCGGCGCTCGAGGTGCTGCACGAGTCGCTGGCCAACAAGGCCCGCGCGTGGCGCACCGTCGTCAAGTCCGGCCGCACCCACCTCATGGACGCCGTGCCCGTCACCCTGGGCCAGGAGTTCGGCGGCTACGCCCGCCAGGTCGAGGCCGGCATCGAGCGCGTCAAGGCGACGCTGCCCCGCCTGGGTGAGCTGGCCATCGGCGGCACCGCCGTCGGCACCGGCCTGAACGCCCCCGACGGCTTCGGCGCCAAGGTGGTCGAGGTGCTGGTGAACCAGACCGGCATCGCCGAACTGCGCACCGCCGCAGACTCTTTCGAGGCGCAGGCCGCCCGCGACGGACTCGTCGAGGCCTCCGGCGCGCTGAAGACCATCGCGGTGTCGCTGACCAAGATCGCCAACGACGTGCGCTGGATGGGCTCGGGCCCGCTGACCGGCCTCGGCGAAATCCAGCTGCCGGACCTGCAGCCGGGCAGCTCGATCATGCCGGGCAAGGTGAATCCTGTTCTGCCCGAAGCGGTTACCCAGGTGGCCGCGCAGGTCATCGGCAACGACGCGGCGGTCACCGTCGGCGGTCTGTCCGGTGCCTTCGAGCTGAACGTGTACATCCCGATGATGGCCCGCAACGTGCTGGAGTCCTTCACGCTGCTGTCCAACGTGTCCCGGCTGTTCGCATCCAAGTGCATCGACGGCCTCGTCGCCAACGAGGACCACCTGCGCACGCTGGCGGAGTCGTCGCCGTCGATCGTGACGCCGCTGAACTCGGCCATCGGCTACGAAGAAGCCGCCAAGGTGGCCAAGGAAGCCCTCAAGGAGAAGAAGACCATCCGGCAGACGGTCATCGACCGCGGCCTGATCGGCGACAACCTCTCGCTGGCCGAGCTGGACAAGCGCCTCGACGTGCTGGCCATGGCGAAGGTCCGCGACGAGCGCTAGCGCGAGGAGCCGCCAAAACAGTCGGCGATCAATTTCGCGTCGAAAATGCCCCCTTCCTCGGAAGGGGGCATTTTTGTGCGCTCTGACAGAGCCCTTCTCACAACTTGGGTGAAGCCAATGTGAACAGCTCCTTACTGGACAGATACTGCCGGGAAACGGGATTCGACCGTGTATTTGCGATCGTGTTGCAATGGCGGCCGACCTCACTGATTCGTACCGAGGTACCCGGCTGGACACCGTCCCGTGCATGACGCACGGGCGCTACCACATGCCGCACACACACGCCGTGGAGCCGATGCCCAAATCCCAGGCTGATGTCCTCAAACTGGTGACGACCTCACCTGGGCAACGGAACGCCGACGTGCTGCAAGCCAGGTTGTTCATCGAACTGCTCGAAGAAGAGCTGGGTGAGCTGCACCTGCAGCTGGCGGCAACGGAGCGCCGGGCGGCGAAACAGGGCGCCGACAAGCACCTCGAGGTGCTGCGTTCGAGGATGGCCGACATCATCGCCATGGTCGATGCGATCGCCGACCGCTTCCCCACTGCCTAGCGTTCCCTCGCGAGCAGACACAAAACTGTCCATTTCCAGGCGAAAACGACAGTTTTGTGTCTGCTCGTGGAATTACTGACCGTTGTTCGAGCCGCCGGAGTTGGCGCCCGGGATGTCGGTGATCGGGATGTTCGGCATCGGCGGCGGCGACGGCGTGTTGGGCAGCGTCGGAATCTCCGCCGGCGGAATGTCGGTGAGCCCGTTGACCGGCGGGCCGTTCTCGCGGCTGCCGTAGCTGGTGCCCGGCTCACGATGGCCGACCATGTGGCTGACCGTCACCAGGTGGTAGCCGTTGGCCTTGAGCACCGGGATGAACTGCTGCACCAGATCGACCGTCGACGAGTAGGTGTCGTGAAACAGCACCACCGAATTCGGCTTGATCTGCGTCATCAGCATGTAGCGGGTGGCCGCGGTGTTGGAGTCATTGGCCCAGTCGAAAGGGATGACGTCCCAGTTGATGTCAGCCAGGCCCTGCTTCTTGGCCTCGGCGAGCACCTGGTCGTTGATCAGACCGCCCGCGGTGCGGACCAGTTTCGGCCGCTGCCCGGTGGCCTTCTCGATGGCGTCACTGGCCTTGCTGAACTGGGCCGGGATGTCCTCGGTCGGGATGGTCGTCATGTTGGGGTGTTCCCAGGTGTGCTGACCGAGTTCCATCCCGGCGTCGACGACGCGCTTGGCGCCGGCCGGGTTGGCGGCGACCTTGTTGCCGATCTCGAAGAACGTCGCCTTGGCGTCGTTGTCCTGCAGGATTTTCAGCAGCCGGTCGGTGTACGGGCTGGGACCGTCGTCGAAGGTCAGCGCGATGCACTTGTACTTGCTGCAGTCGACTTCGTCGGCCTTGGCGACATTTCCGGTCTGGCACCCGACCACGACGATCGTCACGCCGGCGCACACGCCGAGGACGGTTCGCCAATAGGACCAGAACGGGCTCTCGGGTCGGCGTGGCACGGGAGAAATGCTACCGGCCGCGGCTGACTGGTCCCTGACCCCGGCGTAGTGGGGGCTAGCACTACCGCCGAATGTGCGGCTAGCGCCGTGGTGCCGGAGTTTCTCGTCGAGCAGGGTTGACCACACACAACATCGGAATGAAGGGAGCATTTCATGAGTTCGACGGTTCGCGAGGATCTGATCCTGTCGCAGGCGGTGATAGCCGCAGAGGTGCGGGCGCCGTTTGATCACGTTGACATCGCGCGGTGGTTGAAAACCCTCCCGACACACGAATATCAGCGGTGCGCCCCGGGCGACCACAAGGCGGCCGGCTACACCGTCGACGACGACGGAACCCCGATGTCCATCAACGTGGAGATGATCGGCACCGGATTGGTGGTGCAGCAGTACCGGTTCGAGGTCGCCGAGCCGCACTACTGCCGGATGGTTTCGCTGTCGGATGTGTTGACCCCGCTCGGATGGACCAGCACGCAGGTCATCTGGGAACTGCGGATGGAGCAGCTCGACGGTGACCGCTGCCGCTACACCAACTCGGTCACCTCGCACCCCACCGAGCATTTCTTGGAATTCATCGCCCAGCACGGGCAGACCTTCGCCGAGGCAGCCGCCGCCCGTCAGGACGCCTCCGGACGCCACTGCAGTGTCGAGACCCCGCGGTACGCCCAGAGCATCGCCCGCTGGGCGGCCGACCGCGCCGCAACCGCCGCATAGTCACCCAACCAGGCAAAGGAGACTTCGCATGCCCTCAGCAGTGCTGTTTGACCATCCCGGCGACCCCGGCGTTTTGCACTGGCAACCCGTGGACCCCGTTCTGCCCGGCCCGGGCGAGGTGGTGATCGGTGTCGAGGCCGCCGGGATCAACAACGCCGACCTGCTTCAGCGGCGCGGACGGTACCCGGTGCCGCCCGGGGCGCCGCGCCCGCTCGGGCTGGAATGCGCGGGAACCATCGTCGCGATTGGCGAGGGCATCACCGGGTGGTCGCCGGGTGACCAGGTGTGCGCCCTGCTCGACGGCGGCGGCTACGCCGACCAGGTCGCGGTGCGCGCGACCCAGCTGATGCCGATCCCGCAAGGGCTGAGCATGATCGAAGCCGCCGCGATCCCGGAGGTGGCCTGCACGGTGTACTCCAATCTCGCGATGGTCGCCGGACTCACCCACGGGCACAGCGTGCTCATCCACGGCGCCGGTGGCGGCATCGGCACGTTCGCCATTCAGTGGGCCGCCGCCATCGGTGCTGACGTCATCACGACCGCCGGCAGCGACGACAAGGTGCACGCCGGGCGAGACCTGGGCGCGCGCACAGCGATCAACTACCGCACCGAAGACTTCGTCGCCGCCACGCTGTCCGCCACCGGTGGTCGCGGGGTTGACTCCATCCTCGACGTGGTGGGCTCGAGCTACCTGGACCGCAACCTTGAGTGCCTCGCACCCGACGGGCACCTGGTCGTCATCGGCGGTTCCACGGAGCCCGCGATGTTGGACCTCGGCCTGCTGATGGCGAAGCGAGCCAGCGTCACCGCCACGATGCTGCGGGCCCGCCCCGCCGAGCAGAAAGCCGCGATCGTCGCCGGCGTCATCCGGGAGGTGCTGCCCTTGTTCGAGACAAAGGCCATCCGCCCGATGGTCGACACCGTCGTACCGCTACGCGATGCCGGGCAGGCTCACCGGTTGATGGAGTCCGGAAAGACCGTCGGCAAAGTCATCCTCGACAATCACGTCACGGCAGGGTGCCGGGGCTGATCTCCTCGAGCATCTCGGTGACCAGCGCGGCGATCGGCGACCGTTCGCTGCGCATCAGGGTGATGTGCGCGAACAGCGGGTGGCCTTTGAGCTTCTCGATCACCGCGGCGACACCGTCGTGCCGGCCGACGCGCAGGTTGTCGCGCTGGGCGACGTCGTGCGTGAGCACCACCCGCGAACCGCTGCCGAGGCGAGACAGCACCGTCAGCAGCACGTTGCGCTCCAGCGACTGCGCCTCGTCGACGATGACGAACGAGTCGTGCAGCGAGCGACCGCGAATGTGCGTGAGCGGCAACACTTCCAGCATTCCGCGGGACAGCACCTCTTCGAGCACGGCCGGGCTGGCCAGTCCTTCCAGAGTGTCGAAGACGGCCTGCGCCCACGGGCCCATCTTCTCGCTCTCGCTGCCCGGCAGGTAGCCAAGGTCTTGTCCGCCAACGGCATACAGCGGGCGGAACACCACGACCTTGCGCTGGGTGCGGCGCTCAAGCACCGCCTCCAGGCCGGCGCACAGCGCCAGCGCCGACTTGCCGGTACCGGCCTTGCCGCCGAGCGAGACGATGCCGACGGATTCGTCGAGCAGCAGATCGAGGGCGACGCGTTGTTCGGCTGACCTTCCCCGGAGGCCGAACACTTCGCGATCACCACGGACCAGCTGCACCCGCTTCTCGGCATTGACCCGGCCGAGCGCGTGCGAGGTGCCGCCGAGCAACCGAATCCCGGTGTGGCACGGCAGATCCCGAGCCTCGAGAATGTCGACCTCGCCGTCGGCGAACAGCGTGTCGATGTCGTCCGGCGCGGCATCCATCTCGGTCATGCCCGTCCAGCCCGAGGTGATGACGTCCTGCGCGTGGTATTCGTCGGCGATCAGACCCACCGCACCGGCCTTGACCCGCAGCGGAATGTCCTTGCTGACCAACGTGACTCGCTTGCCTTCGGCGGCAAGGTTGGCGGCGCAGGCCAGGATGCGGTGGTCGTTGGTGTCGGTGCGGAAGCCCGAGGGCAGCACTGACTGGTCGACGTGGTTCAGCTCAACCTGGAGCGAACCACCTTGTGTCCCAACGGGAATCGGTTGATCCAGCCGTCCGTGCTCCAAACGCAGGTCGTCGAACATGCGCAGCGCCTGCCGGGCGAACCATCCCAGTTCGTGGTGATGGCGTTTACCTTCCAGCTCGCTGATGACCACCAGGGGGACAACCACTTCGTGCTCGGCGAAACGCGTGCAAGCCCAAGGATCGGACAACAGCACGGAGGTATCGAGCACATAGGTACGGACCTGCGAATCAGACACGTGGCGCTCCTCGGCCCGTGCGGCCCCACACGAGTACTTCGGTGGACGCAGCGGTACCTGGACCGGGGCCGGTCCCAATCTCTAATCGGGTACCGCCCGGATAGCAGAGCAGTTCGCTAGCCATCACCGGCGACGCTACTCCCGGCTACCGCCCCACGCTGACGGCGCGCCGTGACTGTTTTGTGACGTCTAGATGAACTGAGCGAGCGACGGTTCGTCGCCCAGGCCCCACGCCTTGATGCGGTCGGAGATGACCGTACGCAGCGCTGCGGCGTCGAAGATGCCGGCGTCGGCAACCACCTGGACTTTGTCCTGGTAGGCGTCGATATCCGCGCCAATGACCTCGATGCCCGCGGCCCGGGCGGCGATGGCGGCGATGGTCTCGTCGCGGTGCGTCTCGAGCAGGTGGGTGACCAGGTTCGCGAAGAACTCCTCGTGCCGCTCTTCGTCACGCGCGATGCGGCCGGCCATGGCGGCGAGCACGGGCTCCTCGATCTGGGCCTGCAGGTTGCGGGTGAAGACGGCGTGCGCACGCTCGAAGAACGCCATGAAGACCAGCGTCTCGATCTGGCTGAACTTGTCGGCCCGGTAGCCCTTCATGGCGTGCGCGACGCGGACGTCCTCGTTGGCCGTCGGGTCGATCTCGCGGCACACCACGAGATAGTTGCGCAGCGCGATGGCGTGCAGGTGCTCCTCGGCGGTCCAGCGGCCCAGCCAGCGGCCCCACTTGTCTTCGAGGATGAAGTGCTCGACCAGCTCACGGTGGTAGCCCGCAAGGTTGTCCTTGGTGATGAGCAGGATTTCCAGCGCATCGGTGACCGGCTTGGGCAGCGTGACGCTCGAGGCATCCCAGTCGGTGCCACCGAGGAAGGCGAAGTTCTCGCCCTGCTCGAACGGCACGTAGTCGTGGGCGTACCAGGCTTCCTCGGTCCCGAGGTGCCGGGACAGCTCGTGGCCCACGACGGGATCGAGCTCAAGGGTCAGCGCGTTCGCAACGGGTTTCGCAGCCATGAAAGTAACTGTAACCCGAGTACACATGTTTTTGAAATCAGCCTCGCCGAACGAACGTGGGGCCTATGACCGAAATCTCGCGATTTTTGCGGTCACAGGCCCCACGTTCGGCGTCAGGACGTCAGAGCGTCAGACCCGGGTACAGCGGGTTGGCGTCCAGCATCTCGGCCGAGGCCGCGCGGACGCGGTCGGCGGTGCCGTCGGCCAGCGTGTACTTGGCCTTGGACGGGCCGTTCGACGCCGCGGTCGGCTGGGTGTTCGACAGCACGTCCACCACCAGCTCGGCGACCTTGTCGAACTCGTCGGCGCCGAAACCACGCGTGGTCAGCGCCGGGGTGCCGAAGCGGATGCCGCTGGAGTACCAGGCGCCGTTCGGGTCGTTCGGGATCGAGTTGCGGTTCGTGACCACACCGGCGTCCAGCAGCGCGGACTCGGCCTGCCGGCCCGTGAGCCCGAAGGACTGCACATCCAGCAGCACCAGGTGGTTGTCGGTGCCGCCGGTGACCAGCGTCGCGCCACGCTTGAGGAAGCCGTCAGCCAGCGACTTGGCGTTGTCGGCGACGTTCTGGGCGTAGGTCTGGAACTCGGGCTGGCGGGCCTCGGCCAGCGCGACGGCCTTGGCGGCCATCACGTGCGACAGCGGGCCGCCGAGCACCATCGGGCAGCCCTTGTCGACGGCCGGGGCGTATTCCTCGGTCGCCAGCACCAGGCCACCGCGGGGGCCGCGCAGCGACTTGTGCGTCGTCGTGGTGGTGACGTGGGCGTGCGGCACTGGGTTCTCGTCGCCGGTGAACACCTTGCCCGCGACCAGACCGGCGAAGTGCGCCATGTCGACCATCAGGGTGGCGCCGACCTCGTCGGCGATCTCGCGCATCTTGGCGAAGTTCACGCGGCGCGGGTAGGCCGAGTAGCCGGCGACCAGCACCAGCGGCTTGAACTCGCGGGCGGCAGCGGCGACGGCGTCGTAGTCGATGAGGCCGGTCTGCGCATCGGTGCCGTAGCTGCGCTGGTGGAACATCTTGCCCGAGATGTTCGGGCGGAAACCATGGGTGAGGTGGCCGCCGGTGTCCAGCGACATGCCCAGCAGGCGCTGGTTGCCCAGCTTGCTGCGCAGCTTCTCCCAGTCCGCCTCGGACAGGTCGTTGACGTGCTTGGCGCCCAGCTCGGCGAGGCCGGGGGCCTCGATGCGGGTGGCCAGGATGGCCCAGAACGCGACCAGGTTGGCGTCGATACCCGAGTGCGGCTGCGCGTAGGCGTACGGGGCGCCGAACAGCTCGCGGGCGTGCTCGGCGGCCAGCGCCTCGACGGTGTCGACGTTCTGGCAGGCGGCGTAGAACCGGTGCCCGACGGTGCCCTCGGCGTACTTGTCGGAGAACCAGGTGCCCATGGTCAGCAGCACGGCGGGCGACGCGTAGTTCTCGCTGGCGATCAGCTTCAGCGAACTGCGTTGATCCTCAAGCTCTTTCCGGGTCGCCGCGGCGACGCGGGGCTCGACCTGCTCGATGACCCGCAGCGCCGCCTGGTAGGCCTCGCTGGCGGTGGCGGCGTAGCCGGCACCCAGGCCGGACTTGGACACGGAAGCGTCTGCGGTCATGCGTTCAGAATAGTGCGCTGGTCTCTGCGCTCCTGCCCCAGGATGGCTAGCCCGTGGGCGGGTACTGCGGCTGCACAGCGGCGAGGCCTTTGGTGAGCTTGGAGAACAGCACGCACCACGCGATGGGTCCGGCAATGACGCAGCCCAGCCAGAGCAGCCCGCTCACGGTTTCCGACCAGGACGGCTCACCGAGCAGTTTCATCAGGATCGACGGATAAGGCGGACCGTCGCCGCTATCGGGAGCGAACAACCCGAAGCCGAACATCGCCGACCATAAGGCGACCTGGGCGCGCGTCTGTCCGACTGTGAGGTCCCGCCCGGGTAGCCGGCGAATCATCCTGGTGGTCGCCAGCAGACACGCCAGGAGAAGAGGCGAGAAAAAGACCGTGAACAGCGCTATCCAGCCCAGCGGCACGAAAAATCCCCGCCCGATCGCCATCCACGCCACCAACAGGATGTTGAGTGGCATGGCCTGGCCGGCGCTGTCCCGCGGCAGGGTCGACACCGTCCGGGCCTAATTCCGCAAGGACGACGGGATCAGCGGCTCGTCGAGCAGGCGGCCGAACCGCGCGGTGAGGGTGACGTCGTCGGGCCGGGCGTCGAGCCAGCCCCGCAACAGCCGGTAACCCTCGACATACGTCGACGTGTAGGCCCGCCACAGCGGCGACGACAAGAACCGCATGGACTGCCGGGCCCGCTCCGGACTGGTCAGCAGCCAGCGCTGCAGGAAGGCGACCACGTCGTCGGCGTCGCGATGTTCGTCGTGCAGCATCAGCGCGGCGTCCTGACGGACGTCGGCCAGCGCGGCGCTCGCCGCGGAGATCGCCTCGGCGCGTTCGCCGTCGAAGCGCAGGCCCAGGTCGGCGTAGATCTCGGCGGCCCAGCTGCCCCAGTTGTCGGGCACCGCCGCGTGCAGCGCCAGGTCCGCCAGGCCCTCGGCCATCAGGCACTGCGGGGTGTTGACCAGGAAGATGGTCTGCTCGGCCTGACCGCCCAGCTCGACGAGGCCGGCTTCCTTGCGGCAGTGCTCGGTGTGGTGACCCGGGTACGACTCGTGCGCCACCAGCCGCGGCAGGTTCGACATCTGCTGCTTGAGGTCGGCGTTGACCGCGACCGTCGACCGGAAATTGCCCTCGTAGTAGTTGAAGCCCGACCACGGCTTGTCGGTGACGATCTCGTAGTTGATCGTCTCGGTGTCGGGCAGCGGGAAGTCGGCCCGGACACGGTCCCGCAGCGCCGACGAGAACGCGTAGATGCACTCCTCGAGCCGCTCGGGCGGAATCTCCTCGCCGGAGCGGTGGGCCTGCATGCGCTCGACCAGCGGGCCGCTGCCGCCCAGCGCCTCGTCCAGCGCGCGGTGCGCCTCGCGGTACCGGTCCTCGTCGCCTTTGGCGATCGAGACGTCGAAGTAGTCGCGGACCTCGTCGACGAAGCCGACGTCCTCCCCCGCGAACTTGCGCCCCGCACAGTCCAGGGCCCGCAGATGGGCCTTGAGATAGTCCGCCCGCTGCGGGTTCAGGCCGGAACCGTCGACCTCGCCGTGTAGGCGGCGCGACTGCCGCGCCAGCGCCGCGGGGTCCGGCGCGGCCTCGTCGGCGACCGCGGCCCGCAGCGCGGGGTCCCCGGTGAACGAGTCGACGTAGCCCTCCTCGATGCGGTCGAACCGCAGACCGAGCAGCAGGTATTCGCGGATCAGGCCGTCGGCGGCGGTATCGGTAACCGGCATCGGGATGTGCCCAGCGCTCATATCCGCCACGTTAGCCGGTACCCCCGCGTTCACCGCGCGGCAATTACTGCAAGACTGAGCGCATGCCGCGGCCGAGCGAGCCGAGTCCCTACGTCGAGTTCGACAGGCGCCAATGGCGCGCACTGCGTATGGCGACTCCCCTGAAACTCACTGCTCATGAACTGCTGGGTCTGCGCGGTATGGGCGAGCAGCTCGACCTGCTGGAAGTCGAAGAGGTCTATCTTCCGCTGGCCCGTCTGATCCACCTTCAGGTCGCCGCCCGGCAGCGCCTCTTCGCGGCCACCTCCGAGTTCCTCGGCGAGCCCCAACAGAGCCCGGACCGGCCGGTGCCGTTCATCATCGGCGTGGCCGGCAGCGTCGCCGTCGGCAAGTCGACCACCGCCCGTGTGCTGCAGGCGCTGCTCGCCCGGTTCGGCCACCACCCGCGCGTCGACCTGGTGACCACTGACGGCTTCCTGTATCCGAACGCCGAGCTGACGCGGCGAAAGATCATGCACCGCAAGGGCTTTCCGGAAAGCTATGACCGTCGTGCGCTGATGCGCTTCGTCACCGCGGTCAAGTCGGGCGCCGATCAGGCGTCCGCACCGGTGTACTCGCACCTGATCTACGACATCGTGCCCGGTGAGAAGGTCGTCGTCCGGCATCCCGACATCCTGATCATCGAGGGACTCAACGTCCTGCAGACCGGGCCGGCCCTGATGATCTCGGACCTGTTCGACTTCTCGGTATACGTCGACGCCCGCATCGAGGACATCGAGCAGTGGTACGTGTCGCGGTTCCTGGCGATGCGCGCGGGCGCGTTCGCCAATCCGCAGTCGCACTTCCACCACTACTCGACACTGACCGACGAGCAGGCGATCTTCGCCGCCCGCGACATCTGGCAGTCGATCAACCTGCCCAATTTGATCCACAACATCCTGCCGACCCGGCCGCGCGCCACCCTGGTGCTGCGCAAAGACGCCGACCACGCCATCAACCGGCTGCGTCTCCGCAAGCTCTAGGCCCAATCCCGCGAGCGACCGTGTTTGTACGGCGACACGCGGTTCTCGGCGTGCATTTTGAGCCCCTTCGCGGCGGGCGAGCGGGCGATCAGCACACCTGGATCAGCACCCTGCACGCGCGTCTGACGCCATCGCCGAACGCAACTGGGTGGCGGAAAATCGACCCACGATCCGCCCTGCGGTTGCGTTCGAGGCCGGGTAGGCCCGGGGCCCACAGGGGCATGATTTGTGGGGTCAGATCCGGCGCAAGCCGATGTACTGGACGCCGCCGATGACCGCGGTGTACGCGGCGCCGCCGAACAGCAGCACGTAGCCCCACCCGGTCAGCGGCCAGACTCCGGCTACGGCGAGCCCGGCCGAGCCGACGGTGTACAGCGCATTGGCACTGATGGTGGCAATCCCGCCGGGACGTATCCGATCCAGACCCGCCAGCCAATACACCACAACGCCGTACGCCAGGAAGCCCAGCCCGAGCCCCAACTGCACCTCCGTGGGCACGCCGGTCAGTGCCGCCAACCACGCCGCGACTGCGACGAATGGGAGGCCGGCGATGCCGACCAGCACCGCATCCAGCCGCATGGCGAAGCGCAGCAGTCCGTCCGAGCGGGCGAGGACGGGTGACGGGATTGTGGCCATGAATCCTCTTTCTGGAGAGCCGATTTGTGCACGATCTTCCGCGGCAGGCGCGGAAAATCGTGCACAAATCCCCGGTGATCAGGCGCGGCGGACACCCTGGTACTGCAGCTCGGCCATCGCCAGTGTGTAGACGGCGCTGACGATCATCATGGCCACGCCCGTCGTCGTCAGCGGCCACACGTCGTCGACGATGGCCAGTATCGCGGCGATGGTGAAGACCACGTTGGCGATCGCGACGGCGATGCCGGGACGGCGCACCGCCGCCATGGTCGACAGCCCGTAGACGACGGCCCCGTAGCCGACGAGGACCGCGGCCAACACGTAGACGGCCGACTGCGGGATACCCGACTCCGCCGCCACGGCGCCGGCCGCGGCCGCCATGATGACGCCGGCGGCGCCGCTGACGAGCGCATCGGCCCGCAGGGCCAGGCGAAGCAGGCGGTCGGACCGGACGCGGACGGGCGAGGTGATGGTGGTCATGGATTTTCCTTTCGGGTTGGTTGTCGAGTGGCCACTTATGGCGCGGTTTTCGGCGAAATCCGGGCCATAAGTGGCCACTCGGCGTACTCGGGAAGGCCGGTGCGGGGACGTCGACTGCAACCTCTTTCAGTGACGCCCCCGCCCGGCGGGGAGGGAGTCACGCCAGACGACGCACTCCGAGGTATTGCAGCCAGGCGCAGCCCAGGCCGACGGCCATGATCGCCAGCACCAGGACGTTGCCTGCCGCGGTCAGCGGGAGCACCCCCGAGGCCAGCACCCCGAACACCGCGACGGTGCCGACCAGGTTGCCGATCAGCACGCCGGTCCCGACGCGCCGAATCCGGGGCACCGCGGCCAGGACGTACAGAGCAAACCCCCACACGACCAACACGGCGCCGATGATCCATTCGGACGTCGCCGACAGCCCCGACAACCGGGACAGCGGATCAGCGGTGAAAGCCATCAGCAGGCCGGTCAGCGAGCACAGCGTGCCGTCGACCCGGAGGGCGAAACGGAGCAGAGAATCGGAACTGTCGGACAGAGGTCGGGTGTGGAGACCTGGGTTGATGGCGGTCATGGCGGTCGCTCCCTTGCGGTGCCGGTGTGGGGACACCCATGACATTGCCCGGACCGTGCTGCTTGGTCTGCACCAAACGCTGCCGAATACTGCCAGGCGCTGCCAACCGCAGGTCAGCGCCCTGCGGTGCCTAACTCGACGTTGATACCGGAGTACCGCGCAAGTCGGCGGCGATCACCCGGGCGGCCGCGTTCTGCCAGTTGTGCAGCGACCGCTGCGGCACCTCGGTGACGAACCACTGCCAGGCCTGACGCGCCACCGGGTCCAGCCCGGAGGCGGTGGCGTTCTGCGCGTAGGCCCGGACGCCGACGACGTACGGGAAGTACAGCGAGTTGTAGTGGCGCCACTGCTCGGTGGTGCCGAAGTCGCCGGCGTCGCGCGGCTTGAGCGCCGCGATGCGATCGGCCAGCAAATCCTTGAGTTCGTTGGCGCGCTCCAGCGGCTGGTCGGGTGCGCCGCGCCGGGCCAGCCGGTCGTCGATCACCGGCAGGGTCGTCAGCGGCGATGCGACGAGCTTCGAGAGGTCGGCGTAGTGGCCGAGGGCGCGTCGGGTCAGGCGGACGAAAGTCTCGTCATCGACGTGGTCCAGCGGATTGGTGGCGCGCAGCGGCAGCGCCGCCTCGGTGCGACGCAGTGCGGCGCGGTCGGCCCGCAGATCCGGTTCGCGGGCGAACGCCAGCCGGTCCAGCAGTCCGGACAACGGGTCGGCCAGCACGTTGATCGCGATCGCCACCGCGAGGCTGGTGAACAACAACACCATCAACGCCACATGCTCACCGGTGACCGCCAGACCGATCAACACCTGCCCGCCGAACAGCACCGACACCGCCATGCTGCCGACCAGTGAGCGGCGCAGGCCCGCACGCAGGGCCTGCCCCTCGTCGAACGCGTCCCACCACGCCACCGCGATACCGAGCAGCAGCACGTCGAACGCCGCCGAGGCCAGCACCACCCAACTCGGCAGGAGCCCCAGCGGGATCAGCAGGATCGCATTGCCGAGCCCGAAGAAGATGGTCGCCGCCACCACCGGTGGGACGATCTTGCGCGACGACGCGCCACGGCGCAGCCGTCGCACCGCCAGCACCAGGGCGCCGAACGCCGACAAGGCGATGGCGCCGACCATGACCCAGTGCCCGGGCCGCAGCGGCGGGTGCACTCCACCGGATATCCCGGCCCCCACCAACGCGATGACGGCCACCGCCGCCACCACAAAAAAGCCCCGCCGGCTCCGTGTCGAATCGACCGGCCGGGACAACTCGAGCAGCACGGTGAGCCAGGCGATGCCGGGCAGCACAGCCAGGTACGCCTCGATGTGACTGAGCAGACCAGTGGGTGCACCGCTGCCCAGCCGGATCGCGTCGACGGCGACCACCACGGCGAAGCTGCACAACCCGACCGCGGACCACGCCAGGATGGGCTTGCGGGGATCGCGCGCCAGCAGATACAGCCCGAGCCACCAGCTCAGGGCGAAGACCACTGCCGACAGCGCAGCCATGTCTTCAGTTTGGCACGAACGCTATTTTCCGTAGCGGCGGTTCCGCAGCGTGTAGTCGCGCAGCGCACGCAGGAAGTCCACTCGCCGGAACGCCGGCCAGTGCGCGTCGGTGAACCACATCTCCGAATAGGCGCTCTGCCACAACAGGAATCCGCTGAGCCGCTGTTCCCCCGAGGTCCGGATGACGAGGTCGGGGTCTGGCTGGCCGGAGGTGTACAGGTTCTCCGAGATGCCGTCGACGGTCACCGCCTCGATGAGTTCTTCTGCCGTCGCTCCGTTGGCGAGTTCCTTGCTCAGCAGGGTGCGTACCGCGTCGGCGATCTCCTGCCGACCGCCGTAGCCGACGGCGACGTTGACGTGGAACGAGCCGGCGTCGCTGCGCTCGGTCGTCGACTCCACCGCGTCGCGCAGGCGCTTGGCCGGTTCCTCACCGAGCAGTTCGAGGTCGCCGACGGTGCGGACGGTCCAGTGCTTGTCGGGCGCGCAGATCTCTTCGACGACGTCGGTGATGATCTCGATCAGCGGCGCCAGCTCATGCGGGTCACGCTGCAGGTTCTCGGTCGAGAGCAGATAGATCGTCGCCATCTCGATGCCGGCCTGCTGGCACCAGCGCAGCACTTCGGCGATCTTGGCGGCGCCCATGCGGTAGCCGTAGCTGACGTCGTCGTGACCTGCCTCACGTGCCCAGCGCCGGTTCCCGTCGCACAGCACCGCGATATGGCGTGGCAGTTGCGCTTTCGAGGCCGTCAGCTCTTGACGGAGCCGCAGCTCATAGAGCCGGTACGCCGGTTCCTTGAGGCGCGGAGGAATGATGTCCACGAGAAACCAGACTACTGTGGACTTCTGGGTATCCCATGGCTGTTAGTGGAGGAACGTTGACCGCTCCGAGCAATACAGATCCGGCTGCCACCGAAGCGGCCGATGCGCCGGCGCACATGACCAAGCCGTACCGTGCTGCCGCGGTACTCCGCCACTCAGATTCGCTGCCGGACGTGATGGTGGAAAGCGTTGTCGAGTTCCTGGGCAAGCCCCGAGCCCGCGGCTGGATCCACGTGTATTCGGCGGTGGTCGCGTTCTTTGCCGGCGCCGCACTGGTTTCGGTGTCGTGGGCCTTACAGGGCACCCGCGCCGGATTGGCGACGTTGCTCTACACCTTCACCATCGTCGCGATGTTCACCGTCAGCGGCACCTACCACCGGGTGAACTGGAAGTCGGTGAAGACGCGCACCTGGATGAAGCGCATGGATCACTCGATGATCTTCATCTTTATCGCCGGCAGCTACACGCCGTTCGCGCTGCTGGCCGTCCGCACCAACGGGTGGCTGCTGTTCTGGATCGTGTGGAGCGGCGCGCTCGCCGGGGTGGCGCTCAAGATGCTGTGGCCGACGGCCCCGCGCTGGCTGGGCGTGCCCTTGTACATCCTGTTGGGCTGGGTGGCGGCGTGGTTCATCGGCCCGATCCTGGAAGGCGCCGGGGTGACGGCGGTGGTGCTGCTGCTCGTCGGCGGCGCGCTGTACTCGATCGGCGGCGTGCTCTACGCGGTCAAGTGGCCCAACCCGTGGCCCCGGACGTTCGGGCACCACGAGTTCTTCCACGCGTGCACCGCGGTGGCGGCCATCTGCCACTACATCGCGATGTGGTTCGCGGTCTTCTCTTGATGATTTGTGCACGACTTTCCGCGACAAGCGCGGAAAATCGTGCACAAATCGCTTAGAGCTGGGTGACGTTCGCGGGGCCCCAGTAGGCCTTCATCGACGTGATCTTGGCCTCGGCGTCGAAGTTCATGGTGCTGATGATGTCGATGCGCATGGCGCTGTTGACGGTCAGGGTCCAGTAGAACGCGGCCTCGTGGCCGCAGACCCGCAGCGTGTGCAGTTCGTGGGAGTTCTTCGTGCCCGCGATGTTCGAGTAGAACCCGTGGATCGTCTGACGGCCGACGTGCACCTCGCCACCCACCGGGTCTTCGATGGCGGCATCGACGGCGTACAGCTGCGCGATCCCGTCGGCGTCCGCGACGTCGACGAGGTCCAGGTAACGGTTGACGTTTTCGGTGATCTGCTCGGCGCTGGGCATGCGCCGCACGCTACACGGCCGCGCCGAGGGCAGCGGCGAGATCCCCCGCCGTCGTGACCGGGAGGTCGCACATCTGGCCACGGCAGACGTACGCGGCGTCCTGACCACGCACCAGGCCACGTCCGTCGAGCAGCGCCGACGACCCTTCCGCCCCGCCGACGACGATCGCGCCACCGGGTGCGAATCTGCGTGCGGCACTGAGCAATTCCGAATCCGGGTCGGCACAGGCCACCGCGATCTGGATGGGGCCGCGGACGGCCGCTTCGGTGACCGCCAGCCAGTGGCCGCCGCCGCGCGGCGAGCGGGCCAGGATCGGGGTCGCCGACGCCAAGGTGGCGGCGGCCGCGTCGATGTAGCGCTGCGGCTCAGCAGCCAGGTGCGCGAACGTCAGCAGCGCTTCGGCGACCAACGAGGCGCCTGACGGCGTCGCCCCGTCGACCGGGTCGGCGGGGCGCACCAGCAAGGCCTCGGCGTCGTCCGCGGTGTCGAACCACCGGCCGCCGCGGTCGGGGTCGGTGAAGTGCGTCAGCGCGGTGTCGAGCAGGTTCTGCGCGGCGTCCAGCCAACTGTCGTCCGCGGTCACCTGATGCAGCGTCAGCAGACCCGTCGCCAGCGCCGCGTAGTCCTCCAGGATCCCGACGCTGTCGCCGACGACGCCGCCGAGGCTGGCCCGGCGCAGCCGGGCGTCGACCAGGTGCAGATCCAGCAGCCGGCGGGCGCAACCCGTTGCCGCGTCAAGGAATTCGGGTACCCCGAGCGCGACGGCGGCCTCCGCGAGGGCGGTGATGGCGAAGCCGTTCCATGCGGTGACGACCTTGTCGTCGCGACCCGGCTGCGGACGCAGCTCCCTGGCCGCCATCAACTTCGCACGGACCTGCTCGAAGCGCGCGGCATCGTCGGGGTCGGCCAGCAGCTGCAGCACCGAACTGCCGTGCTCGAACGTCCCGGCAGTGGTGACCTCGAAAAGCGAAGCAGCCCAACGGCCGTCGTCGTCACCCAGCACCGACACCAGCTCCGCGGGCGTCCACACGTAGGTCAGGCCCTCATGCCCGGCAGTGTCGGCATCCAGCGACGAGACGAACATCCCGCCGTCGCCGAGGTCATTCATGATGAACCGCGCCGTCTCGTCGGCCACCTTTCGCGCCAACGGATTTCCGGTCAGCCGCGCCCAGTGCGCGTACACCCGCAGCAGGAGGGCGTTGTCGTACAACATCTTTTCGAAGTGCGGCACCACCCAGGAGGCATCGACGCTGTACCGGGCGAAGCCGCCTGCCAGTTGGTCGTAAATGCCGCCGCGGGCCATCGCGGCGGCTGTGCGTTCCACCGCATCGAGCGCGGAGCCGGTGCGTTCGTGGTGCCGCAACAGGGCTTCGAGCAATGCCGACGGCGGGAACTTGGGCGCCCGACCGAAGCCGCCCCGGGGCAGGTCCTCGTCACGCAGCACCGCGGCGACGGCGTGGTCGCACAGTTCGGGCGAGGGCACAGGTCCACCATCGGGCAACCCGGACGACATCTTGCGCAGTTCCGAGGCGATCTGGTCAGAGGCCTGTTCGACCTCGGCCCGCCGGTTCTGCCAGGTGTCGGTGACCGCCGAAAGCAGCTGCAGGAAGCCGGCTTTCGGGTAGTAGGTGCCGCAGAAGAACGGCCGCCCATCGGGCGTCAGGAAGCACGTCATCGGCCAGCCGCCCTGGCCGGTCATCGCGACGGTCGCGCTCATGTAGATGGCGTCGAGGTCGGGACGTTCCTCCCGGTCGACCTTGATGCACACGAAGTTTTCGTTCGCCACGGCTGCTACTTCCAAGTCCTCGAAGGACTCGTGCGCCATCACATGGCACCAGTGGCAGGCCGCGTAACCGATGGACAGCAGGATCGGCACGTCCCGGTCCGCGGCCTCGGCCAGCGCCTCCGGCGACCACTGCTGCCAGTGCACCGGGTTGTCGGCGTGCTGGCGCAGGTACGGGCTGGTGGCGGAGCCGAGGGTGTTCACCGGGCGCCGATCAAGCGGTGAGGTACGAGCCGCGACGAGAAGCCCGGTGCATCAGACTTAGCCATCCCGGGAGTCTGACCCAGCTTCTGGCTTGCCCGCATCCTTGTGCCCGGCATCGGTGTCCGGAGCTTCCAGTGGCACGCCCCCGACGGTGCCGTCGTCGACCGCCTGATCGGCTTCGGGATGCGCGGGGTCGAAGGATTCGGGCAACTTGCGCAGGTGCCGGTTCATCGACCAGACCAGGGCCACCACCGCGATCAATAGGATCAGGGTGATCACCAACCCGGCGGGGCTGGCCTTGCCGAAGTCGGGGCCCGTCTGGCGCGGACCCTCGGCCAGCAGGATGGTGAGCGGAACAGAAATCACAGCGATACTCCCGTGAACAGATCGGTCTCGGGCAACGTCACCGGAACCCTGGATCGGGCCAATTCATACTCCTCGGTCGGCCACAGCCGCTGCTGCCATTCGATGGGCGCGCGGAAGAAATCGCCGTTCGGGTCGATCTGCGTGGCGTGGGCCAGCAGCGCCTCGTCGCGCTGCCGGAAGAAGTCGGAGCACTCGACGCGGGTGGTGACCCGGTTGGCGAACGGATCGTGCTCGGGGTCCCAGTGCTGCAGCCACTTCTCGAACGGCCCGACTTCGCCGTGCTTGGCGAACTCGTCCTGCAGCAGCTGCATGCGCCGGCGCAGGAAGCCGTGGCCGTAGTAGAGCTTGGCGATGCTCCAGGGGTCACCGGCGTCGGGGAACTGCACGTGGTCGGCGGCCGCTTCGTAGGCGGCCATGGACACCTGATGACAGCGGATGTGGTCGGGGTGCGGGTAGCCGCCGTTTTCGTCGTAGGTCGTCATCACGTGCGGACGGAACTCGCGGATCACCTGCACCAGCCGGCGGACGGGCTCTTCGATCGGCACCACCGCGAAGCAGCCGTCGGGCAGCGGCGGCAGCGGGTCGCCCTCGGGCAGCCCGGAGTCGACGAACCCCAGCCAGTGGTGCTCGACGCCGAGGATCTCGGCGGCCTTGGCCATCTCGTCGCGGCGGACCTCGGTGATCCGGCCATGCACCTCGGGCAGGTCCATCGCCGGGTTGAGGATGTCGCCGCGCTCGCCGCCGGTCATGGTCACCACCATGACCCGGACGCCGTCGGCCGCGTACTTGGCCGTGGTGGCCGCACCCTTGCTCGACTCGTCGTCGGGGTGCGCGTGCACCGCCATCAACCGCAGTTCGCTCACGTGTGCCTTACCTACTGTCTCTACTCGGTGGGACAACTCGATGGAGTCCAACCATGTCGCTGGGTCCTATAGTTCCAGTCCAAGCAATCCGAACCGACCGATGGGGCACCCAAAGCAGCCATGATCGAGCGTCCGACCGCCCGCTACGGGCAGCAGCGCATGTCCCGGCTGACCCGTCGCCGCATCGCGATCGGCCTCACGCTGCTCATCGTCGTCGCAGGTGTGGCGCTTGCCTTCGTCGGTTTCCAGCGCCTCGGGACGTCCCCGGTCAAGGGCGAATTGAGCACCTACAAGCTGGTCGACAACGAAACTGTGGCGGTGACGATCTCCGTCACGCGCGAGGACCCGGCGCAACCGGCGGTGTGCATCGTGCGGGCCAGGGCCCTCGACGGCAGCGAAACCGGGCGGCGCGAAATCCTGATCGAGCCCGCACAGGCCAAGACCGTCCAGGTGACCGCGGTCGTGAAGTCCACAAAGCCGCCGGTCGTCGGCGATGTTTACGGCTGTGGCACCGACGTGCCGTCGTACCTGGTCGCGCCCTGATCACCGGCCGGGCGACCAACCATCCGGCGAACTCCGAACTGCGAAATCATGACGGTTGGGAGACGCCCAAGTGGTACGCTTGCTCAGTACACGGTTCCGACTGGGGCCGTGTATTGCTGCATTAGCGGGCACCTGCAGGCACCTTCTGGGGGACCCAAAACCTAGCGATGCCCTCGCGATCGCAGCGCCGCCGGCCCCGGTAACGGGGCAACCCCGGACATGACGCCGGGGCACACAAGCACTTACAACGACAGGAGAGCAGCAGACATGACCGATACCCAGGTCACCTGGCTCACCGAAGAGGCATTCGAGCGCCTGAAGGCCGAACTCGACCAGCTGATCGCGAACCGCCCGATCATCGCCGCGGAGATCAACGACCGCCGCGAAGAGGGCGACCTCCGCGAGAACGGCGGCTACCACGCGGCCCGCGATGAGCAGGGCCAGCAGGAAGCCCGTATCCGCCAGCTGCAGGATCTGCTCAGCCTCGCCAAGGTCGGCGAGGCCCCGAAGAAGTCCGGTGTGGCGCTGCCCGGCTCCGTCGTCACCGTCTTCTACGACGGCGACGAGAAGGACACCGAGACGTTCCTCATCGCCACGCGCCAGGAAGGCGTCACCGACGGCAAGCTCGAGGTGTACTCCCCCAACTCGCCGCTCGGCCACGCGCTGATCGACGCCAAGGTCGGCGAGGAGCGCAGCTACACGGTGCCCAGCGGCGCCACCGTCAAGGTCACGCTGGTCAAGGCCGAGCCCTATCACGCCTAGCCCTGCCACGGCTAGTACTACCCCGCTGGCCACCGGCTGACGATCCATGGCTCAGATCGCCGAGGACCTGTATCTGCTGCTCCTGGACAACTCGTCCGCACAGCCAGGTCTTGATCAACCACGTCGGCACCGGGTGTTGTCCGGTGCCGTGCTGCTGGACCTGGCGCTGGCGTGCCGTATTCGGCCCGCCTCGCCAGGTGACGGCGCACCCGACGGGCACCTGGTCGCCCTCTCGGGCGACGGGGCCGTCGACCCGGTGTCCACGCCGGCACTGGAGTTACTGCGTCAGCGACCGCGGCGACCCGGCGACGTGTTGTCCAAATTGCGCAAAGGCACCGAGAGCAGTCTCATCGACCAGCTGGAGCGCGCCGGGCAGCTGCGCAGGCAGCCGTTGGGCGGCAACAGGTTCCGGCCGCAGTACGCGTTGCCGCTGACGGACCGGGCGCGAGTCGGCCAGGCCCGCGCGGAGCTGCTGTCGGCGTTGTTCGACCGCAGACCCCCCAGCCCTCCGACCGCGGCCATCGTGACGCTGCTGCACACCGTCGACGGACTGGGGTCTCTGATGAGCCTCAACGACCGCGGCTGGCGGTGGGTGCATGCCCGCGCCGGCGACATCGCCAGCGGCCACTGGGTCAACGAATACGAGACCGGCGTCGCCGAGGTGAACCTCGCCGTCACGGCCGCCGCGGTACGGGGCGCGCTCGCCTCCTGACGCCGAATGGCCAGTTACCACACGGTTTTTCGCAATTTCCGTGTCATAACCGACCAATGGGCGGGCTAACCCAGCGCCTGCTCCAGGTCACCGATCAGGTCGGCCACATCCTCGATACCGACCGACAGCCGAACGAGGTCGCTCGGCACCTCCAGCTGCGAGCCGGCGGTCGACGCGTGCGTCATCGCGCCCGGATGCTCGATCAGCGACTCCACCCCGCCGAGCGACTCGGCGAGGATGAAAATCTCGGTGCGCGAGCACAATTCACGTGCGGCCTGCTCGCCACCGCGCAGCCGCACCGACACCATGCCGCCGAACCCGCTCATCTGCTTGGCGGCCACCTCGTAGCCCGGATGGCTCGACAGCCCCGGGTACAGCACCGTCGTGACCGCCTTGTGGTCGTTGAGGAATTCAGCGACCCGCAAGGCGTTTTCGCAGTGCCGCTGCATGCGCAGGGGCAGCGTCTTGAGGCCGCGGTAGGTGAGGTAGGCGTCGAACGGACCCGGCACGGCACCAGCGCCGTTCTGCAGGAACGCGAACTTCGCGTCGAGTTCCTCGTCATTGGTCACCAGCGCGCCGCCGACGACGTCCGAGTGCCCGCCGATGTACTTGGTGGTCGAGTGCAGCACGATGTCCGCCCCGAGCGACAGCGGCTGCTGCAGCGCCGGTGAGGCAAAGGTGTTGTCCACCAACACCTTCACCCCCGACGTCGCGCCGATCTGCACGATGGCCGCGATGTCGGCGATGGACAGCAGCGGGTTGGTCGGGGTCTCCACCCAGATCAGCCGGGTCTTCGACGTGATCGCCGCGCGCACCTCGTCGAGGTTCGACAGCTGCGCCGGTGTGTGCGTGATGCCCCACTGCGTGAACACCTTGTCGATCAGCCGGAAGGTGCCGCCGTAGGCGTCGTCGGGGATGACGATGTGGTCGCCCGGACGCAGTACGGCACGCAGCGCGCAGTCGGTGGCGGCCATGCCGGAGCTGAACGCGCGGCCGTAGTTCCCGCCCTCGACGGCGGCCAGCAGCGTCTCCAGCGCCGACCGGGTCGGGTTGCCGGTGCGGGCGTACTCGAACCCACCGCGCAGCCCGCCGACGCCGTCCTGTGCGAACGTCGAACTGGCGTAGATCGGGGTGTTGACGGCACCGGTCTGCGGGTCCGGCCGGAACCCGGCATGAATGGCCCGGGTCGACGGCCCGTAGGCCCGGTAGTGGTCTGCCTGGCTGCGCTGCTCACTCACAGGC
Organism: Mycolicibacterium llatzerense; assembly: GCF_000878195.1. GTDB lineage: Bacteria > Actinomycetota > Actinomycetes > Mycobacteriales > Mycobacteriaceae > Mycobacterium > Mycobacterium llatzerense. The sequence continues at coordinate 5,083 of NZ_JXST01000005.1, read as the reverse complement.
GCCAGCCTAGTCGCGGAGCTTGCGTCCTTGGGTGTCGGGAACGTTCCCCATCAGGATCATGACGCCGTCGATGAGGGGCCAGATGGCACCGATGCCGCAGGTGACGAGCGAGACGACGAGCTGCAGCACACCGATGGTCGTGTAGCCGAGATAAAATCGCCCGACGCCGAAGCCGCCCAACAGGATCTGCAGCAGACCGGCCGTCACCTTGGACTTGTCCGACAGGGGCAGCCCCGTCATGGGGTCACGGCCGAACGGTGCGGAGGGGTCCACCGCGTACTGCGGCGCATAGCCGTAGCCCGGCTGCGGGTATCCCGGCTGCGCGTATCCCCCCTGCAGCGGGTATCCGGGCGGCGGGTAACCCGGCTGTGGCGGATAGCCCGGCTGCTGCGGGTTACCCGGGTATTCCGGCTGGCCGAACTGCGGCTCGCCCGGTTGCTGCTGACCGGAACTGTCGCCGGGTTCGTATGCATTCGACGTCGGCTCGTATGGATTCGACATTGCTTGACTCCCCGTCTAGTAGGTGGTGGTGCCGCTGCTGCCCACGATGAACGCGATCAGGCCGAAGTAGAAAATGGCGATCAGCGCGAAGATCGCCAACCCGATGTAGCCGATGATCAAGCCGGCAAGAGCCATGCTGTCGCCGTCCTCACCGCTCTGCTTGATCTGCGACTTGGCGAGGTGCCCGAAGATCACGCCGAGGATCGAGGTGGCCGCGCACGTCGCCAGGCCCAGTAGCGAACAGACCAAAGACGCGATGGCCAGCCCGTTGGTCTTCGGCGGCTGCGCGTACCCGAACGGCATCATTCCGGGCATCGGCGGCATGCCCGGGTAGCCCTGAGCCACAGGCGGATACGGCGCGACCGGCGGCGGGTAACCCGGGCCCGGGTACCCGGGAACCGGCGGCGGAAACGCTTCGGGCGCCGGCGTCGGCGGGTAGAGCTCCGCGCCATAGGCCGGGAGCGGCGGCATGCCGTAAGCCGGGGTCGAAGCCTCCGGCTCGCCCGCGCCCTGGTTCTGTTCGTGCTCTGTCATCGTCCACCCCGTCTGTCCCTGAGCGACCAGCGTAGCCGGGGTGGGCACTCGCCTTACGCCGAACTCCCGGTGTAGAACTGCACCATGACAGCCTCGATCGACAACCTGCTCGGCACTGACGACCTGCTGAGCGCCGAGGACATCGAATTACGCACCATGGTCCGCCAGTTCGGCGAACAGCGGCTGCGTCCGTTCATCGCCGAGTGGTTCGAGAACGGTTCGGTGCCGGTGCGCGAGATCGCCACGGAGGTCGGCAAGCTGGGTCTGCTCGGCATGCACCTCACCGGGTACGGCTGCAGCGGTTCGACGGCGACGGCGTACGGGCTGGTGTGCCAGGAACTGGAAGCGGTCGACAGCGGCATCCGTTCGCTGGTGTCGGTGCAGGGTTCGCTCGCCATGTTCGCGATTCACCACTGGGGCAGCGAAGAGCAACGTGAGCAGTGGCTGCCGGGGATGGCTGCAGGTGATCTGATCGGCTGCTTCGGTCTCACCGAGCCCGACTTCGGTTCCAACCCCGGTGGCATGCGCACCACCGCCCGCCGGGACGGCGACGACTGGGTGCTCAACGGATCGAAGATGTGGATCACCAATGCCTCGGTCGCCGATGTCGCGGTCGTGTGGGCCCGCGCCGAGGAGGGCGTGCTGGGGTTCGCGGTGCCCACGGACACACCGGGTTTCAGCGCCCGCGAGATGACGCGCAAGATGTCGCTTCGGGCCTCGGTCACCTCGGAATTCAGCCTCGATGACGTGCGGCTGCCCGAGTCCGCGCGGCTGCCCGGCGCCCGCGGTCTGGCCGGGCCGCTGAGCTGCCTGTCGGAGGCACGGTTCGGCATCGTGTTCGGCGCGGTGGGCGCGGCCCGCGACTGTCTGCAGGCGGCGCTGGACTACGTCGGCACCCGCACGGTGTTCGACAAGACGCTCGCGGAATATCAACTGACGCAGGCCAAGATCGCGGACATGGCCGTCGAACTGGGCAAGGCGCAGCTGCTCGCCCTGCAGCTCGGCCGGCTCAAGGACGCCGGGAAGATTCAGCCCGAGCAGATCAGCGTCGGCAAGCTGAACAACGTCCGCGAGGCCATCAAGATCGCCCGGCAGTGCCGAACCCTGTTGGGCGCCAATGGCATCACTCTGGAGTACCCGGTGATCCGGCATGCCAACAATCTGGAGTCGGTACTGACCTACGAGGGCACGTCCGAGGTGCATCAATTGGTGATCGGGCAGGCGTTGACGGGAGTCAGTGCGTTCCGCTGACCGGAGTGCGCTTGCGCGGCGGTGTCACACAGACCGTCCCCATGACCATGTCGGCGAAGGTCCGCCGATGCGCGTCCCACAGCGGCCAGAGGTAGCCGACGATCGAGAGGTCGGTCAGGTGCACGGCCTGCCGCAGCAGCGACCGCGTGAAACCGATTGGCGCCCCTGAGGTTTGGCCGACCACTCGGCAGCGCAGTGCGGTCTTGCCGAGGCTGGCGCCGGTGCGGCCCTGGCGGTAGCCGAAGTTCCAGACCAGATACCCCACCATGAGCGCCCAGGTCGTGACCAGGCTGACGTAGCCCAGCGTCGAGTAGCCGTCGCCGCATTGCGCGCCGCCGTCGAATGCGGAGGTGTCGGTGTCGCACACCCGGTCTCGGGTGAACCAGACCAGCGCCGCGCCAGCTGCGGTGAGGACCAGCAGCGGCAATAGGTCGATGACGGTGGCGGCGGCCCGGCGCCACCACGGGGCGTACGTCATCAACGGGTCGGCACGCAGACCGTCGACATGATCTTGTCCGCCAACGTCTGCCGCTTGGCGTCCCACAGCGGGAACAGGTACCCGGCGTAAACCGGGAGGGCGTCGACGACGTGGGCCAGCTGCCGCAGCACCGACCGACCGAAACCGACGGGCTCCCCCGTCTTTTCGTCGATCACCTGGAAATGCAGAACCCGCTTACCCAGGCTGGAGCCCGTGGTGCCTTGCAAGTAGCCGTGATTCCACACCATGAACAGCACCGCGACGATGACGCCGGCCAGCCAGATCAGCACGCCGGCGACCGAGTTCCCGGTGGCACAGAATGGGCCGATGCTGTAATCCGCCTGATCGGCAAGGCATTTCGTCACACGCTGGGATCGCTCGACCAGCCCGCCGACGATGATGACGAACAGCGGGGGGACCCGGTCGATCAGGCTGGCCACCACGCGGGCCCACCAGGGTGTGTAGTTCAAGTCGTCCTGTCTCATCTGCTGCCGTCATACCTGTTCGGGGGCAGCGACCAACCGGCCACGTCCCCCGAACAGGCCACAGCGTTACTGCGTCAGCGGGGCGACCTGACCACCGCTGAGGCGACGGTAGGTGTACACCACCATCAGCGAGGCGACGGGCGCCGAGACCAGCACACCGACGCCGCAGGCGAGCGCGCCGGCCGCACCGATCAGGCCTGCCACCAGCCAGACCAGGATCACCTGTCCGACATTGGCTTTCACGATATCGATGCTGGCCTTGATCGAGTCGATCGGCGACAGGTTGCGGTCGACCAGGATCGGGTGCGCGAATATCGCGAACAGCGCGACGATCAAACCAGGGATCACGCAGAACACGGACCCGATACCCACGAGCACCCCGACGATGAGCGTCAGCAGGATCATCGGGCCGATGTAGCGGGGCTTGAAGAACGACCCGATGGTGGTCGGCTGTCCGTCGGCGATGCCCAGCAGGCCCACGTACTGAGCCGATGAGACGGTGGCCGCAACCACCAGCAGCACGAGGTAACCAAGCACCAGGATGGCGATGCTCGCCGGGCCCAGTGAGGTGACGTTGTACGAGTAGCTGAAGCCGGCGTCGTCGGCCGAATAGCTCGAGACCGAGGTCTCAGCCAGGCCCAGGGCACTGAACTCCACGATGCCGGCGATCACACCGACCACGAGGCCGTAGACCAACATCGACACGATCAGCGGCGCCGGGTTCTTGGTGAACTTGTTCCACGCCCACGACAAGGCGTCGCCGACGCTGAACGGAGCCGCACCGCCCGGTGCACCGTACTGGTACCCGGCCGGCGGGTACGCCCCCGGAGGCGGCGGAGCGAACCCACCCTGCGGCGGCGGGGGCGGCGGGTAGGCACCGCCCGGAGGCGGCGGCGGCGCGTATCCACCTTGCGGAGGCGGCGGGTAACCACCCTGCGGCGGTGGCGGGAATCCTCCGCCTTGCGGCGGCTGCGGAATGTACTCCGTCGGAGCGCCTCCCGGAGGTGGCGGGGGGAACCCTCCCGGCGGTGGCTGCGGAATGTACTCCGTCGGCTGATTCGCGTCCGGCGGCGTGCCTTCCGTCGGTTGGTCCGTCATCTTTCGTCCCTCCGAGCGATGTGGATGTGGTGTTTCTAGTTACAACGTGAACTACACGTACAACGAAATGAACGGCGCTATCGGCACATTCCGAATAACAAACCAAATGCACATTACCGTCAAAACAGCCGGAGCGGCCCAACGTCGATGCTGCCAACTGGCTATTCGTCGGCCCACGACACGGCCATAGGTCCATGCGCAATAGGCCCAGATGAGCAGTACCAAGGCGATCAGACCGACCGCGTTGAAGTGCAGCGCAGCCGAAAAGTCGCCGTGCATCAGCGAATACAGCATTCGCATGCTGCCGCAGCCGGGGCAATCGATGCCCAACAGCGCCTTGGTGGGGCAGACCGGAATCGGGCCACCCGGCACCGTCGGGTCGCTCAGCCACACCGCGCAGCACACGACGCCGGCGGCCGCCGCAACACCGAGCGGCCCAAGGAGCGGATTAACCGCCTTGGGCCGCTGCAGGTGTTGCATCGTCGGACCTGACTATCCCGGGTACGACGTCGAGAACGAGAACGCGCCGAGCACGACGACGAAGACGATGTAGAGCACGGCCACCACGGCACCCGCGATGGCGCCCCACATGGCCCACTTCTTTGCCTCGTCGGCGGCGGCCTGCGCCAGGTCAGGCCGGCCCTGCTGCCACAGTCCGGAGACCTGCGTCGCCTTGACGATCGACACGATGCCGAACGGCAAGCAGCAGAAAATGGTGACGAGGATGCACCCCACC
>NZ_JXST01000004.1 GCF_000878195.1 Mycolicibacterium llatzerense | reverse complement strand
CCGCTTGCCTTCATGCGAGGGCATCAAGGGTTCCACGACAGCCCAGAACTCGTCAGAAATCACATCCATCCGTGTCACCGATCAATCGTCGCCGATAACACCCTCACATTCGGGAGACACGCCCTAGGCGGATCGACTTTGCGCTCATGTGGGACGGTTTCAACACCACTTCACCCCTTGCTTGCCGTCATGCCTGCCGGCAGTGTCACAACGTTTAGTTACACTGGTGTCAAGTCTGCGGGCTGTGGAGGTGAGTTTCGGGTGACGGTGAAACCGGTCGATGCCGCAAGGTGGCTGATCGCGGCGGCATCCGACGACGGGCAAGCGCTGACGAACTTCCAGATTCAGAAGTTGCTCTACTACGCGCACGGCGACCTACTAGCCACTTCCGGAACGCCGCTAATCAGCGAGCATTTCGAGGCATGGGACCACGGCCCGGTCTGCCCAACCGCATACCGTGCCTTCAGTGACTTTGGGTCCGGCGTAATCACGAATGTCGCGATCAACCGCGACGCGATCGCATCGCGGATTGACGACGATGCCCTTGCAGCCCTCGAAAGAGCGTGGTCCGACTACGGCAACTGGTCATTCTCGGAGCTTTGGGATGACGTCCACTGGCCGGGAAGCCCCTGGGATCAGGTGCGGGTCCCAGGCGAGGATCACACAGCGATCCCGGATCAAGCGATCAAGCGGTACTTCGCCGATCTGCAACCCCCGAAGCTTCGCCGCTCGATGAACAAGTTGAGCAAGCGGCGCCGCGATCGCGGAGAAGTTCGGCGGAATCCTGTTGGTGATGCGGGTATCGTCGGCGAAATCGACGACTGGAGCGAACTCCGCGCTGCCGGCACCTCCGGGCTCCTTGGAGAGCACTGATAAGTGGCGCTGAAGACTATTCAATACCGTGGGGTCTACCAGGTGCTCGACACCGACTTGCGTTTACACCCTCACCCGGATGATCGAAATCAGAAGGACACCAATAAAAAGCGCTACTTCGTGGTGCTGAGCAATCGCGAGGTCTGCTACAGCGACGATTGGAAGTACGTCGTCGGATGCCCGACTTCAACTGATGACGATCAGGCGACGGAGTATTGCGTCCATGCGCCCAAGGGTGCGGGAAACCTCCCGCAAGACTGTTGGATTCGAGTTCCGGCCGTCCAACCGCTCGACAAATCCGTATTGCACAAAGGCCAGTACTGCGGCGAGTTGAAGGGCGACCCGCGAGAACGACTGGAAGAAGCCATCGTTGACATGATCGGCCTGCTTACCTAGTCATCTAAACGATCCGCGGCGTCGCGAGGCCGTGTGCGTGTATTGGTTCGCCAAGCCCGTGAGTGCGACACTTGCCGCAACACTTGCCGCCTGTACTCATTACCGCCAATTCTTCCCGCTACGAGTTCGAAGAGACGGAGCACCGCCCCGAGCATCGGTTTGAATCGCTCGAACATTTTCATGGCGTCGTCGCGGCTTCGGCGTCGCGTTCGACGGCTCGACTGGTGACGAGCCGGCGCCCGGCAATCACTGATGTTAGAGAGCATGTGATGCCTCATATGCACAGGGCCCCGCCCTCCGATCTGGCAGATCACCGGCGAGTTTCGCGTTCCTGCGATAGCGGCGCACGACAGTTCGTGCCGTCTTCTTGGAAGTCAGTGTCGATCATGGCGGCAGGTAGATGAGCCGCTGACCGGCCTCCATCGCTCCAACAAGCAATGCCAAGTCACGACGCCGTGACCACTCTGGCCACGCGACCCAGGTCCGACGTATCAACGGTTCGCCAACGAGTGGGAGCCATACCAGTGCTCCCGGTAGCCCTTGCACGCTGCTGCGGGCTGCGAGCGCGAACCTTCCCCCGAGGCTCAGCTGGGCGAGTTTGACTTCTGGTACCAATTCGGTCGCTTGAGCCGCTTGAGCACAGAATCCAATGCCGTGGTTACGCAGGACCGCTGTGACGTGGTCATGCCAGGCTGGGCTGTTGGATTTGGGGAAACTCAACCACGCCAAGCTCGCCAAGTCATCGAGTCGCAGTTTTGAAGACTCGAGTTTCAGGTCCTTGGCTTGCTGGGCGGCGACCAGGGCGCCCATGGGCTCCTCGGTGACGATCGCTACGTCCAGGCCTTCGCCGACTGGGCGTTCCCTCACCAGCGCGAGATCAAGCTCGCCATCCTTCAGCGCTGCCAGTTGTTGCGGACATGAAAGCTGCCTGATTTCAACGCGTGTGCCGCGAAACGGTGACGCCGCCAGCTTCGACAAAGCGTCGGTCAGCGGCTGAATCGTCATCTCGAACGGGACTGCGATGCGTAGGCCACGGCTGGCTGTTGGTGAGAAACTCGACGCGGACGCCAAAGCCTGCTCGAACCGGCTGACCAAATTACGGGCTTCACAAAGGAACACTGACCCCGCCGGACTGGGGGCCACGCCACTCGGACCGCGATCAACCAGGCGGAGGCCCAGCGCCTCCTCCAATGCGGCGATGTTCTGCGAGAGCGCAGGCTGGCTTACATTGAGGCTGCGGGCGCCAGCCGAGAAGCTCCCGGCCTCAACGGCTGCGACGAAGGCCCGGAGATGGCGGATTTCGACCCGTGTCTCCATCTCATGACCTCGAACCGTGTGGCCTTATCGCGTCGGTCACCGCTACAGCGGTATGCCGGCTCACGCGCTGTCCGGCGCTCTGTTGGACCTCATCGTTTGTGGATTTCACCCCGCCGCATCTCGCTGCTCCACTCAGATTCGATCCAGCATAACGGACTATTTAGTCCATAGAAAGTCGGATGACCGTACGCTGAGCCGTTTGGTTGTGGTGGCGAACCGGGGACCCTGCGCACCTCTGCAGCGCAGCGTTCGGGTTGTTTTCCCGCACTGCCAATGGCTGATTTGGGCATATGGTCCACGGTGACGCGCGGGCGGGGCCGATTCGACATTGACGTGTGCGCGGGCCCGCCGCATGGCGACTGGCGCACCGTTAAAGAAACCTGCGGGCCGGCCGCCTACATCGTTGTAGGCAGCCGGCCCGTTCCGCATCTCGTGCGTTATCTAGCAGTGTCGGGTGGCGTGTGTCTCGAGCCAGTCAGAAAAACGCGTCGTGAAGGTGATAGCGGTGTCGTTTGATGCGAGGGAGTGATCGTCGATCACGGCACCGAAGTACGGCGCGTTGGGGTCGGTCACGACCTGGCGATCGTCGCCAGAGGCCGCGAGCCCTGTGCGGACAAAGTCGTCCATTCTGATGGCCTCCGGCCCGACTACCTCGGCCACCCCATTGATGGGACTTCCAACAGCTGCACGGGCCACAGCGGTCGCGACATCGTCGGCGGCGATCGGACGAAAAACCGCAGGTGGCAGTGTCACGATGTTCCCCTCTGTGGCGGAATCAGCCAAGCCGCCCACGAATTCGTAGAACGGGGTAGCGCGAACGATCGAGTAGGGCCGGCCGGAATCTCTGATCAGGATTTCCTGAGCGCCTTTGGCGGTGTTGTAGCCGCTATCGGGCGTGGTGTGCGCGCCGACCACCGAGAGGGCCACGTGGTGTCCGACTCCGGCCACGCGTTCGGCGGCGAGGAGATTCTTCGTCGTCGTGGTGAAGAAATGCATGACCGGCTCGTCGTCAAACAATGGTGAGTCGGAGACGTCGACTACCACGTCGGCGCCTGTCAGGGTGTCCGCAAGGCCGTCGCCGGTGAGTGCGTCCACGCCTGACCTGCGCGACGCGGCGACGATGTCGTGCCCTTGCGCGGTCAGATTGGTCGCGACTTTGGAGCCGATGAGGCCGCGGCCTCCGATGACAACAATTTTCATGATGGTCCTTTCCAGATTGTGTGGCTTCGTTTTGCTGGTCTTGTGCCCTCAAGCGGTACATCGAACGGTCGGTTGGAGGGCTCAGATGGTGTGCTGTCGCCATTTGCTCGAAGGGCGGCCCCGGGGTCGGGGTGATCGACTGCGCACGTGTCGTCGAGCGGTGATTTGGGCCGTGTAGTGGTGAGGGCCAGGCCCAAGTTACGCTCCGCGGAGTTCCGCTGACGGGTCAGCGCTCTACGGCGTCGTCGACGCTGAGTGGGCCGTCGCCGACATCGAGCACGAACACTGCGAGCAGTTCGGCAGGCTCTGTTGCGCTGGCGTTTTCACTGATGACGTGATGCGCACCCGGCCTTTCGCTCCATGTCTCTCCGGCGTGATAGACCCGTGCCGGCTCGCCCTCGACTTGACTGCGGACCGCGCCGGAAATCACGTACGCCATGATGAATGCCGATTTGGCGTGGTGATGGGCGGCGCTCTTTCCGCCTGGCGGGTAGCTGACGGTCACCGCTTCCATCATTTTGCCCGGGACGTTGGTCGCCTCGTTGAACACCGGCTGCACGGCGGGCTCTTGCTCCGAGTTTGGTGGAGCTGGCTGTGCATTGGCGGTGGGGATGAGCATGGCTGCCGAGAGCAATGCGGGGAGCAGTATCTTGATGAACACGTTGGCTGTCTTTCTGTCGGTTCGATGTTGTTGCGCGTCTTGTGCCCGCTCAGGCCTGGTGTGTCGGCTGTGGTGTCAGTTGTTGTGAATTGTGTTGCGTGGCAACATGGCCCGACCGTCAGTGGCGGTTTCATCGGCGCGGCGGCCTTATCAGTTGCTTGGCGCTATGTCGAGGGGGTGTGCGGCTGCCCTACTGCTTCTGGCTCAAGCGGTCGTCGAGCCAGAAGCGAGCGGGCCTACTTGGGCGATTCCGCAGCGCCATGGACGATAGCGCCGATGGAGTCGGCCAGGGTCAGCACCGAAACACCGATCAGCACAACATCTTTGATGAGGAACTGTCCAGTCATCGACAGCAGGGGAAATCCGCCGGCAGACGGTTCGCCAACTCCGGGTGTGGTGAACAAGAAGGAGAGGGTGCTCGCGAACAGCAGGACAGCCACTGTGCTTCCGACCGCCGACAGTGCGGGGAACCGGGGCTTGGCGATAATGAGGAGTGCGGTAGCGATTTCCAGCACGCCGAGCATCGTTGAAAACGTCTGCACGCTGAACACGGTGTAGAGCCATCCCATGAAGGGACTGTTGGCAACCAGTGGTTCGATGTTGTGCGCCTCGTACGGGTAGAACTTGCAGACTCCGATCCAGCCGATGACCAGCGCTAGCCCGTAGCGGGCCAGTATCCAGCCGGTCGATTTCACCGCGGGTTCGGCGTTCCGCAGTGCGGCTGGGAGGGTGTTTGTTTTGAATGACATGTTTCTGGCTACCTTCCTATCGGTTTGTGCTGCGGGATCGGCAACACCATCTAGAACGGACTAACTGGTCCATAGTATTCCGAGGTTGGGACTGTGGTGCCCGGGCGGGCATCTCGAACTGCACGCGATCTCAAGCTGGTCAAACTGCTCGGTTCGTGCGGTGATCACACTCGGCTTTGCGCAGTGGGCCCGCGCCGGGTGTTCTGTTACGGCACGGACCTTACACGCGGGCAGCCGGTCGTTGTGGCCCCATGACAGGGTGGGGGTCGTTGGCTAGAAGCAGGACTTATACAGGGGTCAGCGATATTCGCGAGAGCGGCAGGCTCCGCTGAAACGTTCTATACACCAGTGATTTACGCTCGCCTCTCGGGGCCGGCCGATCCCCTGAGGCATGCGCAAAGGGTCTGCAGCAGGACATGTCACCGACCAATCGAAGTTCGAGGCCTTCGGTGGGTCGATTTTCCGCGGCACCCAGTTGAGCTGGTGTTCCAGACCGCTGGCTACCGATTCTCGGCGTGTTGTTTTAGGTGGGGCTGCGTCTCTCGGCCTTGGGCTGCGGCGCTTGTTGGATAGAACGGTATTGACTCGGGCATAAAAGGACTAAATAGTCCGTTATAATGTGGGTGAGGCGCCCCGCGCCACGCAAGTCTTTCGTTCCCACGTTGGTAAGGAATCGCCGTGACTATTGACATCACCTTCAGCAACCCCGTCATCGACAGCCTCATGAGCCGTAGCACGACCAGCCTCTACAATCCTGGGTTCAACCTGTCCGATGACCAGATCCACAACTTGGTACGCGTCGCGACCACCGCGCCCACCTCGTTCCATTTGCAGAATTGGCGTTTCATCGCCGTTCGAACGCCCGAGGCCAAAGCACGCCTACGGTCGATCGCATGGGACCAGCCCAAGATCACCGCGGCGGCAGTGACCTTCATCATCTGTGGTCAGTTGGCGGATCACACGACGGTGCCTGAGCGCCTGGCCCCGGTGGTGGAGGCAGGCATCATGCCGGCCGCCGCCGTGCCAGAGTGGCAAGAGGCAGCCCGCGGCCTGTACGCAGACAGTCCGCTTCGCCAGCGTGACGAAGCAGTACGTACCGGATCCATTGGCGCAACCGCCATGGTCTACGCAGCCAACGCGCTGGGCCTGGGTTCGACACCGATTATTGGATTCGATGCAGAGTCGGTTGCCCGAGAGTTCGGGTTAGCACAGGACGAAGTGCCGGTGATGCTGCTGTCAATCGGGGCGAAGCGCCCGGAGAACTGGCCACAGAAGCCGCGCCGCCCCGTCAGCGACCTGCTCGAATTCGTCTAGCCGCAGATATACAGGGCTTCGCCGATCAGAGCGTCGGTCGCGGCCAGCAGCGGTCACGTAGCGAGCGGTCACCCTCTGCAGATCAGCAGGCATTGACCGGAACTCGAGGATGCCCGTGCGGTCAAACCGGAGCCAATACGCCTGGCTATCGACCAACGAGTGCCTTCGTGCTGATCAACGCTCCCACACCACCGACGTCCAGGAGGTGCAGATACAGCAACTTCACCATCGACCGCCCGCGACGAATCAACCCCACCGCCATATCAATCGATCGAAAGGAAACACCATGACCCACTTCGCTCTCATCGAACCCGAGGCAGCATCCGGCACAGCTGCTGAGCTCTTGACGCAGGTACAGAAAGCGCTCGGCTCGACCCCCAACATGACCAAAGCCATGGCGAACAGTCCCACGCTGCTCAAGACCTACTTGGCGCTGTTCTCTGCGGTGGGCACTGGCAAACTGCCTGCGGCCGTCCGTCAGCGTCTGGCCATCGCGACGGCGCAGCTCAACGGATGCGAATACTGCCTGTCGTCGCACACGTATATCGGCGCCAACATCACCAAACTCGACGCCGGCGAGCTCGAGGACGCCCGAAAAGGCCAATCCGCCGACCCGCACGTGGCCGCCCTGTTGAAACTGTCGAACACCATCGCTGAGAACGCCGGCGATGTCGCCGACGCAGACATCGCCGCCGCCCGTGAAGCCGGGGTCACCGACGAGGAAATCGGCGAAGTAGTGGCCAATCTCGCGCTGAACACGCTGACCAACTACTTCAACATCATGGCGCGTGTCGACAACGACTGGCCGGTCGTAGCGCTGTGAGCCGTTAGCCGCCCCGAGCTCAGGACGGCAGGCCCACGACGAGCTGCAGGGCCCGCCACAAAAGGGTGACGGGCCCTGCCTCCGGCAGCATCATGCCCCCCTTGCACTCCAGATCCGAAGAAAGTTGGTCCTGTGGACTGCACACGCAACGCGTGGTGTCGCCTTGCCAGAACGCCTCGACCATATTGGGCGGCAACACTCTTCACTCGATTGGCATTGGGTTCGGGGTTTCTGTCCGCAGTGGCAGACCGCTTCGGAGGGTGGGGGATCACCGGCTCAGACCACGTCGCTTGGGGAGACTTTCACGCCTTCGTTCAATATGTGGGCGAGCTCGCCCCATATCTGCCGGCGGGACTGGTCAGTGTTGTGGCTTGGTCCTCCACATTGATCGAAATCGTGCTCGGCGCTCTCCCGCTTGTCGGCGTCGGGGTGCGGTGGGGTCGCATGGGCCAGCGCCGGCACGCTGCTCGCGTTTGCGGCCTCGATGTTCCTCTTCTCCGGCTTTGAAACTCCGCTGAGCGCATCGGTGTTCAGTGCCGCCGCGGCCGCCATGCTTCTTGTCCTCCGCCCGCCGGGCAAAGACATCCTCAGTCTCGACCACCTGCGCCGACACGGGCGCAAACTAGAGAAGGAATTGACATGACCGCCCTCGACCACGACATGTGGGACATCATCGAAAGCGCCAAGCTGGCTTTCGTCGCCACGGTCAACCAGGACGGTTCCCCCAATCTGTCCCCGAAAGGCTCCCTGCACGTCTATGACGACGATCGCGTCGCATTCATGGACATCGCCTCACCTGGGACCATCGAGAACCTGGCACGCAATCCACGCATCGAGATTGTCGTCATCGATTTACTGCGGAGGCGCGGATACCGGTTCAGCGGTGCCGCGGAAGTACATTCACCCGGCAGCAGCGTGCATGCCTGGCTCAATCACTGGTTGCAAGACCGCAACGGGCCGGGCTATCCGGCAAACCATGCGGTTGTCCTGAAGATCGAACAGGTACGTCCAGTGTTCTCCCCTGCCTACACCTACGGCGCGGCCGACGAAAACACCCTCACTGCACAGTTTTCGGATGCGTACCTCAACACACTTACACCGCCAAATGACCGGTGCTAGCCCGATCGGAGGTAGACGGTGAAACAGATACGCGAAATCTTGCAAGGCGACACCGCGCTCGCCGCGGAAGCCCTGTTGCTGCTTCGGCTCCGATGCGAGACCGCGGACGCGATCGCCACCGCGGCCGACACCCATCTCAGACCGAGCGGCTACCGACTCGTTGGAGTGTTCGAGTATCACTCACACGCGGCGTCATCCGTTGTCGGCCTTCGCGAGATGTGGTCCACGGCATTCGGCCACTACATGTACATCGATGATCTGAGCACCATGGAAACCGCGCGAGGGAACGGGATACGCAGACGAGCTGCTGCAGTGGGGCGGAAGCCAAACGTCGCCGGTGCACGCAGGTTCACCTCGACTCAGGTGTCAACGCTGATCGCGCACCGGCTATACATGCACAAGGGCCTACGGATTTCAGCTCATCACTTCTCGATCGACGTCAGCAGCCGACTGGCGAATCCTGCTGCACAACCTTGTTTGACGTCTTAGTGGCACGCGATTGAGTGAACTCACAAGTCGGCGCGGTCGCGGTACGCCTGGCAGCGCATCACGGAAGAACGTGCGCCGCTTAGCGTTTGGTTGCGGCGCTACCGCCGGTCTTCGCGGTGCGCACACGGCGCGTAGGCGTCGACTTGTGCGGCGTGCCGGCCGCCCTACGTGTCGCGGCCGGCACGCTGGCCGCCGCCGCGGTCGTCGTTACCTTTTTGCGGGCCGCGGCGGCGTCGGCCAGACTTTCGATGTGAGCCAGCGCCATGTCGAGTGCGGTGGCCATCGGAGCGACGTCATGTTCGGCTTGGGCCAGCAGATAACCACCCTGCAGCGCCGCCATCAGGCCCGTCGCCAGCGCGTCGGGATCAGCACTCATTGGAAGGCTACCGTCATCAACCATGCGTCGAAACCCGTTCGCGAGCAGCCCTTCCCAACTGGCGAAATGTTCTGACAGCGACGTGCGCGCCTCATCGTCCACGTCCGCGAGCTCGACGACCAAGTTACCCAGCGCACAGCCGTACGCACCGCCTTGGAGCGCGGCGCCCTGAATGAGCGCGTCACGCCACCGCCGCAGGCCGCTTATCGATTTCAGCCTCGCCAGCCGCTGACCTTCACGCGCCAAGACCTGCTCGCCACGCATTGCCACTACCGCACGCACCAATTCAGGCTTGCCGCCCGGGAAATGCTTATACAGCTGAGATTTGCTGGTGCCAGTAGCGGCCCGCACATCATCGAGGGTGACCGCATTGACGCCGCGAACATACATGAGCTCCGCGGCGGACGAGATCATCCGGGCTCGGGTAGCCTCTCCGCGTGCGGTTGTTCTCCGCCGCGCCTGCTGCTCGCCGCCGATCATTGGCACAACATTACCGGCTGGACCGAGCGGTCAGAGCTAATCGACGCAGCCCGAACATGCGTCCCGACCCCGGCATGATGGGGGCCACCTACCAAATCACCGTTACGGTTACCCATAGCTCCTGCCTAGCCACGATCCGACGCCGATGCGACCTGAGCCGGGTTCACCTGAGGCGAGTCGGTTTCATACAGAATAGCTCCATATATGGACGGCAGGGTCCGCAAATGGCCGCCAAGCCGGTGTGCAGTGCGGCTCGGTGCGCTCCTGGTGCAGGCACTGCGCCTGGCAGTGTCATCGCGCCTGCGACTGGCGAACCCGCCCACAACGTTCAGCGGTGCCCGCATTCCTCACAGGCGCGCAATTGCGCCTGACAAATCGGCCGCGGCATGCGGCGCTGCGGGCATGCCGCGACTGCGTCCTATCGGTGATGCCGGTACCAACACAGACAAAAGGGACTATATAGTCCGTTTTGTGTCTATGTCTCTACCTAAAGCTACGCGATGGTTGCGCCAAGCTAGCGTGACCATCACAGCTGGGCAACCCCGCCAACCCAGCGCTCCGGAACCGATAACGATGTCGCCGCACCCATTCCCCTGAAGGTTCGAAAGTGGAGGTAGATAGACATTTTCGGCGAGGAAGACTCCACGCGTTCCCTCCGTGATGATCAGGTCGAAGCGCTGTTGACGGCCCAACGAGCGCAGCTGTCGAAGGTGACGAGCTTGACGTCATTCGGCGAATGGCGCGACAGCCTTGTCCAGGCAGGCAGTCAATTGAACGACGAATCCATCCCCGCATTGGCCGTGATGATCTCCGGCCTGGCGGATCGAGATGAATCCGCTCGTGAACATGCGGCGGGCTGCTTTGCCGCATGGCGCGGCCTGGTGGCCTCAGCACTTCGGCGATTACAGAACGATGGGCGGTTGCGCAGCGACGCGGATCCGGAAAAGCTTGCCACCGGCCTGATTGCGGGAGTGCAGGGCGGCTACGTGCGAGCGCAAGCTAGTCGCAACCCCGATCCGATGGCGATTGCCATCGACATGGCGTTGGCGCACATCCGGTCTTTCACCGACGAACCTTAAAAACCAGCCGACTGCCGCACAAAGCTCACCACAAGTGGCAATCCACCTTCCAGATTGCAAATCCAAAGCACTACAGGGTGCTTCACCGTTGTGGCGTCCGGCGGCACTGGATGCGCCGTCGCTAGCGGAACTCTGAGTCGAAATGCCGAATTCGACATCATTCGACATTTGGTAATGCAATTCGACACGGAGAAATGCAACCTGCAGCGGCTGGCGACCGGATTAGGCGGAGTTGCCGCTACTTGCCGCGGGAGCAGGTTCATCTATCCGCGCGGCCACCGCAGCCGCTATACCAGCGCAGGCCGTTCCGCAGTGGCAGTAGCGGCGTCAGCCTCCTCCAGCGACCGATCGGACCGGATTGACTAGCGATCCTCAAGCAGTGCGCTGACGGGCACCGAGAGAGCGGCGGCTATGTCGAAAAGCCGTTCGTACAACAATCCCCGCTGCCCGCGTTCCACTTGGACCAACATGTGTCGGGCCACACCGGAAGTGAGGGCGACCTGTTCCTGTGTCAGTCCTCGTTCCAGGCGAATGGCTCGGATACGGGCGCCGACAACGGTTCGGATCGCCACCCACTGGGCGGCGCGCTCGGGTTCGTGGTGACGGGGGTTTGTCGGCACGCACCCTAGTCACTAGGTGGGGACGCCGAAAGTCTGTACAACTAGTTGTATATTGCTCGGGTGTTTGCTACGTCATACTCGCCTGAGCCGGCCGAAAATGCTTCAGATCTGGCGCTGGAACTGCTCGACGAAATGCGCATTCGACTGATGGAGTGCCGGCTCGTGCTGCAAGCTTTGCCTGATCACGCGGACATGAATTTCGATGAACTCGAGAAGGATCTGCACGTCGCCGCACAGGGTGCGCACAACGCTTACGGAGCAGCCAGCCTGGTGCACCAGGGGGCCACGCTAGATGCCCGATGGGGTGCCGACTGGTCTCGGCCGAAAGCGATATTCGCCCGGCACAGTGCGGCGGTGCGCGCCGGCGCTGCAAAGGTCCCGCCCGGGCGGTCGGTGAGCGATCGGCTGGAACGGGCGCTGTGGCAGCTGCCGCCAGCGGACCGCGTACAGAATTTCGCCGGTCCCAGACCGCAATGCGTGGGCACCGTGCGTCCCAATGACCTTCAATGCACTTCGCCTGCGGTCTACCTCGGTTCGGGATCGTTTGGGACGCACTGCTATGCGCATGCAGGTCGCTATGAGCGTGATCGACATCGGGCCCATCTGGATGAGGTTGCGGCCGCTCAGTCCGAGTTGCACGACCAGTTGTTAGACCGGATTCATCACGTGGGCACGGAAGTCAGCGAGCGTTGGCTTCAGAGTCGAACGGATCGTCGACAGTGGGCAGACCAACTGGACGCAGCGATCTACTTGTGATGTACGAGTAGCGATCATCCGGTCTTCTCGTCGACTACTGGCATCGAACCCCGACTCCCCGAAAGGGGGCGGGGTGCCTCGCGTCGCGCCAAACAGAACGCAGTTGTGCGCAAGTCAAAGCCAGACCTCGAAGGTCGGCACCGGTGATCAACCACACCCCGCCGCTTCCAGTTTGACATCAAGGACACTCGAGTGCAACTAGTTGTATACGATTTGCGGACAGGGTTGATTGACAACGGATTCCGCGCAATCAAGGCGGTTCCCGCTTGCGCTGTCGCCCTGTCGAGCCGCTTGCAGCGTGGCCCGATCACGGCCAAGTAGCGGCAGCGGCATGACCAACCCAGAGCCATCTTCGTCGGCGCCGCGGATATGCGCGGTTCGGCAGACTACTTGCGGCGGCGAAGCACCGCTTTGGGCGGCACGGCGACCCAGCCGAATGCTGCGCCGAACATCATTGCGTAACTACACGCCGCAACGAAATACACGCCGCCAGTGATACCGGGGGCCACGAAAACCGCGCCGCCCATCATCGCCACGCCAAGAAGGAACAGCAGCGCCGCAGCAGTGCGCCGGCGACGCCGAATTCGGGGCGCGGAGGTCATTTCATCGAACTGGCGGGTCAGCCGCGGCGCGTCCAGCTCCAACTCGTCCGAGATTTGTTCGAGAATCTGTTGTTCGCGTTGCGACGGCTCCATGGCGCACCTCCCGTGCCGCATTGATAGCCAGGTGGTTCCCGCACGTCGCTGTCCGGATCCGCGCCGGCCCTTGCCGTATAGTGTTGCATATAACAACAGTTGCTGTGTAGCCATATCGCTGGGTTTGGATGCGCGCTGTACGAATACTGCTCGACGGACGTCCGGCTTGTTTGTGGGAGGTGCACTATTCCCGAAGTCGAGCTCGGCGCGGGCCGACTGCACTATCACGACCGCGGGAGCGGCCCGTGCGTCCTGCTGGTCCACGGATTGTTCGTCAACGGCACCGTGTGGGAGCCGTTGGTTCGCCTGCTCGAAAGACATGCGAGGTGCGTCATACCGGACCTGCCGCTGGGTGCACACGCGATACCGATGAACGGCGCCGACCTATCCCCGCCGGCGCTGGCGGCAATACTCGCCGAATTCATCGAGCGGTTGCAGTTGACCGACGTCACCGTGGTTGGGAACGACACCGGCGGGGCCTTGTGCCAGATTCTGTGCGCCCATCATCCTCACGTTGTCTACCGGTTGGTGCTGACCAATTGCGATGCGTTCGACCATTTTCCGCCCGCAGTTTTTCGCCCCATCGAAGCCGCCGGGGCCTACGTTCCCGGCCTCATCGCCGGCCTTGACCTGCTGTTGCGTATGCCGTGGTATCGACGTGCCGCGCTGACGGCCGTACCGCTGACGATCCGGCCACTGCCTGACGAACTGCTCGTGACATGGTTTGCGCCCCTGCGGGACGCCCGTATCCGCGCCGACCTGCGTGCTGTGCTGCAAGGGATTTCGTCCAAGCACACGCTCGACGCCGCCGAATGTTTGCGGCATTTTCCGTGGCCGGCGCTCGTCGTGTGGGGCGCGCGAGACCGCTTCTTCCCCCTGTCAGACGCGGCGCGACTCACCCAGACATTGCCTCACGCGCGGCTGGAAGTCGTCGACGACGCCCGCACGTACGTTCAGTTTGACCAGCCGCAGCGACTTGCCGATTTGGTGCTCGCCCATATGCGGTAGTTCGTTGACGCTGACCACGCAAGGTCCGTTGGATTGTGAGTTCCCAGCGATCCGCGGTACGAAGAAGTCCTGATCGCCACAACGCAAATCATGTCCGAGTCGGCGTCCCACCGCGGCCGAGACGGGTTTGGTTACATGCCGTACTGCGGCAGCACCAACGCGTCGCTGATTTCACGGCGCCAGATCCGCTGACCTAACCAGGGCATCGCGAGCAGTTTGGTGGCCTGATTGCGCGCCCACACCCCCACCGAGGTGGTCGGGGCGAACACTGCGGCAAAGCGGCGAGCGGAGGCTTGCTTTCCTTCGATGAATCCCCGCAGCAAACGCTCTTGGCGCGCAAACGCGCGACCGTAATCAGTGTCGGCACGGTTGAGTTCACCAGCAAGCACGTACGCCTGTGCCATCGCCAACCCGGTGCCTTCCCCGGCTAGCAGCGATACCGCGCTGGCGGCATCGCCGATCAGCGCGACCCGCCCGCTAGACCACCGGTCCATGATGACCTGGCTCATGCGGTCGAAATAGATGTCCTCGGTGTGCTCGAGGGCCGCGAGAATTTGGGGGGATTCCCACCCCGCTGTTCCGAGGACCTGTCGCAGGGCGTGTTTGATGTCGTCGGTCGTGCGCGGGGCGGGGCCGGGTAGTCGATCGGCGGTGAATACGGTGAGAAACATGGTGCGATCACCCCGCATCGCGAAACGGCTGATCATGCGTCCCGGGCTACTGTGGGCGAGATAGACCAATTCGTCGCGTGGTCGATAGCCGGTGACCTCGAACGCCGCCACCTGGTATCCCAGGTCGGCTTCGAACCGCTCATCGGGGCCGAACACCGCCCGGCGCACCGCCGAATGCGTGCCATCTGCACCGATGACCAAATCGAAGGATTGTGGTCGCCCGCTGTGCGGGCGCACTTTGACATCGACGTCGGATTGTTCGATGTCGACCACGCGTGACCCGAATCTGGTGGACACCTGGCCGTCGACGGTGTTGAAGATCATGCGCGCCAGGTCACCGCGCGCCACGCTGGTAAACCGTCCGTTTGCCATGCGACGCAGGGCACGCGTGTTGAAGCCGCCAACGCGACCACCGTCTTGGTCGACGAGACGGAGCTGTTCGACGTCGTAGCCAGCTGCGTGCACCTGTGCAGTGAGAGCCATCTTCTCGGCGACCTCGTACCCCACACCCCAGAAGTCGACGATATAGCCACCATCGCGCAGCTCGGCCGCCGTCTCGAACACGGTGACATCGAAACCACTGCGGTGCAACCAGAATGCTGCCGTGGTCCCGGCGATCCCGGCTCCGACAATGGCGATCTTCATGGGTTGACCCGCCGGCCGCCGCCGCGTGACAATCCTCGCGTGCCATGTTTGTGCATGCGGCCTCCTCGTGTTGAGTGCGCCCGGCCACGCTGGCACTTCAGCGCATTACCTATTATCGCATAATGCAACAGTTGCCGTTCGCGATCATTGGAGGTTGGCGCCGGTCGTCACGACGGCGGGCCGCCTGCGGCCTCCGTCCTCGCGGCGACACCCTGCCCAGGAGCGCCCGCAGCCGCGGGCCCGGCGGAACGCGCCTGCGCCGTGCCGCCATCTGCGTGGCAATAATGGCGTCACTTGTGCCACTGTCCGGATGCGATACGCGGGTGCCCGACCGCCGTGACGACGTCGACCGGCTCAGCGCGCAACTGGGCTCGATGCCCGGGGTGCAAGCCGCTCACGCCGACTATGCCAACCACTGGGCCGAGGGCGCAGTAATGTTCGCCATCCACCTCGACGCCACAGAAAGCCTCACCGCCGACGAGCTGGCCTCGGTCGTGGATACCTACCTCCAAAATCTCGCATCGGGCCGATACCGCGACTACCACACCGAACTCGAGGTCCGCCGCGGCTGGAACGTCTTCGCCGTAGACAGCAGCGACCGGCCGATTGCGAACACTGCGCAAATCCTCGACCAGGCCCGCAACTGGATTGCCCTGCGCACCACACTGCCGGGGGCCACTGTTGCACTGCGGTCCACGATCAGTCACCCGTTGGCGCACTTGAGCCCCAGGGAGATCGGAAGTTCGAACCGAGCGGATATCGAGCTTCCCGAGGGCACCCACAGCATGGACATCGCCGGCGCGGTCAGCACCATCGCAGCCCGATTTCCCTATCTGGCGGTGCTGAACTGGACGGTCAGCGCAGCACGGGCACAAGACCAGATCGCGTATACCGGGCGCTTCCCGACGGCCGCCGAACTCGAACTCTGGCGCCGGCTGACCACCGACCAAACCATCGCTCATACCGACAGCATGCAGATCAACGGACCTGTCACCCCACCGGTGTGGCTTTCCGAAGCAACAGGCACCGACACCCTTGACGTCGCCCTCGCCCTCGCCACCCAGCACCTACCCCTGGCCGCAACATTGCCCGTTCCGGTCCTTTACACCGCCGGCAGCCAACTGTCCGGTCACATCGGCGGCTACGGGGTCTCGCGAGGTCCGGTCGCGGTCACCATCGGCGGATGCACCCGACGTGACCTGGCCGTCTATCAACCCACCGTCGGCGAACAGGCACTCATTCATCGCTACGAAACCTGCCACCGGTGACCACGGCGCACTTAAGCTCGAAACATAGTGCGACCGAAAGCCGCTGACGAAATAGATAGCTGATGAATACTTTTCACTAGCGAGCGCAGCCGGTGACACGCACACTGTCGGCGCGACGGCTACTTTCGGGGTTGACCCCATCGAGCGGATTCTGCCGCCCAAACAGGCCGCAAGGTCGGACACGACGTCGGGGCCCAGGAGAACAGACCGCGCATGCATCAAGTGCACTTGGCGACGAACCGGCGAAAGAGTAGCCAGGCGATGGCGAGGTTGTAGGCCACACCGCCGAGCAGATACGGAAACCAGCTGCCGTGCTCGGAAGCGACCCAGAAGGCTTTGGCTGCCCAGTAAGGCGGCAGAACAGCGAAAGCCAGGTTCCAGGGCGAATCGATGAACCACGGCAGGCATGGCAGCCCGGCGATCAGCATGCCGAGCGCACGCACCATGGCGATGCCTTGAATCTTGTTGTTGGCGAATGCCACGATCAGTAGCAGCGTCGTCACCGCGGTCAGGCCCGCGAGGATCCCAATCGGGATCAGGACCGGGGTCAGCCCCGGGTCGAGGATTCCGCTGAAGGACATGGTGGCGATCACGTAGATGGTGGTGACCGCGATGACGGTGACGGCGCGGTACCCGAAGAACGTCGACATGGGCACCGGGGTGACCCGCAAGGCGGTCAGGGTGCCGGCGTCGATCTCGTCGAGCACAAGGAAGGCCGCCAGCCCGCCGACAATGATGATGCTGGTCAGCAGCAGGAATGCGGTGAGAACCAACGGGTAGTACGGCACCAGGTCGAATTGGTAGCGGTCGGCCAGCAGGTCGGTGACCCTCGGAGTGAGTACCGCAACACCGGTGGTCCAAATCACCGGCGCCACGACGAGCATGACTAGCAGCGGATCACGGTAGGTCCCGCGAATATCGTTGCGGCCGAATGCAGCCAGTGCTTTGGTCGAGCGCAATCCCAGCACGTTGGTCATCACGCGCCTGACCTTTCGATGACGTAGCGGTCGAACAACACTTTGGCGGCCCGGCACAAGCCCACCAGACACAGCAGCGGATAGGCCACGGCGTACAGGAGCTGGCCGGTGCTCAACGTCACCTGGCCGAACGCCGCACCGAGCAGCAGCAGCGGACCCTGGATGGGGATGACATACAGCACGGGGTTGGGCCACAGCCCGGAGTAAAAGATCAGCGGTGGCACCAGCATGACCGCCAACGGGAGGGTCGCGGCCAGAAACCAGTCGGTCACCGAACCGAACGGCAGCGACGTGATGAAGCCGACCACCAGCATCAACAATGTTCCCAGGACCACGCCTGCGACCAACGGCAGCGGGTGGTATGCGAATCCGTCGACGATCGTGACCACGACAATCGCGACGAACGATGAGATCGACACCAGCACAAGAAGCTTGGCGGCCAGGTACTCCCAGAACCGCAAGGGCGTAGAGATGACGGCCCCTAGGGTACGTTCCTGTTTCTCGAAGAACACGGCGGCGCCGATGAAGAAGAACCCAATGATGGAGATGTCGCCGACCAGCACGTAGGGTTCGGCGACCGGACGCAGTTCGCGCGGCATCGGCAACAACACAGCCAACCAGATGAGGCCGGAAAAGACGCCGGCGTGCAGGAACTTCTGCCGGACCTGCAAGGTGAATTCCAGACGCGTGGCGGTGGCCAGTCGGGTCATGTCAGCTGTGTTCCGGTCACCTCGACGAATACGTCGTCGAGGCTGGCTTCGCGACTATGGATGGTCTCGACGTGATGGTTGCGCAGGACTGCACTAAAAGCCGGATCGTCGGCCAGACCGTCCATCGCAAACTCAGCAGTGCCCAAAGTCGCGGTGTTGGTGCGGTATTGCACCCGAACCCGCCGTTGACTGCGGGCGATCTTCAATTCGGCCGGGGTGTCGAGGGCAACGATGGCGCCGTCGACGACAAACGCCACCCGATCACACAGTTCGTCGGCGGTCGACATGTCGTGGGTGGTCAAGAAGATGGTGCGGCCCTCGGCCTTGAGGCCCAGGATGATGTCCTTGACCTTGCGTGCGTTGACCGGGTCCAGGCCCGAGGTCGGCTCGTCGAGAAACAACAGTTCGGGATGGTTGATCAGCGACCGTGCGAAGGTCAGCCGCATCTGCATTCCCTTGGAATACTTGCCAACTCGGGTATCGGCGACCTCAGTCAACCCAACTGAGTCCAACAAAGCCGTCGGGTCCACGGTCGGTCCGTCATACAGAGAGGCGAAAAAACGCAGATTCTCGGCGCCGGTGAGCTTGTGATAGTGGTTGGGCAGTTCGAAGGAAACCCCGACGCGCTGGTAGTAATCGCGGCCCCACGCCAGCGGATCGCGGCCCCACACGGCAGCTTGACCGCCATGGCCCCGAAGCAGTCCGATGAGCAGCTTCTGGGTGGTCGATTTCCCGGCACCGCTGGGGCCGAGGAAACCGAAGATCTCGCCGCGCGCGACGGTGAAATCCATTCCCCGCACGGCGGGGCGGGGTGCGTTCGGATAGGTAAACGTCAGCCCCTCGACACTGATGATGTCGGTGTTCGCCGGCGGTGCTGCATTTTCGCGTGGTTTTCTGTACATCGGGTGCCTTTCGGGTCGGTGCAGCCACCTCACACACAGTGCTGCAACATCTCCGACCAGACTTCCCGGAACACCGGAATCGACTGTACTAAACTTTCAGAAAATAGTGAAGGATGTTTGGGGTGAGGAGGATTCGTCGTGGATATGTCCTCAGGTCTGCAAGATGCGGCCGAGCAGCTCGCTGTGGTGTTGACCAGCCACGGATTGCAGCGGATGACCGCGCGGGTGCTGGCCACGTTGTTGTTCACCGAACAGCCCAACGTCACGATGGGCGAACTGGCCACAACCCTCAATGCCAGTGCTGGGGCCATCTCTGGAGCCCTGAAAATGCTCACCTCCGTCGGGCTTGCCGAACGGGTCGCCGCACCGGGCAGTCGCCGCGATCACTACCGGCTGCGTGACAATGCCTGGGCGATCCTGTTCACCTCGCAAAACGAGACGATCGCGGCCATGCTCTCAGCGGCCGACCTCGGCATCGCCGTCACCGACAGCAGCAGCCCAGCACGGCAGCGGCTGACCCAGATGCACGACTTCTACACATTTCTCCTGGCCGAAATCCCCGTTCTGCTGGACCGGTGGCACCACCAGACCCAGGCACCCGGCTCGCAGAACATGCCTCTTCCATGAGGCTGTCCCCCGCCCCGCGGACGACGCCCCAATATCGTTGCCGTGCCGAGAGATTGGCCTGTGGCGCACCAGGAGAGCTGGTCCGCGGCACTGACGGAACGTTGCATCTACGCCCGACGCGCGACGGTGCCGCGTAGCCCACGACGTTTCGGAGTGTCGAGTTGCGCCATCGCCCTGAGCCTCGCTTCCGGCTGGGGACGATGGTGTAACGGGCATCAGGCCTACGTTGCGTCCTTGCTGCAGTTATCTGGCTGCGAGGTATCGGGGCCGCGGCCGCGGTGCGGCGAACGGTTCACCGAGTCGGTTGTCAACCGAATTGAATACAAGAAACACATTCGACCGCGGCAGCGGTGTGATGTTCGATCCCGAACCATGCAGCAGGTTCGCGTCGAACCACAGTGCCGTCCCGGGCGAGCCGGTGAACTGGTCGATACCGTGGTGATCGACCGCCTTGCACAAGGTGGTCTCATCGGGCGTGCCGACCTGCTGCGCCACCAGCGAGGTGCCATGGTGGTTATCCGGGGTTGCCCCGACACACGGGTAGAAGGTGTGGTGCGACCCCGGAATCACCATCAGTGACCCGTTGTACGGATAGTTGCGCGTCAAGGCGATCGAGCAGGACACCGCGCGGATGTCGGCCATGCCGTCCTCCGCGTGCCAGGTCTCGAAGTCCGAATGCCAGTAAAAGCCGGTGCCGGTGAAGCCGGGCATCAGATTGATCCGGGCCTGGTGGATATAGACGTCGCTACCGAGCAGTTGGCGCGCGATAGGCAGCACCGTGTCCAGATCGACCACCTGCGCGACCAGCGCGCTGAGCAGATGCGGTTCGAAGATCGAGCGGATGGACCCGCGTGGTTCCCGAATGATCCGTGGGTCGTCCGGCTCGAGACCTACTGCGATTCGGTCTGTTTCGCCGCGCAGCGGTCCAATCAGGTCATCAGTGAGAGTGCCCGGGCGGACGAGATAACCGAGCTCATCGAAGCGCGCCAGTTCGTGCGGCGGCAACGGGCCGTCGGCCTTCCCGCCCCACACCACTGGTTCGCTGCGGGGAATGGGCTCGACGGCATGGCCAAGGCGGGTCGGGTAGCGATCTTCGACGATCGCGGTCGCGGCGCCGGGCGCGCTCATGCGACCGACTGCGGGGGTGGGTAGGCACCGCTGGCGTCGTGTACCTCTCGCCCCGTGACCGGAGGGTTGAAGACGCAGAGCATGCGCAGTTGCTCGGCGCAGCGGATCTGGTGTCGTTCATGGCCGTTGAGGAGATACATGGTGCCCGTTCCCAGGGCATGGCGCTCCCCGGTGTCGAGGTTGGTCAACGTGCCGCGGCCTTCGGTGATCCACACTGCCTCGACGTGGTGCTGGTAGTGGAACTCGCTGACCGAGCCGGCTTCGATCGTGGTCTCGTGGAAGGAGAATCCGACCCCGTCGTCGGCCAGGATGATGCGTTTGGACCGCCACGTTCCGGCTGACACGTCGCGGTCGGTTCCGGTGATCTCTGCCGTGGTGCGAACAATCATGGGTGAAGAACTCTTTTCATCTAAGTCTGCGGTAGTCGGATCACGCGTGGGTCGCCGCGACGGACTCGGCCAGGATGTCCAGACCGGTCAGCAGATCGTCGGCTGACGTGGTGAGCGGCGGAAGTAGTTTGACCACTTCGTCGGACGGACCGCTGGTTTCCATCAGTGCTCCCCGTTCGAACGCATTCCGGCATACTTCGCCGGCGCGTGGGGCGTCCGCGAATCTCAGCCCCTGCGCCATGCCGCGGCCACGGGCCGCGATGCCCTCGTAGCGGGCCGCGATGTCCTCGAGCCGCGACCTGATCAGCTCACCTTTCACTGCGGTATCGATACTGAACTGCGGTTCTTTCCAGTATGTTTCGAGCGCCACAGTGGCCGTGACGAACGCTGGATTGTGGCCGCGAAAGGTACCGTTGTGCTCGCCGGGCGCCCAGACGTCGAGCTCGCGACGAAACAGAGTCAATGCCATCGGTAGCCCGTAGCCGCTGATCGATTTCGATAGCGTCACGATGTCCGGCACGATCCCGGCGGCTTCGAAGCTGAAGAAGGGACCGGTGCGACCGCAGCCCATCTGCACGTCGTCGATGATCAGCAAGATATCGCGGGTGCGGCACAATTCCGCCAGCGCACGTAGCCACTCTTCGCGGGCGATGTTCAAACCGCCTTCGCCTTGAACGGTTTCCACGATCACCGCGGCTGGCCGGTTCAGGCCGCTACCGGAATCGTCGAGGACTCGTTCGAACCAGTGGAAGTCCTCGGTAACACCACCGAAATAGTTGTCATAGGGCATCGGGGTTGCGTGGACCAACGGCACGCCGGCGCCGGCACGCTTCATGGAGTTTCCGGTAACCGACAGCGAACCCAGCGTCATGCCGTGAAATGCGTTGGTAAAGCTGATGATCGACTCACGTCCGGTGACTTTCCGCGCGAGTTTGAGCGCCGACTCGACCGCGTTGGTGCCCGTCGGTCCGGGGAACTGCACCTTGAAATCCAAATCTCGCGGCCGCAAGATGAGCTGTTGGAACGTCTCCAGAAAGCGCTGTTTGGCTGATGTCGCCATGTCCAGCGAATGCACGATCCCGTCTGATCCGAGGTATTCGAGCAGCGCCTGCTTGAGCGCGGGGTTGTTGTGGCCGTAGTTCAAAGCCCCTGCGCCTGCGAAGAAATCGATATAGCGCCGCCCGTCGTTGTCGGTGATCCAAGAACCACTGGCGGTGTCCATGACGGTGGGCCAGCCACGGCAATAGCTGCGGACTTCCGACTCAACTTTATCGAAGACTTCTGGCAGGCCGCTCTCGGTCAGGTGTGCGGCGTCGGCGAGAAGCACGGTTGGTTCCTTTCAATAGACAAACAGAAACTTAAGCGGGACAGTGCATTTGGCACTAGCCCGGGGTATCGCGCGTCAGCTTGGCAGTGGTGCCACGAGTGGGCCGATCCGCAGCATCGGCTCGTCTTCGTGGCCGCCGTCGGCGTCGAGTAGCTCGGCGCCAAAATGTGAAAACTCAACCGTTGGCACGCCATGACGGCGCGCGAACGCTCCGAAGAAATTACGAGAGGCGGTATTGCCGGGCGCTACCGTCGCTTCAACTGTGACCGGATGGCCCCGGCGTTCGGTGCGAATGCGATGCACCAGCGCGTCGAGCATGACACCGGCCAGCCCCTGCCCTTGCGAGTGCGGCGCCACCGCGACCTGCCAGACGAACAAGACGTCCGGCCGCGGCGGTGGGTGGTAGCCGGTGATGAATCCACAGATTTCGCCGGCTTTTTCCGCGACGATGGAGCTGGCCGCGAAATCAGTGGCCAGCAGCAGGTACGCATAGGTGGAGTTCACATCGAGCACGCCGGTGGCGGCGGCGAGGCTTCGGATTGCGATTGCGTCGGTGCCACAAGGGGCGCGCAGCAAGGCAGTTTCGGGGCGCGGGAGCGCGCAGTTGACATCGGGCATCACAGAGAAAAGTCACCACCGAACGGTCATCGATCATCGTCAGTTCAAGTCATCGGGTTTGCTGACAGTAGACACACAGCGACCGCTCAATCAAGGATGCCAATTGCAATGCCGTTGCGCTCCGCCTTCTGTTGAATGCCTGCCTGATCAGCGGTTTCACCCGCAGGGCATCGCACGCAACGGCGACGCCACCGTTATAAAACCGTTATATAGATCGAGTTCTAGAGGGCTGCAGCAATTTTCGTAGCGACTGCCGATCCGTGTCCATGGAGCCCCACTAACGTCGATCGCCCCACGAGACCACGAGACGAACACCCTCGGCGCGGGCCCCGCCATCGGAGTTCTTCGCAGGCATTCCCCTACAAGAGCCAAGATTGGCGCTCAGGCTTCAGATCCGGGCCGTTGGAACCGGCGACGAATTGATAAGTCGGACAACCCAAAACGCTGCATACACGCCTCGCTGAGCGGCCATCAAGGAAAACACGCGCATTACTACTGTGGCACTATGCTACTGTGACACAGGCTCCAAAACCGCGAGGAGGCCGTCGGTGCGGCCAACCGCGGCAGCTCGTCGAATTACATCAGCGGTGACGTTGCTGTGAACGCTGCAGCGAACCGGTATGGCCACGGACCGCCGCGGGCGGGCCACCCCACCACCGAGCCAGCCCCGAGGGCCGGTCGGTCCGCCCGCGGCCCAGGGGAAAGCCGCGCCACAGCCAACACGCCGGGGCCGTGGAGTCGAGTCGCGTGCACCGTTAGATGAAGCGCGCAGAACGCCGACTGTGGGCCGGTGCAGGATTCGCCGCCCCAATACAACCGGAGCGCTAGAAGTCGATCTCAGCCGGAGGCTCTCCACCCGCCTCGGTGAAGGCGGTGAGTGCCCCGACCATGCCTTCACGCTGCCGCACCGGCATCGCCTCCACGACCCGCACGATCTCGGCCCGTCGGCGAGCGGTCACCGTGCGCACGACCTTGCGGCCACGCGCGGTCAGCTCGACCACCAGTTCGCGTCGCGAATTGGGATGCGGGCGACGGTCTATCAGACCGGCCGCAACGAGACGTTCCGCCATCCGGCCGATCGTTGAGGGCTGGACGTCGAGCAGCCCTGCCAGGGTCGCCAAGTTCGTCGTGCCCCTCGAGGACAGAATCACCAGCACCCGAAATTGGGGAATGGTGATTGTGTCGTCCACCTCGGCGATCGATCGTGCCGAGATGCTGACCAACAGCCGGGACGCAGTGATCAACGCATCGGTAATGGCATCGACCGATTGGGCGGATGTTGTCTTGGTCTGCGCGTTCACCGGAACCTCCTCCTAGTCAACTTTAGTCTGCGCCGCGCCAGATACCCGACCAGACCCACACCGCAACCACGTCGCACGCCGACCGCTCGCGTCCACCGCCTAGCGGGCCGACTCGGTCTGATCGCCCCTTGTGCAGCTGCACCTGCGACCGGGGAATATCGTCGCCGCCTATTCGGAGGGCCGATTATCCTAGACAGCACTACTGTTGCATACTGCAATAGTGATTAGACGCAGCATCGGTTGGTGGCGTGCCATCACTGCTCCCAGACCTGGGCGCATGCATGGCGCTCTGCATAGCAGGGTGATGCTAGTTCCGTTGGCGGTGATGGTTGGTGTGCTCACCGGACTCGGTGCAGTCGCGTTCCGTTGGCTGGTTGAATGTTTCACTCGGATGTTCACCGGGTACGCCGACTACTCGGCGTTGGGTCGCGTCCCCAGCGCGCACTGGCCCGCGCTGGGTTGGTGGTTTCTTCTGGGCGCTCCCGTGATCGCTGGTGCGGTCTACGGCCCGCTTGTGCACCATTTTGCGCCCGAGGCGCGCGGCCATGGTGTGCCCGAAGTGATGTTCGCCGTAGCCCGTAACAAGGGACGGATCAAACCACAGGTAACGGTCGTCAAGGCGCTGGCGTCGGCGCTGTGCATCGGTGGCGGCGGATCAGTCGGACGTGAAGGGCCGATCGTACAAATCGGCTCGGCCACCGGCTCGGCACTGGGGCAATGGCTGCGCCTAGATACTGATCGGACTTGTCTGCTCGTCGCATGCGGAGCGGCCGGCGGTATCTCGGCTACCTTTAACGCTCCATTGGCCGGGGTGTTCTTCGCCCTCGAATTGATCCTGCGCGATTTCGCTGCCGAGTCAGCCGGTGTCGTGGTGTTGTCGAGCGTGGCCGCCGCCGTCGTGGGGCGCACACTGATGGGCGATCACCCGTTCCTGTCCCTACCCGGATTCACCGTGCACCGACCAGTCGAATACGTGCTGTATGCCGCGCTCGGAGTGGGCGCGGGCGTCGTTGGAACGGTGTTCTCGCGAGTCTTGTACTGGGTCGAGGACGCCTGCGATTGGCTCTGGCGGGGACCACAGTGGGCCCGCCCGGCCGTCGGCGGAATTGCCCTGGGCGCCTTACTGATCGCACTGCCGCAGATGTATGGCGTGGGTTATCCGGTCCTGCAAAACGCCATCGGCGGCCGCTACGCGGTAGCGATGCTCCTTCTGCTCATGGTCGGCAAAATCTTCGCCACCAGCCTCACCATCGGCATCGGCGGCTCAGGCGGGGTGTTTGCACCCACCCTCTTCATCGGGGCGATGGCCGGCAGCGCCTTCGGGGTAGCAGCACACCATCTCTATCCCAGCCTGGCCATCGCAACCGGCGCCTGCGGCCTGATCGGCATGGGTGCCCTCCTCGGCGGCGCCACCGGCGCACCCATCACCGCAGTGGTCACCTTGTTCGAACTCACCGGCCAGTACGCCATCATCCTGCCGCTGATGACCGCAGTTGCCATGGCAGCCGGCACCGCCCGCCTACTCGGCCGGCACACCATCTACACGACCAAGCTCTGGCGCCGTGGTATCGACCTGGACACCACAGCCAACCCGACCGATCGCCTCATTGCCGTCAGTGCCGAGCAACGCCCGGGTCGACCGCTAGACGGGACAGTCCCGTCTTTTGCGCTTGGAAGAAGAGCACTAACACCGTTGGGCCAGAGCATTTCCCGCAATCGACTCCCGATCGCGAAAAACGCGCGGACCAGCCCACCGTCGAAACGACCACCCCTGCGCGCCGCTGATTAGCCCACTATTCACCGGAAGAAACAGATCGAAGATCAGCCTATTCCCGCTCGCCCAACAAACGACAAAGAACCGCAGAATGGCACCGGGGCCCTGGCCGAGCGCCGGCAGGTCGCGCTACCGCTATATGAGTACATCTGCGACGAGTGTCCACCGTAATTGACGATGAAATCGACCGTTACACAGCGCTTTCCGTAACTCCAACGACTGTTCGTCGAAGTAGGGCGCCGATGACGCCTACTGTGGCTGCTCAAACTCCAACGACTACCGCGCGGGGACCGACTCGGGTACGTACCCGAGATCCGCTGCGCACACGGCGCATAGCGTTTTCACCCAGTACGGCAGTCGGTGCGGGCCACCGGGATGTCCGCACCGCTCACAGGTGATGGCCGATTCGCGTTCGGCCGCATCGGTAATGGCGGTGAAACGCTCCCACAGTTCGGTACGCCGCTGAGCGCTGGGCTCGCAGCAATAGCGCAGGGTTCCGAATTTCTCCTTGACTTGGTAGACCACGTAATCGCCGTCGAGGGCCGCCAACTGTCGATCGCAGGCGATGCTGATCGAGTACCAGCCTGCGTCGTGCCGAAACCACCGACCCCAACCGTCGGGGATCCGGCGCAGAATCCGTTTCAAGCACTCCCCATGCACACCCGCATCCGGAGGAATGTGCAGTGCGTCCCGGTTGTCGTCGGTCGATAGCAGGTGTCTGAGTGCACCCGCCAAATCGTCGGGTGTTGCGGTGCCGGCACGCAGCCGCGCGGACATTTCGCTGATATCCGACCCAGCTGCCCATATGCGGGCCCACTGCTGATCGGTCAGTTCAGGGATGTGCTTGTCCGTCATCGCCAACGCTCGCACGCTCGATCGCCTTCTGCTCCCCGCGATTCCAACGACATGACACCAGTATGAGACGCACACGTCGCCTGGGTCCACGGCGCTGCCGCGAGGTGCATCCGGCCCCGACAAACCGGACTGCTGCAGTCAGGAAATCCGCTAGTTTTCCGACCGGATCATCTTGCGGAGGCTCGCGCGGGCCGCCGCGAGGTCATCTTCGGTCTCAGTGAGTCGAGATAACAGGTCCGTGTTGTCCTGGGTTAGGCGTTCGTTAGCAGTGATGAGTTCTTGGTTCCGGGCACTGAGTTCCTGCACACGCGACGCCACGTCAGCGACGGCAGCGTAGTCGATCTGCTGACCGAATTGACGACGAAGGGCGTTCTTGAGCTTGTCGCGTTCCCGGCGCAGCGCGCCATTCTCCTGACGCAGCAGCTCGATGTCGGTGCGGAGATTCGTCACGGACGTGGCGGCCGCGTCCGAGCGGTGTCGTTGCTCGCGTTGGGCCTGCCGGGCACGGGCAGCGTCGATACGTTCTCTCATTCCCGGGGCGTAGACGAGCCATGTCGATACTTGAGCGGCTCGTGCGACGGCAGCGAAGGTGACGGTCTCGCCGTTGCCGACCAGATGATCAATGGCCTCAATCACTTTGGTGCGCTTGGCCTCACTGTCGCGGCGTCGTGACTCGGCGAGAACCTCGGCAGGCGTGCGTGGGGTGCTCATGGCTGTGCAGGTCTGCCGATTGTCGGGAAGGGGAGTGGAGCTCGACCCGCACGCGATTTGCGTAAGACACGGCTGGCTTCTTCGATTTCGTGGCGTTCATCGTCGGGAAGCCGTTCGAGCATGGATCGCATGGTCTCACTGATGGTCTTGAAGGCATCGGCCTGATCGCCCAGGTTCCGTACCACCCACGCGTCAGTGTCCATCGCCAGCGCGGCTTCGCGGTCGGCTTTGAGCGCGTGGATGTGCTGCTCAATCGCCGGCAAAAATGACGGGTCGGGCCGATAGAAGCCGCAGCCTGCGCACTGAAACCGGATGGGGCAGGCGTGGCCGCCGGCCTTTACATTCGACGGCTCTACGCATCCACCGAAAGGAACTGCTACAGAACGCCGTTCGTAGGCGGCATTCGAAGTCATGGGTGCCGGTGCACCGAACCGGTCGATGACTTGCCCGCGCACCGTCGACACCGCTTTGCGTTTACGCTCCAAGGTGACGGAGTAGTAGCGCATGGTGGTGCTGGCTTCGCGATGGTCCATCAGTTCTTTGAGGACGTCGATCGGAGTACCGGCATCGGCGTGCCGCTGGGCATAGGAATGGCGAAAGACGTACGGGTAGATTTTCGAACGGTCAAACGGCTCGGGGACACCATCCTCACCGATCACATCCGAGTCGATGCGCGCCAGCGAGGTCACCCAGTCTCTGAGGACGTTCGCGATGGAGCCAGTCGGGATGTGCGGGGTTGTGGAGATCGAGCCAGCAGCAGGAAACAACTTGTCGGGGCTGTGGCTAATCCCGCGCAGTCCGCGGCGCTCCTGCTGCCATTCTTCGACGGTGCGGGAGGTCTGTAGGTCGATCGGCAGCCTGCGGCGCATTCTCTTGGCTTTGAAGTTGTCCCAGATGAGGTTGTAGTCGCTGCCGACCCGTTCCAGGCAATCAATGTCGAGCGCTGCGATCTCCAATGGCCGCCTGCCTGTATCACGCAACAGGCAGTAGATCGTTTGAAACATCCGAGACACCGTCGGCGTGGGCAGACCCCCGTAGGGAACACCAGCACCGAGCGACCCGAGGTTTTCGTCGAGTTGCCGAATCACCGCTTCGGGCAACGCCTTTCCGTCCTCCTCGTCTTGAAAGCGAACTGTGGCGATCCGGTGTGACTCGTGCCGGGCGAATTCCCCGGGGACCTGGTCGAGCAAGCCAGCTTTGCGGCCGAAATCGATCAGCTTGAAGAACTGAAACGACACTGTAGCCCGCTGCTTCTCTCCATACGGCTCGCCGTCCTCCTTCATGAGAACGCGGAACCCATCAGCGATGGCCGTCATATCAGCGAACGTTAGCGTCGAGGCATCACAACCACCTCCGGCCTGTTTGGCAAGTGCGTTGGATCCAACCCGGGCCGCAAAAACCATCGTGCTGAGCTGAGGCGGCGTCGGCTTCGTTGTACGTGCCCACTCCATAAGCAGGTCCCGCAGCCACGGCTGGGTCACCACCCGAAAATCAATCAAGCCTCGGCGCCGGACCCGGCCGCCACCGCTAATGACTGCCGCGTGACCTTGGTGCATCGCGACCGCGCGCATGTCCCACACCGTCTTACTGGTCGGGTCTACACCGTTGAACACGTCCAACTCGCGGTGCAGATCGCGGATGACGTTGCCGATCATGAATCGACCATTCCGACTCCGCAGTGTCATCGAATCGAACTGGCCCTCACGCAGCAGCGCCAGACTCCGATACTCCGCCAAGTGATTCACGACCGATCGCAGCATCATTGGACACACATTGGCTCCGAGTACATCGCGTACCTGGATTCCGTACAGCAGTTCAAGACGCACAACGGGCTGCAATGGAGCTAACGAGAACTGTGCACCGGTCATGGCGGGCGCCTGCCACTGAGCCCACTCTTCGATATCGCGCCGGTTCTTTGGAGAATCGTTGTACCACTTTTGGTAGTGCGACGCGCACAATCCAGCTTCGACCTCGCGACTGAGGTCGCAGCCGCCCACAATGCAAGCCTCCCGGGCTGCGAACCCGTCTTCCGTCTCGGCCCACACCCGTAGGTCCCTGTCGGTGTCGCTGAATCGCCCGTTACGGACCAGCTTGTACCAGCGGAAGTAATGACTCTTGCACAGTCCGCGAGCTTTCTCCGGCCGTTGACACGGCCTACCTTTACGCCCACCCGCCACACACATTCCCGGCTGGGTATACACAAAACGCTTGGCAGTTCCAGGAACATGGGTCGCGATGAACTGTTCCTCGTTCAACTCGGTCTTGCCGAAGGCCTTCGCGCACGAATGGCAGAATCGCCCAGGGCACACCACAACGATCGGACAGTTCGGTACCAAGCACGCATACGCACGCGTCCGGGGATTGTTCAAGTTGCCAGTGAACAGCCAAAGCTGCTGATCCCACTCTCCTGGCCGCCACGAAGGCTCGATCTTGGCCTCAAGCCAACGGCCCCAACGGGCCAACACATCAGGCTCACCTACCGGTGGTTCAGGCGAATCGGTCTCGTGCGGTTCGGGGTGGACCATCGTCACGTCTCCTTGCTGCGTAATGCGGACAATCGATCAACCGCGCTCCGTTTATCCGCGTCGCTCGCATGGACATACGGCTCCATCGAAGCTGCGGACACGTGACCCAACAGGCTTTGTGCCACATCACGCGGCACACCGTTGCGAATCCACCTGG
Organism: Mycolicibacterium llatzerense; assembly: GCF_000878195.1. Classification (GTDB taxonomy): domain Bacteria; phylum Actinomycetota; class Actinomycetes; order Mycobacteriales; family Mycobacteriaceae; genus Mycobacterium; species Mycobacterium llatzerense. Next base: position 176,088 of record NZ_JXST01000004.1, on the reverse strand, counting down.
TCGCGGCCGTATGCCTCAACATGTGCGGGCGCACACGAAAGCCGAGCTGGTCAGAAATCCAAGCGAAGAGCCGTCGCACGTTTGCGTACGTCATCGGTGCACCCAGGTGCGACCCGAAGAGGTTGACGAAGACGTACGGACTATCGTTCGCCTGGCGCACTCCTGCCCGCTCGAACCCGTAGTCCGCGTACAGCCCCACCACATCCTCAACCACGGGGATTGTTCGCGGATAGCGCGACTTTGCCAGCGCTCCATTGGAATTCACACGGCGCCGCACATGAATGTGTGGGCCTTTGAGCGGACAGTCCAACACCGATGAGCTGGCCAACAAATGCATGTCCTCTCGGTGCAGACCGAGAGCTTCACCGATCCGCACGCCCGAATCGCACAACAACGCGACCAGGAAGCGATCCCTGGCCCGCATCGGCAGACTCGTCAGCTGCACGAGCTGATCGTCATTCAGCCACCGGTAGCCGGCAGACCGCGTGCGGAACTTGATGGTCTTCATCGTGGCAGTGCCATATTGCCCGCTTTCTCCAGGATCGAAGCCAGGTGGCAAGTGGGCCAAATATTTGCGGTCGGACAGCATCGCCGCACACTCAGTCGTGACCCAGCCATTGGGGACGCCGAAGCGCAGGAATTCACCGACCACGGTCATGACCTGGTTGGCGGTCGATTCCGATCGATGTCGCACCGCCAGAGGCTGCCGCCGTCCCCGGGCAGGTAGCGGAGTATCTACCAGCCACCTCAAGAAGACATGCAACTGAATGAAACTCGGCGCGGCCCAGGAAATACCCATGACATCGCAATAGGTCAGATACAAGGCCACGCGTCCGGCGTACGTGCGCAGGGTATTCGAGGAACAGTCTCGCGCACGCAACGACAACAGGTACGCCGTCGCCTCGTCGTGCAGTTCAAATTCGTCGGAGACCACGATCCACGACGTCAGGGCTCCATCTTCGGCTAGCGCTCGCTCTGCCATATAGCTCGGCACGAGCCGAACGTAACTGTCATACCGAAGGCATTACGTATACCTCACCGCCACGGGGCAAGAATCCACCAAATCTTCATGTGCCTTAACGGCAGGTGGCAGTGCAGATAACCCGCGAGGCCATGGACTACTACGTCGAGGTGTTTCCGAATTCGCGGATCAACTCGGTGGAGGAATACCCGGACGAGGCCCTCGACGAACACTTCGCCGGCATGGCGGGCAAAGTGCTCAACGGCCGATTCAGCTTGAACGGCGTCGATTTCGTCTGCCTCGACGGCGGACCGCTGTTCACCTTCAACGAATCCATCTCGTTCGTCGTCGAATGCGCTGATCAGGACGAGATCGACCGCTACTGGTCCAAGCTCTCGCACGTACCCGAGTCCGAGCAATGCGGGTGGTGCAAGGACCGCTTCGGGATCAGCTGGCAGATCATCCCGTCGAACATGGATCAACTGCTGGGCAGGCCCGAACAGATCCAGACGATGATGCGGCAGAAGAAGATCGTGATCGCCGAGTTGGAGAACGCCTGACCGAACCCGGCCGCGGAGATCGCGCTATCGTGGAAAGTGCCCTTCGACACTGAGCGTCAACGAGAATCGAAGCGGGACAATGCTTCCACGGCAGAATGCGAGGATTCGCCATCAACACCGCGGGCAAACCCGAAGCCCTGGGCGAGGTATATGAACAAGCGGGCGCGATCGCCACGTCAACGCATGATCCCGACGGCTTGCTGCAATGGACGGTGCAGCTGAGCGACGGATCCACCGCCGACACAAAAGCTTTGGCGAGCACGACGAGCTGGACACCGGTGGATCAGGGGCCGGCATCATGACCCTGTACGGACCGGACACGTCGAACAACAACTTTCGTTCGGCCGGCGACGCCATCGCCTTCGTCTCCGCGCTGCCCGGCCAGGGCTTTTCCTGGATCGAGCAGAAGGTGTCCGAAGGCAGTTACTACCGGGACCCGTACTGGCCGGTGATCGCACAGTGGTGCCGGGACAACCACTTTCCGCACATCGGCTATCACTACGTCACCACCAACAGCCCGGCCGCGCAGGCCCAGACCTGGCTCAGCAACCACGGCGGCGAGTACGCGATGCTCGACTTCGAGGCGAATTCCGGTGACATCAACAACTTCTGGGCGGTGGTCAACGCCTTCAACGACGTCGGGGTGACCATCTCGCTGTCGTACATCCCGCACTGGTACTGGCAACAGATCGGCTCCCCCGATCTGTCCAAGGTGCCCGGACTGATCGCGTCGAACTACGTCAACGGCACCGGCTATGCGTCAAACCTCTATCCCGGCAACGACAATCAGCATTACTGGTTCCCGTACGGCGGCGCCACCCCGCAGATCCTGCAGTTCACCGACGCCGCCCGGATCGGGAGCCTGTCGGTGGACTGCAACGCATTCCAGGGCACCCTCGATCAACTCATCTCACTCCTGCAAGGAGGAACCGTGACCCAGCCCGACCCCACCACCGCTACCCTCAACCAGATCCTGGCCATCGTGCAGGACATCCAGACCCAGCTCCGCGGCCCGAACCTGAAAGGCTGGCCGCAGCTCGGTCATAACGCCGCCGGCCAGAACCTCACCGTGGTGGACGCGCTGGCCGCGCTCAGAGCCGACGTGGACGCCCTCAAGGCCTCGTCCGCGGTGTGATCACGGCTCACCGGGGGCGGTGTCGGCGCGGAACGCCCGCATCGCGCCGGTGAGCGCAACGAAGACCCGGTGTGCCGCCGCCAGGTCTGCATCGGGTAGGTCGGCCAGGGCCTGGGTATTGAGCTGAGCCAGCGGGCTGAAGAACTCCCGGCCGGTGGCGAGGCCCTTGTCGGCGTTCCGCAGGATGACCTTGCGCCGGTCGGCGGGATCGGCGTCGCGACGCAGGTGCCCGGAGCCGATCATCCGCTCCACCAGGTAGGTGATGGCCGCACCAGAGGTGCCCATCAGCTTGCGCAGCTCGCCCGCCGTCAACGGCGCGCCCGCGGATTCAGCGACCATGATGTGTAGCAATGCCCGAAAGTCATTGGCGCCCAGTTCGTTCTGGACAGCGAAGGCCCGGCCGATCTGGTCGGATTCGGCCGTCAGCGCCCGGACGTCGGCCGAGATCTGCGCTTCCAGGTCGGCCCGGTCCGGCGGCGTTGGCACGCGGAGAGCATAGCGTCCATGAAGTTCATTTGATTAATAGTTAAGTATCTGAAATATTTTCCGGGTGTCCACACGTATCGCATGGGCATCAGCCCTGATCGTCCTGGTGCTCTCCGGTCTGGCGATGGCCTTGCTTGGCACCGGGGAGTCATCGTCGAAGTCGCCGGTGGCCGCGCCTGCCAGTGCCGAGTCCGCCCGCGCCGACGCGTTGCGCGCCCAATTCCCGGGCGGCGAGACCGCGCCGGCGATCATCGTGGTAACCCGCACCGACGACGCACCCTTGACCCCGGCCGATATCGCCGCGGCAGGTCCGGGCGCGCAGGTATCGACCGACGGCAAGGCGGCGTTGCGAGTCGCGCCGCTGGCGACAGACCTGTCCGGCTTCGACCTCCGCGACGCGATCCACGACCTGCGGTCACAGGTATCGACGTCGCTGCCCGACGGATTGCGGGGACAGGTCACCGGCGGGCCGGCATTCGGCGCCGACATCGCCAATTCTTTTGCCGGAGCGAACTTCACGCTGTTGGCGGTGACCGCCGCGGTGGTGGCGCTGCTACTGATCGTCACGTACCGCTCCCCCGTGCTGTGGCTGATCCCGCTGTTGGTGATCGGCTTCGCCGATCAGGTGGGCGCCGTCGTCGGCACCGCGGTGGCCGCCGCGACAGGACTGAATCCCGACGGGTCGACGGTGGGCATCACCAGCGTGCTGGTGTTCGGAGCGGGCACCAACTATGCGCTGCTACTGATTTCGCGCTACCGCGAGGAACTGTCCCTGCGCCGTGACCATCGGGATGCCCTGCGGGTGGCTTGGCGTGCCGCGGCCCCGGCGATCCTGGCGAGCAACGCCACCGTGGTGCTGGCGCTGCTGACGCTGTTGCTCGCCTCGGCGCCGACCAACCGCAGCCTCGGCGTGCAGGCCGCGGCCGGCCTGGTGGTCGCCGCCGTGTTCGTCTTGCTGGTACTGCCGCCGCTGCTGGGATTGTTCGGCCTCCGGCTGTTCTGGCCCTTCATCCCCGAAACCGGTTCGCACGCCATGCCACTCACCGAAAGCGGCGTCTGGCACCGCATCGCCGCGGGGGTTTCCCACCGGCCCGGCCGGGTCGCCACGCTGGCACTGGCCGGCTTGACCGTGCTGTGTGCCGGGCTGGTGAACCTGCCTGTCGGCCTGTCTCAGACCCAGCAGTTCCGGGTCCAGGCCGAGTCCGTCGCCGGCTACGACACCCTCGCCGCGCACTTCCCCAGCGGCCTGACCAACCCGACCACCGTCATCGCAGCTGCCCCCGAGGTCGGTCCGGCCATCACCCGTACCCCCGGCGTGGTGTCGTCGACGCCGACGGGACGATCGGAGTCCGGCCTGAATCAGTGGTCGGTGGTGCTGGCCACCGCACCCGCGTCCCCGGAGGCGTTCAAAACCATTGATGCCCTTCGCGATTCGGTGCACCAACTCGACGGCGACGCCGTGGTCGGCGGCCCCGACGCGCAGGCCCGCGATGCCGCGGCGGCAGCGCAGCACGACCGGCGGATCGTCATCCCGGCGATCCTGTTGGTGGTGCTCGCCGTCCTCTACGTCTTGCTGCGCTCGGCCCAGGCGCCGCTGATCCTGGTGGCGGTGACGGTGCTCAGCGCGCTGGCCGCGCTCGGAGTCGGCGGCTGGGCCAGCGTGCACCTGTTCGGATTCCCCGCATTGGACAACGGAACTCCGCTGTTCGCGTTCCTGTTCCTGGTCGCACTCGGCGTCGACTACACCATTTTCCTGGTGACCCGAGCCCGCGAAGAGACCCCGGCATTCGGCAACCGGCAGGGCATCGTGCGGGCAGTCTCGGCGACGGGCGCGGTGATCACCAGCGCCGGCATCGTGCTGGCCGCGGTGTTCTGTGTGCTGGGCGTGCTGCCGCTGATCGTGCTGACCCAGCTGGGCATCATCGTCGGCCTGGGCATCCTGCTGGACACCTTCGTGGTGCGCACCGTCATCATCCCGGCGCTGTTCACCCTGATCGGCCCCCGCATCTGGTGGCCCGGGCTACGCGCCGAACGCTAAGGCTGGCCGGGCAGCAGGCTGACCATCAGGCCATTGGCCTCGGCCAGCAGATTGCCCTCGGGGTCGAACAGGTCCGCAGCGACGAACGTCTTGCGGCCCTCGACCTCGGTGACGCGTGCCTTGGCGGTCAGCACCGTGTCGATCGGGGTGACCTTGCGGTAGTCGACGTGCAGGTACGCCGTGCGGCTCATCGGCCGACTGACAGCGTGGATCAGCATGCCGAAAGCCTGGTCGAACAGCAGCGGCAGCACCCCGCCGTGCACGGCATAGTTGCCGCCCACGTGGTAGCGGCTGAACTCGACCTGCATTTCGACGCCCTCGGGCGAGAACTTCGTGACCTTCCACGGCGGCATCAGCAGGCTGCCGGCCCCCGGCAGCGACGGCACCCGGATGGCCGGGCCGACGCCTTCAGCTGCCTGGAACGGCGCCAGCAGCTTGACCAGTTCCTCGACGCGGTCGGCGGCGGCGTCCCAGGTGTCGCTGTCCGGATTGGCCGAGACCGCCAAATCCTGCAGCCGCCGCATGCCCTCGAGGAAGCGGCCGAACCCCGGGCCGGGGTCGGCAACCTCGAATCGTGGGAACCCGCCGTGCTGGTCGATGAATCCTTCGGTCACCCGAGGATGTCCCGGCGCACGATCGTCTGGTCCCGGCCGGGACCGACGCCGATGCACGACACATGCGCTCCGGCGAGCTCCTCCAGCCGCAGCACGTAGTCCTGCGCCTTGGCGGGCAGATCCGAGAACTCGCGTGCCCCGGAGATGTCCTCCCACCAGCCCGGCAGTTCCTCGTAGATCGGCTCGGCGCGGGCGATGTCGGCCTGCGTCATCGGCATCTCGTCGGTGCGCTTGCCGTCGACGGTGTAGCCGACGCAGATCGGCACCGTCTCCAGGCTGGACAGCACGTCCAGCTTGGTCAGGAAGTAGTCGGTGATGCCGTTGACCCGGGTTGCGTACCGGGCGATGACGGCGTCGAACCAGCCGCAGCGCCGGGCCCGGCCGGTGGTCACGCCGACCTCGCCGCCCGTCTTGGACAGGTAGGCGCCGTACTCGTCGAACAGCTCCGTCGGGAACGGGCCCGAGCCCACACGCGTGGTGTACGCCTTCAGGATGCCCAGCACCGTGGTGATGCGGGTCGGGCCGATGCCCGAGCCGACCGCCGCGCCACCCGCAGTCGGGTTGGACGACGTCACGAACGGGTAGGTGCCGTGGTCGACGTCCAGCAGGGTGCCCTGTGAGCCCTCCAGCAGAACCGTCTCGCCGCGCTCCAGCGCCTCGTTGAGCAGCAGCCGGGCGTCCGCGATGCGGTGCTTGAAGCCCTCGGCCTGCTCCAGCAGGCTCTCGACGACCTCGGCCGGGTCGAGCGCCTTGCGGTTGTAGATCTTGACCAGCACCTGGTTCTTGAACTCGAGAGCGGCCTCGACCTTGTTGGCGAGCTGCTCCTCATCGAGGACGTCGGCCACCCGGATGCCGATGCGCGCGATCTTGTCCTGGTAGCAGGGACCGATGCCGCGACCGGTCGTGCCGATCTTCTTGCTGCCCGCGTACCGCTCGGTGACCTTGTCGATCGCCACGTGGTACGGCATCAGCAAGTGCGCGTCAGCCGAGATCATGAGCTTCGAGGTGTCCACACCGCGGTCCTCGAGCCCTGACAGCTCGCTGAGCAGCACGCCCGGATCGACCACGACACCGTTGCCGATGACGTTGGTGACCCCGGGTGTCAGGATGCCCGACGGGATGAGGTGAAGAGCGAAGTTCTCCCCCGTGGGCAGTACCACCGTGTGCCCGGCGTTATTGCCGCCTTGGTAGCGAACCACCCATTGCACACGTCCACCGAGTAGATCGGTGGCCTTACCTTTGCCCTCGTCACCCCATTGGGCCCCGATGAGCACGATTGCCGGCATCGTTTTGCCTCCCGCATCACCTGCCTGAATACAGTGGCAGCCGGTGAGCAACCTTATCCCAGCAGGACGAGAGGAGAGGCCTTGACCGCCAGAGAGGCCTCCGGTGATGTCGTGGCGCTGGTCTTCGGCGACCGCAGGATCCCCCGTGCGCTGACGGATCTGACGGCCGTCATAGTGCCGTCGGCAGGCGCTCCGACGATCCCCGACGACGTCGTCCGGGTGATCGTCGTCGGCGGTCATGCCGACCTGTCGGCCACCCTGGCCCGGCTGCTGCGCGACGACCGGCTCGACGTCGAGGTCGGCTTCGTCCCAACCCTGTCACACGGCGGCTGGGGTGCCGCACGCCGCGCCAGAGGCGGTGTCGCCCAACGTGTTCCACTGATCCGGGACGAGACCGGCGCGGTGATCGTGCGGTCCGCGCGCTGGCTGCCGTCGGACGGCGACGCCATCACCGGAGAGGCCGTCGTCGACGACACGGTGCTGTTCGACGGCGAGTCCACGGGCGTGGTGATCGAACCGCTGCCCGGCATGCCGGGACTGCGGGCGCGAGCCCTCGGGGCCGGGCGTTCGGGGCTGAACCGGGGCTGGGTGGCAGGCCGCGCCGCGCAACTCGGGAGCACCGGAGTTTTGGTGGAACGCGACGGCGTGGCGGCCGCCCGCCCGGCGCGGCGGTCGGCGTTCTACCGCCACATCCAGGGTTGGCTGCGAGTCGGCTAGTTTGCAGTCATGACCATGCCTGTGCGGCGCGCAGTCCGTCCCAGCCCCGTCTTCTGGGCGATCGTGGCCCTGACCATCGCCGGTGGCGCCGTCGCCTGGTTCTGCGGTGCCGAGGTCCGGCCACTGGCCTACGCGGGCGTCTTCGTGTTCGTCATCGCAGGCTGGACCGTCTCGCTCTGCCTGCACGAATTCGGCCACGCCTACACCGCCTGGCGGTTCGGTGACCGCGACGTGGAACTGCGCGGCTACCTCACGCTGAACCCGGCGAAGTACGCCAGCCCACTGCTGTCACTCGGCCTGCCCGCGCTGTTCATCGCCCTCGGCGGCATCGGCCTGCCCGGCGGCGCGGTGTACGTGCGCACCGAGTACATGACGCCGCGCCAGCGCACCCTGGTCAGCCTGGCCGGCCCGTTCGCGAACCTGGTGCTGGCCGTCGTCCTGCTGGTCGGCACCGCGGCGCTGTTCGACAGCGACCATCCGGTGTTCTGGGCGGGCCTGGCCTTCCTGGGGTTCTTGCAGGTCACGGCGCTGCTGCTGAACATGCTGCCGATCCCAGGCCTGGACGGCTACGGCGCGCTGGAACCGCACCTGAGCCCCGCCACGCAGCGCGCCCTGCTCCCCGCCCGGCAGTGGGGCTTCCTGCTGCTGATGCTGCTGCTGATCGTCCCGGAACTGAACCGGCTGTTCTTCAACGTCGTCTACTCCGCCGTCAGCCTGACCGGGGTGCCGCCGCGCCTTGCGATGATCGGCAGCGCGCTGACCAGGTTCTGGTCCGCCTGGTAGCACCCCCGCGAGGCATAGGCCTTGCGACATATGCGTAGTTCTGCATATATTTCTGGCATGGGTGCCGGACACGACCACAACCATGGCGCGAACACGCGTGCCAGTCGGATGATCATCGCCGCGGCAGTACTCGGCGTCTTCTTCGTCATCGAGCTGACCACCGCGTTGATGATCAACTCGATCGCGCTGCTGGCCGACGCCGGCCACATGCTCACCGACCTGGTCGCGATGTTCATGGGCCTGGGCGCCGTCCTGCTCGCCCGCCGCGGATCGACCTCAGCCGCCCGTACCTACGGCTGGCACCGCGCCGAAGTGTTCACCGCGGTGGCCAACGCAGCGCTGTTGATGGGCGTCGCGGCGTTCATCCTCTACGAGGCGTTCGAGCGCCTCGGGAACGCGCCGGAGATTCCCGGTGTGCCGATGATCGTCGTCGCGCTCGCGGGGCTGCTCGCCAACCTCGTCGTCGTCCTACTGCTGCGCTCCGATGCCGACAGCAGCCTCGCGGTCAGAGGCGCCTACATGGAGGTCGTCGCGGACACCGTCGGCAGCGTCGGCGTCCTGATCGCGGGCATCGTCAACGTCACCACCGGCTGGCCGTACGCCGACGTCGTCGTCGCCGTCCTGGTCGCGCTGTGGGTGCTGCCGCGGGCCATCGCGCTGGCCCGCGCCGCCCTGCGCATCCTGTCGGAGTCCTCACCCAGCCACATCGACGTCGACGAACTGCGCTCCGCGCTGGCCGCCGTCGACGGCGTCACCGATGTGCACGATCTGCACGTGTGGACCCTGGTGCCCGGCAAGGACATGGCCACCGCGCACCTGACATCCGCCGAGGATTCGGCGCGCGTCCTGGAGTCGGCCCGCGCCGTGCTGGCCGCCCGCGGGCTGGACCACGCCACCGTTCAGGTGGAACCGCCGGCTGACGGCGCCTGCCACTGCGAGATGGACTAGCTAGAGACCCAGCTCGCCACGGGCCGCCGGATCGCAGTCGTCCAGCAGGTCCAGGCAGCGCAGGTGCTCGTCCTGCTCACCGATCGCCCCCGCGGCCTTGGACAGCACGGCCACACACCGCAGGAAACCCTGGTTCGGTTCGTGCGCGAACGGCACCGGGCCGAAGCCCTTCCAGCCGTTGCGGCGGAGCTGGTCCAGGCCGCGGTGGTAGCCCGTGCGGGCGTAGGCGTACGCGGTGATGGTCTGGCCGTCGGCCAGCGCGGCCTCCGCCAGGGCGGCCCAGGCGATCGACGCGGTCGGGTGCGCCGCAGCAACGTCGGTCGCGGACGTACCCGCGGCCAGAGCGTCCTCAGCCTCGAAGTTGGCAGGCAGCAGCACCGGCTCCGGACCCAGCAGATCACCCATTCGCGTCATGGCGCCATTGTGCCGTGCGGCCGCTCGCTGAGATCCCGCAGGCGGGCGATTAAGCTCCAGGTAGGACGTCGCGGCCGGCAACGGGCGCATCGGCCCCAGTGCGCGACTTTGATCGGGAGGACAGACACCCCCATGTCGAACCCAGCCGCCATGTCGAATCCGACGGGACCGGACGACCGTCGTGACGCGAATCCGCGCGCTGCCTCGACAGCCGACGACGACGGCGCGGCGGCAACCGAAATCTTCGAGCCCGCCGATCCGGCGACCGACCCGACCATCCCGGTGCGGCGCTTCACCGCGCCGTCGAGCTTCGACGGCAAGACGCAGATCATCACCCCGCTTCCGGACCCGGAAACCGAGCTGATGCCGCCGGCCGCACCGCAGCTGATCCCCGGCGCCGTCAAGGCCCCGAAGGACCGGCGCAGCTGGGGCTGGGTCATCGCGCTCGTGCTGGTGATCGCGGCCATCGCGGCCGTGGCGGTGCTGGGGACGGTGCTCCTGACCCGCGGCCATTCGGCCATGAACGCCGAATGGCCAGCTATGACACGGAATCTCGCGATTTTCGTGTCGTAACTGGCCAGTCGGCGGTGTCGGTCTAGCTGGACAGGCCCGCCGAGACGCTGCGCCCGGTGCTGTGCAGGTCGTTGCACGCTTCGATGACGCGCTGGGTCATCGAGGCCTCGGCCTTTTTCAGGTAGCTGCGCGGGTCGTAGACCTTCTTGTTGCCGACCTCGCCGTCGATCTTCAGAACGCCGTCGTAGTTGGTGAACATGTGCGCCGCCACCGGACGGGTGAATGCGTACTGGGTGTCGGTGTCGACGTTCATCTTCACCACGCCGTAGCGCAGCGAGTCCTCGATCTCGGACTTCAGCGAGCCCGAACCACCGTGGAAGACGAAGTCGAACGGCTTGGAGCCCTCGGCCAGTCCGAGCTTGGCGGCGGCCACCCGCTGGCCCTCGGCCAGCACCTCGGGCTTGAGCTTGACGTTGCCCGGCTTGTAGACGCCGTGCACGTTGCCGAAGGTGGCGGCCAGCAGGTACTTGCCGTTCTCGCCGGAGCCCAGCGCGTCGAGGGTCTTCTCGAAGTCCTCGGAGCTGGTGTACAGCTTCTCGTTGATCTCGGCCTCGACGCCGTCCTCTTCACCGCCGACGACACCGATCTCGACCTCGAGGATGATGTTCGCGGCCGACGTCAGCTTCAGCAGTTCCTGCGCGATCTGCAGGTTCTCGTCGATGGGCACCGCGGAGCCGTCCCACATGTGCGACTGGAACAGTGGGTTCTCACCGCGGGCGACGCGCTCGGCCGAGATGGCCAGCAGCGGCCGGACGAAGCCGTCGAGCTTGTCCTTGGGGCAGTGGTCGGTGTGCAGCGCGACGGTGATGTCGTACTTGGCGGCGACGACGTGGGCGAACTCGGCCAGCGCCACCGACCCGGTGACCATGTCCTTGATCCCGAGTCCGGAGGCGAATTCGGCCCCGCCGGTGGAGAATTGGATGATGCCGTCGCTACCCGCGTCGGCGAAGCCCTTGATCGCCGCGTTGACGGTTTCCGACGACGTGCAGTTGATGGCCGGGAACGCAAAGGAGTGCTCCTTGGCGCGGGCCAGCATCTCCGCGTAGACCTCGGGGGTGGCGATGGGCATGTTTTTCCTCTCGGGCGAACCTGCAGTCTGGGCCAGTATGTCAGTCAATCTCAGCTCAAGTGCGACACCGGGTCAGGCAGCTGTCTAGGTCAAACAGTCAGGACCATCCGGTAGTGCGCGTGGCCGCTGTTCATGCGCTCGAAGGCCTCGGCGGCTTGCGAGAGAGGTCGTTCCTCGATGACGGCCCGTACGCCCGTGAGCGCGGCGAAGTGCAGCGTCTCCTCCACGTCGCGCGAGGTGCCCGACGGATGCCCGGTGATCGAGAAGCCGCCGTTGATCAGGTCGAGTGGACTGACCGGCAGGGGCTCGGGAGTGACGCCGACGGTCACGAGCTCCCCCTCGGGCCCGAGCCCTGCGACGGTGTCGGCCATCGCCTTCGAGCTCGCCGCGGTCGCGAGTACGACCGCCGCCCCGCCGAGCCGCTGCAGTTCGGCGGCGACATCCGAGGCGTTCGAATCGATGTAGTAATGGGCACCGAGTTCCTTCGCTGCGGCCTCCCGCTCGGGGCCGCGAGCGATCGCGACCGTCTCGAAACCCATCGCCCGGGAGAACTGCACCCCAAGGTGCCCGAGTCCGCCGATGCCGATCACCGCGACCAGATCACCGGCCTTGGCTCGCGTCTTGCGCAATCCGTTGAACGTCGTCACGCCCGCGCACCCCATCGGGGCAGCCTCGGCGAACGAGAATTCGTCCGGAATCCGAGCCAGCGCCGTTGTCGGCACGACGACCGATTCGGCGTAGCCGCCCGGGTAATGCCAGCTCGGCACCTCCATGCGGACGCACTGCATGAAGTAGCCCCGGCGGCACGGCACACAGCGGTTGCAATTGCCGCCGAACCAGCCGACCGCGACCCGATCGCCGACGAAGAAATCGTCGACACCGTCGCCGAGTTCGGCGATGGTGCCCGCGATCTCGTGACCGAGGGTGATCGGCCACGAAAGTCCGGGGAAGTGCCCCGCGTAGAACTCACGGTCGGTCCCGCACACGCCGCAGGCGGCGACGGCGATCCGAACGTGATCGCGCGGCGGAGAGACAGTGTCGACTTCTACGAGAGTGAGCGGCGCGTTGGCTTCCGCCACGTGAATTGCCTTGTGAGTCGCCATGGCCTTGACCCTATGAGGGATGAGCAGTTAATGGAACGGCCAGCAAGCACCGGTATGTTGACCCCATGATCAGCACCTTGTCCCTCATGCCGGACTTCATGGATCCGGTCAAGCTCATCGCCTATTTCGGCACCTGGGCCCTGGTCGGGTTGTTGGTCGTCATCTTCGTCGAGTCGGGCGTGCTGTTCCCGATCCTGCCCGGCGACACCCTGCTGTTCGTCGCGGGCATGCTGGCCGCCGGCACCGCCGCGCAGGCCGAGGTCGCCGCCGAGGCCAACTTCAACATCTGGCTGCTGATGGTGACCATTCCGCTCGCGGCCATCCTGGGCGGGCAGGCCGGGTATCTCATCGGACGCTTCCTCGGCACTTCGATGTTCAAGCCCGATGCGCGCGTCCTGAAGCAGAAGTACCTGGACGAGGCGCACACCTTCTTCGAAGAACGCGGGCCGTTCGCGATCCTGCTGGCCCGCTTCGTGCCGATCGTGCGCACCCTGGCCCCGATCACCGCCGGCGCCGCCAAGATGGGCTACGCCGCCTTCACGCTGTACAACGTCATCGGCGCGATCGTGTGGGGCTGCGGCATCACCCTGCTGGGCTACTGGCTGGGGGGGTTCCCCATCGTCCAGAAGCTGCTCGAGCCGATCTTCATCCTGATCCTGGTCGCGTCCATCACGCCGATGATCTGGCACTGGTACCAGCGCCGCAAGGCTGCCGCCGAGGGCTGAGCCTTGTGCGCGTTGATCGTGCGCTGACGCCGAAAACGCCCGAGTGCATCGCTGCGTAGACGCACACTCAACCGCAAGCCGGCGCGCGCGGGTTACAGCCCCAGGACTGCGGCCAACTCCCGCAGGCCTGGCCGCGGGTCGGCCGTCGGGTGCTCGCCGAGTACCTGCACGACCACGTGGTCGGCACCTGCCTCCAGATGCGCCTGCACCTTGGCCGCGGCGTTGTCGACGCTGCCCATGCCGACGACCGCACGCGCCAGCCGGTCGGAACCGCCGCGCACCAAGTCGCTCTCGTCGAAGCCCTGGCGCAGCCAAGAGTTCCGGTAGTTGGGCAGGCCGCTGTAGACGTTCAGATGATCGTGGGCGCGGCGCAGCTGTTCAGCGTCATCACCGCCGACGACCACGGCCTGCTCGGAGACGATCCACTTGTCCGGCCCGAGGATGTCCCGCGTCGTCTGCGTCGCGGCCGGCAACACCAGATACGGATGCGCGCCGTCGGCGTGACTGCCCGACAACTCGATCATCTTGGGACCCAACGCCGCGAGCAGTCGAGGCGGTCGGCCGACCCCAGGTTCGATGGCCTCCGGCACGGCGGCCATGCGCTCCAGGTAGCTCCGCATGGTGGCGAGCGGCTTTTCGTAGGTGCCGCCCATCCCGCGCTCCACCAGCGGGCCGTGACTGACACCGAGGCCCAGCACGAATCGTCCTGGGTACAGCGCGGTCAGTGTGCGAGCACCGGCTTCGGCGGCCGACGGAAGGCGCACGTGAATGTTGGCGATGCCCGTGCCGACCACCAGTCGCTGCGTCGCCGCCAAGAACGCGGCCGACTCGGTGAGGCACTCCTTGCCGACGGTCTCGGGCAGGAACAGCGATCCATAGCCCATGGCTTCGATGTCGCGGGCCACGGCCTGCGCGTCGGGCATGGCCCAGCTGTCGCTGGCCCACCAGACACCGATGCGGGACGGGAAGTCGATACGCGCGCGCTGAGTGGTCACCAGTCCACGATCTCCTACCGCCACCCGCACGGCGACGCGGGGTCACCCCTGCAGCCGGCCCGACAACTCGTGGGCCTGCTCGAGCAGCAACCGTCCCAGTTCGCGTCGGCGGCCGGCCCGGAACCGGGTTTCGACGCCGGTGAGGCTCAACGCCCACCCGGGTAGGCCACGCCGGTCGAACACCGCGGCCGCCATCCCCCAACTGCCTTCGACCAGCAACGCGGGATTGACCGCATAGCCCGCGCGCCTCGTCTGCTCGATGCGCTTGCGGATGGCCGCTTCGGAATGCGCAGGCCCCCAACTGGTTTCGGGCTGCTCGCGGGAGAAGTAGTCGTCGACGTCCGCGGCAGGCAGATGGCTGAGGATGGCCAGGCCTGCGCTGGCCACGCCGAGCGGAAACCGGATACCGACCTGCAACACGTGCGAGCGCAGCGGGAAGCTGCCCTCCTCACTGAGCACGCAGACGGTCTGATCGCCGCGGCGGGCGGAGAAGAACGCGCTCTCGCCCGTCTCGCGGGCCAGCCGGGTCACCACCGCCCGCGCCTGATCGGTGACGTCGTGGTGTTGGGCCGCACCGACGCCGAGCAGGTACAGCTCGGGGCCCAGCGACCAGCGCCCGGTCTTCTGATCCCGGCTGACCAGATGTTCGTCGGCGAGTGCGGTCAGCAGCCGGTGCGCCGTGGGCCGGGCCAGACCCGCCAACTTGCCGAGTTCGGTGGTGGAGGCGCCGTCGGGTTCGGCCGTCGCCACCGCCCGCAGCATCGCCCCCACGCGGGCGACGACATTCGGACCGGTCATCACCACATGGTAGGCGTTCATTGAATGAACGCCCATGGCATCACTGCTCATCCTGTGAACACTTTTGACCTGCTTCGAGCAGAGACTTGCCATGTCAGCGGCCTGGAGTGAAAAGTGGGTCCCGCGTTTACTGAATGAACGGCGCGTTTGACTGGATGGAGTGCCATGACCTCGAAGGTGTACGCCTCGGCCGCCGCAGCGGTCGCCGACATCGGTGACGGCGCCACGCTGGCCGTCGGTGGATTCGGCTTGTGCGGAATCCCCGACCAACTCATCGATGCCATCGCAGCGTCGAGTGCCACCGACCTCGAGGTGTTCTCGAACAACTGCGGTGTCGACGGTGTCGGCCTCGGTGTGCTGCTCGGCCTCGGCAAGGTCCGCCGGGTCACCGCGTCGTACGTCGGCGAGAACAAGGAGTTCGCCCGCCAGTACCTGTCCGGCGAACTGGAGGTGGAACTCACCCCACAGGGCACGCTGGCCGAGCGGATGCGCGCCGGCGGCGCCGGCATCCCGGCTTTCTACACCCCGGCCGGCGTCGGCACGCCCGTCTCCGACGGCGGTCTGCCGTGGCGGTACGCGGCCGACGGTTCGATCGCGGTGGCCTCGCCACCCAAGGAGATTCGCGAATTCGGCGGCAAGCGGTACGTGCTGGAGGAGTCGATCAACGCCGACTTCGCCCTGGTGCACGCACTGCGTGCCGACACCGCAGGCAACCTGGTCTTCAACAAGACCGCCCGCAACTTCAACCCGTTGGCCGCGATGGCCGGGCGGATCACCATCGTCCAGGTCGAGGAGCTGGTGCAGCCCGGCGAGATCGACCCCGACGATGTCCACCTCGCCGGCGTGTTCGTGCAGCGCATCGTGCACACCGGCCCGCAGGACAAGCAGATCGAGAAGCGCACCATCAGCGAGGGAGCCGCAAAGTGACCGCACCAGCCGGTTGGAATCGTGACCAGATGGCCGCCCGTGCCGCC
Organism: Mycolicibacterium llatzerense; assembly: GCF_000878195.1. Taxonomy (GTDB): domain Bacteria; phylum Actinomycetota; class Actinomycetes; order Mycobacteriales; family Mycobacteriaceae; genus Mycobacterium; species Mycobacterium llatzerense. The sequence continues at coordinate 159,909 of NZ_JXST01000004.1, read as the reverse complement.
GCCGACATGATCGACGGCGAGTACGTCAACCTCGGCATCGGCCTGCCCACCCTGATCCCCGGCTTCCTGACCGGCGACGTGCACGTCACGCTGCACTCGGAGAACGGCATCCTGGGCACCGGCCCCTACCCCACCGACGACGCCGTCGACCCCGACCTCATCAACGCCGGGAAGGAGACCGTGACGGTGAATCCCGGTGCGGCGTACTTCGATTCGTCGCTGTCGTTCGGGATGATCCGCGGTGGCCACATCGACACCGCGGTGCTGGGCGGCATGGAGGTGGCACGCAACGGCGACCTGGCCAACTGGATGGTGCCGGGCAAGATGGTCAAGGGCATGGGTGGCGCCATGGACCTGGTGCACGGCGCGTCGCGCGTCATCGTGCTGATGGAGCACACCGACAAGGCCGGCAACCCGAAGATCGTCGAGGCGTGCACGCTGCCGCTGACCGGTCAGGGTGTGGTCGATCGGATCATCACCAACCTGGCCGTCATCGACGTGCCCGGGGACGGCACCCTGATCCTGCGCGAGACCGCCCCCGGCGTCACCGTCGACGACGTCATCGCGGCCACCGGTGCCGAACTGACGGTGGCATTGAGCTAGCTCAGATTCACGGCGGGTTCAGCCCGGAACACCCGACGCCCGGCGGGACGGCGCGGCGTCCGTTCCCCACGCGTGAAGGTCCGGGCCAGCACGCCGCGCACCAACGGCACCGGCGACCACCAGAACCACCGGCCGAGCAGCCCGGCGATGCCCGGCACCACGAAGGTCCGCACGATCAGGGTGTCGATCAGCAGGCCGACGCCGATGGTGGTGCCGACCTGTTCGATGCTCAGCACGTCGCTGGAGAGCATCGCAAACATGGTGATGCCGAAGACAATTCCGGCGGTGGTGACCACGCCGCCGGTGCCGCCGAACGTCCGGATCATGCCGGTCTTCAAGCCCGCGTCCGGCCGGGTCACCTCCTCGCGCAGCCGCATGGTCAGCAGCAGGTTGTAGTCCGCGCCGACGGCCACCAACGCGATCAACGCGATCGACGGCACCGCCCAGTGCAGGTCCTTGCCCAACAGGTCCTGCCAGATGAAGGCACTCACCCCGAGCGCCGACGCGTACGACACCACGACGGTGCCGATCACCACCGCGGCCGCGACCGGACTACGCAGCATGACGAGGATGATCAGGAAAACCAGCGCCAGCGCTACCCCGGCGAGCAGCAGGAAGTCATCGGACACATAGCCACGAAGCTCTGCGGTGCCGGTGCCAAAGCCAGTGACATACACCGTATTTCGGACCAGCGTGCCCTCTTTCGTCGACTCCCGCACGGCAGCCAGAATCTCGGGTGACCGTAGCGCCCCGTCGGTGCCGAACACCTTGCCGTCGCCGTAGACCAGCAGCCGCGTCGACCGGCCGTCGGGCGCGAAGTACAAACCGGCCGCGCGCTGGAAGCGCGGGTCCTGCCACGCGCGTTGCGGCAGATAGAAGCCACCCGCGCCACTGTCCTGGAAATCCGCCCGCACCCCGCGCAGATAGTCGGTCAGCCCGGTGAACATGCCGCGGGTCTCGCCGACGGTCTTGGTCAATTGCGTTGTCACCGCACCGAGTTGGTCGACGGCAGCCCGCATCGAACGCACCGACGCCTGCGCACCGGTCAGTGACCGCGCCATCTCTGTGGTGCCCGCGCCGAAACCCACCGTGCTGTCGGTCAGCGTGCCGGTGGCCGCCACCACGGAATCCATCGGCTCGACGACCCTGAGTACCAGTGAGCAGATGGCGTCGCCCGCGCAATTCGGGTTGGCATTGGTGAAGCCGCGCAACGGATCCAGGTACTGCGACACCGAGGTGACGTTGTCCCGCAACTGCTGCATGCCGCCGTGCATCGCCTCGATTCCGGAGCCGAGCTGCCCGAGCCCGCGGACGCTGCCGCCGAGCCCGTTCTGCAATTGCGTTATCGCCGAAGAGAACTGGTCCAGCGTCGCGGACAGCTGATTGACGGAACCGAGCCGCTTGCTCAGCTGGGCCACCCCGTCATCGAGCTGGTCGGCGATGGTGCCGGCCTGATCGGTCAGCGCGGCCTGCTCGGGCAGCGAGCCCGACGGCCGCGACGCCGACTGCACCATACGAATACCGGGAATCTCCATGATCTTTCGGGTCATCCGTTCGACGGCGATGACGCCCGCCGGGTTGCGCAGATCGTGATCGGTCTCGATGGACACGATCTCGGGCAACAGCCGGTTGGGCGGGAAGTGCCGATCCATGGCCTGATACCCGCGGTTGGCATGCGTGGTATCCGGTTGCGCGGCAAGCTCATCGAAGCCCAGGCGCACGCCGGCCACCGGGATGGCGCACACCACCAGAACCAGCGCCGAGGCCACCAGCACCGGCCCCGGCCACCGCGCGACGACGGTCCCGACCCGGCGCCAGCTCCGCCCGGGCACCTTGGCGGCGGCGCGCGCTCGCGGCTGTGCCAGGCCATGCCGGCCGGCCAGCCCGATGAACGCCGGCAACAAGGTGAGCGATGCGAACATCCCGGTGAGAATGCCGATCGCACAGGGTAATCCGGCGCTGCGGAGCATGCCGACCTGAGCGAACAGCAGACAGGACAACGCCGCCGCGATGGTCAGACCGGATGCCGCGATCACCGGCGCCACGCTGTGGTTCGCGATGACCAGCGCGTCCTCGTGGTCGACACCGGCTCGCCGCTGTTCGTGGTAGCGCCCCAGCAGGAAGATGCCGTAATCGGTTGCCGCGCCGAGCACCATCGCGGCCAACAACGACACCGAGAAGATCGACACCTCGATCAGGTCCCGCTCCCCCAGGAACGCGACGAATCCCCGCGCCACCCCGAGCCCCAGGCCGACGGTCAGCAGCGGGATCGCCGCCGTGACCACCGACCGGTACACGACGAACAGCAGCACGGCGATCAGCACCACGGTCACCCCGGTGATCATCAGCATCTGCTTGTCGATGGCACTCAGCTCATCGGCGATGGTGGCGCCGGGACCGGTGACGTAGGCGTGCAGGCCCGGCGGTGCGGGCGCGGCCGCGACGATCCGCCGCACCGCATCCAGCGCGGCATTCGCCTTGGCTGCACCGAGTTCGCCGCGAATCCGCAGCATCGTGTAGACGGCCTTGCCGTCGGTGCTCTGTGCGCCGGATGCCGTCACCGGGTCGGACCACAGGTCCATCACCGAATCCACATCCGCGGTATCCGCGCGCAGCGTGCTCAGCAGGCGGTCATAGTAGGCCCGCTCCGGCGTGCCCAGCGGGTGATCGCCTTCCAGCACCAGATAATTGAGGTTGCCGCCCGATCCGTCGTGGAACTGCTGGTCCATCTGGACACCGGCGAGGTTCACCGGGGCATCGGCGGGCAGGAAGCCACGCGCGTGGTTGTGCGCGGTGGTTTCCACCTGCGGCACAAGGAGATTGCCCGCCGCCGCGGCCAGCACCCACAATCCGATGATCAGGACCGCGAAGCGGCTACAGAATCTTGCGATGGCGTCCCACATGGGATCTGAAACTACGAGCGACCGGGGTCCGGAAGCGTCGTGCTGCAGACGAGACCGGGCCTCCTACCGTGGTAGGAGAACCGGGCCGCCCCGCGAATGATGTGTAAATCCCGGCACCGGCTCTACGCTGGCGGTATGGCCTGGATCCGCGACTTCGCCCTGCGACGACGCGGCCTGATGTCCTACCAGTTCCCGTTCACCGTCCCGGTCGTCATGTACAGCGGGTCGCTGCTGGTTGCCGGCACTGCCGCGATGCAACGGGATTTCACTCAGCCGTGGCTGTTGGTCGTCGCCATCTCGCTGGTGTTCGCGCCGATCGTCGCGTTCATCGTGTTCGGCCACAAGCCGGCAACGTTGGCCACCGCGGCCTCCGTGCTGACGGGCGTGGCCCTGCTGCTGCTGTGCTGGCCGTCGGTCTTCCTCGACGCGGCGCCGTTCCTGCTGATGTTCATGCTCGGTGAGGTGTTCGCGCTGGGTTCGGTGCGGCACGGACTGCTGGCCGCCGCAGGAAGCGCCGTGCTCCTGGTCGGTGCCGCCCGGGCCGGTCATCTCACCACCTATGTGCCGTACCTACTGTTCTTCCTGGCCATCGCCGCGATGATCGGCCGCATCCTGCAGTTGCAGCAGCGTCTTGTCATCGAGGAGCGCGCACGCCAGGCCGCCCTCACCGAACAGGCGACCGCCGATGAACGACGGCGGATCGCCCGCGAGATACACGACGTGATCGCCCACTCGCTGTCGGTGACGATGCTGCATCTGACGGGCGCCCGGCGGGCGCTGCAGGAGGACAACGACGTCGACGAGGCGGTCGACGGCTTGCTGGACGCCGAGCGTCTCGGCCGGCAGGCCATGTCGGACATCCGGCAGACCGTCGGCCTGCTCGGCGCGCGCGACGCGGCTCCGCTGCGGCTGACTCCCGAGCCCGGGTTGTCCGACATACCCGACCTGGTGACGAGTTTCGCCGACGCGGGATTAGATGTGGAGTCGAGCATCGAGGTCGACCCGGCGTCGGTCACCGCGGGGATCGGCCTGGCGCTGTACCGGGTGGCCCAGGAATCGTTGGCGAACGTCGCGAAGCACGCCCCGGCATCCGCGGCAAGGCTGCGACTGTATGTGGAGAAGGGAACGGCCATCCTGTCGGTCAACAACGAGTTGCGGCGCCCGGTGACCAGCGGGCCGGCCGGCGCGGGACTGCCGGGCATGCGCCAGCGCATCGCGTTGCTCGACGGCGATTTCCAAGCCGGTCCCGGACCGGACGGGTGGACGGTCCAGGCTCGCGTGCCCGTCACCCCGACGGCAACCCAGCACTGCGCCATGCACCGAATCCGGATGTCACGCAACGAGACCCAGAATGACTGACGGCGCAATCCCGAAAGATGGTTCAACCGTCGACGTACTGCTGGTCGACGATCAGGAACTCGTCCGCTCAGGCCTGCGCCGGATCCTGCGGCGCAAGGACGGCTTCACCATCGTCGGCGAATGCGCCGACGGCGACGAGGTACCCCGCGAAGTGCTCCGGTGCCGCCCTGACGTCGTCGTGATGGACCTGCGGATGAAACGCGTCAGCGGCGTCGACGCCATCCGGGCCCTGCGCACCGGCGGCGGCCCACCGGCCTTGGCGCTCACCACTTTCGACGACGACGACCTGTTGTCCGCGGCACTGCGCGCCGGGGCGTCGGGCTTCGTCCTCAAGGACTCACCGGCCGAGGAACTGATCCGGGCCGTGCACGCCGTCGCCCGCGGCGAGGCGTACCTGGATCCCGCCGTGACCGCCCGCGTGCTGAACGGCTACCGGCGCGCCCCCGGCGTACCGTCCGACGATGTCGCCGACCGGCTGACCGCCCGCGAACTCGACGTGCTCGAGCTCATCGGATCGGGCGCGACCAACGCCGAGATCGCCGGCCGGCTGGTCATCTCGGAGGTGACGGTGAAGAGCCACATCGGGCGCATCTTCACCAAGCTGGACCTGCGGGACCGCGCGGCCGCGATCGTCTACGCCTACGACCACGGCGTGGTCGCGCCCAAATAGCGGCTACTCACCTACCCGGCGGCGAATTCCTTCAGCATCGCATTCAACTGGTCTTTGTCAGGGGCACCGTAGATTTTGGGACTTGAGCTGCGGTACGTGGCCATGATCGGGCAATGGTCCAAGAGGCCTTTCACCGAACCGAGACTCTTGATTCGCTTGCCGGTTTTGGCCTCGCGTATCTCCACGTCGTAGTCGACCGAGTAACGAGTCACGCGGTCCGTGTCGCCCCGGCTCTCATATTCACAGGTGCCCTCTTTCTTCTCGGTGGCAGACAGCCGCGACAGGCACGCGACGACATTGATCGACGAAGGCGGCGAATTGGCCCCGGAATACCCTCCGTCGGCGCCCACCATCGACACCGCTGTCCACTTACTGATGCTGCCCACCGACTCGTAGAACGCGACGATCTTGTAGGGCTTTTGGTAGTCGGCGGCATTGCTCACCGAACCGTTCTTACAAGCGGCATTGAAATCGTCCGCGGTGTTCGCGGTAGTAGGCGGTTCGCCCCGAACGCTCGAGGTAATACCGACTACCGCCGCGATGCCCACCGGTATGGCGAATATTGCAGCGACTACACCGAGCGCGCGACGGCCGCTCTTCGGCGGTGGTGGTGTGTACTGCGGCCACTGACTCTGCGGGGCCTGGCCGTACGGCGCCTGACCATACGGAGCTTGCCAATACTGTTGCGGCCCTTGACTACCGGCCCCGGGCTGCGCCGAATTCGGCCACGGCGGAGCCGGCGGCCCGTACTGCTGCGGAGCACCATGCCCTTGGTATCCAGGCCCTTGATAGCCGGGCGGCGGATATGGAGGCTGCGTCATTCATCGATCGTAAGCGCCGGCAACGCCTCGGTTTGGCGCCAAAATACTGACCACAAACCTCTGCGCAAGCGCCACGAACAGCCTCAGTCGGCGAACACCCCGCGCATGGCGTCGGCGCCGAACATCGGCCCCATCATGGCCGAGAAGTCGGGGCCGCGGCGCAGCTTCTGGCCGCCGTCGACGTTGATCAGCTGGCCGGTGATCCACTGCGATGCGTCGCTGAGCAGGAACAGCGCCAGGTTGGCGACGTCCTCCACCTCGCCGGCGCGGGGCAGCGGCGTGCACTCCCGGTAATCCTCCCGCAGCGGCTCGAATTCGAAGATGCTCGCCGCCACCAGATCGGTGCGGATCAGGCCGGGGCGGATGCTGTTGGCGCGCACCCACGAGGCGCCGAGTTCGTCGGCCGCCAGCTGGACCAGGTGATCGAGCGCGGACTTGGTGACGCCGTACGGCCCGAACCAGCGGTGGGTGTTGCTCGCCGCGATCGATGAGATGCCGACGAACGAGCCGCCGCCACCGCGCACCATTTCCCGCGCGGTGTGCTTGACGACGTACATGCTGCCGTTGACGTTCAGGTCGACGGTCTGGCGCCACATCTCCGAATCCAGGTGCGTGACGGGCCCGACGGTCAGCGAGCCACCGGCACAGTGCACGGCACCGGAGAGCTTGCCGTTCCACGCGGCTGCGGTCGCGACAGCGGCGGCGACGTCGTCCTCGTTGGTGACATCGGCGGTCTGGAAGCGGATGGCGCCCGGTCCCCCGGCCGCGGAGATCTCGTCGACGGCGGACTGCAACGTGGCCTCGGTACGGCCGACGATGAGCGCGTTGCCGCCGGCGGCCACGACGCCCTGCGCGATGGCCTTACCGATGCCGCTGCCACCGCCGGTGATCAACACCGTCCGGTCCGTCAGCCAACCCTGGACTGAAAATTGCACCGACGTACTCCTCTGGACAGATCGACGGGGACACGTCCTGTATACACTTTTCAAAAGTTGTACACAATGCTGGTCGGGCGGCCAATTTCCCCGTTCGCCACACAGCACCTGGGCGTACGCTGAAATTTTCCCCGACGAAAGCGGTGACGCCATGAGCATCCAGATCCATCGACGTCTCCTGGTCGCCGGCGGCTTCGCCGTCGCGACGGTCGCCGCACCCGCCATACTCGCGCTGAGCGGCCCCGCGTCCCCCGCACTACTCGGCGAAACCAACTGCCCGCCCGGTATGACGGCGAACCCTGTCAGCGGGTCCTGTTTCGCGAGCGGCAACGACCAGGCACCCGGCCCTGTCGAAGCGGCACCCAACCAGCTTGGCCAGGTCGACGGCATCCCGTGCACCGGCCACAACACCGGCGAATGCATCGGCCTCTCGGAAGAACAGGTGCCCGAGGTGCACCCACACTCGTCGGTGAGTTCCAGCCCGTAACAACAGTCGCCTAAGGTTGTGTAATGCCTGCAAAAACTGATCCCGCCGATATCGGCGACGTGGAGCCCCTGGCCGACAGCACCGCCCGTCAGGCCCGTCGTGTCGTGGCCGCGTACGCCAACGATGCCGACGAATGTCGCATGTTCCTGTCCATGCTGGGTATCGGGCCCACGAAGCTCGACGCGTGACGGCCCGCGGAGGCAACGACGCTTCTGCGGCGTCCACCGCGAGTCCCAAAACCTCCAAGGGCGGCAAGTCCGCCGCGAAACCCGTCGGCAACTCCGACTTCGTCGTGGTCGCCAACCGGCTGCCCGTCGACATGGAACGGCTCCCCGACGGTTCGGTCACCTGGAAACGCAGCCCCGGCGGCCTCGTCACCGCGCTGGAGCCGCTGCTGCGCAAGCAGCGCGGCGCCTGGATCGGCTGGCCCGGCGTCGCTGACAGCGACGAAGATCCGATCGTCCAGGACGAGCTCACGATGTGTCCGGTCAGCATGTCGGCCGACGAGATCGCCGACTACTACGAGGGCTTCTCCAACGCGACGCTGTGGCCGCTGTACCACGACGTCATCGTCAAACCCATCTACCACCGGCACTGGTGGGACGCCTACGTCGCGGTCAACCGGCGCTTCGCCGAGGCCACGGCCCGCACCGCGGCCAAGGGCGCGACCGTCTGGGTGCAGGACTACCAGCTGCAACTGGTCCCCAAGATGCTGCGGGAGCTGCGTCCCGACCTGACCATCGGGTTCTTCCTGCACATCCCGTTCCCGCCCGTCGAGCTGTTCATGCAGATGCCGTGGCGCACCGAAATCATCGAAGGCCTGCTCGGCGCCGACCTGGTGGGCTTCCACCTTCCCGGCGGTGCGCAGAACTTCCTGGTGCTGGCCCGTCGACTGCTCGATGCCAACACATCGCGCCACACCATCGGTGTCCGGTCCCGGCTCGGCGAGGTGAGCCACGACGGCCGCACGGTCAAGGTCGGCGCGTTCCCCATCTCGATCGACTCGGCGGCGTTGGACGCGCAGGCCCGCAGCCGCACCATCCGGCAGCGCGCCCGTCAAATCCGCGATGAGCTGGGCAACCCACGCAAGATCATGCTGGGCGTGGACCGGCTGGACTACACCAAGGGCATCGACGTGCGGCTGCGCGCGTTCTCGGAGCTGCTCGCCGAAGGCCGGGCCAACCGGCACGACACCGTACTGGTCCAGCTGGCCACTCCGAGCCGCGAGCGCGTGGACAGTTACAAGGTCATGCGCGAAGACATCGAGCGCCAGGTCGGGCATATCAACGGCGAGTACAGCGAGGTCGGTCACGCGGTGGTGCACTACATGCACCGGGCGATCGGCCGCGAGGAACTCATCGCGTTCTTCGTCGCGGCCGACGTCATGCTGGTGACGCCGCTGCGCGACGGCATGAACCTGGTGGCCAAGGAGTACGTGGCGTGCCGCAGCGACCTCGGCGGCGCCCTCGTGCTGAGCGAATTCACCGGCGCCGCAGAGGAATTGCGGCAGGCATACCTGACCAACCCGCACCACCTGGACGGGGTCAAGGACGCCATTGCCGACGCCCTGACCCAGTCCCCCGAAGAGGGACGACGTCGCATGCGCGCGCTGCGTCGGCAGGTTTTGGCCCACGACGTCGACCGCTGGGCCCGGGCGTTCCTCGACGCCCTGTCGCACACCCGCGACTGACGCACCAAGATTTCAGGCCCCGGAGCAACCGCTCCGGGGCCTGAATCATGTTGGGGTACTTAGAAGATCGGCGTCATCTCGTCGATCAACCACTTGCCGTCGATCTTGCGGTAGTCGACCTTCAGCCGGCTGCCCTCGTAGTTGGGCTGCTTGCGCTCGTCGGTGATGACCCGGTTCACGAAAGCGAGAACTGTGCCCGAGTCGCGGTGCGACGAGATCATGCCCGCGCCAACGACATTCACCTGACTGATGAGCTTGCGCTTCACCGCGTCGTTGAAGATGTTGTTCTTGGCCGTCAGTTCCTCGTACCGCTTCCGGAACGCCGGCGTCATCAGCGTCAGCGCCTGCGTCGTGGACCGCTGCACGCTGCTGTACTCATAGCCAAGGATCTGTGGGATCTGGGACCTGGCCAGGCTGGGCAACTCGTCGGCCGTCGCCTGTTCGCCGGAAAGCTCCACGTGATTCCAGAACGCCGACCCGCCGAGCGCCCCGAGCGCCACCACGGCGACCGCCAACAGTGCGCCGAGCGCCACCAGCAACCGGTTCATCAGTTGCCTCCGTCCGGGTACTTGATGTCATAGGCACTCATGTGGCCGCTGTCGTCCTCGCGGATGAACACCCGCTGCCGGTACGGCGTCGACGGCTGGTTCACCCCGTTCATGTCGGACAGCGTCACGCGGACCGTCACCAGCACCTTCGCGATGTTGGAGGTGTTGTCGATGCTCTCCAGCGCCGCCGCGGTGATGACGGCCTCCGAGTTGGCCTGCGTCTGCTTGAACAGGTACTTCAGATTGTCGGCGTTGTTGCTCTGGTTCATCATGTCGCGCAGCGGGCCGGGGCCGATGCCATTGACGAAGCGGTTCACGCTCTCGTCGACGGTGTTCTGCGTGTAACTGAACATGTTGACCACGGTCTGCTTCGCGGTGTCGACGAACCGCTGATCACGGTCCTGCGTCGCCTCGATCTGCCCGTTGCCGTGCCAGAGGAACCAGGTGCCGCTCGCCAGTGCCGCCACGAGCACGGCGACGACCGCCAGGCCGATGGTCATGACCAGCGACCGGTGCGGTTGCCGTCGCGGTGCCTGGATCGCGGGCCGCGCCTTGGTGGTCACCGATTCGGTTGATGATGTCTTGCTCGCGGTCGACGGAATCGCCACGTCGAGCACTGTTGCCTCTGCTGAACCGGCGGTGCCGGCGGGCCGTGAGGCCCGCCGCCGCGCGCGGCTCACCGGCGGCTTCGACGTCTCGTCCGTCGCAGCCGGTTCGTCACTCATTAAACCTGCCTTGGATCCTTCATCAGGTCGACCCAGGACTCGCCTGCGTCGCCGTTACTCGAGCCGGCGTTGAACACTCCCGTACCGCCGGCAGGGTCAGCGAAGACCCCGGTATTCGCATCGTACGTCGTGCTCTGCGGCCCCTTCGGCCCGCTTGCCTGCGGCTGGCCCTCGGGGCCGGGCGCCGGCGGGTTGTTGATCGCGTACGGCGGAGTCACCTGATCCGGCGGCGCGAAGAACGGCCAGGGCAGCGGCTGCGGACCCGGATCGCTCGGCGGGTACGGCAGCGGGAACGGCGCGTTGGGCGCAGGTCCCGGCCCGGCGGGCACCCCCGGCGGCAATTGCACCGACGGCGGGCCCGGGTCGTAGTCGGCGCCCGGCGGGATCATCGGGAACCGGTTCGGCGGGGTGATGTTCCGCGGGTCGTTGATCGGGGTGTCGTACGGCACTGGCGGACCGCGCCACGGGTTGCTGCCGAGCGGCACGTAACCACGCGGGTCACGGCAGATCTGCACCGTGGGGGCGCGCTTGCCCGGGTACTCCATGCACGGGTAGTTGCGGGCACCGCGGACGGTGCTCGGATCGCTCTGCGCGGTCTTGCAGTAGAGGTCCTTCGGCAGGTCGCGCACGGTGGTGTCGGCCGGTGTGCGGTTCTCCGGTGCCGGGATGAAGCCCGTCGAACATGCCGGCTGGCCGAGGCTGATCTTGAAGTCCAGCTTCGCACCTTCGTCGATGGGCACGCCACCGGCGTCGGTCAGTAGCGCCGCGATCAAGGCCGGGAAGATCACCAGCGCCTGCTCGATCGACTTGTGATAGATCACGCCGATCCGGCCGAAGTTGGCGAGGTTGGCCGCCAGCACCGGGAACGTCGGGCGGATGCCGTCGAACGTCTCGTTGACGGTGTCGACGGCGCCCGGGACGGTCTTGAGCACCGACCGAATCTGCGGGTCGGCCTGTGCGGCTTCACCGGTCAGCGTCGCGAGGCTGCTGGCCATGGTCTTGAGATCCGCGCCGGCGCGGATCTGCGCCTTCAGCAGCGGGCCGGCCTGATCGAGCAGCTTGTTGATCTCGTTGGTATTGGCGTTGGCCTCGTCCACCAGCAGCCGCGACGACTGGATCATCCGCGACAGCTCCGGACCCGATCCGTTGAACGCCTTGAACGACTCGCGCAGCAGGTCCTGCAACCGGGTGTTGCTGATGCTGCTGACCAGACTCTGGGCCTGGTTGAGCAGGTCCACGATGTCCTGTCCGACCGCGGTCCGGTCGACGCCGATGGTGGCGCCGTCCTTCAGCATGTTCTTCGAGGCGCTGGCGGGCGGCACCAGGTCGATGTACTGCTCACCGATCGCGGACACGCTCTTGACCGTGGCGGTGACGTTCTCCGGCACCGGGGTGTCGGTGTTGAGCCGCATCCGGGCCGTCACACCGTTGTCGGTCAGGCCGACGTTCGTCACGCGGCCGACCGTCACGCCGCGGTAGGTGACGTTGGCGTTCTGGTAGATGCCGCCACCGACGACGAACTTGGCGTCCACGTTGTAGACACCGAGACCGACAGCGGCCGGGAGGTGCAGGTAGGACGTCGTGATCAGGGCGAGGCAGATGACGGTGACGACACCGAAGATCGCCAGCTGGAAACGCGCAAGACGGGTCAACAACATTACGGCTTCGCCCCTCCATGTTGCGTCGCTGTGCCTGCTGGAATCTTGAACGGGTCGGCGGCCTGTCCGGACAGGTTCGCCAGCGCGCCCAGCAGGAAGTCCGGCGGGTTGATCACTTCGTCCAGGTGCCTCATGTTCGGGTCGAGACCCCCCGAGGTCGCAAAGATGGTCTCACCGAGGCGTCGCAGCGTCAGGTCGAACGTAACGTAGACGTTCAGGTAGTCACCGCGCACCGCGTTGCGGAAGTACTTGTTGGAGAACGGGAATGTGGGCAGCAGGTCCAGGTCGTGGATGAATTCGTCGGCGTTGTCGTTGAACGCCTTGATCACCGGGAAGATGTCCTTGAAGTCCGCGGCGAAGTCATCCTTGGTTGCGGACATGACCTTCGCGCCGACCACCGCGAGCTTCCGGAGCGCGGTGAACGCATCTACGATGTTCTTGCGGTTGTCGTTGAGGACCTTGATAGCACCGGGCAGCGTGTCCAGCGTGCGGCCAAGGCTGTCCGTGCTCTTCGCCAGGATCGAGGCGAAGCGGTTCAGCCCGTCCATGGCCCCGATGATGTCGGTGGTCTGCTTGTCCAGGGACTGGGTGAGCTCGGCCAACCGCGGGATGAAGTCGACGAACTGCCCCGCCCGGCCGGCGACCGCGGCATAGGCCTCATCGGTGATGTCCTGCAGCGCACCGAGATTGCCCTTGTTCACCACCAGGCCCAGCGACGACAGCACCTCTTCGGTGGTCGGATACCGGCCGGTGTGCGCCAGCGGAATCTCCGAGCCCTGCTTGAGCCGGCCCTGCGGCGCTTCCCCGACAGGTTCCGACAGCTGCACGTGCTGCGAGCCGAGCAGCGAGGTCTGGGCGACCTTCGCCCGCGCGTTCGCCGGCAGCTTCACATCGCCGTTGATCGACAGCTTCGCCGCGGCATAGAACGTGCCGTCCGCACGCTGGACCGCGTCCAGGCCCGACACGCTGCCGACGGTGACGTCGTTGACCATCACCGGCGAGTTCTGCGGCAACGTCGCGACGTCCGGCAGCTGCACCGTGACGGTGTAGGAACCGGCGCCGTGGCCCTGGGTACCCGGCATGTCCAGCGAGTTCAGGCCACCGAACTGGCAACCGGCGAGCACCACGGCACTCGATCCGAGTGCCAGGACTTTTCCAACCGTCTTCATCAGTTGCCTCCGGCTTCAGCGGGCAGCGGTGCGCCCACCGGGGCTGCGGGCGCCGGGGCGGGGCCGGGCAGCGGACCAGAACCGTTCAGCGGCGTCGAGCCCGGTCCCACCGGCGGCGTGGCCGGCGAAATCTGACCCGGAATGGCCGGCGGCGGCAGGATTAGGTCGCTGAGCGTCCCGTCCGGCTGGACCTTCGGCGGGACGACGCCAGGGGCGGCGTTCCACTGCAGGTACGGCACCGGAGTCTGCGCCTTGGCTTCAGTCTGCGGGGTGTCGTAGATGACCTGGCCCTTATATGCCGTGATGCTGTTGATCGGATGGAACAGCACGGGCGGGTAGTTCATCGCGATCCGGCGCAGCACCGGACCCATGCGCTGACGGCAGATTTCCGCCCGCTTGTAGTTGTCCGGAGAGGCACCGATGTCGAAGTTGCCGCCGCACAGGAATTGCACCGGGTTCGCGAAGTTTGGCAGCGACAGCAGACCGTCCAGCGAGCCCTGCGCCGGGTTGTAGATGTTGTAGAAGTTGGCCAGACCGTTCGGCGTGATATGCAGAACCTGCTCGATATTGTCGCTGTTGTCGGTCAGCACCTGGGTGAATTCGGCCAGCTTGCCGACCTGGTCGATCAGCGCCGCGTTGTTGTCCTTCAGCAGGCCCTTGACGTCACCCAGCGCCTGGTTCAGGGCGCCAAGGGTCTGGTCCAGACCGGCCGAGCTCTCCGCCAGCACCTGCGAGACGGACGCGACGTGGTCGGTGAACTGCACGATCTGCTCGTTGCTGCCGGACAGCGCGTTGACCAGAATCTGCAGGTTCTTGATGGTGCCGAACAGGTCGCCACGCGAATCACCAAGGCGCCCAGCGGTTTGCGACAGTTCACGCAAGGCGTTGCGGAACGAATCGCCCTTGCCATCGAGGGTGTCGGCGGCCTGGTTGATGAACGCACCGAGCGGACCCTGCGGGGCACCGTCCTGCGGGCCGAGCTGAGCGCTGAGCTGGGTCAATTGCTTCTTGACGTCGTCCCACTCGACCGGGACACCGGTCCGGGCCAGCGGCACCTCGGCGCCGTTGGCCAGCGCCGCTCCGCCGTTGTAGACGGGGGTGAACTGCACGAACCGCGCCGCCACCAGGTTCGGCGAGATGATGATCGCCCGCGCGTCGGCCGGGATCTTCACGCCGTCCTTGACGGTCATGCTGACCTTGACCGAATTAGCCTGCGGCTCAACCGAATCGATGGTGCCGACCGGAACCCCCAGCACTCGCACCTCGTCGCCGGCGTACAGGCCCACGGCGTTGGTGAAGTGAGCGACCACCTTGTGACCGCCATGTGACGGCCACAGCAGATAGGCGCCGGCAGCCACCAGCGCGACCACCACGGCTACGACCGCAAGGATCGCGCCCCGCGAGTTCATGTTCTTCATCATGGCGACTTCGGCCTCACGACGATCCGTTCAGAGATGTAGCCCTTCAGCATGTCGCCGAGGCTGGCCGGCAGCTTGCCCGGCTGGAAGTACGTGTCGAGCAGGACTTCCGACATCGTCGAGGGCGGTAGGCCGTACAGGTTGATGTTGAAGCCCGGGCCGTTACCGACCACCTCGCCGAGCGTGGTTGCGTAACCCGGCAGGCGCTTGAGCGCCTCACTGATGTGCTCTTTGCGTTTCAGCAGCTCGTCCAGCACCAGGTTCAGCTGCTTGAGCGCCGGCCCGAACTCGCGCTTGTTGTCCGCGACGAATCCGGAAAGCTGTTGCGACACACCGCGAATACCGGAGATCAGCGTGCTGATCGACTGGCGCCGCTCGTCCAGCGCGGCGAACAGCTGATTGCCGTCGATCACCAGTTTGTTCACCTGGTCGGCACGTTGCGCCAGGGTGTCGGACACCTTCTTGGCGTGGCCCAGCAGCTGCTCGAGCGCCTGGTCGCGCTTGTTGAGGCTCCGAGACAGGGCTGCCACCCCGTCCAGCGCGCCGCGCAACTGCGGCGTCGCGTCGTGCAGCGTGTCGGTCAGCACCTTGAGCGCCTGCTCCATCTGCGGCTTGTCCAGCTCGCTGCTGTTCTGGCCCAGGTCCTGCAGCGCGGTGTTGATCGTGTACGGAGTCGTGGTGCGGCCCAACGGGATAACCGTTGCTTCCTTCGTACCCTTCGGGGTCACCCAGAGGGACTTCTGACCCAGCACCGTGTCGGTCTTGATCGACACCAGCGACTGGTCACCGACCCGGATCTGGCGGTCGACGGTGAAGTTCACCTTCGCGGCCGTACCGGCGAGCTCCACGGTGCCCACCTTGCCGACCTTGATGCCCGACACCCGGACGTCGCTGCCCGGCGTGATGCCACCGGCGTCATTGAAGAACGCCGAGTAGTTCTTGCCCTGCGGAAAGAACGGCAGTCCGGTGTACCCGAACGAGATCAGCACGAGGCACGTCACGAGGAAGACGCCGAGTACGCCGGTGCGGACCGGATCCTTTTCCGGCTTAGCCATTTTCGGAGCACCTGCCCTTCGACGGATCCGCAGGACCACCGAACGGCACGATCAGGTCGCTGCCCGCGGGGCCGCTCATCTTGATCTTGACCGAGCAGTAGTAGATATTGAAGAACGCGCCGTACGCACCCAGGGCGTTGAGCCGCAGATAGTTCTCTGCGAGGTTCTCGATGACCGGGTTCACTTCGGCTCGGCGCTCGTACATGCGCTGCGCGAACGGGCGGGCGTTCTCGATGACGCCCTGCACCGGGCGCCGTGACTTCTGCAGCATCTCGGTCAGGTCGTTCTCGGCCGAGGCCAGCGGGCCGATGGCACCGGCGATCGGGTCACGCCCCTCGGCCAGGCCGCTGATGAGCTGCTGCAGCCGGTCGATGCTGGTGTTGAACTGGGAGCCCTTGGCGTCGACCGTCGTGAGCATCGTGTTGAGGTTGGTGATGGTGTCGCCGATCAGCTGGTCCCGCTCACCGAGCGTCTGGCCGAACGAACTGGTACTGGACAGCAGGTCGTTCAGCGCGCCGCCCTGCCCCTGCAGGGCCTCGATCATGGCGGCGGTGATCTCGTTGACCTTCTCGCCGTCCAGGCCCTTGACCACCGGGCGCAAACCACCGAGCAGCGCGTCGAGGTCAAGCGCCGGCTGGGTGTTGGCGAGGACGACGGTGCCGCCGGGGGGGAGCTTGCGCAGCTCGCCGGGGCCGGAGGCGATTTCCAGGTACCGGTCACCGACGAGGTTCTGGTAGCGGACGAGGGCACGGCTCGAGGTGTAGAGCTGGTACCGCTCGTTGAGGGTGAACTTGACGTCGACGGTGTTGTCGCTCTTGAGCTTGACGCTCTTCACCGAACCGACCTGCACGCCCGCGATGCGGACGTCCTCACCGGCCTTGAGCCGGGACGCGTCGGTGAAGTTGGCGTGGTAGGTGGACGTCGAGGCGAATCGGAACTGGCCGAACACCACTACCAGGCCGGCAGCGACCAGCAACATCACGACGGTGAACACCGTGACGTTGATCATTTCGCGCTTGTGTCTCATGGGCGGCCCCACTCACTCGCGGACATCAGTAGCGGTCCCTCTCTGCGTAGGCACCGGAGAACAGGAACTGCAGCGTCGAGGGAGCGTCGAACTGCAATTCGGTGTTCGGCTGGTATGGGATGTAGGCGTTGTCGGTCACCAGGAACGGCGTGTGGTACCACGAGCCGCCGTACTGTTTGGACGGGACGTCCGGAAGGCCACGGCAGTTCGGGCCACCGGAGGCGTTCACCATCGGCAGGCTCTCGGGGTAGGTGTAGTTGGGCGCACCCGGGAAGAAGTTCGAGGACACGAACAGACCCGGCTTGACGCCACCGAAGACCGGACCGAAGCGGTCCACTGCCTTCGACACACCTTGCAGCAGACACGGCAACTCGGGTGAATAGTCGCCCAGGACCTTCAGCGGCGCGCGCAGCCGCTGGATGGCGGCGATGTAGTCGTCGGCGGCCGGCGAGATGGTCGCGTACGCGTTGTTGGCGAACCCGGTGGATGCCAGCAGCGCCGCGTTCAGGTCGTCCTGCTCGTCGGTCAGTGTCTTGCTGACGGTCGGCGCGTTCTCGAAGACCTTGGCCAGGTCGGGCGCGGCGTCACCGTAGATGCCCGCGACCACGGCGGTGTCCTTGAAATCCTGCTGAAGGGTCGGCAGCTTCGGGTTGAAGTACTGCAGGTACTTGCTCAGCCCGGCAACCGCGGCGCCGGCGTCGTCGCCGTGGCCACGCAGGCCTTCACCGAGCGCGGTCACCGTGGCGTTCAGGTTGACGGGGTCGATCTTGTCGAGCAGGTCCGTCAGCGTCTGGAAGACGGTGTTCATCTCGATCTGGACATCCTTGGCCTGCACCTGCGCGCCGGGACGCATCGCATCTTTCGACGGATGCTCCGGCGGGAGGAACTCGACCGACTTGCCGCCGAACACCGTCGTGCTGCCGAGCCGGACCCGGGCGTTCGACGGGATGTACCGCATCTGGTCGCTCAGGACGGCGAGCTTCAGCTTCGCCTGGTCACCGGCGTACTCGATCGCCTCGACCTTGCCGACCTGGATGCCGCGGTACTTGACCTTGGCGTCGGGGTCCATGACCAGACCGGCGCGGGGCGCCATGACCGAAACGGTGTCGGTGGGGGTGAAGGCCGCGGTGTACGACAAATAGGTGAACACCACGGCGGCCAGGATGATGCTGATCAGCACCGCCGCCGCGAGCCTCACATGACTGCGTTTGGGACCACCGGAGGACATCGTCTACGCCCCCTATCCGGAGAGGTTGAAGTTGCCGGACGCGCCGTACACGGCCAGGGAGATGAGCAGGACGATGGTGACGACCACGATCAGCGAGGTGCGCACGGCCTGACCGACCGCGATACCCACGCCGACAGGTCCACCACTGGCGTTGTAGCCGTAGTAGGTGTGCACCAGCATGACCGCGATGGACATGACGATGGCCTGCAGGAATGACCACAACAGGTCGGTGGGCACCATGAAGGTGCTGAAGTAGTGGTCGTACAGACCGGCCGACTGACCGTTGATGTAGACCGTGGTGGCCCGCGCCGCGAAGAACGAGGCCAGGACCGCCAGGGCGTACAGCGGGATGACGGCGATCAGGCCCGCGATGATCCGGGTGGACACCAGGTACGACACCGAGTGCACGGCCATCGATTCGACGGCGTCGATCTCCTCGGCCACGCGCATGGCGCCCAGCTGCGCGGTACAACCGGCGCCGATGGTGGCGGCCAGCGCGATACCGGCGATGACAGGCGCGACGATGCGCACGTTGAGGAAGGCGGACAGGAAGCCGGTCAGGGCCTCGATACCGATGTTGCCCAGCGAGGAGTAGCCCTGGACTGCGATGACGCCGCCGGAGGCCAGCGTCATGAACGCCGCGACACCGACGGTGCCACCGATCATCACCAGCGCGCCGGTACCCATCGTCATCTCGGCGATGAGCCGGATGGTCTCGCGACGGTAGCGGGTCAGCGCGTTGGGGATGTACCGGAAGGACTCCCCGTAGAACAGCGCCTGCTCACCGATGCCGTCGACGATTCCGGGCAGAGCCCGGAACATTCGTTTGAAGCGGAGTGTTGCGTCGTAACTCATGCGCGATCCGTTTCCGCTACTCGCTGGGTGCTCATTCCCCGCATCACCGCACCAGTACCCGGACGCCGATGGCGGTCATGATCACGTTGATGACGAACAAGCAGATGAAGGCGTAGACCACGGTCTCGTTCACCGCGATGCCGACGCCCTTGGGTCCGCCCTTGACGGTCAGGCCGCGGTAGCAGCCGACCATGCCGGCGAGCAGGCCGAACAGCACGGCCTTGATCTCGGCGAGCATCAGCTCGCCCAGGCCGGTCAGCACCGTCAGGCCGTTGATGAACGAGCCCGGGTTGACGCCCTGCAGGAAGACGGAGAAGACGTAGCCACCGGCCAGGCCGATGAGGCACACCAGGTTGTTGAGCAGCACGGCGACGAAGGTCGAGGCCAGGACGCGCGGCACCACGAGGCGCTGAATCGGATCGATGCCGAGCACACGCATCGCGTCGATCTCTTCGCGGATGGTGCGGGCACCCAGGTCGGCGCAGATGGCGGTCGCACCGGCACCGGCGACCACCAGCACGGTGACGACGGGGCCCAGCTGGGTGATGGTGCCGAAGGCGGTACCTGCGCCGGAGAGGTCGGCGGCGCCGATCTCACGCAGCAGGATGTTCAGCGTGAAAGCCACCAGCACGGTGAATGGAATAGCGACGAGCAGGGTCGGCACGAGCGATACGCGGGCGATCATCCAGGTTTGTTCGAAGAACTCCCGGAACTGAAACGGGCGACGCCACATCTTCGTGAATGTGTCGAGGGCCATTTCGAAGAACCCGCCAACGGCCCGGGCCGGAGCCGCAAGCTGTTCGATCAACCTTCGACTCCATTCTCGGTCGTGGTCGAGCAGTCACGGCGAAGAGTGGGAATTCCCACGTTCGCTGCGGCCTGATCACCACTTCGTAATGAGTAGCTCTTGTGAGCCGGCTCATAGTAGCTAGAACATGTTCGCAGTGGCAAAAGAACAGCAAAATCACTGGGAAACGACATATAATCGCAGCTCAGGAGATATTTTGACGTTGCCGTTACTGTAACAAGTTCTAGTGCTGACGCGGCGCTTCCTGCGCCGCGTCAGCACTAGATCCGGGACGTTCAGTCCCTCGACTCCATCAAGGCAGTCGCAGAGAAATTCCGCTCCGGATCGCGGTCAGCAAAATATCCGTGCAACGTGGAACTCAGTTGTGTCATGTCCCACTCAGCGGACGACGCTGTGAAGTGGCTCTCCACGGTCGGGGCTGCTACCAGGGTCACAGTCGGACCATAAACGATGAAGAGCTGGCCATTCACGTTTTCCGACGCCGGCGAGGAAAGGAAATGGACCAATTTCACGACATGCTCAGGCGACAGCGGATCAACCTCACCCTCAACAGGAGCCGCACCGAACACATCTGCCGTCATCGCGGTACGGGCCCGCGGGGCGATCGCGTTGGCACGGACGCCGTAGCGCTCCAGGCCGCGGGCCGCGGTCAGCGTCAGCGCCGTGATGCCGGCCTTGGCGGCGCCGTAGTTCGCCTGCCCCACCGGACCGGCCAGGCCGGCCTCGGACGAGGTGTTGACGATCCGGCCGTACACCTTGCCGTCGGCCGACTCCTTCGCCTTGGCACGCCAGTAGGTCGCGGCGTTGCGGGTCAGCAGGAAGTGACCGCGCAGGTGGACCGCGATGACCGCGTCCCAGTCCTCGTCGGTCATGTTGAACAGCATCTTGTCGCGAGTGATACCCGCGTTGTTGACGACGATGTTCAGCCCGCCCAGGCCGTCCGCGGTGGCGACGAGTTCGTCGGCGGTGCTGCGGGCGCTGATATCCCCCGCCACGGCAACACCTTTCGAGCCGGCGGCGGCGATCTCGGCGAGCACGTCCGACTTGTCGAGCGCGCCGGCCATGTCGTTCACCACGACGGTGGCACCGGCGCGCGCCAGCCCGATGGCCTCGGCACGGCCCAGTCCCGCGGCGGCACCGGTGACCACAGCCACCTTGCCGGACAGGTCGGTGGAGTCGTTTTCGCTAGTCAATTTATGAATACCTCTAGTCTTTGCGGAGCAGGGCGGCGCGGGGGCATTCGGCGATGGACTGCTCAGCCAGTTCTTCCTGGTCGGCAGGCACCGGATCGGCCTTGACTACCGCATAGTCGTTGTCGTCCAGATCGAAAAGGTCCGGCGCAATTCCCACGCAAACCGCGTTTCCTTCACAGCGGTCGTGATCAACTTCAACCCGCATGACACCCTCCTGACGGCCCGGATTTCGACGGTGAGGCCAACATAACGACCCCGCCATGGCGATGCCAGTGTGGCACGCTCTGGACCCCAAGACTAGAACGTGTTACAAGTTTGAGTAGGCACGGGTCGCCGAAAGCGGCCCCCGCAAAGTGACTGACAGACCAAAGACGTACCCCAATTCGACTGATAAAGGATGAATTCGATGCGGATCGGCTACACGCCCGAGCAGGAGGAGTTGCGGCGCGAACTGCGCTCGTACTTCGCCAAACTCATGACCCCCGAGCGCGCCGAGGCCCTGGCGTCCAATGACGGCGAGATGGGACGCGGCAATGTGTACCGCGAGACCGTCGAGCAGATGGGCAAGGACGGCTGGCTGACGCTGAGCTGGCCGAAGGAGTACGGCGGCCAGGCCCGGCCCCCGATGGACGGCCTGATCTTCAACGACGAGGCCGCCATCGCCAACGTGCCGGTGCCGTTCCTGACGATCAACTCGGTCGCGCCGACGATCATGCACTTCGGCACCGAGGAGCAGAAGAAGTTCTTCCTGCCCAAGATCGCCGCGGGCCAGCTGCACTTCGCCATCGGCTACTCCGAGCCCGGCGCCGGTACCGACCTGGCCTCGCTGCGCACCACCGCGGTCCGCGACGGCGACGACTACGTCATCAACGGCCAGAAGATGTGGACGTCACTGATCGCCTACGCCGACTACGTCTGGCTGGCGGCCCGCACCAACCCCGAGGCCAAGAAGCACCGCGGCATCTCGATGCTGATCGTGCCGACCACCGCCGAGGGCTTCTCCTGGACCCCGGTGCACACCATGTCGGGTGTCGACACCAGTGCCACCTACTACCAGGACGTCCGCGTCCCGACCTCCAGCCTCGTCGGCGAGGAGCACGGCGGCTGGAAGCTGGTCACCAACCAGCTCAACCACGAGCGCGTGGCCCTGGTGTCGGCGCAGCCGATTTTTGTTGCGCTGGACGGGGTTCGGGAATGGGCCCAGAACACCAAGGACCACCACGGCAAGCGGCTGATCGACTCGGAGTGGGTGCAGCTGAACCTGGCCCGGGTGCACGCCAAGGCCGAAGTGCTGAAGCTGATCAACTGGGAGCTGGCCTCGGCCACCGATTCGGCCCCCTCCCCCGCCGACGCGTCGGCGGCCAAGGTGTACGGCACCGAGCTGGCCACCGAGGCCTACCGGTTGCTCATGGAGGTGCTCGGCACCTCGGCGACCCTGCGCCGGGACACCCCGGGTGCGCTGCTGCGCGGCCGGATCGAACGCTGGCACCGGTCCTGCCTGATCCTGACCTTCGGCGGCGGCACCAACGAGATTCAGCGCGACATCATCGGCATGGTCGCGCTCGGCCTGCCCCGAGTGAATCGCTAAGAGAGAGCGGCGAGAAATGGACTTCAAGACAACCGAAGCATCTGACGACCTCGGCGGCCTGGTCCGGTCCATCACCGAATCGGTGGTGACCCCGGAGCGCCAGAGGGAACTCGACAAGCTCGATGAGCGGTTCGACCGCGAGCTGTGGGCCAAGCTGATCGACTCCGACATCCTGTCCACCACCGCACCGGAATCGGTGGGCGGCGGCGGTTTCGGCGCGCTGGAGCAGGGTGCCGTGCTGGTCGCACTGGGCCGTCAGCTCGCGGCGGTGCCGTACCTCGAGTCGACCATCCTGGCCGCCGGCGCCATCGCCGAATTCGGTTCGGCCCAGCTGCAATCCGAGTGGGCCGCCCCGGCCGTCGCCGGCAGCAAGATCGTCGTTCCGGCACTGGACGGCGAGATGGGCCAAGGCCCGGTGCAGGCCACCGGCTCCGACGAGGCCGGCTACACCCTGACCGGTACCCGCACCCAGGTCGCGTACGGCCCGGTTGCCGACGCCTTCCTGGTCCCCGCCGAAACCGATTCCGGCGTCAAGGTTTTCCTGGTCGCCGCAACTGATTCCGGCGTCACCGTCACCTCGCTGGACACCACCGGACACGGCAGCATCGCGCACCTGGATCTGCAGGGCGTGGCCGTCGCCGCCGACCGCGTCGTCGGTGGTTCGGAGGTCGCGTCCTGGCTGCAGCTGCACAACGTCCTGGGCCGCAGCGCATTCCAGCTCGGGGTGGTGGAGCGCGCGTTGGAGCTCACCGCTCTGTACGCCCGCGAACGCGAGCAGTTCGACCGCCCGATCGGCAGCTTCCAGGCCGTGTCGTCCCGGTTGGCCGACGGCTACATCGACGTCAAGGCACTGCGCCTGACGCTGACCCAGGCCTCGTGGCGCGTGGCCGAGGGACTGCCCGCCGAGATCGACGTGAACACCGCGGCATTCTGGGCCGCCGAGGCCGGACACCGGGTGGCGCACACCGCGGTGCACGTGCACGGCGGTGTCGGCATCGACATGGATCACCCGGTGCACCGGTACTTCCTGGCGGCCAAGCAGACCGAGTTCGCCATCGGCAGCGCCACCGGGCAGCTGCTGCGCATCGGGCGCGAGCTGGCGGACACGCCGGCCTGATTCACGTCTCCGACATGGGAAGCCTGATGTCCGACCGGCCCACCGTCAGCGACCTGCTGCGCCCGCTGGTCGATGTCACCGACCGCGGGTTGTACGACTGCACTGCGGCGCCGGACGATTCCTCACAAGAAGATGATGGCGGCCCGGCTGATCTGATCAGCTGGGCCGACCACATCGCCGCGGGCGCACAGTTGGCCGCGGCGCTCAAAGCTCGACTGGACCCGGCCAAACCGCCGCATATCGGTGTGCTGCTGAGCAATACGACGTTCTTCTCGTCGCTGTTGGTGGCCGCCGCACTGGCGGGGCTGGTGCCCGTCGGCCTGAACCCGACCCGCCGCGGGGCCGCGCTGGCCGGCGACGTCGAGCGCTCCGACTGCCAGTTGGTGCTGGCCGACAACCTCGATCTGGTCCCCGCCGGTCTCGACGCCGCGGGCATCGACGTCATCGACGTCGAATCTGCCTCATGGGCAACCGAACTCGCAGGATTCGCCGGCGCGCCGGTGCAGTTCGCCGACGTCGACCCCGACGACCTGTTCATGCTGATCTTCACCTCGGGCACCAGCGGTGACCCCAAGGCCGTCCGGGTCACCCACGACAAGGTGGCGTTCCCCGGTCAGATGCTGGCCGACCGCTTCGGCCTCGGGCGCGATGACACGTTCTATCTGTCCATGCCGCTGTTCCACTCCAACGCGGTGATGGCCGGCTGGGCGGTGGCGCTGGCGGCTCAGGGGTCGATCGCGTTGCGCCGCAAGTTCTCCGCCTCCGGATTCCTCCGGGATGTGCGCCGCTACGGCGCCACCTACGCCAACTACGTCGGCAAGCCGTTGTCGTACATCCTGGCCACGCCGGCGCAGCCGGACGACACCGACAATCCGCTGAAATTCATGTACGGCAACGAGGGTGCCCCGCGCGACCTGAACCGGTTCGCACAGCGTTTCGGCGTCATCGTCGTCGACGGTTTCGGTTCCACCGAAGGCGGCGTCGCAGTCGCCCGCACGCCGGACACCCCGGCCGGCGCGCTGGGCCCACTGACCGCCGAGGTGGCCATCGTCGACGTGGAGACCGGGCTGCCGTGCCCGCCCGGCGTCGTCGGCGAACTGGTGAACCCGACCGGCCGTGGCTGGTTCCGCGGCTACTACAACAACGCGGCCGCCGAGGCCGAGCGCATGGCCGGCGGCATCTACCACACCGGCGACCTGGCCTACCGGGACGCGGCTGGATTCATCTATTTCGCTGGGCGCCTTGGTGATTGGATGCGGGTCGACGGCGAGAACCTCGGCACCGCACCCATCGAGCAGGTGCTGCTGCGGCACCCCGACGTCGTCGAGGCGGCCGTCTACCCGATACCCGATCCCGCCGTCGGCGACCAGGTGATGTCGGCCCTCGTCCTCCTCGACGACGCGACATTCTCCGCGGACGACTTCAGCGCTTTCCTGGCCGCCCAGGAGGATCTGGGCCCCAAGCAGTGGCCCCGGTTCATCCGCGTCGCGACGACGCTGCCCCGCACCGAGACCTTCAAGGTCATCAAGCGGCAGCTGTCGGCCGAGGGCACCGACTGCGCCGACCCGGTTTTCGCGATCGCCCGCTAGTCGTGTACCGGGACGGCCTCGACGAGCGACATCGGCCCGGCCGTCGGGACCACGCGGGTCTGCCGAAGTCCGGCGCGCGCCAACAACTCTGCGTACTGCGAGGCCGTGCGTTCCCGCCCGCCTGCCGTGACCAGCATCTCGAGGTCCACGAGCATGCCGGGGTGATTCGGCATGCCTTCGGGCAGCACGAGTTCGATCAACGCGACGGTGCCCGTCGGTGCCATCACCGACCGGATGTTGCGCAGGATCGCCAACGCACTGTCCTCGTCCCAGTCATGGATGATCGTCTTCAGCAGATAGGCATCGCCGCCTGCGGGGACCGACTCGAAGAACGAGCCACCGGTGACGGTGATGCGGTCGGACACCCCGGCCGAGTCGAGCACCGGACCCGCACCCGCCACGACGGACGGCAGGTCGAACAGCACGCCGCGGGCGTCTGTGGCCTGCTGCAGGACTGCCGACAGCAGTGCGCCGTGCCCGCCACCCACGTCGACGATGGTGCCGAAGCTGCGGAAATCGTATGCCGGCAAAAGGGTTTCGATCACCATGCCGGACAGTCCGGTCATCGCGTTGTTGAACGCCGCGGCCAGGTCAGGATCAGTCTCGAAGTAGTCAAAGGGCGCCATGCCGCGCAACATCTCTATCGACGTCTTGCCGGTCTGTACCGAGTACAGCAACTGGCCCCAGTGTTCCCAATGCTTGGGGTGGCCGATGAACTGGAGCATCGGCGCCATCGATCCCGGCACATCCGACCGCAGCGCCTGGCCGAGCCGCGTGAGCGCGAACCGTCCGCCACGCTCCTGCTTGAGGACTCCGTTGCTGGCCAGCGCCCGCAGCAACCGGAATGTGGCCGCGGGATCGGAGCCCACGCGTCGAGCGACGTCTTCGGCGGTCGCCGGAGCAGCGGCGAGCATGTCGATGATGCCGAGTTTGGACGCCACATACATGGCCTGGGTGAGCCAGCTGCCCAACACCATCTCGAACATGGTGAGGTTGGCCGGCGCAACGGCCTGGCGTAGTTGGCTCAAGCCTTCGCGGACCCGGCCGATGCCGTCGATGAGCCAGCCGGGCGGTGGTTTCTGCGCGTTTGCCACGCGCTCACAGTAGTGCCACAGCTAATCCACACGCTAGAGCCGGTTTCGCGCCGGCTCGATCCCGGCTCACAGGATCACTGCGAGCTTGGTCCATTAGTCTCGCCACATGAGAACGTCCGCGATCACCGGCCTCGTCGCGGCAGCGACCGCACTGTCTGTGGTGCTGGCCGGCTGCGACTCCGGAAAAGATGCGAGCGCGGCGTCCGACAGCCCGGCCAGCGCCGCGCCGACGACAGCGGCCGCCGCTGCCGATGCGGGCAACAGCAAGGCAAGTGACGGCCCCAACCCGACGATCGCCAGCTACATCAAAGACCACAAGATCACCGAACAGCAGGTGCACCGCACCGACAACGGCGAGCCGAAGGTCGACCTGCCGAAGCCGGACGGCTGGAAGGCCACCGGCGACGACAATCCGCCATGGGCGTACGACTCGATCATCTACAACGGACCCGTCGACTCGGCGAACTACGCGCCCAGCGTCATCGCGCTGCTGTCGAAGCTGACCGGCGATGTCGATGCCAAGGCGCTGATGGCCACCGCGCCCGGGGAGATTCAGAACCTGCCGGGCTTCACGCCGTCGGGTCCCGGGACGGAGACCAAGGTGCGCAACTACCCCGCCTACCGCATCGCCGGCACCTGGGTGTCCGACGGCAAGACGAAGTTCGTCGCGCAGCAGACGGTGATCTTCCCATCGGGCGGGGCAACCTATGTCCTGCAACTGAATTCAGACGGTGCGGTGGACCAGACGCCGATCATCCAGGCCGCCACCGACACCGTCGCGCAGCAGGTGAAGATCACGCCCTAGCGCTCGCGCTTCTCTTTCGCGAGCAGACGCAAAACTGTCATTTTGCCGCACAAAACGACAGTTTTGTGTCTGCTCGCGCAGGGAAATCAGTTGTCGCGGATGGCATCCAGGCGCTTGGTGGCTGCCTCGAACTCGGCGACCAGATCAGCGATGATGGCCTCGACCGGGCGGATCTCGTTCATCCGGCCGACGATCTGACCGACCGGCATGGCGACCGCGGTCGGATCACCGGACTCGTTCATGCGCTGATGAGCCTCGCTGACCAGGATGTTCTGCAACGGCATCGGCAGCGGATCGGGCGCACCGTCGGCGTCCCAGGCGTCGGTCCAGCGGCTCTTGAGCAACCGGGCCGGCTTGCCGGTGTAGATCTTGCGGCGGACGGTGTCAGCCGAGGTTGCGTTCAGCATCGCTTGCTGCACAACGGAAACACCCGACTCCAGCCGCACGCCCAGGTCGTATTCGGCCGACGTCAGAAACGCCGAGCCCATCCAGACACCCTGCGCGCCGAGCGCCAGCGCGGCGGCCAGCTGCCGGCCGGTGCCGATGCCACCGGCGGCGAGCACCGGGGCCGAACCATCAAGGGCATCAACGATTTCCGGCCAGAGCACCACGGAACCGATCTCGCCGGTGTGGCCACCGGCCTCGTGCCCCTGTGCGACGACGATGTCGACGCCGTTCTCCACGTGCCGCGCCGCGTGCTTGGCCGAGCCCGCCAGCGCGGCCACCGGAACACCCGCGGCATGCGCCTGGTCGATGACGTCCTTGGGCGGCGAGCCGAGTGCGTTGGCGATCAGTTTGATCGGGTGCTTGAGCGCCACCTCGACGTGGCTGCGCGCCACCGAGTGCAGCCAGCCCAGCACACCCTCGTTCTTCTCTTCGTCCTCCGGCAGCGGTGGCACGCCGAGATCGGCGAGGGTCTTCGCGACAAAGTCCTTGTGTCCCTGCGGGATCAGCTTGTTGATGTCGACGCTGGTGCCCTCGGTGGGCACCTTGGCCGGCATCACGA
Organism: Mycolicibacterium llatzerense; assembly: GCF_000878195.1. Classification (GTDB taxonomy): domain Bacteria; phylum Actinomycetota; class Actinomycetes; order Mycobacteriales; family Mycobacteriaceae; genus Mycobacterium; species Mycobacterium llatzerense. Next base: position 131,558 of record NZ_JXST01000004.1, on the reverse strand, counting down.
TGTCGACGCCGTACGGCTTGCCGTCGGTGTTGGCGTCCATCCACTGCAGGACGTTCTCGAGATCGTCGGCGTCGTTGAACCGGACGCAACCGAGCACACCCATGCCGCCCGCGCGGGTCACCGCCGCCGCCACCTTCTCCGACGGGGTGAAGACGAAGATCGGGTACTCGATGCCGAAGCGATCGCAGAGTTCGGTTTTCATGTCTGTTTCCTAACTAGGCTTGCACGCCTGCGTGTTTGGCGTGCACCTCATCGGCCGGGCGGGCCTCGGTCTGGTCCTTGGCCCAGCGGTAGTCGGGCTTGCCCGCCGGGGACCGCTTGACCTCGTCGACCAGCCACAGGCTGCGCGGCACCTTGTAGCCGGCGATCTCGCTGCGGACGAACGCGTCCAGGTCGGCCAGCGCGGGCTTGGTGCCCTCGCGGGGCTGCACGACGGCCGCGACGTGCTGACCGAAGCGCGGGTCCGGCACACCGACCACCAAGGCGTCGAACACATCTGGGTGACCCTTGAGCGCGGCCTCGACCTCTTCGGGGTAGATCTTCTCGCCACCGGAGTTGATCGACACCGAGCCGCGGCCCAGCATCGTCACGCTGCCATCGGCCTCGACCTCGGCGAAGTCGCCCGGGATGGCGTAGCGCACCCCGTTGAACGTCCGGAAGGTCTCGGCAGTCTTCTTCTCATCCTTGAAGTAACCGACCGGGATGTGGCCGCACTTGGCGATGATGCCGCGCACGCCCGAACCCGGAACCACCTCGTTGCCGTCCTCGTCGAGGACCTTGGTGTTCTTGTCGATGGTGACGCGTGGGCCGCCGGTGTGCGACTGCCCCTTGGCGACGATGCTGGTACCGCCGAAACCGGTCTCCGAGGAGCCGATCGAGTCGGTGATGATCCGATTCGGCAGCAGCTCGAGGAACTTCTCCTTGAGGCTGGTGGAGAACAGCGCGGCGGTACTGGCCAGCAGGAACAGCGAGGACAGGTCGTAGGTGTTGCCCTCCTCCTGGTGCGCCAGCAGGGCGTCCAGGAGCGGGCGGGCCATCGCGTCGCCGGTGAAGAAGAGCAGATTCACCTTGTGCTCGTGGATCATTCGCCACGCGGCGTCGGCGTCGAACTCCGGCATCAGCACCACGGTGTGGCCGGTGAACATGGCCATCCAGGTGGCCGACTGGGTCGCGCCGTGGATCATCGGCGGGATGGGAAGCCGGATCATCGGCGGGTTCGCGGCGGCCTGCTTGGACAGGTCGTATTCGTCGGCGATCGGCTCGCCGGTGGCGAAGTCGGTGCCGCCGAACAGCACTCGGTAGATGTCCTCGTGCCGCCACATGACGCCCTTGGGGAATCCGGTGGTGCCGCCGGTGTACAGCAGGTAGATGTCGTCTTCGCTGCGCGGGCCGAAGTCGCGCTCGGGTGAGTGCTCGGCGATGGCGGAGTAGAACTCGACGCCACCGTAGCGCTGGAAGTCACCGTCGGAACCGTCCTCGACGACCAGGATGGTCTTGAGCAGCGGCAGCTCGGGCAGCACGTTGGCAACCCGGTCGGAGTACTGGCGCTCGTGGATCAGCGCGACCATGTCCGAGTTGTCGAACAGGTACTTCAGCTCGCCCTCGACGTAGCGGAAGTTGACGTTGACCAGGATCGCGCCGGCTTTGATGATGCCGAGCATGCCGATCACGATCTCGATGCGGTTGCGGCAGTACAGCCCAACCTTGTCGTCCTTCTTGACGCCCTGCGACTGGAGGTAGTGAGCCAGGCGGTTGGCCTTCTCCTCCAACTCGGCGTAGGTCAGCTTTTCGTCGCCACAAATCAGGGCGACACGGTCCGGCACAGCATCGATGGCGTGCTCGGCAAGATCTGCGATATTCAGAGCCACGGTACATAAACTAGAACGTGTTACATTTTGTGACAAGTCTAACGTTCTCGAGCCCGGAGGAAGGCACCTGTGAGCGAGCCCGAAAAAGGCCCCGACGCCCTCATTGAGCAGCGCGGACACACCCTGATCGTCACTTTGAACCGGCCCGAGGCCCGCAACGCCCTTTCTGGCGAGATGCTCTCGATAATGGTCGAGGCCTGGGACCGCGTCGACAACGATCCCGAGATTCGCACCTGCATCCTGACCGGCGCCGGCGGCTACTTCTGCGCGGGCATGGACCTCAAGGGCGCCGCCAAAAAGCCGCCGGGCGACTCGTTCAAGGACGGCAGCTACGACCCGTCGCGCATCGACGGTCTGCTCAAGGGCCGCCGCCTGACCAAGCCGCTGATCGCCGCGGTCGAGGGCCCGGCCATCGCCGGCGGCACCGAGATCCTGCAGGGCACCGACATCCGCATCGCCGGTGAGAGCGCCAAGTTCGGCATCTCCGAAGCGAAGTGGAGCCTGTACCCGATGGGCGGCTCGGCGGTGCGCCTGGTGCGCCAGATTCCGTACACCATCGCGTGCGACATGCTGCTGACCGGACGGCACATCACCGCGGCCCAGGCGCTGGAATACGGGCTGATCGGGCACGTGGTTCCGGACGGCACCGCGCTGGAGAAGGCCCTGGAGATCGCCGAGGTGATCAACAACAACGGCCCGCTGGCCGTGCAGGCCATCCTCAAGACCATCCGCGAGACCGAGGGCATGCACGAACTGGACGCCTTCAAGCCCGACACCGCCAACGGCATCCCGGTCTTCCTGTCCGAGGACGCCAAGGAAGGCCCGCTGGCATTCAAGGAGAAGCGCGCACCGCAGTTCAAGATGCGCTGATGCACATCGCCGTGACGGGCGGCACCGGCTACGTCGGTGCCCACACCGTCCGCGCCCTGCTGGCAGCCGGGCATACGGTCCGGCTGCTGGTGGTCCCCGGCGGCAACGACGACGCGGCGCTCGATGCACTGTGCCAGCTGGGTCCGCTTGAAGTCCTGGCCGGCGATATCCGCAATCCCGCAACGGTTTCCGAGCTACTGGCCGAATGCGACGCCGTGCTGCACGCGGCCGGTGTCGTCGGCACCGACAGCCGCCGCACCCAGCTCATGTGGGAGATCAATGCCTACGCCACCGAGGCCCTGCTGACGCAGGCCGCCGAGTTGGGGCTCGACCCCATCGTGTCGGTGTCGTCCTACAGTTCATTGTTCCCGCCGCCAAACGGCATCATCGGGCCCGACACTCCCCCGGCACCCGGCCGCAGCGACTACGCCCGCACCAAGGCCTACGCCGATCTCGCGGCCCGGCGGCTACAGGCCGAGGGCGCTCCCGTCGTCGTTACCTACCCGTCGTCGGTGGTCGGGCCGGCCTTCCACACGGCAGTCGGTGTGACGCAACGTGGTTGGGATCCGATCGTGCGGTACCGCGTCGCCCCGCGACTGCGCGGCGGCATGCAGATGATCGATGTCGGCGACGTGGCCCGCGTTCACACGGCGCTGATGCAGCCCGGCCGTGGACCGAAGCGCTATGTCTGCGGCGGCGTGCTGCTGACGTTCGACCAGATGGTCGACGCACTGCAGTCGGCCCTGGGCCGGCCGATCCGCCGGCTTCCCCTGTCGCCCAGCCTGTTTCGCGGCGTCGGCCGAGTTTCGGATTTCGCCGGGCGCTGGCTGCCCCTGGCCGAGGGCCTGAGCCACGAAGCCGCCGTGCTGCTGACGGCGGCCGTGCCCACTGACGACAGCCTGACCTTGGCCGACCTGAGCCTGACCTGGCGCGACCCCCGAGAGTCCATCGTCGAATCATTTGCGTGATTCGTGCACGATTTTCCGCGGCCATCACGGAAAATCGTGCACATGTCTGAACCCAGTAGGCCTCTGCTGCGCGGCCTGCTACTGCAACTCGCCCTGCGGGCGCTGTTGGCGGTGTTCATCGGGTTCGGCTTGCTGTTCGAGCCCCCGAACGCCAACGTGCGGTTGCACTGGGGCATCTTCGCCTGCTACGTCGCGATGGTCGCGGTGTGGGGATTGTGGGCGCGACGCTCGGCCGATCAATCCGACCAGCGAACCAAGCGGGTGGCGGCACTGTTCCTGTTGTGCGCGGATCTGACTGTGGTGGCGGTCATTTCAGTGGACAGCGGGCTCAGTTCGCCCGAAACCTGGACGTCCGACGTCCTGCAGCATGGGCTGTTCCTGATCCCGCTGATCGCGGCGGCGCAGCTCGATCCCGCCGTCAGCGCCATGATCGCGATCCCGACCGTCGCCACGTTCTTCGTCGTGAACTGGATCGACCGGGAAGCCAACGGTCACGAGCCCTGGGGCTCGATCCTGTTGCGCACCGCCATCGTGTTCGGCCTGGCCGCCGGGTCGGTCGCGCTGTCGTGGATTCAGCAAGCCAAGACGCGGACCATCGCCGATCTGGCCCAGGAGCGGACCCGGCTGCTCGAAGAGGTGATCAGCCTGGAGAAGCGGGAGCGTCAATCGCTCTCGGAGCGTCTGCACGACGGCGCGCTGCAGTACGTCCTGGTGGCCCGGCACGACATGGAGGACGTCCGCGACGGGTCGGTCGAGGGCATGGACCGCGTCGACTTCGCGCTCGCGGAATCCTCCCGGCTGCTGCGCGACGTGGTGCGTGAACTGCATCCCGAGGTGCTGGCCCGTTCCGGCCTCAAGGCCGCGATCACCTCACTGGCCGACGGTATCGCCGCACGGACCAGCATCACGGTTCACCTGGACGCCGACGGCTGGCCAGAGAGCCTGCGCACCAACGTCGACCATCTGCTCTACAGCGCGGCCCGGGAGTTCTCGACCAACGCGATCAAGCATGCGCATGCCGACAACCTGCGATTCAGGCTGGCGCACAACGGCAGTCGGGCCGAACTGAGCATCGCCGACGACGGCGTCGGCATTCCGGCGGACCGGCTGGCGCAGAGCGTCGAGGACGGTCACATCGGGTTCGCCTCGATCTGCACGAAAGTGCTTGCCACGGGCGGCCAATTCACGGTCACGGGTTCCCCCGGCACCGTCATCACGATGGCGGTGCCTGCGGCCCCCAGCTAGAACGCCGCGCCCTGCTCGCGGTCGAGGTAGGTGGTGGTCTTGTTCTTCAGGAACACCAGGTACACGACCAACGACACCGCGATGCACACGGTGACGTAGCCGATGAACAGCGGCACCTGGTCGCGCGCCTTGAGCGCTTGATAGATCAGCGGCGCGGTACCGCCGAAGATCGAATTGGCCAGTGCGTAGCCGACTCCCACGCCCAACGCCCGCACATGCGCGGGGAACAGTTCGGACTTCACCAACGCGTTGATCGACGTGTAGCCGGTCAGGATGACGTAACCGACCGCGAGCAACGTGAACGTCGCGATCGGCGAATGTGTCTGCGGCAGATAGGTGATCAGCACATAGGTGTAGACCAGGCCACCGAAACCGAACCACAGCAGCAGGGGTTTGCGGCCCACCCGGTCACTGATGATCCCGCCGATCGGCTGCAACAGCATCAGGAAGATCAGGCCGGCCAGGTTGATCCACGTCGCTGTCATCGCCTCGGTCTTGTACGTGGTCTTGACGATGGCGGGGGCGTTCACGCTGTAGGTGTAGAACGCGACCGTGCCGCCGAGCGTGATCAGGAAGCACAGCAGCAGCGGCCGCCAGTACTTGGTGAGCAGTTCGCGCAGCGAGCCCGCACCGGTGTCTTTGCCCGCTTTGATCGCCGCCAGCTGCTCCTCGGACAGCGACTCGTCCATGGACCGGCGCAGCCAGAACACCACCACCGCTGCCACGCCACCGATGGCAAATGCGATGCGCCAACCGAATTCGTGTACCTGATCCTTGGTGAGCGCGGTCAGGATGATCAGCAGGGTGAACTGGGCGAGCACATGCCCGCCGACCAGCGTGACGTACTGGAACGACGAGAAGAAGCCGCGCCGTTCCCGCGTGGCCGCCTCCGACATGTACGTCGCGGAGGTGCCGTATTCGCCACCGGTGGCGAAACCTTGCACCAGCCGGCACAAGATCAGCACCACCGGCGCGGCCGCCCCGATCGTCGCCTGCCCGGGCACCAGCGCGATCACCATGGAGCACATCGCCATCAGCGACACGCTGAAGGTCAGGGCGGCGCGCCGGCCGCGACGGTCGGCGTACCGCCCGAAGAACCATGAGCCCACCGGCCGGGTCAGGAACGTGACGGCGAAGATCGCGTAGACGTAGATCGTCGAATTCTGGTCCGCCTCATCGAAGAATTGCTTCTCGAAGTAGGTGGCGAACACGGTGTAGACGTAGACGTCGTACCACTCCACCAGGTTGCCGGAGGAGCCCCGGATGGTATTCCAGATCGCGCGGCGGTTTTCGGCTTTGGTCGATGAGATCATCGATGTGGTCATGCCGCCCATCATTGACGGCGGGCGCTACCCCGTGCGACGGAACCTGCCGATTCCTTGCATTCCTTGCACAGTTCTCACATTGGCCGGCGCCTCGGCGCGCTACAGCACCCGCGCTGTCGGGGTGAACACCACCGGCATGGCCTCGGGGCCGCTGACGAAGTTGGCGGCGCGCAGCGGGATCTCCGCGCCATCGGCCAGGCGGAGGTCCGGCAGCCGCTGCATCAACCGCTCCGTCATCAGGCGCAGCTCCAACCGGGCCAGCTGGTTACCCATGCAGAAGTGGGTGCCGAAGCCGAAAGCCAAGTGGCTGTTGGGGGTCCGGTCGATGTGGAACTCGCCGGGGTTCTCGAACTGGTCACCATCGAAGTTCGCCGCCTCGAACATCAGCATGACCTTCTCGTCCTTCTTCAGCTCGGTGCCGTAGAAGACGGTGTCCGCGGTCAGGACGCGACACATGTTCTTGATGGGCGAGGTCCAGCGCAGCATCTCCTCGATGGCACCGGGCATCAGCGATGGATCGGCGACCAAGCGGTCCCACTGATCGCGGTGCCGCATCAGCTGCTCGGTGCCGCCGGACAAGGTGTGGCGCGTGGTCTCGTCGCCGCCGATCAGGATCAGCAGCGTCTCCATGACGATCTCGTCATCGCTCAGCCGCTGACCCTCGACCTCGGAGTTGATGAACACCGAGAACAGGTCGTCGGTCGGGTTGGCGCGCCGGTCCTTGATGACGTCCATGGTGAAAGCGGTATATGCCGCAAACGTTTCCATCAGTTTCTGGATCGAGGACTCGTCCAGGTGTGAGGACAGCCCGGACACCAGCTCGTCGGACCAGTCGAGCAGCATCTCGCGCTCTTCCGGCACGACACCGAGCATGTCGCCGATGACGGCCATGGGCAGCGGGGACGCCAGGTCGCGGACGAAGTCGGCCTCGCCCTTCTCACAGATGTTGTCGATCAGGGCGTCGCACAGCCGCCCGATGGACGGCACCTTGTCCATGACGCGCTTGCGGGTGAAGCCGGCGTTGACCAGCTTGCGCCGCACCAGGTGCGCCGGATCATCCATGTCGATCATGTAGGGCATGCCCGGCTGATCGGGGCGGATGCCGCCGGCGTTGGAGAACAGCTCGGCATTGCGCTCGGCGTCGAGCACGGACTGGTACGTGGTCACCGCGGCCTGCCCCGTGCGGTCCCGGAACACCGGCTCGTTGGCCCGCATCCAGCGGTAGGCCTCATGCGCGGCCTGCCGGTCGGCATAGAACCGGCCGTCGGCCAGGTCAACGTCGGGGCGGGTCAGAACACTGGTCACTTGATCTCCTGAGCGTCGGCGAAAGTCATGTCTACGTTGTCTGCGGAACCGGAAAGCATGGCGCGTTTCGGCAATCCGAGCGCCGCCAGTTCCTGGGCATAGGGGTGGTCACCAAGTCGCACCGTCACGCCACCGGGCCGGTAGCGCACGCCGGCCGGCCGCATCACGCCGATGGTCTCCCGGGTGACACCATCGAGGTGCGAATACGTCGGGGGCGCTTGCGGTTTGGACGGTGCGGGCACCGGGAATCCTCGGTGGAAGTCCATCCCGACGGCGAACCGGCCGTCGATGGAGACGTCAAAGCCGAAGCTCTTGTCCGCTGCGCGAATGGCGAAGTCCGCCATCACCTTGGGGTAGCCCCAGATGTTCCGGCCGGCCTCCAGGGTGAAGGGCTGGTCGACGGGCAGGTGGTGGATGAAGGCGCCGGCCGATTGCAGGGCGCGCAGGCCCGAGGCGTTCGTGCCGGGCGGGTTCACCATGATGTTGGTGCCGTACTCGTAGTACTGGCCGAGGTCGCTGTCGACGTAGTGCATCAGCATCAGCACGGCCACCGCGCGGCGTGGGCGGAACCGGCACACCTGCAGGCCGCTGTAGTCGATCATGCGTTGCGCGGCATCGGCGTCGACCGAGAACATCGCCATGCGCTGCGTCGCCTTGCGGACGCGCACCGGCATGGTCAGCACGGTGCCCGCGATGGTGTGCTGCGAGGGCGCGGGCCCGGTGGCGTCTGTCACACCACAAATCTAGAACACGTTATAGACACTTCGCAATAAGTGTCTACTATCGCATTTGCGAGCAGACGTAAAACTGCACTTCGGCGGGCCAAAAGGACAGTTTTACGTCTGCTCGCGGGACTGACTAGACCAAGTCAGCCAATTGCTTGATCTGCTCGACCGACTTGGCCCCGACGACCATCATGGTGACGCCGGAGGCCTCCCAGGCCTTGATCTGTTCCTTCACGTAGTCGAGGTTCCCGACGATCGCGGAGTCATCGACCAGCTCGTCCGGAATGACCTTGGCGGCCTCGTCCTTGCGGTCACTGCGGAACAGCTTGGTGACGTCGTCGACGACCTCGGAGTAGCCCATGCGGCGGTACACCTCGGCGTGGAAGTTGGTGTCCTCCGAGCCCATGCCGCCCATGTAGAGCGCGAGGTGCGGCTTCATCATCTCCATGACCATGGGCCGGTCGTCGGTGACGACGATCTGCGCGGTGGCACAGATTTCGAACGTCTCGCGGGTTCGACGGGCACCGGCACGGGCGAAGCCCTCGTCGAGCCACTCGTTGTACATGCCGGAGATCCGCGGCGAGTAGAAGATCGGCAGCCAGCCGTCGGCGATCTCGGCGGCCAGCGCGACGTTCTTGGGGCCTTCGGCGCCGAGCATCACCGGGATGTCCGCGCGCAGCGGATGGGTGATGGGCTTGAGCGGCTTGCCCAGACCCGTGGTGCCCGCACCCGACAACGGCAGCGGGTAGTGCGGGCCGGCGCTGGTCACCGGGGCTTCGCGGGCCCAGACCTGGCGCAGGATGTCGACGTATTCGCGGGTGCGGGCCAACGGCTTCGGGAACTTCTGCCCGTACCAGCCCTCGACGACCTGCGGCCCCGAGACGCCCAGGCCCAGGATGTGGCGGCCACCCGAGAGGTGGTCGAGGGTCAGCGCCGCCATGGCACACGCGGTGGGCGTGCGGGCCGACATCTGGATGACCGAGGTGCCCAGGCGCATCCGCGTGGTTTCCCGGCCCCACCAGGCCAGCGGGGTGTACGCGTCCGAGCCCCAGGCCTCCGCGGTGAAGACGGTGTCGAACCCGGCTTCCTCCGCTGCCGCCACGAGCGTCGCGTGATCGGTCGGCGCCTTGGCGCCCCAGTATCCGAGCTGCAAACCGAGTTTCATAGCGCTGCCTTCCCGCACATGCTTGCCACGATTGTTAGAACCTGTTCTACTCGATGCCGTGAGCGCTAGCCAAAGCAGCCCAGCCCAGATGGCAGGCCATGAGCCGCCCCTTTCAGCTCCGCTGAGACTGTCATTCGACTACACCCGTTCAGTGGGTCCGGTCCTGAGTCAGTTCTTCACCGCGCTGCGCGGACGACGCGTCGTCGGCACCCGCGGTTCGGACGGCCGGGTCCACGTACCTCCAGCCGAGTATGACCCTGTCACCTACGAGGCCCTGACCGAGGTCGTTCCGGTTGCCAGCGTCGGCACCGTGGTGTCGTGGACCTGGCAGCCCGAACCCCTGGAAGGGCAGCCCCTGCAGAAGCCGTTCGCCTGGGCGCTGATCAAGCTCGACGGCGCCGACACCCCGCTGCTGCACGCGGTCGACGCTCCGGAGGGCTCTCTGAAGTCCGGCGACCGCGTCCGCGCGCACTGGGTCGATGAGCCCGTCGGTGCCATCACCGACATCGCGTACTTCGTGCCCGGTGAGGACGCAGAAGAACCGCTGCCGACCGACGATCGCGACCCCGTGACCATGCTGGTCGTGCCGTCGTCCATCGAAATCCAGCACACCGCTTCGCATCCCGAGACCGTGTTCTTGCGTGGTCTGCAGGAGGGCAAGCTGCTCGGTGCCCGCACCAAGGCCGGCCGCGACGGCAAGCCCGGCGCGGTGCTGTTCCCGCCGAAGGAGGCCGACCCGGCCACCGGCTTGGAACTCGACGAATTCGTCGAGCTGGTCGACCGCGGCACCGTCACCACCTTCGCGATCATCAACATCCCGTTCGCCGGGCAGCGCATCAAGCCGCCGTATGTGGCCGCCTACGTGCTGCTCGACGGCGCCGACATCCCGTTCCTGCACCTGGTCACCGAGATCGATGCGGCTGACGTCCGGATGGGCATGCGGGTGGAAGCGGTGTGGAAGCCCCGCGAGGAGTGGGGTCTGGGCATCGACAACATCTCGCACTTCAAACCGTCCGGCGAACCCGACGCCGACTACGACTCGTACAAGCACCACCTGTAAAGGGCCACAATGACTTCCAGTGAAGTAGCGGTCGTCGGGTTCGCACATGCCCCGCATGTGCGCCGCACCGATGGCACCACGAACGGCGTCGAGATGCTGATGCCGTGTTTTGCAAAGCTGTACGCCGAGTTGGGTCTGAAGCAGGCCGATATCGGCTTCTGGTGCTCCGGTTCTTCGGATTACCTTGCCGGCCGGGCATTTTCGTTCATCTCGGCGATCGACTCGATCGGCGCCATCCCGCCGATCAACGAATCGCACGTGGAGATGGACGCGGCCTGGGCGCTGTATGAGGCCTACATCAAGATCCTGACCGGCGAGGTCGACACCGCGTTGGTCTACGGCTTCGGCAAGGGCAGCGCCGGCACCCTGCGCCGGGTGCTGGCCCTGCAGACCGACCCGTACACCGTCTCGCCGCTGTGGCCGGACGCCGTCTCGATGGCAGGTCTGCAGGCCCGATTCGGCCTGGACGCCGGGAAGTGGACCGCCGAGCAGATGGCTCAGGTGGCGCTGGATTCGTTCGCCGTCGCCGAGCGCGTCGACCGGCTCGAGTCCGCGGCCACCGTGAGTGAGCTGCTGGACCGTCCGTTCTTTGCCGACCCGCTGCGCCGCCACGACATCGCGCCGATCACCGACGGCGCCTCCGCGATCGTGCTGGCCTCGGCAGACAAGGCGCGGGAACTGCGCGAAAACCCCGCGTGGATCACCGGTTTCGAGCACCGCATCGAAACCCCGATCCTGGGCGCCCGTGACCTGACGGTCTCGACCTCGACCGCCGCATCGGCCGCCGCCGCCACCGGTGGGGACGTCGGCTCGATCGACATCGCCGAGTTGCACGCACCGTTCAGCCACCAGCAGCTGATCCTCGCCGAGGCGATCGGGCTGAAGGACTCGACGAAGGTCAACCCGTCCGGTGGCGCCCTGGCCGCCAACCCGATGTTCTCCGCCGGCCTGGAGCGCATCGGCTTCGCCGCCGAGCACATCTTCAACGGATCGGCGAACCGGGTGCTCGCCCACGCCACGAGTGGTCCTGCGCTGCAACAGAATCTGATTGCCGTCCTGGAGGGCAAATAATGTCCAAGAACCTCGCCGCCGTCCTCGGCACCGGACAGACCAAGTACGTCGCCAAGCGACTCGACGTGTCGATGAACGGCCTGGTGCGCGAAGCCATCGATAGAGCGCTCGCGGATTCCGGGTGCACCATGGCCGACATCGACGCCGTCGTGGTCGGCAAGGCACCGGACTTCTTCGAGGGCGTCATGATGCCCGAGCTGTTCATGGCCGACGCCACCGGCGCCACCAACAAGCCGCTGATCCGCGTGCACACCGCGGGTTCGGTGGGTGGCTCGACCGCAATCGTCGCCGCCAGTCTGGTCAAGTCCGGCAAGTACCGCCGCGTGTTGACCATGGCCTGGGAGAAGCAGTCGGAGTCGAATGCCATGTGGGCGCTGTCGATTCCAGTGCCGTTCACCAAGCCGGTGGGCGCCGGCGCGGGCGGTTACTTCGCCCCGCACGTGCGGGCCTACATCCGCCGCTCGGGCGCGCCGGAGAACATCGGTGCCATTGTGGCGGTCAAGGACCGGCTCAACGGCGCCAAGAACCCGCTGGCCCACCTGCACCAGCCCGATATCACCGTCGAGAAGGTGATGGCCTCCCAGATGCTGTGGGACCCAATCCGTTTCGACGAGACGTGCCCGTCCTCCGACGGTGCTGCCGCACTGGTCATCGGCAACGAGGAAGTCGCCGACGCCCGCGTCGCCGAGGGACATCCGGTCGCCTGGATTCACGCCACCGCGCTGCGCACCGAACCGCTGGCCTACTCGGGTCGCGACCAGGTGAACCCGCAGGCCGGCCGCGATGCGGCCGCTGCCCTGTGGCGCGACGCCGGCATCACGAGCCCGATCGATGAGATCGACGTGGCCGAGGTGTACGTGCCGTTCTCGTGGTTCGAACCGATGTGGTTGGAGAACTTGGGCTTTGCCGCGGAAGGCGAAGGCTGGAAGCTCACCGAGGCCGGCGAGACGGCCATCGGCGGCAAGATTCCGTTCAACGCCTCCGGCGGTGTGCTGAGCTCCAATCCCATTGGCGCATCCGGCATGATCCGGTTCGCCGAGTCGGCCATCCAGGTCATGGGCAAGGCCGGTGACCACCAGGTCGAGGGCGCCCGAAAGGCGCTGGGCCACGCGTATGGCGGTGGCGCACAGTACTACTCGATGTGGGTGGTCTCGAGCGACAAGCCCGGAAAGGACTGACATGGCAGTTTCCGATCCGAATCATCCCGCGCACCTCGCCGGCAAGCGTTCCCGCGATGCCGTCGCCGCCCGCGACAAGGAAGCCTGGCTGGCCAATTTCGCCGACGACGCCATCGTGCAAGACCCGATCGGACCGTCGTTCCTCGATCCCGAGGGCAAGGGACACCGCGGCAAGGAAGCCATTTCGGCCTTCTGGGACAAGGCGATCGCTCCCGCCGACAAGCTGGTGTTCAACTTCGAGACCACCTACCAGTGCGGTGACGAGGAAGCCAACGTCGGCAACATCGTGACCACCATCGCCGGGCGCGACTTCACGACTCCAGGCGTCTTCACCTATCGGGCGAACGAAGCCGGGCAGCTGCTGGCGCTGCGCGCCTTCTGGGAGGCTCCGCGCTCGTCGTAGCTAGAACGTCCACGACCCTGAGGGTTGCAGGACGAAGCCGTGGCCGCCGGCGGTGCTGTCGATGCACGCGGTGACACCGCCCGGGGCGACGCCGCACGTGGCCGTCCCCAGAGACACCTTCTGCGTGGGCGCAAGCAGTGCGCCGGCGGCCAGATCGGTCGGGCAGTCACCGCGGTAGCGGCTGATCGTCCCCTCATTGGCTCCGTGCAACTGCGCCATCCCGAAATCGCACGGCGCCTTCGCGGAGGGGTCAACAGTGACAGCCACACCCGCGGCTCCAGGCACCGGCCCATAACAGCGGACCGTCGTCCCGGCCCCGGCCAGTGCGCCGATGTCGCACGACAGACCGTCGGGGGTGGCGAACTTCACCACCTGCTGCGTGGTGCTCCGGTAGGGGGCCAGGTGAGTGTTGGTGACGATGTCGAAGTTCGCGAAGTCGGGAAAGTTGGGTGGCGGCGCGGCGTGCGCGAGCGGGGCCGTGAGCACCACTGCGGCACCGGCCAAGACAAAGAGCGGCAACTTCATGGGCCCAGTCTTGGCCGAACCGCGGCCCGAATGTCAGATTTCCGTGAAATCCGGCACGCAACCGCCCTACAGCTCTTGCAGCCCCGCCAGGTAGCGCTCGGCCAGCTCGCGGTAGGCCTGCGGGTTGGTGTTGATCCACGTCTCGGCGCCGGTCCCGGCAATTGGGCCGCGAATCTTGGCCGGCGACCCCATGACCAGCACTTCGTCGGGAATCTTGGTTCCGGCGGACACCAGCGAGTGTGCCGCGACGAGGCTGCGCCGACCGATCACCGCACCGTCGAGCACCGTGCTGTTGTTGGCGATCAGCGCCTCGGCACCGACATGCACGCCGTGCACGACGCACAGGTGGGCAATGGTCGCGCCCGGCCCAATATCGACCGGAATACCGGGAGGGGCGTGCAGCACGGACCCGTCCTGCACGTTGGCGCCGTTGCGGATGACGACGGGCGCGTAGTCGGCGCGCAGTACCGCGTTGAACCACACAGATGCCCCGGCCTCGACGCGGACATCGCCGATCAGGACGGCGGTGGGGGCGATGAAGGCCGTGGGGTCGACGACCGGGCTACGGCCCTCGAAGGAGTAAAGCGGCATGACATAGATATACCGCAGGTCGGGACGCTTGCATTGCGCTGCACCAAGGAAAAACTGTAACGTGTTCTAGTTACTCGGCACAGATTGGGAGGCCAAGGTGAGCACCGAAACCGCGGGGGTTCGCGAGATCGATACCGGCGCGCTGCCGGACCGCTTTGCCCGTGGATGGCACTGCGTGGGTCCTGTGAAGGATTTCCAGGACGGCAAGCCGCACTCATTCGAGGCATTCGGCACCAAGTTGGTGGTGTTCGCGGACTCGAACGGTGACCTGAAAATCCTGGACGGCTACTGCCGCCACATGGGCGGAGACCTGTCACAGGGCACCATCAAGGGCGACGCGGTCGCGTGCCCGTTCCACGACTGGCGCTGGGGCGGCGACGGTAAGTGCCAGCTGGTGCCCTACGCCAAGCGCACGCCGCGCCTGGCCCGCACCCGCGCTTGGCACACCGACGTCCGTGGTGGCCTGCTCTTCGTCTGGCACGACCACGAGGGCAACGCGCCGACCGATGAGGTCCGGATCCCGGAGATCCCCGAGGCGGCCAGCGACGAGTGGACCGAGTGGCAGTGGAACTCGATGCTGATCGAGGGCAGCAACTGCCGCGAGATCATCGACAACGTCACTGACATGGCGCACTTCTTCTACATCCACTACGGCCTGCCGACGTACTTCAAGAACGTCTTCGAGGGCCACATCGCCAGCCAGTACCTGCACAACGTGGGCCGGCCGGATATCGGTGGCATGGGCACCCAATACGGCGAGGCGCACCTCGACTCGGAGGCCTCGTACTTCGGGCCGTCGTTCATGATCAACTGGCTGCACAACAACTACAGCGGCTACAAGGCCGAGTCGATCCTGATCAACTGCCACTACCCGGTCAGCCAGGACGCATTCGTGCTGCAGTGGGGCGTCATCGTCGAAAAGCCCAAGGGCATGGACGAGAAGACCACCCAGAAGCTGGCCGACGCCATGACCGACGGTGTCAGCAAGGGCTTCATGCAGGACGTCGAGATCTGGAAGCACAAGACCCGCATCGACAACCCGCTGCTGGTCGAGGAAGACGGCGCGGTCTACCAGATGCGTCGTTGGTACCAGCAGTTCTACGTCGACGTCGCCGACATCACGCCGGACATGGTCGACCGCTTCGAGCTGGAGATCGACACCACCGTTGCCAACGAGAAGTGGCAGGGCGAGGTCGCCGAAAACCTCCGCATCCAGGCCGAGGCCAAGGAAGCCGCGGAGCAGTCCAGCTGATGACCCAGCACGACGAACGGACCCAGGCTCCCGATGCCGAGAGCCTGGCCCGTTCGATGCTGCAGCTGATGGGTCACGGCGACGAGGATGACCACGCACATCCGGCGTCCGACTCACCCGCGAGCGGATCCTGGTCCAAGGCACCAGATTTCGCCGACGACCCGGTGCGCTTGGCCGCCGTTCGCGAGGCCACGGCGGCCGATCGCCAGCGCTACCTGACCGCGGGCCTGGTTCCGGTGGACTGCCGGTTCTGCCACTCGACGGTGGCGGTCAAGAAGCTGGGACCCGAACACACTGCGGTGCAGTGGAATTCGGGAGCGACGCAGCGGTGCGCGTATTTCAGCGAGATCCGCGCCGGAGGCGGCGACCCCAGTCGCAGCCGCTCGTGCCCGAAGATGTCCGACAGCATCAAGCATGCCGTCGCCGAGGGGTGCCTGGAGGAGTTCTCCACCGCCCCCTCCCCCGGCGACGGCTGAGTTCTCTCGCGAGGTTCTCCCGCGAGCAGACATAAAACTGCCCCTTTTCGGTTGAAAAGGGGCAGTTTTACGTCTGGTCGGCAACTACAGGTTGGCGAAGCGCTCCTTGACCTGTTCCTCGGTCAGCCCGTAGTCGGACAGCGAGTAGGTGTGCTTAGGGGCCCGCGGGCCCTGCTGACTCTGGGCGTGGCTGTCGGTCATCGCCTGCCGTGCCGCATCGGTGAACTCGATGTCGAAGGTGCGGTAGATGCCCTCGACGGCGCCCACCGGATCCTTGATGAACTCGAAGTAGTCGACATCGCAGAACTGCTTGGGATCATGCTTCGCCCGCTCGGCATTGAACAGTTCCAGCCCACGCGACCAGGTTTCCAGCGAGTCGTCACCAATCACCTTGCCGGTGAAGGAGTTCGACCAGCCGGCGGTCGTGTGCTGCGACAGCGAACACATCGACGCCATGATGGTCTCGGCGGGCCGGTGGCACTGTACGACGAGCGCGTCGGGGTACACCTTGAACAGTGCCTCGAGGGCGAACAGGTGGCTGGGATTCTTGAGTACCCAACGCTTCTCGGGCTCATTGAGTCCGATCAACTGCAGATTCTGGCGGTGCCGCTGGTAAGACTTGGTCCAGTCCTGACGGGCCAGCCACTGGGCGTAGCTCGGGACGTGCGCCAGCGTCTCGTACGACACCGAATGCAACGACTGCCGCAGCAACTGCCAGCATTCCTCGACCTCGTCAGCGGTCATGAAATGCAACCCGGTGTAGTCCGGGTTCTCCTCGTGCGCTTGCTTGAATCGGGCATCCAGCGCACTGAACACCGGGTTTTCCGACCATGTTTCACGCGGCGGCCGCGGCTGCGGGAACTCCGCCAGCCACATCTCCAGCCCTTGGTGTGCCGGGTCGGCAGTCAGCAGCCGGTGGATCACCGTGGTGCCGGTGCGCGGCAGGCCCGTGACGAAGATGGGCCGTTCGATCGGCACATCGGCGTGCTGCGGGTACTGCTTGAACGCGGCGTTGGACACCAGCCGCGCCACCAAGGCGTTGCGGGTGAAGAACCGCTGCATCTTGCTGCCGAGCTCGGTCAGGTCGGCTTCGCGCTGGTACGCATCCAGCAGCACGCCAAGGGCTTCCAGGTAGTTGTCGTCGTCGCCGCCGAAATCCTCCAGCCCACAGGCCTTCACGGCCGAGGCGTGCAGGTCCTCGATGGTGCCCACGTTGGTGCGTGTCATGCCTTGTACTCCCCGCAGTTCACATCCAGGGCCTGGCCGGTGATGCCGCTGGACAGGTCGCTGGCCATGAACAGGATGGCAGAGGCCACCTCGTCCTCGGTCGGCAGCCGCTTGAGATCGGAGCCGGCGGCCGATGCCGCGTAGATCTGCTCGACGGTGGTGCCGTACTTCTGCGCCTGGTGGCCGAAGTAACCCTCCAGGGTCTCGCCCCAGATGTAGCCGGGCAGCACCGAGTTGACCCGGATGCCCTTCTCGCCCAGCTCGGTCGAGAGGGTCTGGGACATGGCCAGCAGCGCCGACTTCGCCATCTTGTAGGCGCCGTACTTGGCCTGCGAATGCCGCACGACCATCGAGTTCACGTTCACCACAGAGCCTTTGGCAGTCTCCAGTGCCGGGGTGAAGCCCTGGGTCATGCGCAGCGCGCCGAACACCGTCAGTTCGATCGCATCCCGCATGTGCTCGAACGTGGTGTTGGCGAACGGCTTCATGGACGGCACCCGGAACGCGTTGTTGATCAACACGTCTGCCTTGCCGAACTCCTCCAGGGTGCGAGCCACCACGTTGGCGACCTGCTCGTCGTCGGTGATGTCGGTGCCCACAACCAGTGCGCGACGACCCAGCGCCGTCACCTGCTTGGCGACGAGCTCCAGCCGCTCCACCGTGCGGGCGGCCAACACGAGGTCGGCACCGTTCTCCGCACATCGGCGGGCCAGCGTCGTCCCGAGCCCGGGCCCGACACCGCTGATCACCACTACCTTGCCATCGAGCAGTCCGCTCACGGTCAGCCCACCATCCTATCGCCAATAAGCTTCTGCCGCAGCGCAATCCGCGCGCGCCAATCTTCGTCGGAAATCTTGTTGCTCTCGTAGAAGGGCAGCTTCGACGCCACCTCATCCAGGGTGACGACCTCGCACGTCGGGCCGTCCTCGGCCGTCAGCTCGCGGGACACCCGCTGCCAGCGGAACTGCAGGTAGCCCTTGGCGTGGCCCAGCGTCTCGCACCAGTTGGTCACGCCGGGATTGTTCTCGGACACCACGATCCGGATCTTGCCGTCCGGATCCGCCTGCGCCTGAGTGCCGTTCAGCGACGTCTGGTGGTTGATGTAATCCAGCGAGATGTACCAGAGGCTGCCCAGCTGGAAGCCCAGGTACGGCGCGTCCGTCACCGGAAGCGTGATGACCATCGCCTGGTCAGGAGTCATGTCGTAGTGCCCGACGGCCGAGTACTGCGTGGCCAATCCACCAGGAGTCAGTCGCGGCGCGGTCAGGGTGTTGACCGGCAGGTTGTCGTAGAACCACTTCGGGAACTGCAGCCAGGTCTTGACCCGCTGCACCAGCTGCTTACCGGCTACGGCGTACCGCTTCTCGATCAGCTCACGGGTCAACGGGTCCGGCGCGGTCCCCGCGGTGTCCGTCCGGGCGATGGCGAACGAACCGCGCTGCGCCGACCAGTCGTTGTAGACCTCGCGGATCACCAACTGCGCCGGGGTGGCCGGCGTGAACCGCCACTCGAACGTGCCGTCGGCGGCGATGTCGAGCTTGCGGTCGTCGAACGCCGTCTCGCTATCCGGCACGTTGGCGTCGGTGTATTCACCGCCGAGCAGCTGGAAGCTGACGTCGGTGGTGGTGCCGCGACGCCCGGTGACGACGTATTCATGTCCGGGCTGCACGCGGGTGCCGAAGTACATGGTGTCGGGGTTGTCGAGGCCCATCTTCTCGAAGGGGCCCGTGCCGCTGTGCAGGAACGGGTGGTCCTTGTCGAAGTCGAACGCGACATGCGTGCACGACGCGATACAGCCGGCGAGGTACTGCAGGCCTTCGAGCAGGTCGGCCTCGGTTTCGATGAACGGCGCGGCGGCGACGAGGCGCTCCGCCTCGGCGACGGCGTCGATGAACGACTGCGTGAACATTCGGTAGCACCCTTCCGTTCCAATATTGGAACGTATCGGTAGATATTCCGAATGAAGAGTAGAACGCGTTGCAGTTGTCGTCAATGCCGCGCAGGTCAACAGGCCGGCCAAACTCCCTGACACCGGTCCATATTTGGACCGGTGTCGTACATTCCTTGCCATGACCGACATCGGCCGCGCGTCGCCGCCCACCGCCCGCGTCGTGGCGGTGCTGGATTTCCTGGCCAGTCATCCCCAGGAACAATTCGGGCTGTCCGAATTGGCGCGCCGGCTCGACCTCAGCAAGCCCACCTGTCTGGGCATCGTCACCACGCTGGCCGAGGCCGGCTATCTGGTGCGCGACGCGGCCGAGAAGACCTACCGACTGGGCCCGCGGTTGATCACCCTTGGCCATACCGCGCAGGAGTCCATGCGGATCAGCCCGGCCGCGCGGGCCGAACTGCGCCGGCTGTCGGAGACGTTCAATGCCACAGCGGCGCTGTCAGCGGTGATCGACGACCGCATCACGCTGCTGGAACTCGTTGCGCCGCAGGGCAGTCCGGAACCAGTGCAGGTCGGGCAGAGCTACCCGTTCGCCCCGCCGGTCGGCCTCATGTTCGTGCTGTGGGACGAGCGTGCGGTCCGCGATTGGCTGGGCAAGGAGCCGACGATCCCCCTGCGCACCGACAGTGCGCGGCTGGAGCGAGTGATTGCCGAGTGCCGCGAATCGGGCTACCTCGTCGAGCGACTGACGCCCGGCGGCCGGCGGCTGTACGCCATGATGGCCGGCATGTCGAGCAACCTGCCCGACGAATTACGGGTCCTGCTGGGCGAACTCGTCTCCGACATCGGCGAGCGCGTGTACCTGCCCAGCGAGTCGGGCGGGCGATCCAAGCACGACATCAGCGTCATCGCCGCGCCGGTGTTCGACCATCACCAGCGTCAGGTCATGGTGCTGTCACTGCAGATCGGCCGTGCGCTGACCGATGCCGAAATCAGTAAACGCGCCCGTGGGCTGGTGGCCGCGGCCGCGACGCTGACGACACAGCTGGGCGGATCTCAGCCCGGCCGAACGTGAGCTTGTGTGCGAAATCCGTTGGTGGATTGACACATTCGCTCACGTTCGGCGAGTGAGAGCTAAATGCCGTTGAGCACCGCGAGAGCGTCGGTCGGCGCGACCTGCAGGCCGCAGCGATCCTTGAAGGCGGCCAGCGGCGCCTGGATGCCGCGCAGCGCGTCGGCCTGGTCCGGGTGCTCCTTGAAGTAGTTGTCGAACTGGCTCATCGCGGTGAATGCCGGTTGACGGGTGGCGTCGAGCAGCGAGCTGTCGGCATCCGGGTGTGCAGCGAAGTAGTCCGACAGCTGCAGGGTGACCGAGCTGATGGTCTTGGCCAGCGTCGCGGTGCTGCAGTCGGCGACGGTGGCGGCCGGCGCCACGGTGGTCGTCGTGGTTGTCGTCGGCGCCGCGGTGGCGGAAGTGGTGGGTGCGGCCGTCGTGGTCGGTGCAGCCGTCGCAGACGTGGTCGGTGCGGCCGTCGTGGACGGCGTGGGCGTCACCGGCGTCGGATCCGCCGACGCGCGCGGCACGACCAGCGCGGCACAGGCAGCGCCCAGGGCGATGAAGCCGAGGGTGGAACGGCCGAAGGTAACGGCACGAGTCATGGAATCCTCCTTGGTTCTGGCCGCATCCTTCTTCCCCGGCCTCTGGGGGTATTTCGCTCGCTGCGGTACTGCTGTTACACAAGCGCTCAAAGTTGCAGGTCAGCGTGGCTCCGCACAGCAAGTATTCGCTTTCCTGGATTAGCTCGACTGTGGTGCTATTGGGCATGCAGCATTCGTCCTGGCCTCTGGCGGAACTGGAGGTGACCACTCCGGTCCTGCTGCTGTGCCATGTGACCGATGGCCTGGCCGATGAGCTCGCCCACCTGGCCGCCGAAGGCATCCACGATCCGGCGACCATGCCGTTCTCGGTCCCGTGGACCGACGCGGTCTCCCCCGAACTGGAGCGCAACACCGTCCAGTACTTCCAGCAGACCCGCGCCGAGGTGTCGACGGAGCACTGGGACGTACCGATGGCCGTCGTCGTCGGCGACAAGGCCGTGGGCGTCTGCGTGGTGACCGGCGACGGCTTCCCCGCGCGGCGGATGGTGTCCACCGGCTCGTGGCTTGGCCGCCGTTATCAGGGTCGCGGGCTCGGCCGGGAGATGCGCACGGCCGCGCTGCAGCTGATCTTCGCCGGCTTCGACGCCGACCTGGCGTGCACCAGAGCCTGGCACGACAATGCGGCGTCACTCGGCGTCACCCGGTCACTGCCCTACGTACAGACCGGCTCGTCGCGGCAATCGCGGCGCGGGGTGTTCGACACGATGCTGGAGTTCACGATGACGCGCGTCCAGTGGGAGACCGTGCGTCGCGGCGACATCCGGCTACGCGGCGTCGACGCGGTGCTCGACCAGCTGGGGCTGCGCCGGACCTAGCTCAGTGGCCAGCTATCGCACGCATATTGCGAAAATGCGTGCGCCAACTGGCCGCTCGGCGAACGACCCGTCAGCTGACGGACGCGATCCCAAACGGCAGCACTGCGGGCGCCCCGGCAGCGCGCAGCACCTGCGTCGCCATGGTCAGGGTCCAGCCGGTATCGACGAGGTCGTCCACCAGCAGCACCGGACCGCTGACATCCAGGACGGGGACCTCCCACGAATCCACCAGCGCCGCTACCCGATACGCCGAGTTGGCCGCGGTCACCGGGCGCCGCTGTGGCCGATAGTGCAACGTGCCGAGGTTCTGCAGCCGGCCGAGTTCGGCCAGCCGGGTCACCAACGAGCCGATCAACTGCGGGTGGCTGTCGGAGTCCAGGCCCATCACCGCTACCGGTCGGGCATCCCAGTTCCAGGCCTTCAGCACCGCAACCGCGGCCTGCACCACCTCGTCGGGCGCCTCGCCGTCGGGCCCGTCCAACAGCTGCCGCAGCCGAGCACCCCAACCCAGGTCGGTCAGGCGCCCGATCACCCGACCCGGCTCGGCTCCGCCGGAAATCCGCCCGGACAACTCAATTCCCAAGGAGCGCAGGCCTGTCGGCCACTGCTTTCGCGTAGCGAGCTCGACGCCGGGTCGCATCAGTTGGTCCCGTACCGCCGACGCGGCGCCGGCGTCGACGTCCGCGGTGTAGTGCGCACCTGCGCAGTTGTCGCAGCGGCCGCAGCCTTGGCCGTCGAGTTCGGGATCGTCGAGTTGGCTGCGCAAGAACACCATTCGGCACTCGGTCGTCGATTGGTAGTCCCGCATGGCCTGCTGCTCACGCTGCCGCGCCGCGTCCAGATTCCGGTAGCGCTCCTCGTCGTACGACCACGATTCGCCGGTACTGATCCAGCCGCCCTTGACCCGGCGCACCGCACCGTCGACGTCGAGCACCTTGAGCACCATCTCCAGCCGTGACCGGTTCAGGTCCACCAGCGGTTCCAGCGCCGCGGTGGACAGCGCCCGGTCCATCTCGAGTTCGCCAATCACCTTGCGTACCAAGGCTTCCGACGGGAAGGCGACCGAGGCGAAGTATCGCCAGATGTCGGCGTCCTCCTTACCCGGCAGCAGGATCACCTCCGCGCTGGAGGTGGCACGGCCGGCACGGCCGACCTGCTGGTAGTACGCGATGGGCGACGACGGGGCACCCAGGTGCACGACGAAGCCCAGGTCCGGTTTGTCGAACCCCATGCCCAGCGCCGACGTGGCGATGAGCGCCTTGACCCGGTTGTTCAGCAGGTCGGCTTCCAGCTGTTCGCGTTCGGCGGCTTCGGTGGAACCGGTGTAGGACGCGACGGGGTGCCCCTGCTCACGCAGCAGCGCGGCGACGTCATGCGCCTGCGACACCGTCAGGGTGTAGACGATGCCGGAGCCGGGCAGCGAATCCAGGTGCGCCGCAAGCCAAGCCGCGCGTTGCGCCGGTCCCCCGGCATGTACCACCGACAGCCGCAGCGACTCCCGGTCCAGCCCGCCGCGCAGCACCAAGGTGTCGCCACCGCCGACGCCCAGCTGCGCGGCGACGTCCTGCACCACGCGGTCGTTGGCGGTCGCGGTGGTGGCGAGAACCGGTATACCCGAACCCAACTCACCGATCAGGGTGCGGATGCGCCGGTAATCCGGACGGAAATCGTGGCCCCAGTCGGAGACGCAGTGCGCTTCGTCGACCACGACCAGCCCGGCGTCGGCGGCCAGTGCCGGCAGCACGGTGTCGCGAAAGTCCGGATTGTTCAACCGCTCCGGGCTGACGAGCAGGACGTCGAGGTCGCCCGCGGAGACTCGCTGGTGCACCTCGTCCCATTCGGTGACGTTGCTGGAATTGATCGTGGCAGCGCGGACGCCCGCTCGTTCGGCAGCGGCCACCTGGTTGCGCATCAGTGCCAGCAGCGGCGAGACGATGACCGTCGGGCCGCGGCCGGCGGCCCGCAGCAGCTTGGCGGCGATGAAGTACACCGCGGACTTACCCCACCCGGTGCGCTGCACCACCAGCGCCCGGCGGCCCTGCACCACCAGTGCCTCGATGGCCACCCACTGGTCGTCGCGCAGCACGGCGCCGGGACCGGCGAGCTGTTCGAGGAGCGCCTGTGCGTCAGTACGCGTAGGTGTTGCGGGGCTTGGGGATTGGGTCGGCACTGGTCACTTCCATGGTCGGGACGAAATTCGTGGACGGGCTGGACGTCCCGGGTATCACCTTGCCCTGCACCTTCAGCCAGGTGTCATCCGGGTGCGGACCGACCGCGCCGGTCAGGTGGACGCGGGCCAGTTGCGCGTCGGCGGCGCAACACACGATCACGACCCGGGCCAGATCGCCGCCCATCGTGAATCCGGTGACGGTGATGGTCCGTCCCTCAAGGCTTTTCGTGGAGTCGGCGCCGGCCCGCAGCACCACCTCCGGCAGCGATACCGCGCCGTCGGCCGGGAGCGGGGGAAACGCCCGCTTCGGCGGGGCCACCGCGGCGGTGACCGTCTCCGCACCGACCGGGCTCATCGGCGGCACGGCGACGAACGCGGTCAATGCCACCGGCACGAGCAGCAGCCACACCAGCAGGCCCCGGTGGTGGTGCCCGCCCGGCGGCCCATGACGCAGGTCCCGCACCAGACACACCAGAGCCAGCGCCACCAGCAGGACGGCGGCCACCAGCAGCCACGGGAACAGCGCCGGTTTCACGAAATTCAGGTAGGTGCCCTTCACTGCGATCAACCCCGTGCTCAGCCCGATCAGCAGCACCAGGATGTTCTGCGTTTCCCGGCTCATCGCACGTCCCCGAGCACCAGCAGCCCGACGGCCGTGGCGCACACCGCGGCCACCACCAGGGTCACGGGTGCGAATCGCACCGCGAACGGCCGGCCGAACACGCCGGCCTGCATCGCAAACAGCTTGACGTCCACCGCCGGACCGACCACCAGGAACACCAGTCGCGGCACCAGGGGGACCATGGTGAGGCTGGCCGCAACGAACGCGTCGGCCTCGGAGCACAGCGCCAGCACCACGGCCAATAGCGCCATGGTCACCACACCGACTGCCAGGTTGCCGGCGACATGCTCGAACACCCACGGCGGCACCGCCGCCCGCAGCACGGCCGCCGCACCGGCGCCGATCACCAGGTAGGCCGCGGACTGCAGGAAGTCGTGCCGGGCCGCCTCGGTGAACACGGTGAATCGGGACGCGCCCTCGTCGTGGTGGGTGGGCAGGGTGCGGGTCACCCATTCGGCGCGGCCCCAGCGCTGCCACAACAGGCCCATCACCACGGCGGTCAGCAGCGACGCCACGCAGCGGGCCACCACCATCTGCGGCTGGCCGGGAAACGCGACCGCTGTCGCCACCAGCACCACGGGGTTGATCGCCGGTGCCGACAGCATGAAGGTCAGGGCGGCCCCGGCCGTCTCGCCGCTGAACAGCCGGCGCGCCACGGGCACCGACCCGCATTCACATCCCGGCAGCGCGGCGCCGCCGACACCCGCCACCGCCACGGCGAGCGCGGGCCGGCGCGGCAGCAGGCGAGCCAGCCGTTCCGGGGTGAGATACGCAGCCACCAGGCCGCTGACGATGACGCCCAGCACCAGGAACGGCAGGGCCTGCACGAAAACCCCACAGAACACCGTGGCCGCGGTGGCCAGGCGGGCGTGGTCGGTCAGTAGGCCGCTGACCCAGGAACCCGACAGCGCCAGACCGGCGAGGCCGACGAGCAACAGCTCCATCGACCCGGCCCGCCGTCGGCGCTCGGGCGCCAGCGTTGATTCGTCCCCGGCCATGCGCCCATCTTGCCGGGGAAGTCTGACAAGTCGCTCGTTACGTCGGGACGACCGGGATGCGGCCCGCGCTCGCGCCGCCGTCGACCGCCAGATCCGCGCCCGTGATGATCGCGACCTTGCCGGTCAGGTCCACTGGGCCTCCCGCCCGCCACCCATGACTAGTTGTGATGTCCGGGGAGGTTGGTCAGTCGGGTGACTGGTGGCTGGCCTCCGATGGCGGAGTGGGCTCGGTGGTGATTGTAGAAATGCAGCCAGCCCGGTAGGGCCGTGTTGCGTTGTTCGGTCGACTCATAGAGCCGGGCGTAGGCCCAGCCGTCGGCCAGAGTGCGATGGAATCGCTCAATCTTTCCGTTGGTCTGAGGCCGGTACGGGCGCGTCTTCTTCGGCGTGATCTGCAATTGGGCGCAGGCGTCGCGCCACGCGCAAGACCTGTAGGCGGCCCCGTTGTCGGATAGAACGCGCTCTACGGTGACGCCTCGCTCGGCGAACCATGCGACCGCGCGGTGAAACACAGCGACCGCGGTGGCAGCCTTTTCGTCGGTGCAGATCTCGGCGTAGGCGACCCGCGAGTGGTCGTCAATGACGGTGTGCACGAACGCCGTTCCGGTCTTGGGACGCCAGTTCTCGGTGCTGTCACCGCGGTTGCCGGTGCGGATGGCCGTCTGGATCGCGTTGCGCTTGCTTTGTGCTCGGCCCACGAATCGGTGGCCGCCGCCATCGGGAATGTTGCCGAACTTAGTGACATCGACGTGGATCAACGCGCCGGGATGAGGATGCTCGTAGCGGCGCAGCGGCTCCCCGGTAACCCGGTCGATGTGAGAAAGGCGGTTGATCCGACACCGGGTCAGCACCGCGTGCACCGTCGAGGCCGGCACGCCCAGGCGTCCCGAGATCTGCACAGGCCCGTACCGGTGTCGCCACCGCAGACCCACAATCTGGCGCACCACCTGGGGCGCAGTCCGGGTGGGGCTGACAAGTGGCCGCGAACTGCGGTCGGCCATACCGTCCTCACCCTCGGCGCGGTAGCGGTCGGCCCACTTCTTGGCGGTTCGCGGGGCGACCATGAACATCTTAGCCGCTGCCGCATAGGTCCAGCCGGACTCGACGACAAGCAGGGCGAGTCTCAATCGAGCGCGCGGAGTCAGAGCAGCGTTAGCGTGGGACACGAAGGCCTCCTGGTTGGTGAAGCGGTTCCTAGACAGCTCCACTTCACAACCGGAGGCCTTCCCTGTCACACAGGCTCACCGATAACCAGAGGTACAACCTCCCCGGACATCACAACTAGTCGCTGTCCTGGTCGATACCGGTGAGCATCAGCTCGGAAACCCGGCGCGGGGTCTCCGTGAGGTAGGCCATCGCCGCGATCCGCTTGGGCAGGATGACGTGCTTCTTCTCGTGCTCGACCGCGTCCGCGATGGCCTCGGCGACCATGTCGGCGTCCAGCGGCTCCTGCGGGATCATCCGGAATTTGAGCGACCGCTCGATGGTGCGGCGGGCCGGCCCGAACGACCGGATGTGGTCGATCATGTCGGTCTTGACCTCACCGATCTGCACCAGCGTGGTGTTGACCGGCTTCTGGCGCAGCTCGGAGCGGATGCCGGCGGTGAAGTGGCTGAGCCCGGCCTTGGAGGCGCCGTACAGGGTGACGCCCGGTCCGGTCGAGATGGCGCCCATCGAGGACACGTTGACGATGTGGCCACGGCCCCGCTTGATCATCAGCGGCATCACCTGGCGACACAGCTCCATCGGCGCAATCAGGTTGACTTGCAACAGGTCTCGCACATCCTGCGACGACGCCTCGTAGAAGCGGCCGACCCGGTCGACGCCGGCGTTGTTGATGATGACATCGATGGGGCCGTCGGCCTCCACGCGGTCGATCAGCGCTTCGGCGGCCGCGGGGTCCATCAGATCGGTCGGATATGCCTTGCCGCCGAGCTCTTTGGCGAGCTCTTCGAGCTGGTCAGCGTTCCGGGCAACCAGCGCGACGTCAGCGCCGCGGCGAGCCATCGCCTGCGCGATGTTCTTGCCCAGACCACGGCTGGCACCGGTGACCAGAACTCGGCTGTTCCTCAGTTGCATATCCCTACTCCATTCAAAAAAGCGTGCAGACACAGACCGGCAAAGCCCCCTCCAGCTCCGCGTCGCGACGCCGAGTCAGCTCATGGTGAGCACGCTAAATGGGGTGCGAGCCGAAATTCAGAGGTAGTTCCCGATCAACGAGACAACATGTCCGCTGGCTCACATTTTCGGCCTCATAGTGATGTATGCGACGTTTATCGGGCGAGGACAACAGCTTCCTGGCGTGGGAAAGTGCCGTCCAGCCGCAGCACACCATCAAAGCCGTCGTGCTCGATCCCGCACAGGGCCATGAACCCATCACCTTCGAGGCCGTCCGGGCCGCATTGCCCGGACTCGTCGACCGCGTCGAGCCCCTGCAGTGGCAACTGATGTCGCCGCGGTTCGGTGCCGGCCGGCCGTGGTGGGTCACCCGCCCCCGGGGCGACCTGAACTACCACATGAAGCGCGCCACCGCCGCCGCTCCCGGCACCGACCGCGAGCTGGGCGCGGAGATCGCCAAACTCTTCGAAGAGCCCCTCGAGCGGGGCCGCCCGGCGTGGCAGATGTGGTACATCGACGGCCTGGCCGACGGCCGCGTCGCCCTCGTGCTCAAGATCCACCACGCCGTCGCCGACGGCATGGCATCGCTGAATTTGCTCGAGCAGTTCTACAGCCAGGACCCCGCCGACCTGCTGCCCGAGCCGTCGGCCCGCCCGGCGCCCGACGAGCACCGCCCGCCGGCCGCCGAATGGCTGCCGATGGTGGCGCGTCAGCAGGTCAAGTCGCTGACCAAATTCCCGAAGGTCGTGGCACGTACGGCCAAGGTCACCCGCACCATCCAGGACCGGCAGAAGTCGGGCAAGCCCGGCTATGCCGAGGCCTTCATCCCGCCGGCTCTGCCGTTCAACGAGCCGCTGACCGCCAACCGTGGATTCGCGTTCGTCAACGTCGAGATGGACCAGATCAAGCGGGTGACGAAGGCGTTCGGCGTCAGCGTCAACGACGTCTTCCTGGCCATGTGCGGCACCGTCCTGCGCGAGTACCAGGCCTCGCGCGGCCCGGTCGGCGACGACACCATGACCGCCGTGGTGCCGGTGTCGATGCGCCCCCAGGACGGCGACCGCTGGGGCAACAAGGTGGCCCGCTGGAACGTCGAACTGGCCACCAACATCGCCGATCCGGTGGAGCGGTTGAAGGCCATCGCGGCGAACACCGCCACCGCCCGCGAGGTGCAGAGCGAACGCGATGCCTGGCTGCAGCACGACTGGATGGAGTACTGGCCGCTGTTCAAGGTCTACTCGCGGGTGCTGCCGACCATCGGGGCGCAGGTCAAGAAGCGTCCGATGTTCAGCATGATCGCGTCGAACATGCGCGGCCCGCAGCAGACGCTGTACTTCGGCGGCGCCCCGGTCGAGAAGCTGATCTCGACCGGCCCGCTGGTCTTCCCGATGGGCATGAACATCACCGGCTGGAGCTACCAAGGCGGCATGCAGATCTGCGTGCTCACCTGCACCGACCAGGTCAAGGATCCGCACGGCATCGCCGATCGCCTGCCGGCGGCGCTGGCCGAGCTGGTCGCACGCTGCGAGACCGCGGCCGACTCCGTCAACAGCTGACCCGGCTACGCAAAACGCCGGCCGCCCCTTTCGGGACGGCCGGCGTTTTCGTGTCTCGGTCGGTCAGGCCTTGCCCTCGGCCCGCTCCCGCTGGATCTCGAGCGCGATGTCGATCAGCTGGTCCTCCTGGCCACCGATCAGCTTGCGCTGGCCGACGCGGAGCAGCAGCTCGTGGGCGGGCACGCCGTAGCGCTCGCCCTGGCGCACCGCGTGCTTGAGGAAGCTGGAGTACACGCCCGCGTACCCCATCACCAGCGCGTTGCGGTCCAGCAGGCACTCGGCCGGCATCGCCGGGGCGACGACCTCTTCGGCCGCGTCGGCGATGTCGAAGAAGTCGATGCCGGTCTTGACGCCGATCTTGTCGAACACCCCGACCAGCGCCTCGACCGGCGCGTTACCCGCACCGGCGCCGAACCGGCGGCAGGAGCCGTCGATCTGCTTGGCCCCGGCACGCACGGCCTCGACCGAATTGGCAACGCCCAGACCGAGATTCTCGTGTCCATGGAAACCCACCTGCGCGTCGTTGCCGAGTTCGGCGACCAGTGCGGCCACGCGGTCGGCGACACCTTCGAGCACCAGCGCGCCCGCGGAGTCCACCACGTAGATGCACTGGCAGCCGGCGTCGGCCATGATGCGGGCCTGCGCGGCCAGCTTCTCCGGGGAGATGGTGTGGCTCATCATCAGGAAGCCGACGGTCTCCAGACCGAGCTCGCGGGCGAAGCCGAAGTGCTGGATCGCGACGTCGGCCTCGGTGCAGTGGGTGGCGATGCGGCAGATCGAGCCGCCGTTGCCCTGCGCGATGCGGATGTCTTCCTTCGTGCCGACGCCCGGCAGCATCAGGAAGGCAATCTTCGCGGTCTTCGCGGTCTCGGCCGCGATGGTGATGAGTTCCTGCTCCGGGGTCTTCGAGAACCCGTAGTTGAAGCTCGAACCACCGAGCCCGTCACCGTGCGTGACCTCGATGACCGGAACGCCGGCGTTGTCGAGCGCACCGACGATCGCGCGGACCTCGTCGCCGGTGAACTGGTGGCGTTTGTGGTGCGAGCCGTCACGCAGCGAGGTGTCCGTCATCCGGACGTCCCACGCGGCGTCGAAGAAGATGTCTCCGGGTTCAAGTGCGGTGCTCATGCGTTCGCTCCCACGATTTCCTTGGCAATCTCTTCGCCCACCTTGGTGGCCGCGGCGGTCATGATGTCCAGATTTCCAGCGTAGGTCGGCAGGTAGTCGCCGGCACCCTCCACCTCGACGAAGATGCTGACGACGTGCTGGCCGCCGTTGACCACCGACGGCTCGTCGAACTGCGGCTCATTGAGCAGCCGGTAGCCCGGCACGTAGGTCTGCACGTCAGCGACCACGTCCTTGACCGACTGGGTGATGGCGGCGTGGTCGGCATCTTCGGGGATGGCGCAGAAGATGGTGTCGCGCATGATCATTGGCGGATCGGCCGGGTTCAGGATGATGATGGCCTTGCCGTCGCGAGCCCCACCGATGTTGCGCACACCGGCGCTGGTGGTCTTGGTGAACTCATCGATGTTGGCCCGGGTGCCGGGGCCGGCCGAAGCCGACGACACCGACGCCACGATCTCGGCGTAGGGCACGCCGCCCTGCGCCTCGACGGCACGGGCCACCGCGTAGACCATCGGGATGGTGGCCTGGCCACCGCAGGTGACCATGTTGACGTTCATCGAATCCAGGTGCGCCCGCAGGTTGGCCGGCGGGATCACGCCCGGGCCGACGGCGGCCGGGGTCAGGTCGATGGCCCGGATGCCGGCTTCCTCGTACCGCGGCGCGTACGCCTTGTGCACGTAGGCGCTGGTGGCCTCGAAGATGAAGTCCGGCTTCTCGCTCTGGGCCAGCAGCCAGTCCGCGCCTTCGGCGCTGGTCTCCAGCCCGAGCTTGCGGGCGCGGGCCAGGCCCTCGCTCTCCGGGTCGATACCGATCATCCAGCGCGGCTCGAGCCAGTCCGACCGCAGCAGCTTGTACAGCAGGTCAGTACTGATGTTTCCCGAGCCGACGATCGCGACGCTCGCTTTTGACGGCATGCTCACTCCTCTTTTGAAACTTTGGGTATTAGGCGAAAGACAGGTGGACGGAACCCAATCCGGCGAATTCGGCGACGAAGTCGTCGCCCGGCTTGGCATCGAACGCCCGCATGCAGGCGCCGGGCAGCACCACGTCACCGGCCTTCAGGCGCACACCGAACTGGTCGACCTTGCGGGCCAGCCACGCCACCGCGGTGACCGGGTTGCCGAGGACCGCGTCGCTGCGGCCCTCGCCGAGCACCTCGCCGTTGCACCGCAGGACGGCCGGAATGGCTGTGATATCCACGTCCTTCGGGGACACCCGCTCCTTACCCAGTACCCAGCCGGCCGAGGACGCGTTGTCGGCGATGGTGTCGCACAACTTGACCTGCCAGTTGGTGATGCGGGTGTCGATCAGCTCGATGGCCGGGGCGAACGCAGCGGTGGCGGCCAGCACGTCGTCCTCGGTGCAGCCGGCCCCGGGCAGATCGTCGGCCAGCACGAACCCGACCTCGACCTCGACCCGCGGCAACAGGTACTTCGAGGTCAGCACGGGCTGGTCCTCGAATACCTGCATGTCGTCGAGGAGGTGCCCGTAATCGGGTTCATCCACATTCATCATTTTCTGCATGGCCTCGCTGGACAGGCCAACCTTGTGTCCCACCACGCGGGCACCTTCTGCGACACGCTGACGAATGTTGAGCAGCTGAATCTCGTACGCGTCGACGACGTCGATGTCGGTGTACGTGTCGGTCATCGGCGACATCGCGACCCGGCTGCGCTCAGCTTGAGCCAGCGAGGCGGCGAGCTCGGCACGCACGTTGTCGGACAGCATTCGTGAATTCCCCTAACTTCATGGACCGGCGCAGTTGTCCACAGGCCGGGCAATTCTATAACGTGTTCTACATGACTGGACAGGAGTACGACGTTGTCGTCGTCGGCAGCGGTGCAGCCGGTATGGTCGCCGCCCTCACCGCAGCCCATCAGGGCCTTTCGACAGTAGTCGTTGAAAAGGCCCCACACTATGGAGGTTCCACTGCGCGGTCAGGTGGCGGCGTCTGGATCCCGAACAATGAGATTCTGCAGCGTGCGGGGGTCAAGGACACCCCGGAAGCGGCCCGCACCTACCTGCACAAGATCGTCGGCGACGTGGTGCCCGCAGAGAAGATCGACACCTATCTGCAGCGCGGCCCCGAGATGCTGTCGTTCGTGCTCAAGAACTCGCCACTGAAGCTGTGCTGGGTGCCCAACTACTCCGACTACTACCCGGAGACCGAGGGCGGCCGCGCCGGCGGACGGTCCGTCGAGCCCAAGCCGTTCAACGCCAAGAAGCTCGGGGTCGACGAGAAGGGCCTGGAGCCGGCGTACGGCAAGGTGCCGCTGAACATGGTTGTGATGCAACAGGATTACGTCCGCCTCAACCAGCTCAAGCGCCACCCGCGCGGCGTGCTGCGCAGCCTGAAGGTCGGCATCCGCGCCACCTTCGCCGGCATCACGGGCAAGAACCTGGTCGGCATGGGCCGCGCCCTGATCGCGCCGCTGCGCATCGGCCTGCAGAAGGCCGGCGTCCCCGTCGAGCTCAACACCGCGCTGACCGACCTCTACTACGAGGACGGCCGGGTTGCGGGCATCTATGTCCGTGACACGAATGCGCCGGAAAGCGCTGAACCGCAACTGATCCGGGCCCGCAAGGCGGTCATCCTGGGCAGCGGCGGCTTCGAGAAAAACCAGGAGATGCGCACCAAGTACCAGCGTCAGCCGATCACCACCGACTGGACCGTTGGCGCCAAGGCCAACACCGGCGACGGCATCCTGGCCGCCGAAAAGCTCGGTGCGGCACTGGAAATCATGGAAGACGCGTGGTGGGGCCCGACAGTGCCGCTGCCCGACAACCCGTGGTTCGCGCTGTCCGAGCGCAACTCCCCCGGCTCGATCATCGTGAACCTGAGCGGCAAGCGGTTCATGAACGAATCCATGCCGTATGTCGAGGCGTGCCACCACATGTACGGCGGCCAGTACGGCCAGGGCGATGGCCCCGGCGAGAACGTGCCGGCCTGGCTGCTCTTCGACCAGCAGTACCGCAACCGCTACATCTTCGCGGGTCTGCAACCGGGACAACGCATTCCGAAGAAGTGGACCGAGGCCGGCGTCGTCGTCAAGGCCGACACCATCGAAGAATTGGCAGAGCTCACCAACCTGCCCGTCGACGAGCTCAAGGCGACCATCGAGCGGTTCAACGGTTTCGCCCGCGGCGGCGTCGACGAGGACTTCGGCCGTGGCAACAGCGCCTACGACCGCTACTACGGCGACCCCACCAACAAGCCGAACCCGAACCTGGGCGAGATCAAGCACGGCCCGTTCTATGCGGCCAAGATGGTGCCCGGCGACCTGGGCACCAAGGGCGGCATCGTCACCGACATCCACGGCCGCGCGCTGCGTGAGGACGGCTCCGTGATCGAGGGCCTGTACGCGTCGGGCAACGCCAGCGGACCGGTGATGGGCCACACCTACCCCGGCCCCGGTGGGACCATCGGCCCCGCCATGACCTTCGGATACCTGGCGGCACTCCACGTGGCAGGAAAGGGCTGACATGCCGATCAATCTCGATGAGGCCATCGGAGCCGAACTCGCACCCGTCGAATTCTCGTGGAGCAGCAGCGATGTGCAGCTGTACCACCTGGGCCTGGGCGCCGGCGCCGACCCCATGAGCGAGCGCGAGCTGCGCTATCTGATCGACGACAAGCCGCAGGTCCTGCCGACCTTCGGCAACGTGGCACAGAGCTTCCACGAGACCAAGGCGCCGTCGGTCAAGTTCCCGGGCATCGACATCGAGCTGAGCCGGGTGCTGCATGCCAGCGAGGCGATCTACGCCGACGCGCCGATCCCGCCGTCGGGCACGGGCCGCGCCGTCACCCGGTTCACCGAGATCTGGGACAAGGGCAAGGCCGCGGTCATCTGGTCGGAGACCACGGTGACCACCCTCGACGGCGCTCCGCTGTGGAAGCAGAAGCGGTCCATCTTCGCCCGCGGCGAGGGCGGTTTCGGCGGCGACCGCGGCCCGTCGACCTCGGCGGCCGAGCCCGACCGCGCACCGGACCTGCAGATCGCCCTGCCCACGCTGCCGCAGCAGGCGCTGCTGTACCGGCTGTGCGGCGACCGTAATCCGCTGCACTCGGACCCGGCGTTCGCCAAGGCCGCCGGCTTCGACCGCCCGATCCTGCACGGCTTGTGCACCTACGGCATCGGCTGCAAGGCCATCGTCGACAACGTGCTCGACGGCGACGCCGGCCGGGTCCGGTCCTACGGCGCGCGCTTCGCGGGCACCGTGATTCCGGGTGAAACCTTGCAGGCCAACCTTTGGCGTGACGGTGAACGAATCACCGGCGTGCTGACGGCGCCGAGCCGAGACAATGTCGTCGTGCTTGCTGGAATCGAGCTCACCGCGTCCTGAACAGGACATATTCGGAATCGGCCGCCCAAACGGCGGCCGATTCCGGCAAACTAGGGGCAGCGGCCGGGTCACCGCTGCGGCGTCTGCCTGCATCCACAGCTGACGCTTAACCTGCTAGCTTGCGTAGTAGTCAGTATTCATCCGACTACACGAGACTCAACTTCCGTGGGGGAAGCCGCCCGTCGGACGACTTGGAGACAGAGGAGCCACATCACCATGAATACCCGCAAGATCACCATCGCTGTCGGCGCAGCCGCCGCATTCGGCCTGATCGCCACACCGTTCGCGCTGGCAGACTCCACTCAGCCCGCAGGTGTCGCGCCCGCCCCCACCACCGTGGCGTTCGGCGCGGACGGCAAGCTCGTCAACGGAAACACGGTCGGGGAATGGGAGATCAGCAACCTCAAGCCCAGCACCGATGTCCTGTCGGAGCACCTCAACGGCACGCTGTGGGAAGCGACGGCGGAGTACACGGCTGAGCGCGGCAACTCGCAGCCGTTCGTGCCGAACCTGAACGCCCGCACCGCAAGCGGTGACAACTACCGCGTGCTGTGGGGCGTCGCCTCCCCGCAGGGCATCAACCCCGCCGGCCTCTCCGAAGGTCAGGAATCCAAGGGCAAGATCTACTTCGACGTGACGGGCGCTGCTCCGACCAGCGTCGTGTACACCGACGGAGACCGCGAAGTGATCAAGTGGCAGGGCACTGAAGCCCCCGCTGCTGCTGCTCCGGGCACCGCACCGGCCCGTGGCGCCACCCCGGTCACTGCCGCGACTCCGGCTGCTGCGCCCGCCGCCACCCCCGCTGCCACCCCGGCAGCTGCTCCCGCCGGCCTCGGCAGCGCCGTGCCCGGCGCCACCCCGGCGGGCACTGTTCCGGCCGCCACGGGTGCGCAGCCTACGGCCGGCACCACCACCGGTGCGGTTCCGGCGGCGACGCCGAACGGTGAGACCCCTGCTGCCACCCCGGCCGGCACCCCGGTTCCTGCCGGTACCCCGGTTCCCGCTGGCACCCCGGTTCCTGCCGGTACCCCGGTTCCCGCTGGCACCCCGGCTCCGGCCGGCACCCCGGCGGTTGCTCCGGCTCCGGCGGGCACCCCTGCGGCTGACGCTCCGGCTCCGGCCGGCGCTCAGGTTCCGGCGGGCACCCCGGCCACGGCTCCGGTTGCCGGCCAGGCTCAGGAAGCGGCTCCGGTTCCCACCGCCGCCGAAAGCGGCCCGGGCACCGCCGCCACTGCCGGTGGCGCCGTTTCGCAGGCTCCGCTGACTCCGGCTCCGGCCCCGGCTCCGAGCCAGGCCATCGCCGGCCAGCCCGCGTCCAGCGCGGGTCAGGGCACCGCCGCCCCGGCCGGCAACCAGCAGGCCGCTCCTGCTGCAGCCCCGGTCATCCCGACCCCGGCACCGGCGTCCTAACGATCGAACATCGAATTGGGGCCAGTCGCGATCTTCGCGACTGGCCCCAATTTCTTTGTCTGGCTTGTTGTTTGACGTAACTACATCTGACGGCTTACGTCACCGCCACGCTGCGGCGGCGGGGCCACCGGGGCGATCGGCGCGGGTCCCGGGTTGGCCGTGCCCGCACTGGGCCCGGCCGCCGGCGGCTGGACCGGAGCGGAGCTGTGCCGACGGGAGTCGCGGGCATCCTGCTGGGCCTCACGCCGATCCTGCTGCGACTGCCGGTTGTCCTGCTGAGATTGCCGGTTGTCCTGCTGGGATTGCCGGTCGTTCTGCTGGTTCTCCCGGGCGTCCTGCTGAGCCTGACGCTGTTCCGGGGACATCGGTGCGCCGCCGCCGGCCGGGCCACCGGGCTGACCTTCCGAGGGTTCCCCGCCCGGCATGCCGCCTTCCTTGCCGCCGCCCTTGCCCATGGCCTGCTGAATCATCTGGCCGAACTGACCGGCCTGCTGACCCATCTGACCCATGCCGCCGCCCTGGCCGGCCATCTGACCCGCCTGCTGACCCATCTGACCGAGCTGGCCAAGCATCTGACCCAGCTGACCGACGCCCTGCCCACCCTGACTGTCGCCCTTGTCGTATGCCGATTGGGCGGCGTCGACCTTGCCGGAGAACATGCCCTCCTTGGCCTGCAACGAGGCCACGTTGGCGGTCATGTCAGCGGCCATGGCCGGCAGCACGGCGGCGATGGTCGCGCTCATGGCGTCCTCGCCGGGCTGGATCATCGGCATGTCGGGCAGCTCGACGGATGCCGCATTCCAGCTGATGTTGTCCGGTGTCTGCAACGGTGAACCCATCAGATATCCCCCCTAATCACCAGTCGTCGTCGACGTCTTCGTCATATGAGCCATGGTCCAGCGCTTCGGGCACGGCCAGCTGGTTGATCCGACCGCCGCCACCACCACCTTCGCGGTGCCCCATGCCGCCCATGGCACCCATCGCGCCGCCGGCACCAGCGGCGGCTGCGACCGGGGCCAGGCCACCGGCGCCCATGCCGCCGGCCACCCCTGCGGGCATGACTCCGGGTCCACCCGCGCCGGGACCGACCATCTTGGCGAGCAGAGGCGTCTGCACGGAGGCCGCGCCGACACCGCCGCCACCGCCGGGCATGCCGCCCTTCATCAAGCCGGCGCCGTGCGCCGCACCGGACCCGCCGGCCAACGGATGGTTCGAGAACGCGCCGAACGGCGAGGCGCCGAGTCCGGCCTTGCCCTGGCCACCGCCGGAGAACAGGGATGTCAACTGCTGCAGCGGCTGCGAAAGTTGTTGCAGCGGCTGCATGGCCTGCTGCGGCAGCTGTCCGAGCATCTGCGGGAGCTGTCCGGCCATCTGCATCATCTGGCCCATCATCTGGCCCATCTGATCGCCACCCTTGGACGCCGACTCCGCGGTCTTCTGCGCTGTCTCCGCGACCTGCGGCGGCACGCCGGGCGTCGGGATGCTCGGGGGTGCGCCGACGAAGTTGGCCACCTCGGTGGCGCTGGCCGTCACGGCGGCGATGTTCTGGGACAGGCCCATCTTGATCCGGCTCTGGATCAGCTCCTGCACGTTCGGGAACGGCGCCGCTGACAGGGCCATGCACTCCGCCTGGACTTCCTCTGCGGTGGCGTTGACCAGGTTCTTGGTCTTGATGACCGCGGCCACCATGGACTGCAGCTTGGCGGCGATGGCCGCCGCCTGCGCGCCGTTGGCCTCGTGACCGCCGATGATGGTGCCGGCCTCACCTGCCGCCGCCGCAGAAGCCGCGCCCATCCACTGGCCGGTGAGATTCATCAGCTGGCTGGTCTGCTGCGGCACCACTGATCCGGTGATCTTGGTGGCCAGCTTCGTATAGTGCGCGGCCGCTTCTTCGAGCTGCTCCTCATTGACGTTGGGCCACCCCGGCCCCGTCACCGTCTGCGATCCGAACGGACTGCTGTCCGGCTGAATCCCCATAGACACGGCCCCCTTCCCCAGACATACCGCGTCCGTTCGAGCCTACCGCCCCGACGGGCACCTACCCGACGCAAAATGACGGTGCGGTCGTTTGCGCGGGCTGCCTACGGATTCGGCTGATCCTGTCGGGCGAGCAGCCGGGCGTAGCCGGTCCCCATGGCCAGCAACACGAGGCCGACGACGATGAACACCGCCACCCGGAACATGCCGTTCAGGGTGCCGAGATCGAAGAGGAACAGCTTGGCCATCGCCGCGGCCACCAGCGCCAGGCCGCCGCCGATCGGCAGTGACCGCTGCGCCTTCTGTTGGCGCGCCGCGTACCCGAACAGTGCTGCCGCCACCGCGATCCAGCCGATCGTCGCGACCATGTGGCCGGCGAAGAAACCGCCCTTCACGCCGCCGATCAGTACGCCGGCGGTGACGGTCAGCATGGTGGACGCGTAGGCAGCGACCACGACCGCGCCGGCCCACATCAGCCGGACTTCGTCATCGTCACGCTTGCCGGCCCACGACCACACGACCGCCACCGCCGCAGCCACGGCCAAGATGCTGGAGATGATCGTGGAGGCCGCGCTGCGCGTGCTCAGTTCCACCGCGCGGAACAACAACTCGGGCGGCGAGTAACTGAGGTAGACGGCACCGCCGACGGCGCCGAACCCGGCAGCCACCCAGCGGGCGATCGCGTCGCGACGGCCTGCGACGGCCACCACGACGGACATTGCGAGCAGCACCGCGCCGCCGGTCCTGCCGTCGAAGGCCACCAGCACCGCGACCAGCGCGCACACCGCCGACACCGCCGACCAGATCCGTTGCACCACACCGGCGAGCCCGGGCAGCCGGTTGCCGGCCAGCACGACCGCGAGGAACAGGGCCGCCGCCGCGGCGATGATCGATGCGGCGATCATCGGGCGGACCACCCCGGCGATGAACAGCACCGGCAGCGCACCGCCCGCGGTGGCCAGGGCCAGCAGTGTGCGGTTGGTCGTCTTGGGCAACAGGATCAGCGCACCGGCGACGGCGAGGACGGCTGCGGCTGCGCAGGCGCCCGCGAGTCCCGGACTGCGGTTGGTGCCGAATGAGGCCGAGGCCAGCGCCACCAGCAACGGGAGGGTGCAGACCACGGTCCGGGCCACGAACATCGCGACCCAATCCTTGCCGATTTGCACCGGCAGCGACGCCGCGGACAGCGCCAGCATGAACCCGATCAGCAACAGCGAGACACCGTCGGCCACCACCGGCGCCAGCACCGCCAAGGGCACCAGCACCAACAGCGCGAGCTGCTGGGAGTCCCAGCGCCGGGCCAGGGTGAGACCACCGCCGCCGATCACCGCCGCCAAGACCAAACCGACTGGCGCAGAAAGCCATTCATAGACCGTCGTGACCGCGACGACGTCGATGTATGCGGCGGCGATACCGGTGGCGGCCAGGGCAACCGCCCCCACCGTCCCACCGGGCCGCGTCTTCAGCCGGATCGCCCCGACCACCAGACCGGCGGCCAGCACCGCCCCCGCGCCGACGCGGAACTCGGGCCGCAACAGCCCGGCCTGCGCGGCCAGTACCAAGAGCAGGGCGACGCCGATCAGCGTCACCGCGACACCGGCGGCGGCCAGCACCTTGCCGATCCAGCCCTCCGAGCGCTCCGGCCGCGGCGGGGATGGCTGCTGCGGCTGGGGCTGAGGTGCCGGCTGCGGTGCCGTGACCGGCGTGGCTTGGGCCGGCTGCCAATACTGCTGCGGTGCCGCGTACGCGACGGGCTGCGGCGTCGGCTGCTGGTGCGCCATCGACCGATCGAGTTCAGTGAGGCAGGCCGACACCCAGGCCAGGTGATGGGACATCGCTGCGACATCCTGGGAAAGCCGGGCAACCATCGCCCGCTGCGGTTCGGTCATCGTGACATCATCGCGCCGAGTGGCACCGATCCGGATGAGTAGGACTACCCGACTACCTATCGTGACCAGACACAAAACTGCCCCTCTTCCGTAGAAGCGGGGCAGTTTTGTGTCTGCTCGTGAAGGAGACTCAGCCCAGGATGAGGCCCGACGTCGGGACGCCGGTGCCGGCGGTGACGAGCACGTGCTCGACATCGGGCACCTGGTTCACCGAGGTGCCGCGCAGCTGGCGGACGCCCTCGGCGATGCCGTTCATACCGTGGATGTACGCCTCACCGAGCTGACCGCCGTGCGTGTTGATCGGCAGCTTGCCACCGAGCTCGATCGCGCCACCCGCGATGAAGTCCTTGGCCTCGCCCCGGCCGCAGAAGCCGAGCTCTTCGAGCTGCAGCAGCGTGTACGGGGTGAAGTGGTCGTAGATCACCGCGGTCTGAATGTCGTTGGGCGTCAAGCCACTCTGGCCCCACAGCTGCTTGCCGACCAGGCCCATCTCGGGCAGGCCGAGCTCGTCGCGGTAGTACGAGTACATGGTGAACTGGTCCTCGCCGGCAGCCTGCGCCGCCGCCTCGACGACGACCGGACGCTGCTTGAGGTCCTTGGCGCGCTCGGGCGTGGTGACGACGATCGCGACGCCACCGTCGGTCTCCTGGCAGCAGTCCAGCAGGCGCAGCGGCTCGGCGATCCACCGCGAGTTCTGGTGGTCCTCGATGGTGATCGGCTTGCCGTAGAAGTGCGCCTTCGGGTTGGTCGCCGCGTGCTTGCGGTCGGCCACCGACACCGCGCCGAAATCGGCACTGGTAGCGCCGTATTCGTGCATGTAGCGCTGCGCGACCATGGCCACCGAGGCGGCCGGGGTGCTGAGCCCGTGCGGGTAGGACCAGCTGTACTCGACACCGCGGGAGTCGGCGTTGACGGTCAGACCCGTCATCACCTGGCCGAAGCGGAACTCCGAACGCTCGTTGAAAGCCCGGTATGCGACAACGACTTCCGCGATACCGGATGCCACCGCCAGCACAGCCTGCTGGACGGTCGCGGCCGCGGCACCGCCGCCGTAGCCGATCTGGCTGAAGAACTTGAGCTCGCCGATACCGGTGGAGCGGGCCACCGCGGTCTCCAGGTTGGAGTCCATGGTGAAGGTCACCAGTCCGTCGACGTCCTTGGGCGACAAGCCCGCATCGTTCAGGGCGTCGGTGACCGCCTCGGCGGCCAGCCGCAGTTCACTGCGGCCGGAGTTCTTGGAGAAGTCGGTGGCGCCGATACCGGCGATGACCGCCTTGCCGGAGATGCTCACTGCGCGGCTCCCATCGTGAGCGTGGACGTGGCGATGACGTGATCGCCAAGACTGTTGCTGCCCACCACTTTCAGCGTCACCAGGTCGCCTTCGACAGCGGTGACCTCACCGCGGAAGGTGATGGTGTCGTAGGCGTACCACGGCACACCGAGGCGCAGCTTGATCGACTTGATGATGGCGTTCGGGCCGGCCCAGTCGGTGACGTAACGCCCCACCAGACCGGTGTCGGTCAGGATGTTGACGAAAATGTCCTTGGAGCCCTTGGCC
The DNA here is from genome assembly GCF_000878195.1 of Mycolicibacterium llatzerense. Lineage (GTDB taxonomy): Bacteria > Actinomycetota > Actinomycetes > Mycobacteriales > Mycobacteriaceae > Mycobacterium > Mycobacterium llatzerense. The sequence continues at coordinate 90,169 of NZ_JXST01000004.1, read as the reverse complement.
TGTGCCTTGTCCCGGTCGTGGTGCACGTCCTGGTAGTCCCGGGTGGCGATGGCCGTCGAGACGATGAAGGTCGGGTCACCGTAGATGGAGAGCTCGGGCAGCTTGGTGCCCACGGTCGGAGCCGCTCCGGCGGCGACATCGGACTGGGTGCTCACTCCTTCGCTCCTTCCCATGCGTACAGGGTCCAGGCCGGACTGATGTCGCTGTCCGGGAAGTCGATAAACGTGGCGGAGACCGGCATTCCGATCTTCACGTCGTCATGCTCGACGCCGCGCAGCTCACCGAGCATGCGCACGCCCTCTTCCAGCTCGACGAGCGCGATGATGAACGGCAGGCTGCGGCCGGGCACCTTCGGTGCGTGGTGCACGACGTAACTGAACACGGTGCCCTGGCCCGACGAGACGACGTAGTCGATCGGGGCGTCCTTGTCCTGCCAGATTGCGGGCACCGGCGGGTGCTGCAGCGAGCCGTCGGGCCGCTTCTGGAGCCGCAGTTCGTGAGCGTTGACGCCGTCCCAGAAGAACTGGGTGTCGCGCGACGACGACGGACGCATCAGCTTGTCCGGGTCCAGATCTGCTGGGATCGAACCGGTTTCGGCAGCTTCCTTGCCCTGCTTGTTGGCGGGCAGGAACTTCATGATGCGCCAGTCCATGTCGGCGACTTCCTCGTCACCGACATGCCAGCGGATCTTCTGGTTGACGAAGTAGCCCTCGCCCAGCGCGGTCTGCTTCGGGCCCACCACATCGGTGACCTCGGCGCTGATGCTGACGCGCTCTCCCGGCTGCAGATAGCGGTGGTAGGTCTGGTCGCAGTTGGTGGCGACGACGCCGACGTACCCGGCGTCGTCGAACAACTTCATGATCCGGGCCAGCGGATCGTCGTCGGACCGGGTGCGGCCCAGGCCCATCATGGTCCAGACCTGGATCATGGCCGGCGGCGCCACGATGCCGGGGTGCCCGGCAGCTTTGGCGGCCTCCTCGTCGACGTAGATCGGGTTCTTGTCGCCGATCGCATCGGTCCAGTGGTGAATCATGGGCTGGTTCACCGGATCCCGGCTAAGGGTCGGCTTGCTGCGCCCGGCGGCGACGATCTCGTCGATGCCGGCCTGAAGATCACTCATCGCTTGTCTCCCTTACCGCGAAACCCGCGGCACCTTGAGGCCCGATGCCGCGATCATCTCGCGCATGACCTCATTGACCCCGCCACCGAAGGTGATGACCAGGTTGCGCTTGGTCATCTTGTCCAGCCACACCAGCAGGTGCGCGGTGTCCGCGTCAGCCGGGTTGCCGTAGCGGCCGACGATCTCCTCGGCCAGCCGCCCGACTTCCTGAATGCGTTCGGTCGAAAAGACTTTCGTCGCCGCCGCGTCGGCGACGGCGATGGTCTCGCCGGAAGACGCGACCTGCCAGTTGAGCAGTTCGTTGACGCGCCAGATCGATTTGATCTGGGCGAGCAACCGGCGCACCTCGGCATTGTCGATCGGCGTGACGCCGTTCGACCCGGGCTTCGAGGCCCAGGAGTGCACCTGGTCGTAGATGCCCGCGACGCGACCGGAGGGCCCCAGCCCCACCCGCTCGTGATTGAGCTGGGTGGTGATCAGCTTCCAGCCACCGTTCTCCCCGCCGACCAGCATGTCGGCGGGCACCCGCACGTCGTTGTAGTACGTCGTATTGGTGTGGTGGGCACCGTCGGACAGGATGATCGGGGTCCACGAGTAGCCCGGGTCCTTGGTGTCGACGATCAGGATCGAGATGCCCTTGTGCTTCGCCGCGGTCGGGTCGGTGCGGCAGGCCAGCCAGATGTAGTCGGCGTCATGGGCGCCGGTGGTCCACATCTTCTGACCGTTGACGATGAACTCGTCGCCGTGCCGTACCGCAGTGGTCCGCAGCGAGGCGAGGTCGGTACCGGCCTCGGGCTCGGAGTAACCGATCGCGAAATGGATGTCACCGGAGAGGATTCCGGGCAGGAACTTCTTCTTCTGTTCCTCGGTGCCGTACACCTGCAGGGTCGGGCCCACGGTCTGCAGGGTGACCAGCGGCAGCGGGATGTCGGCCTGGTTCGCCTCGTTGATGAAGATCTGCTGCTCGATGGGGCCGAAGCCCAGGCCGCCGTATTCCTTGGGCCAACCCACGCCGAGCTTGCCGTCGGCGCCCATCCGCTTGATAACGGCCCGGTAGGCGTCGTTGTGCCGGTTGGCCTCCATCGCCGCCGCCTCTTCGGGCCTGATCAGCGTCGAAAAGTATTCGCGCAGTTCAGCTTGCAGCTTGCGCTGCTCCGGAGTCAGTTCGATGTACATCAGGCTCCCACCAGGTCCAGACGGTGCGACGGACCACCCAGCAGACGGGTCAGGTCCTTGATCGACGAGTAGTAGCGGTCCATCGGGTAGGTAATGTCCATGCCCATGCCGCCGTGCAGGTGGTGGCACAGTCGCATGGCCGGCGCGGCCTGCGAGGTCAGCCAGTACCCGAGAATCTCCAAGTCCTCGGCGGCATCCAGCCCCTCCGAGAGCCGCCACGCCACCGACGTGGCGAGCAGATCGATTGTCCGCGAGGCGATGTAGATCTCGGACAGCTGCGCCGCCACGGTCTGGAATGTCGACAGCGGCCGGCCGAACTGCTCCCGGGTCGCGACATAGTCGGCGGTCAGACGCAGCGCACCGGCCACCAGACCGGCGCCGAACGCGCCGATCATGGCCAGCGCCAACTGATTCACCCGCGTAGCCGTTGCGCCGGCCAGGACGTCCTCGTCGGGCACCACGACGTCGGCGAAGGTCACGACGTACTCATCGGAACCGTTCGCCGTCGGGGTCGCGGTCACAGTGACACCGGCGGCTTGCGGTGACACCACGACCACACCGCTGTCGGTGGTGACCAGCAGCCACTGCGCGGTTTCGGCATAGGCCACACCGATTTTGGTGCCGTTGAGCTTGCCACCGGCAAAGCTGGTCGACGGCGCTTCGGGCAACTGGGCACCGGGCTCGTCCAGTGCGGCCGAGATCACCGCACCCTTGGCCACCCCGGCCAGGTACCGGTCCTGCTGCGCGTCCGTGGCCAGTTCCAGCAGCGGGACCAGGGTGAGCCCGATGGTGGCCAGCGCCGGCCCGGTGACGCCGCGCCGACCGATCTCGGTCAGCGCGGTGGCCGCCTCCAGCAGCCCGAGCCCGTCACCGCCCAGGCGATCGGGCACCGCAAGCGCCACGACGCCACCGGAAACCAGTGCGTCCCAAGTGTTTTCCCGCTCCAGCACGGATGTCACCACGTCGGCGACAGCCTGCTGCTCCGGGCTCGGTGTGAAATCCACCCGAATCCTCCTTGATTCGTGTTACCGGGCTACTCGCTCAGTTGCCGTCAGTGCTGGACGGGGCACTTGCCCGTGTAGTCGACCTGCCAGTGCTTGATGCCGTTGAGCCAGCCCGACTTCAGCCGCTCGGGCTCGCCGATCGAGACCAGGTCGGGCATGTTGTCGGCGATGGCGTTGAACATCAGGTTGATGGTCATGCGCGCCAGGTTGGCGCCGATGCAGTAGTGCGCACCGGTGCCGCCGAAGCCGACGTGCTGGTTCGGCGTACGCATGATGTTGAAGCTGTGCGGGTCCTCGAACACCTCATCATCGAAGTTGGCCGAACGGTAGGACATGACGACCCGGTCACCCTTCTTGATCGTCACGCCACCGAGCTCGGTGTCCTCCAGAGCGGTGCGCTGGAACGCGGTAACCGGTGTGGCCCAACGGACGATCTCGTCGGCTGCGCTCTCCGGGCGTTCCTTCTTGTAGAGCTCCCACTGCTCCGGGTTCTGCGCGAACGCGATCATGCCGTGGGTGATCGAGTTACGGGTGGTCTCATTACCGGCGACCGCCAGCATCACCACGAAGAAGCCGAACTCGTCATCGGACAGCTTCTCGCCGTCCAAGTCCGCCTCGATCAGCTGCGTGACGATGTCGTCGGTCGGGTTCTTGGCCCGCTCCGCGGCCATGTTCATGGCGTACGTGATCAGCTCGAACGAGGACGCAGCCGGGTCGATGTGCGCGTACTCCGGGTCCTCACCGGCGGTCATTTCGTTGGACCAGTTGAACAGCTTGTCGCGGTCTTCCTGAGGCACACCGAGCAGGCCGGCGATGGCCTGCAGCGGCAGTTCACAGGAGACCTGCTCGACGAAGTCGCCGGTACCGGAAGCGGCCGCGGTCTCGGCGATCTTCTGGGCCCGCTCGTTCAGCTCGGCCTGCAGCCGGCCGATGGCGCGCGGGGTGAAACCACGCGAGATGATCTTGCGCAGCCGGGTGTGCTGCGGGGCGTCCATGTTGAGCAACACCGCGCGCTGCACATCGACGGCGTCGCGGGTCATGGCCTGCGGCCAGACCGGAATCGCACCATCGGGCGCGCTGCCGAAGATATCGTTGCGCTTCGACACCTCTTTGACGTCGTCGTACTTGGTGACGATCCAGTAGCCCTTGTCGCCGAAGCCGCCGGTGCCGCCGGGCACGTCGACCCAGTGCACCGGCTCGGACTTGCGCAGCTCGGCGAGCTCCTCGACGGGCAGTCGCTCGAGGTTCAAGTTGGCGTCCAGCAAGTCGAGATCGGACGGAATCGGGCAGGGCATGGTGTCTCCTTGGGGAATCCAACGCCTCAGAACTGGGTTCCGAGACAAATCCTTCTAGTTCCTGTTGCGACCATTGAAACATGCCTTCACCGCAGATCAAAGGCCCAACCCAATCGTTGCTTGTCAGACTAATGAAACGTGTTCTAGCCTGACCTCATGGGTAATCCTGTCATCGTTGAAGCCACTCGTAGCCCGATCGGCAAGCGGGGAGGTTGGCTGTCCGGCCTGCACGCAACCGAGCTTCTGGGCGCGACGCAGAAGGCGCTCGTCGAGAAGGCCGGGCTCGACGCCGGCGACATCGAGCAGCTCATCGGCGGCTGTGTCACGCAGTACGGCGAGCAGGGCAACAACATCACTCGGCAGTCCTGGCTGGTCGCCGGATTGCCCGAGCATGTCGGCGCCACCACCATCGACTGCCAGTGCGGCAGCGCCCAGCAGGCCAACCACCTGATCGCGGGCCTGATCGCCACCGGCGCCATCGACATCGGCATCGCCTGCGGAATCGAGGCCATGAGCCGGGTGCCCCTGGGCTCCAACGGCGGTGGCGCCCGCGCCGCATCGTGGGACATCGACCTGCCCAACCAGTTCGACGCAGCCGAGCGCATCGCGAACCGCCGGGGCATCACCCGCGCCGACATCGACGCGCTGGGCTTCGCCTCGCAGGCCAAGGCCAAGCAGGCCTGGGCCGAAGGCCGCTTCGACCGCGAGATCTCGCCCATCGAGGCGCCCGTCATCGACGAGAACAAGCAGCCGACCGCCGAGCTGAATCTGGTCAGCCGCGACCAGGGCCTGCGCGACACCACCCTGGAGGGCCTGGCCTCGCTGAAGCCGGTGATCGAGGGCGGCATCCACACCGCCGGCACCTCGTCGCAGATTTCCGACGGTGCCGCCGCGGTGCTGTGGATGGACGAGGACAAGGCCAAGGCGCTCGGGTTCAAGCCCCGCGCCCGGATCATCGCGCAGGCCAACGTCGGCGCCGAGACCTACTACCACCTGGACGGCCCGGTGCAGTCCACTGCCAAGGTGCTCGAGAAGGCGCGCATGTCGATGGCCGACATCGACCTGGTCGAGATCAACGAGGCCTTCGCGTCCGTCGTGCTGTCCTGGGCTCAGGTGCACAAGGCCGACATGGATAAGGTCAACGTCAACGGCGGCGCCATCGCGCTGGGCCACCCGGTCGGTTCGACCGGCTCGCGGCTCATCACGACCGCGCTGCACGAGCTGGAACGGACCGGCAAGTCGACCGCGCTGATCACGATGTGCGCCGGCGGTGCGCTGTCCACCGGCACGATCATCGAGCGCATCTAGGAGCAGGGTCGCCACCATGGCCGACGGGGAAATGAACGACAGGCAGCTGAAGATCCTGAATTCCAAGGGGATGCAGGTCGGCTTCAAGTGGATGTCGCGGATCAACACCTGGGCGTTCCGCGCCACCGACGGCCGCATCGGCGCCAAGTGGCGGCTCGGCTCCAAGCCTGTCGCCACCCCTCCGCCGGTCGGCATCTTGACGACCATCGGGCGCAAGTCGGGCGAGCCGCGCGACAGCCCGCTGCTGTACCTGCGCGAAGGCGGTCGGATCGTCGTCGTCGCCTCGCAGGGCGGCCGCGACACCCACCCGATGTGGTACCTGAACCTGGTTGCCAACCCGAGCGTGAAGTTCCAGGTGCGTGGCGAAAAGCTGCAGCTGACCGCCCGCGAAGCCACCGACGCCGAACGTGACGAGTACTGGCCCAAGCTCGACGCCATGTACCCCGACTTCGTCGACTATCGCTCGCACACCGACCGGAAGATTCCGATCATCCTGCTCGACCCGGCCTGATCACAGACCCGAAAAGCTCCCCTGGACCGCATTCGCGCCAGGGGAGTTTTTGGATTCGCGACAAGGTTGCTGGCGCTGAACCAGTCAGGCCTGGCGATCGTGGTCTAGAGAGGGGACTTTCACGATCGGAGAAAACTCATGGAGCGCTCGATCATCCTGCCTTGCCTGGTCACTGTGTTTGTCGCGCTGACACCCGCCGGCATCGCACTCGCCGACAACCCGCACGCCCCCGGCACCACCGGCCAACCGGGCAAGGAAGCCAGCGACGACCCCGCCCTGAAGCCGCCGGGCTTCAGTAGCCCTGGGTTCGCCAATGCCGAACAGCACTACGCGGGCAGCGCATTGAATCCGAACCGGGGCAACACCGACAAAGCCGTGAGCCAATACGACGTCGCCGGCTTCCAGTGGCAGCAGCACCACCCAGGAGGTTAGGGCGCGACGGCCCGTGGTCAGCAAGTTTTCGGAGCTAATTGACGGCACAGACTAGACAGATTCACAGATGTGTACATAGTGTGGCCCTGCACACATCCAGGGCAACACTATGGAGCCGTCTATGTCATCGATGTTCCGTCGGGGGCTGTCCCACAGCCGAACATTCAGAAGCGCACTACGCAGAGCGGCCGTTTTGGTCGCCGCTGTGTTCATGTTCCTGACCTCCGCATTCTCTGCCTGGGCCGCGACCAACATCACCATCACATTCGTCCGCCACGGCGAATCCCAGGGCAACGCCTCGGGCCTCATCGACACCAAGATCCCGGGTCCCGACCTGACCGCGACGGGCCAGACCCAGGCCCAGACCGTGGCAGGCGTCCTCGCCAATGACGGCCTGGCGCACGACGCCATCTTCGCCTCCGACATGGTGCGTACCCAGCAGACCGCGGCGCCGTACGCCACCGCGACCGGCATGCCGGTGACCGTCCTCAGCGGCCTCCACGAGGTCCAGGCCGGCATCTTCGAAGGCCAGTCGCAGGACTCCGGCTTTGCCCGCATCCTGTACGCGCTGATCCCGCTGTCCTGGGCCACCGGCAACCTCCTGATGCCGATGCCCGGTTCACCCGACGCCAACGGCGCGGTCTTCCAAGACCGGTTCAACGGCGCGGTCGACGACATCTACGCCAGCGGCGCACAGAACCCCGTCGCGTTCGCACATGGCATGTCGATCATGGCCTGGACCTTGATGAACGTGGAGAACCCCGACCTCACGCTGATGCTCAAGCACCCCCTGGGCAACACCGACATCGTCAAGGTGACCGGCAACCCCGAGGACGGTTGGACCCTGGAGAACTGGGGCGGCGTCGCCGTCACGCAGAATCCTGCGCTGCCCACCAAGCTGTTCGTCAACGTCCGCGACGCTGTCAAGGTGCCGCAGATGGCGCTGTACAACGTGGCCAAGGCCCTCGGCACCGGCAATATCGCCAACATCGCCAACGCAATTCGCGACGGCGTGTTCGACACAGCCAAGGCCGCGGTGAACCTGCCGATCAACGTGGTCAAGAGCGTCGTGAAGTCCGTCCAGACCGGCACCGTCTTCAAGGCGGCGCCGCCGCCGGTGTCGGTGCAGGCCGTCACGCCCAACGCTGCCGCCGCGGCGAAGGACACCGACAGCGCCGACAAGCCCTCGGTGACGCCGACGATCGCCAAGCAGGTCTCCGCCAGGAAGACTGCCGTGACCGGCGCCAAGGACAAGGCGGTCAAGGCCACCGAGGAAACCAAGGTCGACACCACCAAGGTCGATGACACCAAGGTCGATGGCACCAAGGCCGGCGACACCAAGACCGAGGACTCTCCGAAGCCGAACGCCGGCGACAAGGGTGCCGAGGGCAACGACACCAAGGTCAAGAAGGACAAGCCGCAGAAGGACAAGTCCGAGACGGCTGACAAGCCCAAGGTCGAGAAGCCCAAGAAGCAGAAGAAGGACAAGGCCGCCAAGGCCGACTCCGCCAAGTAGCCGCAGCAAAAAAAGCTCCCCCAGAACGAGATTCGTTCTGGGGGAGCTTTTTGCAGTGCCTGTCTGGTGGCAGGGTGACGCCCTGGTTTCCAGATCAACGCGGTGCGCCGTCATTGGCGAGTTCACTCTGAACTCATGGCGGTGGTTACTCGATGTTTTGCGCCGCCAGTTCCGAGTCAACGCAGATGGGCACCCGCGGTCAGCTGCCGTAGACCGGAACCGGCGGACGCTCCTTCGTGAGCAGATCGGCGACCACGGGGCCCAGCTCGGCCGGGTCCCACTTGGCGCCCTTGTCGATCTCGGGACCGTGCGCCCAGCCCTCGGCGACGCGAATCTTGCCGCCCTCGAGCTCGAACACCTTGCCGGTGACGTCGCGCGACTCGACGCTGCCCAGCCACACCACGAGCGGCGAGATGTTCTCGGGGGCCATGCTGTCGAACGCCTGGTCCTGGGTGTTCATCGCGTCGGCGAAGACGGTCTCGGTCATGCGGGTGCGAGCCGACGGCGCGATGGCGTTGGCGGTGACACCGTAGCGGCCCATCTCGGTCGCGGCGACCAGCGTCAGCGCAGCGATGCCGGCCTTGGAGGCGCTGTAGGTGGCCTGGCCGACGCTGCCCTGCAGACCCGCGCCCGAGCTGGTGTTGATGATGCGCGCGTCGACGGTTTCACCGGCCTTGGCCTTGGCCCGCCAGTACGCCGCGGCGTGCTTCATGGTGGCGAAGTGCCCCTTGAGGTGCACCGCGGTGACGGCGTCGAATTCCTCTTCGGTGGCGTTGGCGAACATGCGGTCGCGGACGATGCCGGCGTTGTTCACCAGCACGTCGAGCGTGCCGTACGTGTCGACGGCCTGCTGGATCAAGGCCGCGGCCTGCTCCCAGTCGGCGACGTTCGAGCCGTTGGCCACAGCCTCGCCACCGGCCGCGACGATCTCGTCGACCACGTTCTGCGCGGCGCTACCGCCACCGGCGGGCGAACCGTCCAGGCCGACGCCGATGTCGTTGACCACGACGCGGGCACCTTCGGCGGCAAACGCAAGCGCGTGCTCACGCCCGATTCCGCCACCGGCGCCCGTCACGATGACCACGCGGCCGTCGAGCAATCCCATTGATCTCTCCTACTGTGGTTGTTTTACGGGCGCTGGCCGCCCTACTTGTTGGCGCTTGACGTTTCCAGGTACTGCGGCGGCTCGCCGCCGCCATGCACTTCGAGGGACGCACCGCTGACGTACGACGCGGCCTCGGAGGCCAAAAATGCTGCGGCCCAGCCGATATCGGCCGGCTTGGCCAGCCGCTTGAGCGGAACCGTCGCGGCGACGGCGGCCACCGACTCGGCATCGCCGTAGAACAGCTCGGATTGCTCGGTCTCGACCATGCCGACGATCACGGAGTTGACCCGGACCTTGGGCGACCATTCGACGGCGAGCGTCGTGGTCAGGCTGTCGATGCCGGCCTTGGCAGCGCCGTAGGCGCCCGTGCCGGGGGTCGGTCGGTGCGCGCTGACGCTGGAGATGTTGACGATCACGCCACCCTCGGGCTGCTGCTGCATCACCGCGTTGGCGTGGGTCGAAACCAGCAGCGGCGCAATCAAATTGAGCTCGATGATCTTGGTGCTGAATTTGGCCGATGCATCAGCAGCGAGCGCGAATGGCGAGCCACCGGCGTTGTTGACGACGACGTCCAGTCGGCCATGCTTGGCGACGATGGCGTCGATCATGGCCTTGACCGCCGCGTCGTCACGAACGTCGCAGGCGTGGAACTCGTAGGGCAACCCCTCGACCTCGCGCCGCGCGCAGGTGATGACGGTCGCGCCCTGCTCGGCGAACACCGCGCTGATGCCGGCGCCGACGCCGCGCACACCGCCGGTGACCAGCACCACGCGCCCGGCCAATTGCAGATTGATTCCAGCAGTCACTGTGCTAGCGTACCAAGCAAGTGCTTGCTTAGGTACCCGTCCCCCAGGAAGTGACTGATGACCATCACCACCAAAACAGTCGAACCGGGCATCGTCTCGGTCACCGTGAACTACCCGCCGGTCAACGCCATCCCGTCGGCAGGTTGGTTCGAGTTGGCCGATCAGATCACTGCGGCCGGGCGCGACAAGAGCACCCACGTGGTGATCCTGCGCGCCGAGGGACGTGGCTTCAACGCCGGCGTCGACATCAAGGAAATGCAGAACACCGAGGGCTTCGGTGCGCTGATCGACGCCAATCGTGGCTGCTACGAGGCATTCCGCGCGGTGTACGAATGCCAGGTCCCGGTCGTCGCGGCGGTCAACGGCTTCTGTGTCGGTGGCGGTATCGGCCTGGTCGGCAACGCCGACGTCATCGTCGCCTCCGACGATGCCAAGTTCGGTCTGCCCGAGGTCGAGCGCGGCGCCCTGGGCGCGGCGACCCACCTGTCCCGCCTGGTCCCGCAGCACATGATGCGCCGGCTGTTCTTCACCGCCGCCACCGTGCCTGCGACGACACTGCAGCACTTCGGTTCGGTGCACGAGGTCGTCCCGCGCGAAGAGCTCGACGAGGCTGCGCTGCGCGTCGCCCGCGACATCGCCAGCAAGGACACCCGCGTCATCCGCGCCGCCAAGGAGGCGCTGAACTTCATCGACGTGCAGCCCGTCAACGCGCGCTACCGCATGGAGCAGGGCTTCACCTTCGAACTGAATCTGGCCGGCGTGTCCGACGAGCACCGCGACGAGTTCGCGGGGACCAACAAGGGAGCCAAATAGAATGGCAGACAAGACAACAACTCTCGAAGCCGCAGTCGCCGAGATCGAAAGCGGCATGACCATCGGCATCGGCGGCTGGGGTTCCCGCCGCAAGCCGATGGCGTTCATCCGCGCACTGCTGCGCACCGACGTCACCGACTTGACCGTCGTCACCTACGGCGGCCCCGACCTCGGATTGCTGTGTGCCGCAGGCAAGGTCAAGCGCGTGTACTACGGCTTCGTGTCACTGGACTCGCCGCCGTTCTACGACCCGTGGTTCGCCAAGGCCCGCATGAGCGGCGCCATCGAGGCCCGCGAGATGGACGAGGGCATGCTGCGCTGTGGTCTGCAGGCTGCCGCACAACGTCTTCCGTTCCTGCCGATCCGCGCCGGCCTCGGCAGCGACGTCCGCACCTTCTGGGGCGACGAGCTCAAGACCGTCACCTCGCCGTACGAGACCGACGGTGCGCACGAGGAACTCATCGCCATGCCGGCGCTGAACCTCGACGCCGCGTTCGTGCACATGAACCTCGGCGACGTGAAGGGCAATGCCGCCTACACCGGCATCGACCCCTACTTCGACGACCTGTTCCTGATGTCGGCCAAGCGCCGGCACCTGTCGGTCGAGAAGATCGTCTCCACCGAAGAGCTGGTGAAATCGGTTGTGCCGCAGCAGCAGGTCATCAACCGCATGATGGTCGACACCGTCGTCGAGGCCCCGAACGGCGCCCACTTCACCACCAACGAGCCCGACTACCGGCGTGACGAGAAGTTCCAGCGCCACTACGCCGAAGCCGCCGGCTCGGAGGAGACGTGGGCCGAGTTCGTCAAGACCTACCTGTCCGGAACCGAAGCCGACTACCAGGCCGCGGTCCGTAAGTTCGCCGAGGCCCAAGCAGCCCAGAAGGAGGCCGCCAAGTGAGTGACGCAACCCGCGCCGAGGTCTGTGCCGTCGCCTGCGCCGAATTGTTCCGTGACGCAGGGGAAATCATGGCCAGCCCCATGACGACCGTCGTGCAGATCGGTGCCCGCCTGGCCCGGCTGACCTTCTCCCCCGACATCGTGATCACCGACGGTGAGGCCCGCATGCTGGCCGACACCCCGGCGATCGGCGCCCCGTTCGCCGTCGAGGGCTGGATGCCGTTCAACCGCGTCTTCGAGACCCTGGCCTGGGGCCGCCGCCATGTGGTCATGGGCGCCAACCAGATCGACCGCTACGGCAACCAGAACCTGTCGGCCTTCGGCCCGATCCAGCAGCCGACCCGCCAGATGTTCGGCGTCCGCGGCGCGCCCGGCAACAGCATCAACCACGCCACCAGCTACTTCGTGGGCAACCACACCAAGCGCGTGTTCGCCGACTCGGTCGACATCGTCTCCGGAATCGGTTGGGACAAGGTCGATCCGGCCAACCCGGCGTACCGCTTCCTGAACGTCTACCAGGTGGTGTCCAACCTGGGTGTGTTCGACTTCAACGGCCCCGAGCACCAGATGCGCGCGGTGTCGCTGCATCCAGGTGTGACGGCCGACGAGGTCGCCGACAACACCTCGTTCGAGGTGCACGGCCTGGACGCCGCCAGCGAGACCCGCCTGCCGACCGCCGATGAACTGCAGCTGCTGCGCGAGGTCATCGACCCGAAGTCTCTGCGGGACAAAGAAGTGAAAGCGATCTAGTCCTGATGTCCAAGCTCAAGACCCCGCTGACCGAGCTGGTCGGCATCGAATACCCGGTCGTGCAGACCGGCATGGGCTGGGTGGCCGGTGCGCGTCTGGTCGCGGCCACCTCCAACGCCGGTGGTCTCGGCATTCTGGCGTCGGCGACGATGACGCTGGAAGAGCTGCAGACCGCCGTCGCCAAGGTCAAGGCGGCCACCGACAAGCCGTTCGGCATCAACATGCGTGCCGACGCCGGCGATGCGGCCGCCCGCTGCGACCTCCTGATCCGCGAAGGAGTCAAAGTCGCCTCCTTCGCCCTGGCTCCCAAGCCCGAGCTGATCGCCAAGCTGAAAGATGCCGGCGTCGTGGTGATCCCGTCGGTCGGCCTGGCCAAGCACGCCAAGAAGGTGGCGAGCTGGGGTGCCGACGCGGTGATCGTGCAGGGCGGCGAGGGCGGTGGCCACACCGGCCCGATCGCCACCACGCTGCTGCTGCCGTCGGTACTCGACGCGGTCAAGGACACCGGCATGCCGGTGATCGCCGCGGGTGGCTTCTTCGACGGCCGCGGCCTGGCGGCCGCGCTGTCCTACGGCGCCGCCGGCGTCGCGATGGGCACGCGGTTCCTGCTGACCTCGGACTCGACGGTGCCCGATGCGGTCAAGCAGCGGTACCTGGACGCCGCGCTGGACGGCACCGTGGTGTCGACCCGCGTCGACGGCATGCCGCACCGCGTGCTGCGCACGGGCCTGGTGGAGAAGCTCGAAAGCGGTTCCCCCGTGCGGGGTTTCGCCGCCGCGATCGGCAATGCCCAGAAGTTCAAGAAGATGTCCGGCATGACCTGGCGGTCGATGGTCAAGGACGGCCTGGCCATGCGCCACGGCAAGGACCTGACCTGGTCGCAGGTCGTCATGGCGGCCAACACCCCGATGCTGCTGAAAGCCGGTCTGGTGGAAGGCAACACCGAGGCGGGCGTGCTGGCCTCGGGCCAGGTGGCGGGCATCATCGACAGCCTGCCGTCGTGCGCCGAGCTGGTGCCCCAGATCGCCGCCGAGGCCATCGAGCACCTGCAGGCAGCCACCAGCTACATCGTCTAGTTTCTGTCTGCTGGCGGGGTTACTGGTCGACGGTCATGCCGTTCCAGCGTTTGACGTCCGGCAGGGTGACGTCGAACAGGTCGAGGGCACGGCCGACGGTCTGGTTGACGATGTCGTCGAGGGTCTGCGGGACGGTGTAGAACGCCGGCACCGGCGGCATGATGATCGCGCCGTTGCGGGTCGCCTGGGCCATCAACTCGATATGCCCGGCATGCAACGGCGTCTCGCGCAGCAGTAGCACCACGCGCCGCCGCTCCTTGAGACAGACATCGGCGGCCCGCACGACCAGAGAATCGTTGTAGGACTGTGCGATTCCGCTCAGGGTCTTGATGGAGCACGGCGCGACCAGCATGCCGGCGGTGATGAACGAACCGGACGACACGGTCGCTGCGATGTCGCGTGGGTTGTGTACCTCATCGGCGAGGTCACGGACGTACTCATGCGTGTACTTGGTCTCTTGGGCGATGGTGCGGTGCGCCGCGGTGGTGACGATGGCGTGCGTCTCCACGTCGGCGACACCGCGCAACAACTCCAGTGCCCGGATGCCATAGACAGCCCCCGATGCACCGGTGATCGCCACGATCAGTCGCTTCATGTGTTCCCCACTCCTGCAGCCGCTGCGGCGATCGTAGCCAGCGCCGCGTCCTCGTCGCTGGTCAATGGCCGGTCCGACTGTGCGCGCACAACCATCGTCAGGGCCTCGGCGACCCGTGCGACGGTGTCCCCGCCGACCGGCTCGCTATCAGGCACCAGCGCGTCCAACTCGTCGAGCTCGATCAGCTCGGCGCGGATCTCCACGGCCTTGAGCTGCTCTCGGAGCTCGGTCGTGGCCGGGCTGGGCGCCGGCGGTGGCCCGGACTTGAGCCTCCGTCGCACAGCACGCAGGGGACGGACGATCTCGCTGTGCCACCGGGCCACTCGCTCGCTCGCGACCGCAAGCGTGTCCGTCGTCAGCTGACCTGCAACGCCAACCCGAGCCGCGAACAACATCAGGTTCACGTCGAGACCGAAGCGGTCCTGCAGCAGCACGCACGCCTGCTCGACCCCGTCTTCGCGATGTACCCGCAGAGCAAAATCTGGTAACTGCACGGTGACCAATTGTGGTGTTCGGTGACCCGACCTGGCTAGTCGTAGTAGACAGATATTTGCCGCGACCGAGAAAGACCAGAGTAAGGATGGCGCTGGACGATGCCCTTCGACGACTTCCGCTCGTTTCTCACCGCGCTGCGCGACCAAGGGCAACTCATCGAAGTCGCCCGGCCGGTGGCCCTCGAGCTCGAAGTCGCCAAGGCCATGCGCAAGAGCGCCGCAACCGGTGGGCCGGCCATTGTCTTCAACAACAATGGCACCAAGTTCCCGCTGGTCGGTGGCATCTACAACTCGCGCGCCAAAGCGCTGCTGGCCTACGGCTGCACCGAGGAGAACGCGTTCGGCGACATCGTGAATCGGCTGAAGACCCGCATTCCACCGGTGTACGTCGATGACGGTCCGGTGCACGAGAACGTTATCCTCGGCGATGACATCGACCTGTCGATCCTGCCGGTGCCGAGGTACAGCCCGGACGACGGCGGCCCGTACATCACGCCCGGCATCGTCGTCAGCCACGATCCGGAGACCGGAGTGCCGGACATCGGGCACTACCGCTGCGAGATCATCGACAGCAAGACCATGACGCTCATGGCGATCCCGAACCACCGCTTCGCCAAGAATCAAGCCAAAGCGCTTGCCATGGGGCACAAGACTTTCCGGGCTGCGCTGGTGATCGGCGTCGACCCGATGATCGCCTACACGGGCCCGATCCAGGTGCCCGAGGACACCAACGACTGGGAGGTCGTCGGCGGAATGCGCGGCGCGGCAGTGGAGTTGGTGAAATGTCGCACCAACGACGTGTCGGTGCCGGCACACGCCGAAGTCGTCATCGAGTTCGAGGTCGACTTCACCGAGACCGTCACCGAAGGTCCGCTGGGTGAGTACACCGGCTACTACACCCCGGCCTCCCCGAAGCCGGTGGTGCGGCCGACCGCGATCACCCATCGCAACGACGCCTACTTCCAGGCTCTGCTGACCGGCCGCCCCACAACGGAAAACCATATCCTCAAGCAGCTTTCGTTCGAGGCGTCGTTCTTCGACATGATGCGCCAACAGTTTCCGACCATCGAGAAGGTGTCGATCCCCGCGTCGGGCGGCGTCTATTTCCGCGTGGTGATCTCCATGCGCCAGCGCTTCGCCGGCGAGGCCCGCAGCCTCATCCTGGCCGCGATGGGTAGCAACCTGCGACCGAAACAGGTTGTCGTGGTGGACCCCGACATCGACGTCTACGACTCCGAACAGGTCGAGTGGGCCATGGCGTTTCGCACCCAACCGGCGCGCGACGTCATCATCGTCGAGGGCCTGCCCGGCGGCCCGCTGGACCCGACGGCCGACGAGTCCCTGCCGCCGGATCAGCGCACCGGGTCCGCCATCGGCACCGACGCGACCTATCCCTACGGCACCATCGTCAAGAAAGTCGGCGACGTGTGCGGACCGGCACTCGAAGAACACGGCGGTCGCGTCGTCGAGGTCGCCGATGTGCCCGGCTGGCGGGAATACGAGTTTCCGGAACTGGACGAAAAGACCGGCCCCACAACCACTTCTGAATAGGACGCGCAATGCCGCAGCAGACCCTGACCGAGTTCGTCGAGGAGATGGAGAAAGCGGGTCTGCTCGTCCGCGTCACCGAGGAGAAGCGGGTCGACGAGTTGCCCGCGGTGATGGAGGCCAACCCGCTGACGGCCGTACTGGTGGAGAACGTCAAGGACTGCGAATTCCAGTTCCTCGCCAACGCGTACTCCAATCAGGATCAGTACGCGTGGGGGCTCGGCTGCGACAAGAGCCAGAGCGGCTTCATGATGAGCGAGCTCGCCAAAGGCCGCATCAAGCCAGAGATCGTCGACACCGCGCCGTGCAAGGAAGTCATCCTGATCGGTGACGACGTCGACCTCACGCGGCTGCCACTGTTCCTGCACCACGACCGGGACGGGCACGCGTACACCAACGACAACCTGGTGGTCAGCCGGCACCCCGACACCGGCATCCACGACTGGGGCATCTACCGGAGCATGTTCCGGTCCAAGACCGAGAAGATGTTCGACATGACGTGCACCTCGCACCGGGCGCGCATCAATGCCATTGCGGCGCAGGAGAAAGGGCAGAACCTCGAGGTAGCCATCGTCCTCGGTGGTCCGATCCTCGACAAGGTGGCGTCGCTGACGGGCGTGCCCGCCGACACCGACGATTTCGAGGTGCTCGGCAGCTTCTATGGGCACCCGGCCCGGTTGGTGCAGTGCGAGACCATCGATGTCCTGGTGCCCGCGAACGCCGAGATCGTGCTGGAGTGCGAGCTGATGGCGTCCGAGGGGCTGACGCACGACGAAGGTCCGTACGGCGAGTTCAGCGGTATGTACGGCGGCGGCATCAAGCACAACTACCGAGCCGTGGTGAAGGCGATGACCTATCGCAAGGGCGGCATCTTCCAGCACGCCACCATCGGCGGCGCGCACCCCTGGTACACAGACAACATGTTGCAGCTGCCCGCGGTTGAGGCAGATATCTTCGGCGCCTTGAAGTTCGCGGGCATCAACGTCAAAGAGGTCCGGTGCCCGCTCGGTGGTCTGTCGAACATCGCCTACGCCAAGATCAAGCCCAACGGGGGCGGTGATGCGAAACAGGCCCTCGGCATCATGCTGACCTGCTCCAAGCTGGCGCTGCCGAAAATCGCGATGGTGTTCGACGAGGACATCGACATCTGGGACGACAACGCTGTGCAGTTGGCCATGGCGTTCCGGTACATGCCGCACCTTGACACCGTGCTGCTGCCGGGCGGCAACACCATGACCGTCGACCCGATGATCGGGTCCGATGTCGCACCCGGCACCGCGTCGAAGATCGGCTTCGACTGCACCATCCCGATGGGGCCGCAGTTCACCCGCAGCAGCTTCGACCGCAGTTCGGTGTTCGTGCTGCCCGACCCCCCGGCCGATGTGGTCACCCTGTCGGAGGACGACCTGACCGCCGCCATGGCCGACCTCATCCGCGAGCAGCCACGCGCGTGGAAGGAAATTCTGGAGCACTTCAACGGCCAGCCCTACCGCACGATCTACCGGGCGTTCAGCAATCTGCGACCCCGGTTGGGCCGCTGCGACGACGCCCCGTGGTACCGGTACACGTTCTCCGACGGGGACTTCGCCGTCGCCGAGCCGGAAACGCTGACGCACAATTACGACCCGCGGCACCGGCCTTGAGCTGGTCCACAGCAACATTCCTGCAGTGCGTCAACTGGTGGGGATCGCGTTGGCTTCTCGCGACAACATATCCGCGCAATTGCGTCAGATCTTCGGCCGCTGGGGATGTCGCCGCCGCCCTCCGACCTCCGTAACGTAGCCATCGACCACAGCGGCAAGGTTCCTACCTGCACAGGCTCGACATCCGCACCAGAGAGGCGTCGCATGACTGTCATCGGCGGTGTGGCCTACGTCGTCGCCACCTTGCTCCCCGTTCTGACCCTTGCCGCGATCAACGCCATGGTCCGCGCGATCGGTAGGCGCCGCGGACGGCCAGACCCCGCAAACGAGGACTGATGACCACGCTGACTGCCGCCCCCAACCCGGCCGCCGCCCCGAGCGTCCCCAACCCGACCTTCATGCGGTACATCCAGAACCCGATCTGGAACTTCCTGTGTGACAACTACTTCCGGCTCGAGATCGACGGCTGGCACAGGGTGCCCGACGAGCCGTCGCTGCTGATCGGTATCCACTCCGGCGGCTCCCTGACCATGGACGCCTGGACCCTGGTGCATTCCTGGTACCGGCATTTCGACGGGCAGCGGGTCCTGCACGGCACCGCGCACGACGTGTTGATGGGCGCGCCCGGTCTCGGTGACTACTTCCGCGCCGTCGGGGTCATCCCGGCTTCGCGCGACGGTGTCACGGGCGCCTTGGCCGCCGGCCGTGACGTCGTGGTGTGGCCCGGCGGCGAACTCGACGCGATGCGCACCTGGCGCGACCGCGACAAGGCGATCCTCGCCGGCCGCAAAGGCTTTGTGAAGCAGGCGATCCGGTCCGGCGTGCCGATCGTCCCGGTCGCGACGATCGGTGGGCACGACACTGTCTTCGTGTTGAACGAAGGCAAGTTCCTCGCCAAGTGGAGCGGCCTCGGCAAGCGCTTGCGCGGCGCCAACATGCCGATCATCGCCGGCTTCCCGTTCCCGCTCGCCATCGAAATCCTGCCCGCGCATCTGCCGCTGCCCGCGAAGATCCGCACCGAACTGCTCGACCCCATCTACGTCGACACCGACCCCGAGCGGGCGAACGATGCCGCGTACGTCGACAAGGTGTACGACGAGGTGCAGTTCGCGATCCAGTCCGGCATGGACCGGCTGGCCAAGCGCCGCAGCTTCCCCGTGCTCGGGTGATAGGCGCAGCCGATCAGTTGCTCGGAACTTCCACTTTGACGGTCACTCCCCGACTGCGACAACCTGATTGAGTCAGTCGTTCATCGATCGGAGTGGGCCCATGCGCACGGTCTATACGCGCGTGCGCAGGGCCATGACCCCGCCGATGGAGGACCACCGCCCGGCCTTGCGGGTGGCGCTCGGTCTGGCTATCCCCGGCATCGCCCTGCTGGCAGCCGGGCGCCCCGACCTGATCATCTACGCGGTGTTCGGTGCGATCACCGGCATGTACGGCCGCACCGAAACCCGCGGCCGCCGGTTCGCACACCAGACACAGGGCGCGGTGATCCTGGTCCTGGGCGTGGCCATCGGGGTGGCGCTGGCCAATTCCCATGTCCCACCGGCAGTCCTGGTCATCGCCGCCGTGACGGTCGCGTCCATCGGATCGGTGGTGACCGACTACCTCGCGCTCAAACCGGAGGGTCCGTTCTACGGCGTCTTCGCGCTCGGCGCCATCGCCACGGTACCTGCCGGCCGGGTGGCGCCGGCGTCCGCGATATTGCTCTGTGCCGCAACAGCTCTACTGTCTGTCCTGCTCGGCATTCTCGATGCGCCCCGCGCAGCGGAGCCGGTGACCCGACTGGCGTTGCCGAACCGTCGCGACGTGCTGATCCACGCGGGCCGCTACGCGCTCTCCATCACCGCGGCGGGTACCGCCGGCCTGGCTCTGGGTGTCGATCATGCCAACTGGGCCATTGCCGCGGCAGCCGGGCCGCTCGCCGCGGCGGATGCCAGCGGTCGCGTCAGGCGCGGAATCCACCGCCTCGGTGGCACTTTCATCGGTCTCGCCGTGGCGGCCGCGCTACTCGTGCCCGGGCCCAGCGAGTACGTGCTGGCCATCTGTGTCATGGCACTGCTGTTTCCCACCGAATTATTCATGGCCCACCACCATGCGGTCGCACTCGGCTTCTTCACGCCGTTGATCATGCTGATGACCGATCTGGCCGTGCCCACCGAACCGCTTGTGCTGCTGGCCGATCGCGGCATCGACACCATCATCGGCGTCACCGCCGCGATCGCTGTATCGATGCTGCTGCCCGGCACCCGCGAATAGGCGTCGCGCGTGGCCAGTTCCGTTGGCGCTTCGCCTAGTTGGTCGACGGTGTTGGTGGTGGCTCGAAGGGTTGGTACCACCACCACTGGGCACGTTCCCCGGTCGGGCCTGGGCACGGTGGAACCTCAGGGCGGGGTGTGGTGGGTGGCCGGGCCAGTGATCCACCGAGCAGTTCGCTGCCGGCACTGTCGGTGACAACGAGCCGGTCGGCGGGTCCTGCGATGGTGATGCCACCCCGGTGATGCAACCGGTGGTGATAGGGGCACACCAGGACCAGGTTGTGCAGTTCGGTGAGACCGCCGTTCTCCCAATGGATGATGTGGTGGGCGTGCAAGCCGCGGGTGGCCCCGCACCCGGGAACGACGCAGCAGCGGTCGCGGTGTTCCAGAGCTCGGCGCAGGCGGCGGCTGATCTGGCGGGTGCTGCGTCCGGCACCGATCGGCTGACCGTGGCGCTCGAGCCACACTTCGCAGGAGGCGTCGCACAACAGCAGTCGACGTTCATCGTCAGTCAGTACCGAACCCAAGTGCAGTGCCGCGCTGTCGTGGTCGAGGTCCAGGTGCACGACAACCGTGGTGTGCTGCCCGTGCGGCCGGCGTGCGACGTCGGTGTCCCAGCCGGCGTCGACCACGCTCATGAACGCATCCACCTGATTCGGGAACGGCGGCGCCTCATCCGACACACGGTCATCGTTCTCGTGGTCACGTTTCCAGTCCGTGACCAACGCATCCTGGTGCGAAGCCAGCGCGGCATCGAACTTCGCCGCCTCCAGCTTCGGCAACCGGATCGTGTACGTCGTGGAACCGTCATCGTGGGTGGTCTTCTTGATCGACCGCTCAGGATCCGGCTTCGACTCCGGCTCCGGCCGCGGCTCGAGCTTCACCGCCGTACGCAACTGGGTGACCGTAGCGCTGGCCGCGAACTGGGCATAGTGCTCATCCGACCCGTCCGCGGCGTGTTCGGCGACCACCCCGACCTGATCCAACGACAACCGACCCTCACGCATCGCCTCAGCGCACCGCGGGAACTCCTCCAGCCGGTGCGCGACCGCCACCAGGACTTCCGCGTTACGCGGCGACACACCCGTTTTCCACGCCACCAACGACACCATCGATCGGGCACCGGTCGCACCCCACAGCCCGTCACGATCGATCTCGGCCGCAATCTCCACCAGCCGCGCGTCGATCGCGTTGCGCTGACCAGTCAGCTCACCTATCTCGTCGAAGAACGCATCCATACGCTCACACGGCGACGCCTCAACATCGAAAGCCGTTGCAGCGGTGGACATGACACCATCAAAGCAGACGGCACCGACAAGTTTTCGCTCCTGGAAACACCCCGGGCGCGAAGCCCGGATGCGCCCAGAAGCTTCTAGTCTCCCGCCGACTTCGTCACCGTCACCTTGACGTTCTTCATGATGGGCTGGTCGCTCTGCGTGCTGAAATCGCCGATGGCGCACAGCACATTCATCTCGGGCATGTACCCGGCCGCGTTGCCGCGCGGGATGCCGTAGGGCACCGCCTTGTAGCGGCGCAGCGAGCGGACGCTGCCGTCACGCGCTGTCGCGACGATGTCGACGTCGTCGAACTCTTTGATCCCGCGGTCGCCCATGTCGCGCTCGTTCATGAAGATCAGCGTGCGCAGGTTCTTGATGCCGCGGTACCGGTCGTTGTCGGAGTAGACGGTGGTGTTCCACTGATCGTGCGACCGCAGCGTCGCCAGGATGAGGGTGCCTTCGCTGACGGTGTCGTCGGGCAACTCGACCGCGGAGAACTCGGCGCGGCCGGACGGGGTCAGGAAGATCAGCTCCCGTGCGGGCTGCTTGATCCGGAAGCCCAGTGGCAGCCGAACCCGCCGGTTGAAGTCCTCAAAACCGTTGAGCACCTTGGCCATGGTGTCGCGGATGCGGTCGTAGTCCTCGACATACCAGTGCCACGGCGTCTGACTCTGCGGCAGCGCGGCCGCCGCGATACCGGCGATGATCGCCGGCTCGGACAGCAGGTGCGGCGATGCCGGCTTCTTCATGCCGACCGACAGGTGCACCATGCTCATCGAGTCCTCGACCGAGGTGGACTGGATGCCCTCCTTCTGGTGGTCTTTCTCGGTGCGGCCCAGGCACGGCAGGATCAGGGCCTGCCGCCCGTGAATCACGTGGCTGCGGTTGAGTTTTGTGCTGACCTGCACGGTGAGGTCGCATTTCTGCAGGCCCTCGAAGGTGTACGCGGTGTCCGGTGCCGCGCTGGCGAAATTGCCGCCCATGCCGATGAACACCTTGACGTCGCCGGTGTGCATGCCCTCGATGGTGTGGACGGTGTCGAGGCCGTGCGCGCGCGGCGGATCGATGCCACAGACTTCACCGAGCCGCTCCAGGAAGGCCTCGGCCGGCCGGTGGTCGATACCGCAGGTGCGGTTGCCCTGCACGTTGCTGTGGCCGCGCACCGGTGACGGACCGGCGCCTTCACGGCCCAGATTGCCGCGCAGCAGAAGCAGATTCACGATCTCCCGGACGCTGTCGACGCCGTGTTCGTGCTGGGTCACGCCGAGGCACCAGCTGATGATGCTGCGGTCGGCGTCGCGGTAAATCTTGGCGGCCCTGCGGATATCGCGCTCCGACACCCCGGACTTGTAGACGATCTCGTCCCACGAGGTGGCCTCAACCGCGGCCCGGTAGGCCTCGAACCCGCTGGTGTACCGCTCGATGAACTCGATGTCGAGCGCTTTCGGGTCCGTTTCCGACTGTTCCAGAACAACTTTGGCGATGCCACGGATCAGGGCCATGTCCCCGCCGATCCGGGGCTGCAGGTTCAGCGTGCTGGTCTTGGTGGACTTGAACGTCGCCATCCGCAGGAAGTCGTGCGGGATGATGGTCTTGGTGGCGCCGGCCTCGACCAGCGGGTTGATGTGCACGATCTGCGCGCCGCGGCGGTAGGCCTCCGACAGTGCGGTGAGCATGCGCGGCGCATTGGAGGCGGCGTTGACGCCGATGACGAACAGGGCGTCCGCGGCCTCCCAGTCTTCGAGGTCGACGGTGCCCTTGCCGGTGCCCAGCGACGCCTGCATGGCGCGGCCGCTGGCCTCATGGCACATGTTGGAGCAGTCGGGCAGATTGTTGGTCCCCAACTCCCGGGCCAGCAGCTGATAGAGGAACGTCGCCTCGTTACCCAGCCGGCCCGAGGTGTAGTACGACGCCTGGTTCGGGTCGTCGAGATCGGCCAGGGCCCGGCCGACGAGATCGAAAGCGTCGCGCCAGCTGATGGGCTTGTACCGGTCGGTCGCGGCGTCGTACACCATGGGTTCGGTGAGCCGGCCCGTGTCTTCGAGCGCGAAGTCGCTCCACTCCGCCAGTTCCGAAACCGTGTGCTGGGCAAAGAATTCCGGCCCGCAGCGCTTGTGCGTCATCTCCCACGTGACGTGCTTGATGCCGTTCTCGCAGATGTCGAGCTTGAGGCCCTTCATGTCGTCGGGCCAGGCACAGCCGGGACAGTCGAAGCCGCCGTCCTCGTGGTTCATCTTCATGATCGCGTGCGGCCCACTGATGGGCTCGCGCTCGCGGGCCAGGAACTTCGTGACGCTGATCGCCGCGCCCCAACCGGCGGCGGGATGGTGATAGGGCTTGAACTCAGGTTCGCCGTGCTCGTCTGACTCGGTACGCTGCTCAGTGCTCCGGTCGGTCATGGGTTCAAGTCTGCTCGGCGGAGGACACCCGAGTCCAAGGGCAATTTCCGTGAGTCTGATAGGCGCCGCCTATCAGACGTGGTCGAATAGTCCATGCTCTTCCGCCAGCTCGAATATTTCGTGGCGCTCGCCCGCGAGAAGCACTTCGCGCGCGCGGCTGCGGCCTGCTACGTGTCGCAGCCGGCACTGTCCGAAGCGATCCGCAAGCTCGAGAACGAGCTCAAGGTTCCGCTGGTGCGGCGCGGGCAGAACTACGAAGGTCTGACGCCCGAAGGCGAACGGCTGGTGTTGTGGGCCCGCCGGATTCTGGCCGATCACGACGCGCTCATCCACGAGGTGTCCGCGTTGCAGACCGGCCTGACCGGCGAGCTGCGGCTCGGCGTCATCCCCGCGGCTTCCGGCACGGTAGCGCTGCTGACCGATCCGTTCTGCCTCGAACATCCTTTGGTACGAGTGCAATTGGAGAGCAGCCTGCGCTCGGCGGGCATCGTCGAACGCATAGGCCGCTTCGAACTCGACGCTGGAATCATCTACCCAGACGGCGTCGACACCGCGGGCCTGACGGTGACGCCCCTGTACGAGGAACGGCAGGTCCTCATCGCCGGCGCCGAACTGCTTGCCGGCCAAGCTGATCCGGTCACCTGGGCCGACGCCCTCGAACTGCCGCTGTGCTTGTTGAACACCGGGATGCGGGGCCGGCAGCTGCTCGACGACGCGCTGTCCGCCCACGGCTTGACCGCGACGCCGCGACTCGAGGCCGATTCGGTGGTGTCCCTGCTGGCCCACGTCAGTGGCGGCCGGTGGGCGAGCATCATCCCGCAGACCTGGCTGCACACGCTGCGAACGCCGGACGGAGTGCGGACGGTGCCGTTGGACGATCCGCAGGTGACGGCGACGGTCGCGCTGGTCACCAGTGCCGCCGAACCCGGCTCGGTGCTGGCGCGCGCGCTGGTCGCGACCACGCACCGCGCAACGATCAACCCCGACTAGCGATACCAATCGGGCAACTCGACGGGGCGCAGATCCGTCGTGTCACCCGGGCGGGTCAACGTCAGCACGGCCCGCACGATCTCGGGGCGAGCCGCCAACGCGTCGGCGACGAGGTTGAGCTGGGCGGCCACGTTCGATTCGGCCGCGTCGCCGACGAGGTCGACGGCCGCGACGAGATAAATCCGATCCGCGCCAACCCATTCCATGTGCAGATAGCTGACCCGCTCGATGTCCTCATGGTCCAGCAGGGCGCGCAGTGCATTGTTGCGGGCGAGCGGGGTGACACTCTCCCCCGTCAGGAAATCCATGTTGCGCCCGATGAGAAACAGCGCGACGGCGCCGAGCAGTACACCGACCAGGATTGAGCCGATGGCGTCCCAGACCGCATTGCCGGTGAGCTGATGCGCCAGGATGCCGCACGTCGCGATGACGAGGCCGATGAGGGCCGAGAGGTCCTCGGCGAACACCGCGCGCAGCATGGGGTTCGACGTGACGCGGATATAGCGCAGCGGATGGATTCGCCGCTCCAGCGCGCCAGATTTGGTCTGCCACAACGCCTGCAGGAACGAGGATCCCTCCAGCACGAAGGAGACCGCGAGCACCGCATAGGCCCACCCGTAGGACGTCGCCTCGGCCTCGCCGTGCAGCGACTGGATGCCGTGCCAGATCGATACGACCGCGCCCACGGTGAACAATCCGAAGGCCGCGAACATCGACCAGATGTATCCGGCTCTGCCGTAGCCCAGTCGATGCTCGGCGTCGGCCGGCTTGTCCGACTTGCGAGTGCCGATCAGCAGGAACACCTCGTTGCCGGTGTCGGCCCAGGAATGCGCGGACTCGGCGAGCATCGAGGCGCTCCCGGTGACGACGGCCGCGGCGGTTTTCGACACCGCGATCAGAGCATTGGCACCGAGGGCGACGACGACTGTCAGGAGACTCTCGCCGCCCGAATCACTCATGCCCTGAACAGTAAAGCCCGTCAGTAGGCGTCGCCGGGCTGAACCGCCCGGACCGGTCCGCGGCGCGGTGCCGCGGGCTGCGGTTCCTGCGCCCACTGCGCACCGCTGGCCTCCATCAGCCGGCCGATCTCGTCGATGTGCATGTCCGCCAGGTCCCACACGTCAGGGACCAGCTCGCGGTCGACGATGAAGCCGAAGTCCAGGCGGTCCAGGTAGCTCACCACGGTGATGTTGAGCCCCTGCCCTTCGGTGACGATCGACACCGGGAACTGATTGACCAGCTGCGCCCCCGCGAAGTACAGCGGCTTACGCGGGCCGGGCACGTTCGAGATCACCAGGTTGAACGGCGTAGCGGCAATCCGGTGGGCCAGCCCGAAGCGGGACGCCAGCCGCATCGCCGACGTCGACAGCACCGGGGCCGAGACCTGCGCCATGTCGCCGAGCTGGCTGGCGGGCACCAGATCCAGTAGCCGTTTCGCATCGAGCATCGCCTCGCGGCAGCGGGCCACGCGATCGAGCGGGTCCTCGCAGTCGGTCGGCAGTTCGGGGAAGATCGCCGAGACCCGGTTGGTCCACGGATCCTCTTCGTCACCGGTGCGGATGGACACCGGCACCATGGCACGCAAGGGTCCGTCCGGCAATGCATCGTGGGCCAGGAGGTACTGACGCAGAGCACCTGCACAGATCGCCATCACGATGTCGTTGACCGTGCCACCGGTAGCGGTCTTGAGCCGCTTGACGTTGTCGAGCGACGCCGTGCGCATGGCGAAGCGCCGGTGTCCGGTGATGGTCTTGTTCCACGGTGTGGGAGGCGCGGAGGAGGTCGGCAGCGGGATCTTCGGCCCATCTTCCTTGCCAAGGCGGGCAAGGGATTTGATGGCCGAGCCGGCCTTGCTCGCAGCGCTGCCGACACTGTCGATGCCGGCCGCGTCGGCGAGCTGACCGACCAATCGCGTCTGGAACCGCAGCGCCTTGGCGGGATGCCCGGCAAGGTTGATGACGGCCTTCCGCAAGAGTTCGATGCTGCCGGGCACTGCCTCGGCTTCCCAATCGGGGCCCGGTCCCGGCGGGGCTGCGTCGGGCACCGTATCGGTGAGGGCGTTGAGCATGATCTGCCCGGCGGCGCCGTCGATGGTGGCGTGGTGGTACTTCGTCAGCATCGCCCAGTTCCCGGTGTCGAGCCCGTCGATGACGTACACCTCCCACAGTGGCCTACTGCGGTCCATCGGTCGCCCGACGATGCGGGACACCTGGTCGGCCAACTGGTCGACCATTCCCGGTCGCGCCAAATGGATTTCGCGGACGTGGAAGTCCAGGTCGAAGTTCGGGTCGTCGATCCAGTACGGATGGTCCAGCCCGAGCGGCACCTCCACGAGCCGCCGCCGCAGCGGCGCGAGCTCGCCGACCAACGACGCGAACTTCGCGTGCACCGCGGCGTAGGGGTCGAACTCCTCGTTGGGCCGCTCGAAGATCATCAGCCCGTTGACGTGACCGAACGTCGTCGGCGTCTCCAGGTACAGGAACGTGGCGTCGAGGCCGCTGAGCTGCTTCACGAGTGTTCTTCTCCTTGATGGGTTTTGGGCTCAGCTGGTGAGCAGTCCACCCTCGACGGGCAGGGTGATTCCGGTGACGTAGCTGCTGGCATCGCTGGCCAGGAAGATCAGTGCGGCGCTGAGTTCCTCTGTGCGCCCGAGCCGTCCGGCCAACGTCCGGGGCAGGATGGTCGTCTCGAAGTAGTCGTCCTCGTACTGCTCGGTCATCTCCGAGGCGAAGAAGCCCGGCGCCAGGGCGTTGACGCGGATACCCTTGCGGCCCGTCCACTGCTGGGCCAGGTCGCGGGTCAGGCCGATCAGCCCGGCCTTCGACGATGCGTAGGCGGCTTGCGGGAGTCCCGCGGTCGTCAGGCCGAGGATGCTGCTGACGTTGATGATCGAGCTGCCCGGCCGCATGTGCGCGGCGCATGCTTGCGCCATCCAGTAGCACCCGTTCAGGTTCAGATCGATGACCGACCGGAACTGCTCGGGCGTTTCGCGCGTCGCCGGGACGGCAGTGCCCACTCCCGCATTGTTCACCAGAATGTCGACGCGCCCGAAGGAATCGACGGCGGCCTGGACCAATGCCTTGCAGTCGTCGGGGTCGGTGACGTCGGTGCGCACCGCGACAGCGTTGCGACCTGCGGCTTCCACCAGCGCCTTCGTCTCGTCGAGACGGTCTTCGCGTCGCGCACCGAGCACGACGTCCGCGCCCGCCTGGGCCAGTGCCTGCGCGAATCCGACGCCGAGGCCACTCGAGGCACCGGTGACGACCGCGACACGGCCGTCGAGACGGAAGAGATCAAGGATCGAAGCTGCGTCACTCTGGGTCACTGGTGCATCATATTCAGATTTGTTGCATCTACGAGACGGATGGAGATATATCTCACTCGAACATCAACGGCTACCATGATGCGAGGTGCCCGCGACGACACAGGAGGTGCGGTATCACCGAGACACCGCTGGGACGCATGCTCGCGTCGACCGACCGACGCCCCGACCCGATCGAGGCGTTCCGCATCGCGCGCCGCTGGTTCCTCGAGGGTCGTCGCATTGAAATGCAGGAACTGGCAACCGAACTCGGCATCAATCGGGCCACCCTGTTCCGCTGGGTCGGCGGCCGCGACGAACTGCTCGCCGAAATCCTTTGGTCGCTGGCCGAACCCACCCTGCGGGCCTCCATCGACGCGGCACCCGGGCACGGCGCCGCACACATCGCGCGGGCCGTCGGCCACTACGCCACCGTGATCGACGAGTCCGGGTTCTTCCAGGCCTTTCTGCGGCGCGAACCCGAACGTGCGCTGCGGATTCTGGCCACCCGCGCCGGGACCTTCCAAGGCAGGTTGGTCGCGGCGATCGAAGAACTGCTCAACGACGAGATCGCGACCGGTCAGCTCGACCCGCCACTCCCGTCTCGCGACCTCGCGTTCCTCGTCGTGCGCATCGTGGAGTCGTTCGTCTACGCCGACATCATCACCGGCGAGCCACTGGAGGTCGGCAAGGCCGAGCAGGCCATCGGCGCGCTGCTTGGTCACCGACCCGCGTAGGTCGTCACCGTCGGGGACCGACATCTCCCATCCCGGGCGGGGCGGGAATCACCGGCGGCGGCGCGGTGACTGTGACGGTGGCGGTGGCCGTGCTGGCGCGCGTCGACGGTGTCGTCGGCGGCGTCGACGGACCGACCGGAACTCCCGGGATGATCTCCGTTGAGGTCACCGTCGTGCTCGTGCTGGACGTGGGCTTCGACGGCGGCGGCGACTCTTGCGAACAGGCACTTGCACCGAGGACGACGGCTGCCACGGCCATGAGGACGACGGGTTTGAACATCCTTCCCGAATGCCCGCTCAACTGAGCGCGTAAACAATCTGGCCAGACGCAAAACTGCCCCTCTCCATAAGGAAAGGGGCAGTTTGTGCCTGCGAGCACAGGTATCAGAGGCGCTCGATGATGGTGACGTTGGCGGTGCCGCCGCCCTCGCACATCGTCTGCAGGCCGTAGCGACCGCCGGTGCGCTCCAGCTCGTTGAGCATGGTGGCGAACAGCTTGGCACCCGTGGCGCCGAGCGGGTGGCCCAGGGCAATGCCGCCGCCGTTGGGGTTCACCTTCGCCAGGTCGACATTGAGCTCCTTGGCCCACGCCAGCACGACGGACGCGAAGGCCTCGTTGATCTCGACGACGTCGATGTCGTCCATGGTGAGGCCGGTCTTCTCCAGCGCGTACTTGGTCGCGGGGATGGGGCCGGTCAGCATCTTCACCGGGTCGTCGCCGCGGCAGCTGATGTGGTGAATCCGGGCCCGCGGCTTGAGGCCGTGAGCCTTGACCGCCGCCTCCGAGGCCAGCAGCGTGGCCGACGCGCCATCGGAAATCTGGCTGGCCAGCGCGGCGGTCAGCCGGCCGCCCTCGACCAGCACCTTGAGCGAGGCCAGCTTCTCCAGGGTGCTCTCGCGCGGACCCTCGTCGACCTTGAAGCCGTCGATCGGGATGATCTCATTGTCGAAGCGGCCCTCGCGGATCGCGGCAAATGCCCGCTGGTGGCTGTTGAACGCGAACAGCTCCATGTCCTCGCGGGAGATGTCCCACTGCTCAGCGATCATCTCGGCGCCGCGGAACTGCGAAACCTCCTGGTCGCCATAGCGTTCCACCCAGCGCTTCGACTCGTTGGTCGGCGAGGTGAAGCCGAACTGCTCGCCGACGATCATGGCCGAGCTGATCGGAATCTGGCTCATGTTCTGGATGCCGGCGGCCAGGATCAGGTCGGCGGTGCCGGACATGATGGCCTGCGCGCCAAAGGAAATGGCCTGCTGCGAGGAACCGCACTGCCGGTCGACGGTGGTGCCGGGGACGCCCTCGTCGTAGCCGGCGGCCAGCCAGGTCAGCCGGCCGATGTTTCCGGCCTGCCCACCGATGGCATCGACGCAACCGACGATGACGTCGTCGAACGCAGCGGGGTCGATGTCATTGCGGGCGAAGATGCCGCGGTAGGCCTCCACGCCGAGGTCGATCGGGT
The DNA here is from genome assembly GCF_000878195.1 of Mycolicibacterium llatzerense. Lineage (GTDB taxonomy): Bacteria > Actinomycetota > Actinomycetes > Mycobacteriales > Mycobacteriaceae > Mycobacterium > Mycobacterium llatzerense. Next base: position 59,652 of record NZ_JXST01000004.1, on the reverse strand, counting down.
GGTAACCGGAGAGGCCACCACCCTTCTTGCCGACGGCGGTGCGCACAGCGTCGATGACGTACGCCTCAGATGCGGCCATTTCTCATCTCCTTCTTTGGGTGAAACTCATTTGGCGGCAAGGTGTTACGGCGTTACCGCAACACCGCCGAGCACAATGTTCAGGTAGTGCCGACCCACGTCCTCGGCGGTCAACTTGCCGCCAGGCTGGTACCAGCGCACCGAGACCCACGTGGTGTCACGGATGAACCGGTACACCAGGTCGACGTTCAGGTCGGACCGGAAAACGCCTTCCGCCATCCCCTGCTTCAGGACGTCGACCCACATCTTGCGCTGCTGGCGATTGCGCTCGTCGACGAAACCGAACTGCGGCAGGATGCCCAGCCGCTTGGCCTCGTCCTGGTAGATGACGACCTGCGCGTGCCGGTGCTCGATCGCGTCGAAGGACGCCATGAAAAGGCCTTTGAAGCGCGCCAGCGGATCAGGCTCGGTGGCGATGATCTGCTCATACCGGGTGAACAGCCAATCAAGGAAGTCCCGCATGACCTCTTCGACCATCTGTTCCTTCGATTTGAAGTGATGGTAGAGACTGCCCGACAGGATGCCGGCCGAGTCCGCGATGTCCCGGACAGTGGTTGCCTTCAGCCCACGCTCAGCGAACATCGCCGCGGCGAGCACGAGAAGCTCGTCGCGCCTGCTCGCGGGCTGACTGGGCGGTGAAGACGCCATCCCAACAGCATAGCAACCAAGCGCTTGTTAGGTCGATTGTGGTGGCTAGTGAGTGTCACCACTGCGTGGGTCAGATTATGTATCACCCGCCCAACGTGAACTTGATGGCCAAAAATCGCCGAAATCTCGCCAACTTCCTCACGTTCGGCGAGGTGGCGGGGCCATAGGCTGACGAGGTGGGGGACGTGGCTTTCGGGGTGGCTGTTGTCGGGCTTGTCGTCATGGCCTTCGCCGCCTTCCGAGACGACAAGGATTACGCACGTCCGACCTTCTGGACCGGCGCGGCGATCACTACTGCGGCCGCTATTGCCATCGGCCTACCGCGGGGCTGGACCGAAACCCTCGGTGGGATCGCGTTCTCAGCGGGCTGCATCTGGTTCATCGCGTACATCCACACGCGCTTCATTACATTCGGCGGCAGAACCTGGACGTTCTACAGCGAGGAACGTCAGCCCTACGGCTCGCACGCCAGCACGCCGAAGATGTGGTGGGTGTTTGTATTGGCGGCAATCGTCTTCTCGTACCCGGTATATGCCTTCGCAAATAACCGCGACCACGCTTGGGAATTGGTCGCCTATGTCGCGATCACGCCACTCGCCGGCGCACGCTTCGGCTACCTCGACCGACTTCTGAACAACCCAGTAGCCGCTGGCCAATACCTACAGTTCGCGTTTCTCTCGATCCTGACGGTCGGACTCTTCCCCGCCGGCTACCTGGCGATGTACTACGGCGGGCGGCGCTTCATCGCGAAACAACAAGAGCACGGCCGACATTCGCGCCGCTAGTCGCGGTATGACCAGTACTGGTCGCAGTAGTCGGGCAGGTCGGTGCCGACCGGCCTGTCCGCGTTCGATCGGGAGAGGTTGAACAGGTACCACGGGTCGTCGTGCGCGCGGTCTGCTCGCACGCAGGCGCGGAAACGCTCGGGCAATCGGTGCAGCGCAGGATCGATGTCCGACGACAGCCGGGACAGGTACTCGGCATCGAGTTGGCCGGTCTGCTCGAAGCGGTCGATGTTGCGATCAGCGACGAGGCGCTCGGGATTGAGTGCCGCCAGCCCCAACAGCGCCACCACCCCGGCCGCCAGCACGGCGTGCGGCAACCAGCGTCCAGACATTCGCACCCCCGCCACGGCGACCAGTAGGAACACCGCACCCAACCAGAGTTCGATGGTGATCACCATCAACCGGTCGGTGCTGAATCCGTAGGCCTGCTGATACAGCCACATCCGGTGGATCGCCGACATCACCACGACAACCGAAGTGGCACAGAGGATTCCGGCCAGAATCCGAAGCACGCGGCGGTCACCGGCGGTCACTCGCCCCGCCACCCGGATCACCACGCTCAGCACCAACAGGGTCAGCGCCGACACCCACAACAACTGCCAGAAGCCCTGCCGCGCGTACTCGGCGTACGTCAGCCCCTCGGTTTCCAGCACGTGGGTATGACCGCCGAACAGCACCGCGGCCTGCACCGCCACGAACGCGATGAACAGCGCGTCGAGCACCCCGAGCGGCACGGCCCACTCCCAGCGCGGCACCGGCTTCATCGGCTTGGGTGCGAGGACATCCAGCCGCGGCGCGAACCGGGTCAGGTAGGCGCCGCCGAGCACGAACGCCGCCACCATGCCGAAGACAACGATGCGGGCGACCACGTCGACACCGTCGAAGCGCGGCACCAGCTTGCCCACCAGATGCGCGAATGCGGCGTCCGCCGAGGCGAACAGCGCACCGAACACCAACGTCAGCAGCACGGTGAGTCCGATGACGGCGGCAACGCGAACCGGGTTGGCGATACCTACCCGGCCCGACACTCCGCGGCGCGCCCAACCGAGTACGCGAGCCGGCAGCGCCCACGCCAGGAACGGCCCGGTCACGACGGCGGTCCAGGTGCGCCCACCGAACAACGTGCACCATCCGACGATCCAGGCCGCCATGATGCACAGCACGCCCAGCCAGTCAGCGGCCAGTAGCGCGGGCACCGCAAGCAGCGCCAGGGTCAGCGCCACGCCGACCCACTCGGTGCGCGTCGGGCGACGCCCGGCGGTGCCGTACACGACGGCGAAGACCATCACGCCGACGACGAGGTAGCCGATGCTCAGCGACGACGGCCGCCACAACGCGGTGCCGAGCAGCCCGGCCAGCACGGCAAGCAGGACGACCCGACGTGGCGCTGCCGCCAACGGGCTGATCGGCCAGACCCGCCGCGGCAACATCGTCCAGCCGGGCTCACCGCGGCGTGGCAGCGCCGGCCCGATCAGCGGCGGAACCATCGGCTGCCCTGGGTAACCCATCAACGTCGTCATGCCGACTGCTCCTCTGATTCCGGAATGCTCACCCTGAAGCGGCATCCCACCTTCGTCTCCACCACATCGATGGCGCCGCCGTGCAATTCGACTGCCCAGCGGGCGATCGCCAGGCCCAGACCAGTGCCGCCGTCAGAGGTGGCACCGCGGGTGAACCGTTCGAACACCCGCTCGCGCTCCGCCGACGCGATACCCGGGCCTTGATCGGCCACCTCGAGCCGCAAGCCTGATGCCTCGCGGGTCGCGCGCACTGTCACACTTCCGCCGGCCGGGCTGTGCCGAATCGCGTTGTCCACCAGGTTGACCACCACCTGCCGTAACCGTGCCGGATCGGCCAGAGCCGTCAGCCCGGGCGGCGACACCTCGACCACCACCGGCACGTCACCCGCCGATACCGAGACGTGCTCGACGGCGGCGCACAGGAACGCATCCACATCAAACCGACTGATCTGTAATGGAATTGCCCCGCCTTCGAGCCGGGACAGGTCCAGCAGATCGGTCACCAGTTCGCCGAGGCGCTCGGTCTGCGACAGCGCCAACCGCATGGTCTGCGCGTCGGGCTCGACCACCCCGTCCACCACGTTCTCCAGCACCGCCTGCAATGCGGTGATGGGCGTGCGCAGTTCGTGCGACACGTTGCCGATCAGCCCGCGCCGGTACTCGTCGGCGGCGCCGAGATCAGCTGCCATCTGATTGAATGCCGTTGCCAGCTGGCCGATTTCATCACGCGAGGTGGCTCGGACCCGAATACTGTAGTCGCCCTTGGCCATTGCGCGGGCGGCGGCGGTCATCTGCCGCAGCGGAGAGGTCATGCCGTGCGCCAGAAACTGGGTGAACAGTAGTGAGGTCAGCAGTGCGGACAGCAGCGCGTACCGGAACTGCCAACTCGCGCCGATCCAGAAGGTGAACGAAGCCAACAGGATTGCCCCACCCACCAGCAGTCCCATCTTGATTTTGAAGGACGCGAACGGGTCCAGCGGTCTGGGCAGCCGGTCCCACAGATCGCCGAGGGCGCTCACCGCGGCACCTCGAGGGCATAGCCAACCCCGTGCACGGTCCGGATCAGTTCCGCACCGAGCTTGCGGCGCAACGCCTTGACGTGGCTGTCGACCGTGCGTGTCTCGGCCCCCGACCCCCAGCCCCAGACGTGTTCCAGCAGCGTCTCCCGGGCCACCGCGGCCCGGGGACGTCCGGCGAGGAAGGCCAGCAGATCGAATTCGGTTCGGGTGAGATGGATTTCGTTGTCACCCTGATGCACGCGACGCTCGGCGAGGTCGATGCGGTACTCCCCCATCGACAGCGGCTGGTCTCCGGTCGCCCGGTCCACGCGACGCAGCAACACCCGCACCCGCGCAACCAGCTCGCGCATGCTGAACGGTTTGGTCAGGTAGTCGTCGGCCCCGATCCCCAGACCGATCAGCATGTCGGTCTCGTCGGTGCGCGCGGTCAACATGAGCACCGGCACCGGACGCTCCGCCTGGATGCGCCGGCACACCTCCAGCCCGTCGAAGCCGGGCAGCATGACATCCAGCACCACCAGGTCAGGCTGCGTCGCTGCTGCCGCGGCCACCGCCGAAGGCCCGTCGACGGCCGTCTCCACCTGGAACGATTCGGCCCGCAGCCGGGTCGCGACCGAGGACAGGATGGTCGGCTCGTCGTCGACCACCAGGATTCGCTTCACGCTTTACGACTGTAAGCGCGGTTTGTGGGGCTTACCGGCAGCGATTGTGAAGAAACTGTGCAGACTTGCGACGAGTGCCCGCACTTAGGCTGGCGGTCGTGAAGGAAGATCGTGGTGCTCCGGCGGGCCCGGTTGGAGTCTTGGTACTCGCGTTCGTCGGCGGCACCGTCGGCTCATTCATCGGCGAGTCCACCGCCGAGGCGGTCTATAAGAAGGTATTCGGGTGAACCAGGTCGACACGGGACTTGTTGTAGCTCTATTGGGGCTCGCGGTGATGGCCATCGCCGGCTTCAACGAAGAAGCTGATTACGCGCGCAAGATGTACTGGGTCGGCGCGGTGATCATGGCCACAGCCACTGCCTTCGCGGTGTTACCCCAAGGGCGGATGCCGGCACTCAACGCGGGTGTGGGAATGGCTGGAGCTTCCGTTTTCGTCGCATACGCCCGGACACCATTTCTCCGCATTCGCGGGAAAACACGTCGATTGTTCAGCGACGGCCCTGAGGCGTACGGGTGGGGCCTCAGCACGCCTAAGACGTGGTGGCTCTTCGTTATCGGAGCGGTACTTTTCGGGTACCCGGCATACGACTTCGCCAACCAGCGCTACCCCTACTTGATACTGGGTCTATACATCGCGTTCATGCTGTCGGTCGGCGCACGCTTCGGATATGTCGACCGATTGCTTGACCACTCATTCGCGGCTCGCCAGTACGTGCAGTTCGCGCTCGTCTCGATCCTGACGCTCGGGCTATTCCCCGCGAGCTACCTGGCGATGTACTTCGGCGGTCAGCACTGGATCACAAAAAGTGAAGCGTACGAACGGCATTTGCGCGCACGCACCAGCCGCGAGCAGACGTAAAACTGTCGAATTCGCGTCGAAACCGACAGTTTTGTGTCTGTTCGCGAAAGAAAACTACGCGCGCTGGCTGGACACCGAGATGATCTCGCCGGTCAGGTAGCTGGAGTAGTCGCTGGCCAGGAATGCGATGGTCGACGCGATGTCCCGGACAGTGGTTGCCTTCAGCCCACGCTCAGCGAACATCGCCGCGGCGAGCACGAGAAGCTCGTCGCGCCTGCTCGCGGGTTGACTGGGCGATTCAGACGCCATCACAACAGCCTGGAAACCAAGCGCTTGCTAGGGTAGGTCGGGCCGGTGTTGACTTGGCCACTACGTACACAGAGATCGAGTGCTCACAGGGGTCGCGCACGTTGAGGCGATCGCGGCCCTGAGAGCGGGCGAGGTCACACGCGCGGTTCTCGACCGCGACCGATAGATGGGGTGCGTAAAGCGTCGGGCGCTTCGATTCGAGCCCTATGCTTGCGCGCAGCACGACTTGAAATGGATGAGTAGCAGGAGATCATGAGCACGACACAGCCTGCCCTGGAGGGTATCCGGGTCATCGACATGACCCGCGTCTTCGCCGGCCCGATCAGCGCGCAGATACTGGGCGACCTCGGCGCTGACGTCATCAAGGTGGAGCGGCCGGGCAGCGGTGACGAAGGGCGCGGCTACGGTCTTGCCTCGGTCGAGGGCAAGGATGGCAAGGACCTTCGCCAGTCCGGCTTCTTCACCGCGTCGAACCGCAACAAGCGGTCGATCACGGTCAACCATTCCAAGCCGGAGGGGCAGGACATCCTGCGTGCCCTGGTCAAGACCGCGGACATCCTGATCGAGAATTACAAGGTCGGCGACCTCAAGCGGTTCGGGCTGGACTACGAGAGCCTGAAGGCGATCAATCCCCGCCTCATCTACTGCTCGATCACCGGCTTTGGCCAGACCGGGCCGATGGCGGCGCGCGCGGGCTACGACGGGTTGTTCCAGGCGAGCGGCGGCATGATGGCCGTGACCGGCATCCCCGAAGGCCAGCCCGGCGCGGGACCAGTGAAAGCCGGTCCCAGCCTGGTCGATTTCGTGACCGGCCACAACAGCGCCATCGCGATCCTCGCCGCGCTGAACCATCGCAACAACACCGGCGAGGGCCAGCACATCGACATGGCGCTGCTCGACAGTTCCGTAGCGATGATCTGCCACATCATGCAGGACTACCTCATCAGCGGCGTCCAGGCGGAGCGTCTGGGCAATGGCGGCAACGGCGGCGGACCCGCCGACCTCATCCATGCGCGCGACGGCATGACGTACATTACGGCCGGCAGCGACGCCCACTGGCGGCGCATGTCGGAGTTGATGGGCCAGCCCGAGCTCTACGCCGACCCGCGCTTCGACACCAACGCCAAGCGGGCCAAGATCAATCGCGCGGAGTTGATCGACATCATCAACGTGTGGAGCCGGCAGTTCACGACGGAGGAGCTCCAGGCGAAGTTCGACAGCGTGGGCATCCCGGCCGCGCGCTATAACGATCTGGCGGAGGTCTGGGATGATCCGCAGGTCCAGCACCGGGGCCTGCGCGCGACGACGCCGCATGCATGGGCCGCCGCCGGATCGGTCGACCTGATCGGCAGCCCGCTGGCGGGTATGGGTGCCACGCCAGCGACGATCCGCCTCGCGCCGCCAGTGATCGGCGAGCACAACGCGGAGATACTCGGCGAACTGGGCTACGACGCGGCGCGGATCGCGGGCTTGCAGGAGCAGGCGATCATCTGATCGAGAGGGTCCGCCACCAGGTCAGGCTCGCGAGATCGCGAGCCAGCCGCACATGAAAATGCCCGCCCAATTGCGGCAACATTGTCGCAATTGGGCGGGCAAGTGCATATATCCGAACCTCGCGGCCGGATGAAAACTACGCCCGCTGGCTCGACACCGAAATGATCTCACCGGTCAGGTAACTGGAGTAGTCACTGGCCAAATACGCGATGGTGGTGGCGATTTCCCACGGCTCGGCGGCACGGCCGAATGCCTCGTCGGAGGACAGCCGGTCCAGCAGCGCGGCATCGGCCGACTTCTCCAGGAACTTGTGCCGCGCGATGCTCGGGGACACCGCGTTGATCCGCACCCCGTACTCGACGGCTTCGATTGCGCTGCAACGGGTCAGGGCCATCACCCCGGCCTTGGCGGCGGCGTAGTGCGACTGCGAGTGCTGGGCGCGCCAGCCCAGGACACTGGCGTTGTTGACGATCACACCACCGTGCGGGGCACCGCGGAAGTACCGCAGCGCCGCCCGGGTCGCGCGCATCACCGAGTTCAGCGTGACGTTCAGGACGCGGTCCCACTCGTCGTCGGTCATGTCGACCAGCGGAGTCTCGCCACCGAGGCCGGCGTTGTTCACCAATACGTCCAGGCGGCCCATCTTTTCGACGGCCGACGCAATCAGCGCGTCAACGGCCTCGGTCGAGGTGACATCACACACCACAGCCTCAACCCGGCCCAGGCCAAGCTCCGCCAGCTGATCACGGGTCTCATTCAGACGCCGCTCGTGGTAGTCCGACACCACAACATCGGCACCTTCGAGAAGCGCACGACGCGCGGTCGACGAACCGATGCCTGTACCGGCGGCGGCAGTCACCAGAACAACCTTGCCCTTCAGCAGGCCGTGGCCCTCAACCTCGGTGGGAGCGATTGACAGATCCATCAGCCCTTGGCCTCTCGGGGTAGGCCGAGCACGCGCTCGGCGATGATGTTGCGCTGGATTTCGTTGGACCCGCCGTAGATGGTGTCCGAACGCGAGAACAGGTACAGGCGCTGCCACTCGTCGAACTCGCCGCCGGGCAGCGTCAGCCCGGCCATGCCCTGCACGTCCATGGCGATCTCGCCGAGCTCGCGATGCCAGTTGGCCCACAACAGCTTTGACACGTTGTCCTGACCGGGCTGCTCGACGTCCATGGTGGCCATCGCGTACGACCGCATGGCCTGCAGGCCGGTCCACGACTCGGTCAGCTTGTGCCGGATCAGCGGGTCGTCGATGACGCCGGACGTCTTGGCGACGCCGATCAGGCCTTCGAGTTCACGCTTGTAGCGGATCTGCTGGCCGAGCGTTGAAACACCGCGCTCGAAGGTCAGCGTCGCCATCGCCACGCCCCAGCCCTGACCGGGCTCACCGACGACCAGCGACGCGTCGCAACGGGCGTCGTCGAAGAACACTTCGTTGAACTCGGAGTCGCCGGTCAGCTGAACGATCGGACGGATCTCGACGCCCGGCTGGTCCAGCGGCACCAACAGGTAGGACAGGCCGTGGTGACGCTTTGAGCCCTTTTCGCTGCGCGCCACGACGAAGCACCACTGCGCCCAGTGCGCCAGCGAGGTCCACACCTTCTGGCCGTTGATGACCCATTCGTCGCCGACGAGTTCGGCCGAGGTCGAGACGTTCGCCAGGTCGCTGCCGGCGCCGGGCTCCGAATAGCCCTGGGCCCACAGTTCGGTGACGTTGAGGATGTTCGGCAGGAAGCGCTTCTTCTGCTCCTCGGTGCCGTACGCGATGAGCGTCGGGCCGAGCAGTTCCTCACCGAGGTGGTTGACCTTGTCCGGGGCGTCCGCCTTGGCGTACTCCTCATAGAAGGCGACGCGGTGCGCGACCGACAAGCCGCGGCCACCATGCTCCTCCGGCCAGCCCAGGCAGGTCAGGCCCGCCGCGGCCAGGTGCTGGTTCCACGCGCGTCGCTCTTCGTAAGCCTCGTGCTCCCGACCGGGGCCACCAAGGCCTTTCAGAGCTGCGAATTCACCGACGAGGTTGTCGGCAAGCCATTGCCGGACCTCAGCCCGGAACGTCTGGACCTCTATCACCCTTGTAGGCTAACCTACCAAGCACTTGCTTTGTTAGAGGGAGTTCCGATGAGTGGGTCCGACGGCACCCAGCAGCCTGGTCGGCAGACCCCACCGGAGACCTACACCAAAGAACATTTGGCTAATTTCAAGACTCCGCGGTCAGGGCGAGCGAAGCGACAGGAAAGACAAACGGAGAGACGAGTCGGTAAATGGATCTGACATTCGACGACGAAACCGAGGAATTCCGGGCCGAGGTCCGCGACTTCTTGGCGTCCAACAGGGACAAGTTCCCCACCAAGTCCTACGACATCCGTGAAGGCTTCGAGCAGCACCGGGTCTGGGACAAGGTGCTGTTCGACGCCGGCCTGTCGGTCATCGCGTGGCCCAAGGAGTACGGCGGCCGCGACGCCACCATGCTGCAGTGGGTGGTGTACGAGGAGGAGTACTTCAAGTCCGGCGCTCCCGGCCGGGCCTCCGCCAACGGCACCGCGATGCTGGCGCCGACGCTGTTCGCGCACGGCACGCCGGAGCAGATGCAGCGGATCCTGCCGAAAATGGCCTCCGGCGAAGAGATCTGGGCGCAGGCCTGGTCCGAGCCCGAGTCCGGCAGCGACCTGGCCTCCCTGCGCTCGACCGCGACCAAGGTCGAGGGCGGGTGGAAGCTCAACGGCCAGAAGATCTGGAGCTCACGCGCCCCGTTCGGCGAGCGCGGCTTCGGCCTGTTCCGCTCCGACCCAGAGGCCCAGCGGCACAAGGGCCTCACCTACTTCATGTTCGACCTGAAGGCCGAGGGCATCACGGTCCGTCCGATCGCCCAACTGGGCGGCGAGACCGGCTTCGGCGAGATCTTCCTCGACGACGTGTTCGTCCCCGACGAGGACGTCATCGGCCAGGTGCACAACGGCTGGACCGCCGCCATGAGCACGTCGAGCAACGAGCGCGGCATGTCGCTGCGCAGCCCGGCCCGCTTCGTCGCACCGGCCGAACGCCTTGTCGCGCAATGGAAGGTCGACCAGAACCCGGCCCACGCCGAGCGCGTCGCTGACGCCTGGATCAAGGCTCAGGCCTATCGTCTGCACACCTTCGGCACCGTCACGCGGCTGGCCAGCGGTGGCGAACTGGGCGCCGAGTCCTCGGTGACCAAGGTGTTCTGGTCCGAGCTGGACGTCGCCCTGCACCAGACCGCGCTCGACCTGCGCGGCGCCGACGCCGAGCTGTACGACCACTGGACCGAGGGATTGCTGTTCGCCCTGGGCGGCCCGATCTACGCCGGTACCAACGAAATTCAGCGCAACATCATCGCCGAGCGCCTGCTGGGCCTGCCCCGCAAATAAGAGAGATTCAGACCGTGTTCTTTGAATTGGACGAATCGCAGCGCGATTTCGCTGCGAGCATCGATGCCGCGTTGGGTGCCGCCGATGTCCCCGCCGCGGTGCGCGCATGGGGCGGGGTCGAGAAGGCGGCCGACGCCGCCCCCGGCCGCAAGGTCTGGTCGACCCTGGCCGACCTGGGCGTCACCGCACTGAACGTGCCGGAGGAATTCGACGGCATCGGCGCGCATCCGGTGGATCTGGTTGTCGCCCTTGAGCGGCTGGGCTACTGGGCCGTGCCCGGTCCCGTCACCGAATCCATTGCCGTGGCCCCGGTGCTGCTGGCATCGGATAAGCGTTCCGAGGGGCTGGCCTCCGGCGAGCTCATCGCCACCGTCGCCCTGCCGCCGCTGGCCCCGCGGGCCGTCGACGCCGACACCGCCGGCCTGATCCTGCTGGCCGGCGACGGCCAGGTGCAGGACGCGACCATCGGTGCCGAGCACCAGTCGGTCGACCCGGCCCGCCATCTGTTCGACGTGACCGCCACCGGCGAGGCCCAATCGGCCGACACCGCAAAGGCTTTCGAGTTCGGTGCACTGGCCACCGCCGCACAGCTGATCGGCGCCGGCCAGGCGATGCTCGACCTGGCCGTCGAGTACGCCAAGCAGCGCACGCAGTTCGGCACCGTGATCGGCTCCTACCAGGCCATCAAGCACAAGCTGGCCGACGTGCACATCGCCGTCGAGCTGGCCCGTCCGCTGGTCTACGGCGCCGCTCTGGCGCTGGCCGACGGCTCGCCGACACTGGCCCGCGACGTGAGCGCCGCCAAGGTCGCCGCGAACGAGGCCGCGCTGCTGGCCGCTCGCTCGTCGCTGCAGACCCACGGCGCCATCGGTTTCACCCAGGAACACGACCTGTCGCTTTTGCTGCTGCGCACCCAGGCGCTGCGTTCGGCGTGGGGCGACTCGACGTGGCACCGGACCCGCGTACTGGAAGGGCTGTGACTGTGAGCGAAGAACGGGAGATGCTGCGCGCCACCGTCGCAGCGCTGGTCGAGAAGCACGCGGGCCCTGAGGCCGTCCGGGCCGCCATCGAGTCCGACAAGGGCTACGACGAGAACCTCTGGCAGCTGCTGTGCGAGCAGGTCGGCGCCGCGGCGCTGGTCGTGCCCGAGGAGCTGGGCGGCGCCGGTGGTGAATTGGGCGACGCCGCAGTCGTGCTCGAGGAGCTGGCCAAGAACCTGGTCCCGACGCCACTGCTCGGCACCACGCTGGCGGAACTGGCTCTGCTCGCCGTCGGCGAGGAAGAGCCGCTCGAGGGCCTGGCCGAGGGAACCTCCATCGGCACAGTCGTTTTCGATGCCGGTTACGTCATCAACGGCGACGTCGCCGACGTGGTGATCGCCGCGCAGGACGGCCAGCTGACCCGCTGGACCGACAACACCGTCACCCCGGCCACCGCGATGGACCCGACCCGCCGGCTCGCCGCCGTGGCGCCCGGCAGCACCGCTGCCCTCGGTGCCGACCCCGGTCTGGCGGACACCGCGGCCATCCTGATGGCCGTCGAGCAGGTGGCTGCCGCGAGCCGCTGCCTGGACCTGACCGTCGCCTACTCCAAGGACCGCGTGCAGTTCGGCCGCCCGATCGGCAGCTTCCAGGCGCTCAAGCACCGGATGTCGGACCTGTACGTCAAGGTGTCGGCCGCCCGGTCGATCGTCAACGACGCCATCGCCGACCCGACGCCCACGAATGCGTCGCTGGCCCGGTACATGGCCACCGAGGCGTTCAATGCCGTTGCCGGCGAAGCGATCCAGATGCATGGCGGCATCGCCATCACCTGGGAGAGCGACATCCAGTTCTACTTCAAGCGGGCGCACGGCAGTGCCCAGCTGCTCGGGTCGTCGCGGGAGCACCTGCGTCGCCTCGAAGCCGAAGTTCTGCTCTGACGTCGTCCTGCTTTAACGTCGAAGCATGACCAATCCGGTAGCGCTGCGCGCGGGCATCCCACCGTTCTATGTCATGGACGTGTGGCTGGCCGCGGCCGAGCGCCAGCGCAGCCACGGCGACCTGGTGAACCTGTCGGCGGGACAACCCGCCGCACAGGCACCGGCGCCCATCCGGGCCGCCGCCGCTGAAGCGCTGGCCAACGACAACCTCGGATACACCGTCGCCCTGGGTATTCCGGAGCTGCGTGAGGCCATCGCCAAGTCGTACCTCGACCGGTACGGCGTCGAGGTCGAACCGGACGCGGTCGTCATCACCACCGGGTCCACCGGCGGCTTTCTGCTGGCGTTCCTGTCGTGCTTCGACGTCGGCGACCGCGTCGCGGTGGCCAGCCCGGGCTATCCCTGCTACCGAAACATCCTGTCGGCCTTGGGCTGTGAGGTCGTCGAGGTGCCCTGCGGCCCCGAAACCCGGTTCCACCCAACCATTTCCATGTTGGAGCAGCTGGACCCGCCGGTGAAGGGGCTGATCATCGCCAGCCCCAACAACCCGACGGGCACCGTGCTGCCGGCCGAGGATCTGGCTGCCATCGCCACCTGGTGCGACGACAACTCCGTGCAGTTGATCAGCGACGAGCTCTACCACGGCCTCATCTACGACGGCGCGCCCGCGACCAGCTGCGCCTGGGAGACCTCGCGCAACGCCATTGTGGTGAACAGTTTTTCGAAGTACTTCGCCATGACCGGCTGGCGGCTGGGCTGGCTGCTGGTACCCGAGCCGCTGCGCCGGGCCGTCGATTGCCTGACCGGCAACTTCTCCATCTGCCCGCCGACGCTGCCGCAGTACGCCGCCGTCGCGGCGTTCACGCCGGAGGCCATCGCCGAAGCCGACGCCCTGGTGCACCACTATGCGGAGAATCGGGTCCTGCTGCTCGCCGGGCTGGCCGAGGTGGGCCTCGACAAGCTGGCACCGGCAGACGGCGCGTTCTACGTGTACGCCGACATCTCGAAGTACTCGACGGACTCGCTCGCGTTCTGCGAGAAGCTCCTGGCCGACACCGGTCTGGCGATCGCACCGGGCGTCGACTTCGACACCCAGCACGGCGGCTCGTTCGTGCGGTTGTCGTTCGCCGGACCGAAGTCCGACATCGAAGAAGCGCTGCGCCGCCTGCGTCCCTGGCTCGCCGCGTACTGACGTGCCTGTTGCCGGCCGCTGAGGCGTTTGCCACACAACCACCGAGATCAGACGGCAGCCCGGTACCATCGGTCCGCAATGTCCCAGGAAACCGACAACCCAGAACCGGAAGTTACTGACGACTTACCGGTGAACCGCGAGGGCCTAGAACGGCACGGCATCAAGCTGTCCACGCCCATCGGGGAGATCGCCATCGCGATCTCGACGCCGCGCGGCGGTTTGGCGATCCCGAAGCGATTCGATCCGCTCGGCCTGGCCAACCGCGCCCTCGGCGTCGCGAAGTTCGGTTTCAAGCTGGCGGCCTGGGGCGGCGAGCAGATTGCGATCGCGACCAAGACCACCGTCGAAGCCATCGAGATGTCCCCGGACCGCACTCCGGCGCCGGCGCCGCAGAAGCAGCAAAAGCAGCCCGCCACCCAGTCACTGCACGGCAAGCTCGGCGGCCTGCTCGACCGCGCCCTTGATCAGAGCACTTCCGACGGTAAGACCGAGCTCTATCACCGACTGCTCGACCAGCTGGTGGCCGACGAGGCCCGCATCATCGGCGCGCTGTCCGACAACGAGTCGTCACCGCTGGTGAACATCTACCCCCGGAACCGCAGTGTCGCGACGCTGGAGAACGCGTGCCTCATCGGCCGCACCGCCAATGTCGCCCTGCCGCTGATGGTGCCGCAGTACGTCAGCCACCTGCTGGCGCTCGGGTTGGTCGAGACCGTCCCCGAGGACCCGGATCTGAAGGCCGACTACGAAATCCTCAGCGCGGAATCGATGGTGCTGAAGGCCATCAAGGACGCCTCGCGCGGTCCCTTCCCGGCACGGGTGGAGAAGCTCGCGCTGCGGCTGTCGGAACTCGGGCGCGGGCTGTGGGAAGCCGCGATGCAGGACGGGTCCTAGCTCACCCGACCACTGCTCGCTCGCTGTCGGCGCGGTCGACGTCGGCCAGATCGATCCCCTTGGTCTCCTTGGCGAACGCCAGCGCGACCAGCGTCACCACGCAGGCCCCCGCCAGATACAGCGCGATCGGCACCGATGAGTGGAAGTCCTTCAACAACCGCACCGCGATGATCGGCGCGAGTGAACCGGCGAAGATCGCCGTCACCTGATAGCCAAGGGACACACCGGAATAGCGCATCCGGGTCGGGAACATCTCGGACATCAACGCGGGCTGCGGCGCATACATGAAGGCGTGCGCCACAAGGCCCGCGGTGATCGCGCTCATGATGACGAAGTAGTGCTTGCTGTCCATCATCGGGAACGCGACGAAGCCCCAGACCGCGGTGAGCAGCGTCCCGATCAGGTACACGGGCCGGCGGCCGATGCGGTCGGAGAGCTTTCCCACCAACGGGATGGCCACCAGGTGCGCCGCGTGGGCCACCAGCAGGTACCACAGGATCAACGAAGTGCTCACGCCCGCATGCACTTTCAGATAGGTGATCGAGAACGTGACCACCAGGTAGTACATGATGTTCTCTGCGAACCGCAGACCCATGGCGGTCAGCACCTTGCCCGGGTAGTACCGGAGCACCTCCACCACGCTCAATGACGATGCCTTGAACGCCTCGGCTTCCTGTTGCGCCGCAACGAAAATCGGCGCATCGGTCACCTTGGTCCGGATGTAGTAGCCGACCAGCACCACCACCGCCGACAGCCAGAACGCCACCCGCCAGCCCCAGGACAGGAACTCCGATTCGGGCAGCGCTCCGGTCAGCGTCAGCAGCACGACGGTCGCCAGGATGTTGCCCACCGGCACCCCGGCCTGCGGCCAGCTGGACCAGAATCCCCGGCTCTGCGCGGGACTGTGCTCGGCGACCAGGAGCACCGCGCCGCCCCATTCGCCGCCGACCGCGAAGCCCTGAATGAACCGCAGTACCACCAACATGGTCGGCGCCCAATAACCGATCTGCCCGAAGGTCGGCAGGCAGCCCATCAGGAAGGTGGCCGAACCGACCAGCAACAGCGAGAACTGCAGCAGCGTCTTGCGGCCGAACTTGTCACCGAAGTGACCGAACACCACACCGCCGAGCGGGCGCGCGACGAAGCCCACCGCGTAGGTGACGAAGGCCGCGAAGATCGCGTCGAGATCGCTGCCGCTCTGCCCGAAGAACACCTTGCTGAACACGATCGTGGCAGCGGTGCCGTACAGGAAGAACTCGTACCACTCCACGACGGTGCCGGCCATGGAGGCCAGGACAACCCGCCGCAATCCGGACCGGATCGGCGCGCTCATGGCGCGACTATAGCCAGGTGTCCTCGGTTGTCGTGGTCAAGAACGCTTCCAAATCATCGCGCCATTGCGCCGGGGTGTTCTTGTCCGGCTCGATGCCGGTGTACTCGCCGCGGTAGAACAGCAGCGGACGGGGCTTGACGGCCGGGGGCTCAGACATCGACTGCACCGCGCCGAACACCACGAAGTGGTCGCCGCCGTCGTGCACGGAGTGCACCTCGCAGTCGATGTGCGCGAGCGTGCCGTCGAGCACCGGGGAACCCAATTCCGAAGGGCTCCAACCGATTCCGGCGAACTTGTCCTCGGCCCGGGAACCGAACTGCGCCGACACGTGCTGCTGGTTCTCGTGCAGCATGTTGACGCAGAACTTGCCGCTGGCCTCGATCGCTTTCCAGGCCCGCGAGTGCTTCGTCGGGCAGAACAGGACCAGCGGGGGATCCAGCGACAGCGCCGCGAACGACTGGCAGGCGAAACCGACCGGCACACCGTCATGCACGGTGGTGATGACGGTGATGCCGGTACAGAACTGCCCGAGCACATTTCGGAATGTGCGGGGGTCGATCTGGGTGTCGCTCATGTTCGATGCTCCTCGCGCAAGCGCTCGTCGCTCATGCCGCGCGAGCCTACTTGAACCCGACGCTGAAGTCGTGGCCCCACAAGCTGATGCCGACGCTCTCGCGGGCGATCCAGCTCTCGTCCTCGACTTCGAGTCCCTCGCAACCGAATTCCATGTCGAAGCCACCCGGCGTCTTCATGTAGAAGGACAGCATCTTGTCGTTGATGTGCCGGCCGAGGGTGGCCGACATCTTGACCTTCTTGCGGTTGGCACGGTCCAGGCAGAGGCCGACGTCGTCGGAGTTCTCCACCTCGACCATCAGGTGCACGATGCCCGTCGGGTTGGGCATGGGCATGAACGCCAGCGCGTGGTGACGCGGGTTGCAGCCGTAGAAGCGCAGCCACACCGGGTCGCCATCGGCCGGGCGGCCCGCGATCTGCGGCGGCAGCCGCATCGAGTCACGCAGCCGGAAGCCCAGGACGTTCTGGTAGAACGCCTGAGCCGCGGCGTCGTCATCGCAGGTCAGGACGACGTGTCCGAGGCCCTGCTCAGCAGTGACGAACTTGTGGCCGTAGGGGCTGACGAAACGACGACCCAGGTACTGGATGCCGTAGAACACCTCGAGGGTGTTGCCGGCGGGATCCTGGAAGCTGATCATGCCCTCGACCTTGCGGTCGAGCAGTTCGTCCTTGGTGCCCTCGGAGAAGGCGACGCCATTGGCGGTCAGGGTTTCCTTCAGCTGCTCGAGGGCAGGCGCATCGGCGACCTCCCAGCCCGAGGCCAGCAGCCGGTCCTTCTCGCCCGGCACGATCACCAGGCGAGCCGCGACGTCGTCCATCCGCAGGTAGAGAGCGTCAGGGTTGGTGCCCTCGCCCTCCATCATGCCGAGCACCTTGAGCCCGAACTCGCGCCAGGCCGCCATGTCGGTGGCCTCGATGCGCATGTAGCCGAGGGCCTTGATCACCGTCATTGACCGAATATCCCCTTAGACCATGGTGTCTGCGGGCGGCAGACCGAATTCGTTGTTGCCGAAGATCAGGTAGGCCCGCTCGGGCTCGTTGGCGGCGTGCACCCGGCCGGCGTGGGCGTCACGCCAGAAGCGCTGCAGCGGAGTGCCGTTGGCCAGCGCGGTGGCGCCGGCCGCCTCGAAGAGCCGGTCGACGGATGCGATGGCGCGGCCGGTGGCGCGCACCTGGTCGCGACGGGCGCGGGCCCGCAGCTCGAACGGGATCTCCTTGCCGGCGACCAGCAGGGCGTACTCGTCGGCGATGTTGCCGATCAGCTGACGCCACGCGGCGTCGATGTCGCTGGCGGCCTCGGCGATGCGGACCTTGGCGAACGGGTCGTCCTTGGACTTCTCACCGGCGAACGCCGCACGGACGCGCTTGCCCTGGTGCTCGACGTGCGCGTCGTAGGCGCCGTAGGCCATACCGACGATCGGCGCCGAGATGGTGGTGGGGTGCACGGTGCCCCACGGCATCTTGTAGACCGGGGCGGTGTTGGTCTGGTAGCCGCCGGCGGTGCCGTCGTTCATCGACTTGTACGACAGGAAGCGGTGGCGCGGCACGAAGACGTCTTTGACGACGACCGTGTTGCTACCGGTGCCACGCAGGCCGACCACGTTCCACACGTCGTCGATGGTGTACTCGGTGCGCGGGATCAGGAAGCTGCCGAAGTCGACCGGGCGGCCGTCCTTGATCACCGGGCCGCCGAGGAACGCCCAGGTGGCGTGCTCCGAACCCGAGGACCAGTTCCAGGCGCCGTTGACGATGTAGCCGTCACCGGTCTCGGTCACGACACCCGCACCCATCGGCGCGTACGACGAGGAGATGCGGACGGTGGAGTCGTCGCCCCAGACGTCTTCCTGGGCCTGCTGATCGAACAGTGCCAGGTGCCAGTTGTGCACGCCGATGATCGACGCGACCCAACCGGTGGAACCGCAGGCGCTGGCGATGCGGCGGACCGCCTCGTAGAACTGCGTGGGATCGGCTTCGAGGCCGTCCCACTGGGCGGGCTGCAGCAGCTTGAAGAAGCCGATGTCGTTCAGACTGTCGATAGACTCCTGCGGCACCTGGCGCAGGTCTTCGGTCAGCTGTGCGCGCTCGCGCAGCACCGGCAACAGGTCGTCGATACCGGCCAGCACGGCCTGCACGTCGCGTTGTTCAATTGACGTCACGGATTGCCTCCCGGGGAGTGGTCATCTAGACAGAAGATTAGAACACGTTACGATTTGTGTCGAGCACGGCTCTTCTACAGCAGGTAGACCCGCAAAAGTGGGCTTCTATAACCTGTTCTAGTTACTGACCGTGGGCTGGCTTGAAAGAAGGGTGATGGTTGTGGACGAGCCGCTGGGCAGCCACGTGCTGGAACTTGTGGTGGCCGACGTCGTCGCAGAGACCGCCGACGCACGCGTGTTGGTGTTCACGGTGCCGAACGGCAGCGACATCCCGGCAGACCGGCTGAAGTACTCCCCCGGTCAATTCCTGACCCTGCGCGTCCCGAGCACCCGCACCGGATCCGTCGCCCGCTGCTACTCGCTGTGCAGCTCGCCGTACGCCGACGAGGCGCTGACCGTCGCGGTCAAGCGCACCGCCGACGGCTACGCGTCGAACTGGCTGTGCGACAACGCGCATGTCGGCATGCGGATGCACGTGCTGGCGCCGTCCGGCACCTTCGTCCCCAAGAACCTGGACGCCGACTTCCTGCTGCTGGCCGGCGGTAGCGGCATCACCCCGATGCTGTCGATCCTCAAGTCCGCGCTGTCCGAGGGCACCGGCAAGGTGACGCTGTTCTACGCCAACCGCAATGAGAACTCGGTGATCTTCGGCAAGGCGCTGCGTGAGCTGACCTCGCTGTACCCCGACCGGCTGTCCATCGTGCATTGGCTGGAGTCGGTGCAGGGGTTGCCCAACCCGACCATCCTGGCCACCCAGCTGGCGCCCTACGTCACGCGCGAGGCCTTCATCTGTGGCCCGGCGCCGTTCATGGCCGCCACCGAGGAAGCGCTGCTCAAATCCGGCGCCGACAAGAGCAACGTCCATCTCGAGGTGTTCCAGTCACTGGACTCCGACCCGTTCGCAGCTGTCGTGCTCGCCGAAGATGACAGCGATGAGGGCCCGGCCACCGCAATCGTCACGCTCGACGGCGAGACGCACGAGCTGCGTTGGCCGCGCAATGCCGTACTGCTCGACGTGCTGCTCGACAAGGGACTGGACGCACCGTTCTCCTGCCGCGAGGGACACTGCGGAGCGTGTGCGGTGCTGATGAAGAAGGGCGACGTCGACATGGCGATCAACGACGTGTTGGAGCCGTCCGACCTCGAAGAGGGCCTCATCCTCGGTTGCCAAGCGGTGCCCAAGACGGATTCCGTCGAAGTCACCTACGACGAGTAGCGAACGGATTACTTTCTTGACTGTGAACCGGCTTACTGCAGCAAGTGCGGCCGCTGTGCTGACCGCGACGGCCCTGATGTCCCCCGTGACGGCTGCTGCCGCAGTCAATTCGGCCGACGCCTTCGTGCCGGTCGACGACGGCACCAAGATTCAGATTCACGTGACCGCGCAGTGCTCGGGAGGTGCGTGCACGTTCAACACCGCCACGAACCTGGTGGTCGGGGGCAATCCGGTTCCGCTGCCGCCGAATACGTGGGCTCGCGAGAACATCACGCTGCGCAGCGCCAACCGCGATGTGTACCAGGACGTCTCGTACAGCGCACCGACCGGCGCCCCGCCGATCAACCGTGGCTCGTGGAACGGCCCGGTGAACTCGCGGCAGCTCAAGTCGCAGAACAGCGCCCTCGTGTCGGTCACCTTCAACGGCGGCGGCACGTTCGAGGAGTTCGCGGTCGACGGCACCTCGCTGCCGCTCGACGTCCGGACCGGCAGGCCGAACACCGAGGCCAATTTCATTGCCTGCGCGGACATTCAGGTCACCTACCCAGGGGTGAACCTCACCACGCCGACGGCCTGCGCCACCACCCAC
Organism: Mycolicibacterium llatzerense; assembly: GCF_000878195.1. Lineage (GTDB taxonomy): Bacteria > Actinomycetota > Actinomycetes > Mycobacteriales > Mycobacteriaceae > Mycobacterium > Mycobacterium llatzerense. The sequence goes on along the minus strand of NZ_JXST01000004.1, from coordinate 39,075 downwards.
TTCTGAGTCGCCGAACGTGAAGTAGATCGCGAACTTTCGCGAATTCTTCGCTATCTACTTCACCCTCGGCGGTCGGTGAGCTCGTCGAAGCGCGCGAGCGCCGCGTCGAGTTCCGCCGCTTCGTATACCTCGACGCGGCTGATCAGCTCACCGTCGACCATGACGACGGCGACCGTCGACAACTCCGCGTAGAGGCCCTCTGCCGAGCTCCCTTTCAGGGTCTGCGTCATGACCGCGCCGAGGTCATTCAGTCGACGCACCGCCTCGACGCAGATGCGCACGTCCGGGACGAGCTCCGACACCGCGTGCAACGACGCCGCCAGATCGGCGCCCTCGGCACCGACGAGAGGACGATGATCGATGTACACCGGATCCATTGTCGTAGAAGGCAATTCGTGGCGATTATACCGGGCATGGCCGCTTGCGATCACCGACCAGGTGCGGGCGTAAGCGGCCGCCTCGCCAGCGAGGTACCGGGCGTCGAGTTCCTGGAAGGCGGCGTCGAAGTCGTCGGGGTCGAAGGTCACGAACGCCGTGATCCGCTCGCCGGCATCGACTTCGGCGACGGTCAGCATGGCCGCGACGAACGGCTCGGGTTCTTCGGCATTGCTTTCGAAGTTGTCCAGAATCAGTGCGAGCCGCTGTCCGCGGGTGGCGACCACGCTCGACGCGGACAGCGTCACTCCGAATTCGGCGATCGCCCGCATGTTCCCGATATTGGCTTCGCGGCCGCGAAGCAGCCCTGAGCTGATCACCGTACGGCGATCGTCGGACACCACGGCGTCAGCGCACATTTCGCTCATCGTGGCCCAATCACGGTCCGCGAAACACTCGAAGAAAGTCTGATGAACGTGGCTTGCCGTGTTCTCCAACAGTGTTGCAGGCGAATGTAATCCGTCGAACCGCGCGAGCGCAGCGTCTAGATCTGACTCGCCGAAGAGTTCGGCACGGCTGATCAGCTCGCCCTCGACCAAGTAGACGTTGATCATCCGCCACTCGACGCAGAAACCCTCTGCCGAGGTCCCTTTGAGGGTCTGAGTGACGACCGCTCCCATCTCGCTCAGTCGGTGCACAGCGTCTACGCGGGCGTGGACGTTCGGCATTTGGTCAAGAACTGCACCCACAGCTGCTGCCATTTCAGCCGCCTCGGTCGAGATGAGCGGTCGATGGTCGACATTGACCGCATCCGGTGTGGTCGCGGGCAGCTCGTGTCGATTGAGCGCCGCATACGCACTGACGATGGTTGACCAGGTGGGTGCGCAGGCGGCGGCTTCACCCACGAGGTAGCGAGCATCGAGTTCGGCGAAGGCGTCGTCGAGGTGATCGACGTCGAAGACCACGTGCGCAACCAACTTGCCGTCTGCGTCGACCTCGACGACACCGAGCATCTCGGAGTAGTACACCGCGGAGTCTTCGCCTTGCCTCGACATCCGAAAAATGCGGAGGGCGAGGTACGAACCGCGGGTCGCGAAGGTGCTCGACGTGAGGAACCCGTCCTCCATCAAGTCGGCGATGACTTTCAGATTGTCTATTTCAGCGTCCCGCCCCCGTCGAATCCCGGCATTCAAACCTTGCCGATGATCGTCAAGCACGAAGTCGTCGGACAACATCGCCGCCATCGTGTCCCAGCTGCGATCCAGGAAGAGAGCCCAAAAGCGTTGGTCCACTTGGTCTGCCTGGTTGTCGAGCCCTGGCGGCGTATCGAGCCGGGGCGGCGTATCGAGTTCCTCGAACTTCGCCAGCGCGGCGTCGAGGGCGTCCTCATCGAACATCTCGCTGCGGCTGAACCGGTCACCGTCGATCGTCATGAGGTGGATTTCGCGCCACTCGGCCTCGAACCCTTCACGCGAGGTGCCCCTCACCGCGTGCGTGATGACAGCGCCGAAATCGGTCAGCAGGTGGACCACTTCAATGCGGAAACCGATGTCCGGCACCTGATCCCAGGCCAAGAGGGTGTACTCCTTGACACCTCCGGGGGCGTACGAAGCGATCAGCCGGTTGTCGATGCTGACCATGTTGCCGGTCGTTTCGGGTAGCTCGTGCCGGTTGAGTGCGGCGTAGGCACGCACGACTGCCGCCCAGGTGTGTGCGTGCGCAGCCGCCGCGCCGGCGAGATAGCGGGCATCGAGTTCGGCGGTGGCAGCGCCGAGATCGTCGACGTCGAACACGACCATCACGGCGATCTGGTTGCGGGAGTTGATTTCGACGACGCCCAGCATGTCGTTGCGGAACTCCCCGGAGTCACCGCCGGCGCCCGAGGCGCGCACCAGGATCAGGCGCTCCTGCCGGGTGGCGACGACGACGAACGTCATGCCGGTTATCCCGGCATCGGCATAGGCGCGCAGGCTGGCGATCTCGGCATCACGACCATGCCGGATCCCGGCGTTCACGACCCGCCGGCGATCGTCGACAACGAGGTCGTCGGCCAGTACCTCCGCAACCGCAGTCCAGTCGCGCGCCGCGTACGCGTCCAAGTAATGCTCAGCCGCTTGGCTCGCAGCGTTTTCAGACTGAGACTCCCGTTGCGACCGGCCCTCGAGCCGGGCGTACTGCGCATCGAGCTCGGCGACCGCGGCGTCCATATCCTCAGGGTCGAACCACACGTGGAACGTGACCCGACCTTCGTCATCGACGCCGTACACCTGAAGAAACTCATCCTGCGGCGCCCCAGCGCTGACGTCGGCCGTACCTACCCGCACCCGTGCGAGCGCCAGACGGTCACCCCGCACGGCAACCACATCGTGCGCCAACCGCATGGCCCCCGACTCCAAATCGCGCCGCGTCTGATGGGTCACCTCAGGCAGCGAGAAGTCACCTCGCTTGAAACCGACCAGCTTTCGCCGGCTCTCGACAGAGGCGTCGGGCGCGATCATCCTCTCGAATTCATCCCAGTCCCCGCGATCATGTGCCGCCATCACAAGTTCGCTCATGCGGACCGCTGCGGTGTGCACCTCGACGGCGGGCAGTTCAGGCTCAGCCGGAACACTCACCAGGCCAGGGCCACCAAGGAGAGCGTGGGCCCGTTCCGCAAGTGCCGCAGCGCCTTTGCGCTCATACAGAGCGCCGGCGCGCTCGGCCGCTGCGCGCGCCCCCGCGGCATCGCCACCAGCCGCCAGCACCATGGCCAGGCAATCGCAGGCATCACCATGATCGACCAACGCATCGGTGCGCTCAGCCAGGGCGACCGCTGCCTCGGCCGCCTGCCGGGCCGCCTGGTGGTCACCGCCGCGCGAGAGCAGCTGTGCCCGTAGGGTGCGCCAGGCGATCGACGCCTTCAGCGCGTGTCCGGCGAGCTGCTCACTCTCCGTGCACAATTCGTCGGCCTCGGTGTCTCGTCCGAGCATCAGGCAGGTGCGGCCCAGGAGCGCAGCGGTCTCGGAAGTGTCGATATCGAGGCGGAGTCGGCGAAAACCGTTGTAGGCCTTACGCAGATACCGTTCGGCAGCGTCCGGCTCGCCAGCGACCAGCTCGACGATGCCGGCGAATTGCTCAACCTCGAGGAGCGCATGCCGCAGTCCCAGTTCGGCGACGGTGCGCCGGGCAGAGTCGATCATGCGCCGAGCCGCAGCACCCCGCCCGCGGAACGCCTCCAACACCGCCTGGCATCGCATCGAGGTGGCCTCGACTGCCGGTGACTCGGTTGTGATCCGAAGCAGCCGAACCACATCCAAACACCGCCCGCCGGCGCGCGGAACCGGATTCGGTCCCCATAGCGCTGCCAGTGGCGCACCCGCCAGTACCGCGTTCACCCGGCGGTGATCACCCGAACGCCGGGCCGCGTTCAGTGCATCATCGAGCGCCACCTCACAGTCGCCGATCTTGCCGAGCCGGGCCAGACACCCCGCTCGGACGTTGTGCGCCTTGGCTTCCCCGGCCGCGTCGTCCAGTCCGGCCAGCCTGCGGGCGGCACCGTCCAGCGCCGATTCGATCTCGTCCAATCGCTCGGGGTGGGTCAGCATGGACAGCTGACCGTCGAAGCAGGTCGCCCAGGCGGCCAGACGCACGGAATCAACTGTCGCCGCTTGTAATTGGGAAACGACACCCGCAGCCGAAGCCACATCACCGGCGGCCAGCAGAGCTTCGCAACGCGCGATCAGCAGCTCGGCAACCTGATCGTCCCGGTCGGGCAATTCATCATCGAGTTCTTCCAACGCGTGCAGGGCATGGTCGTACAGATCGGCGGCACCCTCGTAGGCCAGCCGGGTCATGGCCTGGTCGGCGGCCCGCCGGCAGTACTCGACAGCCTTGGCCGCGTTGCCCGCCCACGCACACTCGAAGTAGTGATGAGCCAGCTCGGCCAGCAGTTCCTCTTCGGCACCGGATTCGGTCTCCAAGGTCGTGGCGATCCGCTGGTGCAACCGCATGCGCCGTACCGACGGCAGTTCGGCGAGCAGCGACTGGCGGACGATGGCGTGGTTGAACCGGTAGCACCCACCGGACTCTTCGATGATGATGCCGGCGCGGCACGCCTCGTCGAATGCGTCGATCAGATCGTCCCCCACCACCCGCTCGACCAGATGCACGGAGAACCGGCTGCCGATGACCGCGGCTGCCGCTAGTGCCTTGTTGGTCTCCGCCGGCAGTCGGGACAGCCTGCGGCTCACCGCTTCTCGAACTCCCTGCGGCAAGGTACCGGGCTCCCAATGGCCGCCGCTCTCCTCGACGTGGCGCAGCGCCTCGATGAGGAAGAACGGGTTGCCGCCGGTCACCGACGCCAGCGCACGGGCCAGCTCTTGGTCGTCGTACCCGGCCTCGGCGACGTACGCGGTCACGTCGTCCTCATCGAGGCCGGCCAGCGCGAGCCGGTGGGCCGTCCCGTCCCGGTGCAGGTCGGCCAACATGGCCGCCAGCGGGTGGGAACGGTCCAGATCGGTACTGCGATAGGTGCCGATGATCTGCACCCGGGCATGGTCGCCGAACCGGAGGAGGTGCCTCAGCAGCAACAAGGTGGGCTTGGCGGCCCAGTGCAGGTCATCGAGGATCAGTACCACCGGCGGGCCGGCCGACGCTGCGCCCAGCACCGCCACGACAGCGTCGAACAGGGCATAGCGCTCGGTGTCCGGGTCGGCACGTGTCGGCGTCGCCATATCGGGCAGCACGTCGGCAAGTCCCGGCACCAGTGCCAGGAGCGCCTCGACGCCGCGCAGCGCACGCAGCCGAGCGGCACCCAGGCAGGGCACCAGCGAACGGAGCGCTTCAGCGAACGGCTGATAGGGCGCGCCGAGGTCCTCGTCGCAGCGGCCATAGAGCACCAGAGCGCCCTGGGCATGGGCCTGCCGGGACCATTCGCCGGCCAGACGTGTCTTGCCGACACCCGGTTCGCCTGCGATCAGCACAGCGTCGGTGGTGCCGGTGAGCGCCGTCTGCCATACGGAAAACAGTTGTCCCAGTTCATCGCCGCGGCCGACGAACGGTCCGCGCCCGGCCAGGACGGCGGGCAGGGCCGGCCGCTCGATCGACTCGTCGTTCGCGGGCTGGTCCGAGGCGATGCCGGCGGCATCGAGGCGGAGCTCGAAAACATGCTCGGGGCGGACCAGGTTCTTGAGCTGCCGCATTCCGAGATCGGTGAGGACCACGTCGTCGGACAGCGAGTCGATGACCAACTCAGCTGTCGCGCCGGAACACAGGACCTGGCCGCCCAGCGCTATCGACCGCAGGCGGGCGGCGCGGTTCACCGCCCGGCCGAAATAGTCACCATCGCGAAGCTCTACCTCCCCGGTGTGTAGTGCCACCCTGATGCGCATCGGGTCGGCCGGCGCCCAGGGCTCGGCGGCCATGGCTTGCTGCAACTCGACGGCGGCCGCGGCCGCCGCGGACGGACGGTCGAAAACCGAGAAGGTGGCGTCGCCCTCGCCGCGGGTCTTGATCAGTCTGCCCCCGTGTGACGTGACAACCTGCCCGACGAGTTCGTCGTGCCGAGCCAACGCCACCGCCATCGCATCGGCGTCGGCCTCCCACGCGGCCGTCGACCCCTCGATGTCGGTGAGTAGGAACGTCACCGCCCGGGTTCCTGCCTGAACATGTTGCGCCGCAGGTATTTCCAGAGAACTGTCCTGCGCAACGATCGCCGCTTCGAGTCGGCGAAGGCTCGGTCCGGGATCGACGCCGAGTTCGTCGGCAAGCAGCGCCCGCGCACGGCGGTAGGCGCCGAGGGCCTCGCCTTGCCTACCGGCGCGATACAGCGCCAGCATCAGCTGGCCCCAACGCCTTTCACGCAATGGCGCGTCGGCCACCGCAGCCTCGAGTTCGCCGATGATCTCGGCGACGCGGCCTGCGGCCAGCAGCGCATCGGCCCGGTCCTCCACCAGCGCGGCATGGCTTTCGAGCCACCGCGTCTTCTCCGACGTCCCCCGGCGTCCGTCCGGCAGTTCTGGAATACCGCGCCAGAGAGTGACTGCCTCGTCGAAGCGAGTGACCGCCTCGCCGGTGTCACCGGTGGCCGCGGCATCGCGGGCCGATCGGGCAGCCGATTTGTACCGGGCGGCATCGACGTCGGTGTCGGCCAGCGTCCAACCTGATCCCTGCGTCAGGATCAATCCGTCACCCAAGGCACGACGAAGGGCCGAGATGTGGGTCTGCAGAGCCTTCGCGGCAGTGCGCGGGGACTCGTCTCCCCACAGCAACTCGAAGAAGGTGTCGGCCGATACGACGGAGCCACAGTGCAACCCGAGCATCGTGAGGATCGCGCGCGGCTTGGCGCCCGGAATCGTGACGGGCGTGCCGTCCTGCCGGACCTGCAGAGGTCCCAAAACCCCCAGCTCCACGGCTTGAAGAGTAATCACATCCGCCATCGTCGGTACGGCGATTCAACGCGGAGTCAAGGTCCAGTAAAGAGCCGGCTCAGTCGAGCAGCTCGCTCAGCCGTTGCAGCGCGTCGACGACGCCATCGACGTCGACACCGATGGCCTCGTCGATGTAGCCGTTGACGGTCGCCAGCGCGGCATCCAGCCGGCGCAGGGCATCCGCGCCGGCGTCGGTGGGCCACAGTTCCCAGGCGCGGCCGTCGCTCTCGCTGGGCCGGCGTTCGACGAACCCCGCCTTCTCGAGGCGTCCGACCATCGCGGTGACCGCCGACTCCCGCTGGCCGAGCTGAGCCGCGACGAGCGACTGCCGGCACCCGGCATGACTCGCGATCAGCATCAGCGCGGCAGCCTGCGCTGTGGTGATGCCGGCCTCTTCGACGAACAGCCGGTCGGCGGTGGTGCGCAGCCGCTGCGCGACGGTCTGCAGCTGGAAATACGCGCGCCGCCTGCCGGCCGGCGACCTGTTCTTCGAACTCACCCTTGCATTATTACTTCACTAGTGAAGTAATTGAGGGATGACACGAGTGATCGACGCGTGGTCCCAACAACCGAACGAGTTGTTCATGCGCCAGCCATGGCTGCAGCCACTGCTGCGCTGGACCCGCCAAGAAGATCTGCCGGCCCTGCCCATCGACGTCACGCTGAAAGCGATGGACGACGCCGGCGTCGAGAAGTCGCTGTTGTGTGCGTGGGTCGGGCCGTACGGCGCACTCATCGACAATGACGAGACGGCGGCACACGTCCGCGCACACCCCGACCGATTCGCGGGCGTCGCCTCCGTGGACCTCACCCGCCCGGTCGAGGCGGTCCGTGAATTACGGCGTGCGGTAACCGATCTGGGCATGGTGGCCCTGCGCGTCGTCCCGTGGTTGTGGAACCTGCCGCCCAACGACCGCCGCTACTATCCCCTGCTGCAGGCCTGCGTCGAACTCGGCATCCCGTTCTGTACGCAGATCGGGCACACCGGCCCACTGTGCCCGTCCGAGCCCGGCCGGCCGATCCCCTATCTGGAGACGGTCCTACTCGAATTCCCGGAACTCGTGGTCATCGGCGGCCACGTCGGAGCACCGTGGATCGACGAAGTGTTGTTCCTGGCCATGAAGTTTCCGAACTTCCACATCGACACCTCGGCCTACGCCGCGCACCGCCTGCCCCCGGCACTGGTTGATTACCTGCGCGGATCCGGCCGCACCCGAGTGCTTTTCGGGACCAACTGGCCGATGCTGTCCGCGCAGCGCTGCCTGGAACGACTCGACGAGTTGAACCTCGACACCGAGGCGCGCGAACTCTATCTCGGCGGGAATGCGGCCCGGATTTTCGGCGTCTGATTCGCCACCTCGGATCGAATCAGCTTGTGCCACCGGCGATGCCGGTAGCGGAAGATGCCGGCTGCGCCCAGCGCGACCACACCGGTGAACCACCCGGCATCGATGTCGATGGTGTCGGCGTACCGGCACCGCCCCGGGCCGATCGACTCGGCGTGCAGAGTGTGATTCCACGACCTGATCCGCCCGCCGTACTCATGGGTGCGAATGGTGTGTGTGGCCTCGTCGACCGACAGCACTTCGATGGTGTGCCGGTAGGCGGGCAGCACGTGAAATGCCATGAGCCAGCCGGTCCCGCGCTCCCCCGCGTGCAGAGGTTCGGTGCGGCCGGCGAGCGCCGGTACTCCGAACAGACCTCGGCACAGGTACAAAAAGGTCGCCGGCAGCTGCATGTCGCGCCACACGCGTTCCAGGTCGGCGGCCAGCTCGGACTCGATGTACACCGTCTTCACGATGACGCTCCTTTGAGTTAGGGTCACCTAATCATCAGCCGGTGAGAAGCCGGTGACTACTCGCTTTCCGCGCGGAGGTGACCATGGCACCACCGGACCGGTTTCGCGCCCGCAAGCAGCCGAAACAACAACGATCTGCCGAAACCCGGCAACGAATCCTCGATGCGGCTGCTCGCGTTTTCGCCGAGTTCGGCTACCGCGGCGGCACCACCAATCGCATTGCCGAGGCCGCAAACATCTCGATCGGCTCGCTCTACCAGTACTTTCCGAACAAGGACGCGATCCTGGCCGCGCTCACCGATGCCCACATCGATGCCGGGGCGGCACTGCTGACGGCACGGGCGGCGGCGGGGGTACCACCCGCGCTCGAGGACCAACTGCGGCTGTTCACGCGCGCGACCATCGACAACCACCGGGACGATCCGCATCTGCACCAGGTGTTGTTCGCGGAGGCACCCCGGTCTCCCGCGCTCCTGGCCCGGCTGCGCGATGCCGAAGAAACCGCGGTGGCGGCCGCATACGCGCTGCTCGCCCGACATCCCGAGGTTCGGGTCCCCGATCTGAAATTCGCGGCCCGGATGACAGTCGCGACCATCGAGTCGCTAACCCACCGGCTCATTGCCTGCACGCAGCCCGCCGACGCACAGCAGTTGGAGGATTCGATCGTCGCGATGCTCGCCGCATATCTGCGGGGCGACTGACGATTTCGGTTCAGCTCCGCGCGGCCGCGAGATCCCGTTCCGCCGCCGCGGCGTCGGCCTGACGTCCCCACCGAGCGGCCAATGTCGCGCAGGTGATGAGCTGAATCTGGTGGAAGATCATCAGCGGCAACACAATCAGGCCCACCGGGTGTCCGGCGAACAGCACGGTGGCCATCGGTAACCCGGTCGCGAGGCTCTTCTTCGATCCACAGAAGATGATCACGATGCGGTCGGCGCGGTCGAACTTCAACAACCGCGCCGCCCCAGCGGTGATGCCGAGCACCACCGCAAGCAACACCACGCTGACGGCGATCACCGCGAGCACATTGGAGACCTTCATTCCCGTCCAGATGTGTTCGGCCATACCGGCACTGAACGCCGCGTACACGACGAGGTAGACCGAACCACGGTCGACGACCTTGGTGAGGGTGGTGTGAGACAGCACCCGGTGCAGTTTGGACCGCAGCAGCTGACCGGCGAGGAACGGCAGCAACAGCTGCACAACGATCTCCAGGACGGAGTTCGCCGACACCGTGGCAGCGCCGGTGGTCTGCATCAACAGGGTCACCAACAGCGGGGTGAGGAAGATGCCCAGCAGGTTCGAGGCCGATGCGCTCACGACAGCCGCCGCGACATTGCCACGGGCGATCGAGGTGAATGCGATGGACGACTGCACCGTGGACGGCAGCAGACACAGATACAGCATGCCGATGTAGAGCTCGTCGGTCAGCACCGACGGCACCAGCAGCTTCATCGCCAGCCCGAGCAGCGGGAACAGGACAAAGGTCGCGGCCAGCACCGTGGTGTGCAGCCGCCAGTGCTTCAGCCCCTCGAGCGCCTCACGCGGGTGCAGGCGGGTGCCGTACAGCAGGAACAGCACGGCGATCGCGACCTTGGTCGCCGTTTCGACTGCCTGACCTGCGTCACCACGGGCCGGCAGCAGCACACCGATGGCCATCGCCGCGAACAGCCCGAGCAGGAAGCCGTCGATGCGGAGCTTGGCGAGCAGGTTCACGGGAAGAACGTACTGCTCTACCAACTCATAGCGCTAGGCGATAGATCTGATATCTCTAACCGGATATTGTGATGAATGTGTTCGACCCCGAACTGCTGCGCACCTTCCTCGCAGTCGACCGCGCCGGCGGATTCACTGCCGCCGGCCACCTGCTGGGGCTCCGTCAATCAACGGTGAGCGGCCATATCGCCCGGCTGGAGCAGTCCGTCGGCCGCGAGCTGTTCCGGCGCGATACCCGTAATCTGGCGCTCACCGCCGACGGCGCGGCGATGGTCGGCTTCGCGCACGACATCCTGGACGCACAAGCCAAAGCCGACCGCTATTTCTCCGAATCGCAACCCACGGGCCTGATCCGGCTCGGCGCCTCCGACGATCTGGTCGGCCGGATGTTCTCCGACGTGCTGGTCGAGTTCAGGCGGTCCTACCCCGGCGTCGACCTGGAGCTGGTGGTGGGCCTCAGCGAGAACCTCAAAACCCGAATGGCCGCAGGCGAATTGGACCTCATGGTGGCCAAACGGCTGCCCGGCGAGCAACACGGCGAACTGCTGTGGCGAGACCGCCTCGTGTGGGCCGGCCGGCCCGGCCTGACCGACATCACCGACCCGGTACCGATCGTGACCTACCCACCGCCGAGCCTGACCCGCCACGTCGCACTACGTGAACTGGAACGCGAGCGCCGCAGCTGGCGGATCGCCTGCGTCAGCGACAGCCTGCTCGGCCTGCAGGCCGCGGCACTTGCCGGACTCGGCATCATCGCCCATTCCGAATCGGTTCTGCCGCAAGGGCTTCAATCGCTCACCGACAGCCGACTGCCCAATCTCGGGCACCTGGAATTCGTCCTGCTGCACCGGCGCAGCACGCCGTCCGAAGCCGAGGTCGCGCTGCACGACGCCATCGTCGCCGGCGCACATCGCATGCGGCGCTGACAGTCTCGAGGCGGTCAGGGAAGGATTTCGAGTGCGTCGGCAAGTGTTTCGTACGTCCGAAATATCGCGTCGTCATACACCTGAAGCAGTACGTCAGGCATGGCCTCATACGGCGTCGCCCGCTCGCCGATGACCTGAATCTGCACGTGGTCAGCACCCGCATCCAGGTGCGCTCGCAGGCCACGAACAACCTCGGCGGGCGTACCGTGCACCGCCAGAGCGTCGATGAGGCGGTCACTGCCGTTCAAGGCAAGGTCCTCGTCGGTAAAACCCAACCTACGTAGGTTGTTCCGGTAGTTCACCAGGCCCAGATACGGATGTTTGATGCGAGGCCGCGCCAGGTCGCGCGCATGGACTGCATCGGTATCGACGACCACCTTTTGTTCGGGCGCAAGGAATTTCCGCGGACCGAGTGCCGCACGGGCCCGACGAGTATGTTCCGCCGTCACCAGATAGGGCACCGCGCCACCGGTGCGGTCATGCGCCAGCTGCATCATCTTCGGCCCGAGAGCGGCCAGGGCACGCCGATCCCGCGGCAGCGAATAGGTGTCCAAATCATCGAGGAAGGACCGCATCGCCGCCATCGGCGTGCCATAGCCGACGGTCTGTTCGGGATGCCCTACGCCGATCCCGATCAGCAATCGATCCGGGAATTTCTGTTCGATACGCCGATACGCTTCGGCAAGTCGCACCGCATCCCCGTTGTAGACGTTATAGATACTGGTACCTACGACCAGGCGTCGAGTTGCCGCCAGGAGGTCGTCAACACCGCCGAGATCCACATCGGGGCCGCCTAGCCACACCGCCGAGTACCCAAGCCGCTCAATCTTTTCCGCCATCTCGGGCGTGGTTACGTGGGCGGGCTGCCACAAGCCGTATTGTCCGATGTCCACGTGAGCCTTTCGATTCGATGAGGTCGCCTGGACATCGTGGCGCGAATTTTCTGGACTTACGAGTCCACTATCTTTCGTTGCCGAATCTGGAGTTTCGAGCACCGGCAGGCGCGTCCCCGGCGCCGGAGACGTGCCCCCGGGTCACCGGGAGTGCGTCTGCGCATGGTCACGAAGGTTGTCCCGCAGGGTGACCACCGCCTTTTGCAACTTGTCGAACTCGTCGGACGGCAAGCCGGTCGCTGCCACCAGATTCATCGGCAGTGCCTTCTCACGCAGCGCCCGGCCCGCATCAGTGAGGCTGACGATGACCTGACGCTCGTCGGACGGATCGCGCCGGCGGCGCACGTATCCCTGCGCTTCGAGCTTCTTGAGAATCGGCGTCAGCGTATTCGACTCCAGGAATAGGTTTTCGCCGAGGCCGCGGACGGTTTGATGATCGTTCTCCCAGAGCGCGACGATCGCGATGTACTGGGTATATGTGACGCCAAGCTCGTCGAGGATCGGTTTGTACGCCTTGCCGTAGGCGAGATTCGCCGAGTAGATCGCAAAGCACATGAAGTCGGCAAGCCGGGGACCGGCGGCCTCAGTTGGGCGCTCGACAGCCATCGACAACTCCTGACGCGTTCAGTGACATCCGAAGCGATTTTATCGCATGCGATTCAATCGGACAGGTTGACATCTCGACCTCTTGCGATAGTCTCATCGCATCCGAGTTAATCGGATGCGATCAATCTCCCAGCCGCCCTACCCTAAAGGAGCCACATGAACACCAGCACCCAGGACGCCGTCCTCTACACCGGCAAGACCCACACCACAGGCGGCCGTGACGGATACTCCCAAAGCTCCGACGGCCGGCTCGATATCCGCCTCGATCCACCCGGCAGCAATCGGGCCGGCACCAATCCCGAGCAGCTGTTCGCGGCGGGATGGTCCGCGTGCTTCATCGGAGCAATGCACATCGCGGCCGGCAAGACGAACATCAAACTGCCGGCCGATACCGCTGTCGACGCCGAAGTCGACCTCTGCAGCATCGACGGCGCCTACTTCTTACGGGCACGCCTGAACGTCAGCCTGCCAGGCATCGAGCGGGACACAGCCCTGGCCATAGTGGACGCCGCACATCAAACCTGCCCGTATTCCAAAGCCACCCGAGGCAACATCGACGTCGTGCTCAGTATCGCCTGAGCGGACTCGGCAGCACATCGAAATGTCAACTCCGCCAATGGCTCAACTGCTCATCGGCGACGCCCCGACCAACAAACAGGAGAACCACGTGACCGTCACCTCAACCGGCACGGCGAGAACGACCGCGATCCCGTTTCACTCCATCACGCTGATAGTCGCCGGCGTCGCGGCCGTCGTCACGTTCGGCACAGGTTGGGCGATGCTCTCAGCACCTGCGATGTTTCTCGGCTGGGTCGCCTACGGCGTCACCGGCGACACCGTGCGTCACCGCTACGCCAATCTGGGGGCGTACGTGGTCGGCCTGGCCTTCGGCGCCGGCACGACACTGGTGATCAATCACCTGCAGCCGTCACTCGGTCTGGCCGCCACCGGCATTGCGATATTCGGCCTGGTTGCCATCGTCATGTGTCTGCGAGCGCTGCCCATGTTCAACTATCCGCCCGCGTACTTTCTCGGGATCACCAGCTTCTTCTATGCGGGGCACGCGCCGACGGTCGCAACAGTGCTTGCGCTCGGGACGGCGGGAGCCATCGGAGCTACCGGCGCAGCGCTTTCCGACTACTGTCAGAGCCGCTTTCTCGCCCGGTGAATCACCGCACCCGCCAGTGCCAGAAATTCAGGAGGGAACACGAATGAAAAAGCTGCCGCACCTCATGGGCTATGCCGTCATCGCGACCACTGCGGGGCTCATCGCATCATGTGGCACGACGGTCGACCGCTCGGACCACACGGATCACGAGAGTTCTTCTCCCCCTTCGGCTGCGCGCACCCCGGGAGCACACAGCGCCGCGGACGTGCTCGGCCCTCCGGGAGTGGTGCCGCTGACCACGCCGCAGCCGCCGGCGAAACTGATCGTCGATCCGCCAGTTCCCGAGGCCCTCGCCAAGGGACAGGTGTTCATCCAATACCGTGCCGAAAACCTGCGCATCGAACCGGTTTTCGGCCCCGAAGCACTCAAGGTGACCCCGCGCATCGGCCATATCCACGTCGTCGTCGACGGCGCCCCATGGCACTGGGCGGACGCCAGCGGTGAACCGGTGATCCTGGTAGGTCTGCCACCCGGACCACACAAGGTGGAGATCATCCTCGCGGATGCCAACCACCATCCACTCGACCACGTGGTCACGAATTTCCTGGTGCCCTGACCTCAGCCGCGGCCGCTAGCCGAGATCGACGAAATGGTCGCTTACCGAACGGGCGGGTTCACACGGTCGTCGCAACACTCATGAATGTGAGGGGTTGCGGCGATCGTGTCGTTTTCGGGGGAACGTGTTCGGCGTGATGATCAGCTAGCAAAGCTGATTGATGAGGGTGTGTCGGTGCCACGACATTCCGGCAGCGGGTCGGCCTGACCCCGCGGGACTTCCGCAGGGGCCGCTAGCGCGGCAGACCCAGCAGGCGCTCGCCGGCCACGGTCAACAGAATCTGCTCGGTGCCACCGGCAATCGACAGGCAGCGGGTGTTAAGGAAGTACCGGACGTCCGGCGAATCCTCGATGCCCGCACCGTCGTGAGCTTCCATGATCGTCTCGGCCAGGGCCTGGCGGTAGCGCACACCGATCAGCTTGCGCACGCTCGACGGGGCACCCGGGTCGTGGCCGCCGACGGCCATCTGCGCCGTCAGCTGATCCAGCAGCGAACCGACCTGGGCCGCAACGATCAGTGCGCCAAGGCGTTCCGCGTCGGCGGCGTCCAGCTCGCGGTCGCCGAGCACGTCCAGCAAGTGCTCCATGCCCTTGTCCAGCGCGCCACCGGCCGCCATGGCGACGCGCTCGTTGGCGAGCGTGGTGCGGGCCAGCGCCCAGCCGCCGTCGACGGGGCCGATCACGCAGTCGTCCGGCACGAACAGGTCGTCCAGGAACACCTCGTTGAACAGCGCCTCGCCGGTGATCTCGCGCAGCGGACGGATGTCGATGCCGGGCGAGCTCATGTCGACGACGAAGTAGGTGATGCCCTTGTGCTTCGGCGCGTCAGGGTTGGTGCGCGCCAGGCAGATTCCCCAGTTGGCGCGGTGCGCGTTGGAGGTCCACACCTTCTGGCCGGTCAGCTTCCAGCCGCCGTCGACCTTGACGGCCTTGGTTCGCAGGGCCGCCAGGTCCGAGCCGGCGCCGGGCTCGCTGAACAGCTGGCACCAGTACACGTCACCGGTCAGGGTGCCGGGGATGAAGCGGTCGATCTGCTCAGGAGTGCCGTGGCCCAGGATGGTCGGCGCGGCCCACCAGCCGATCGAAATATCCGGGCGCACAACACTTGCGGCACTGAGCTCGTCGTCGATCACCAGCTGCTCGCCCGGCGACGCGGCGCGACCGTACGGCGCGGGCCAGTGCGGCGCCATCAGTCCGGCCTCGGCCAGCGCGGCCTGGTGCTTCTCGACGGGCAGCGCGGCGATCTGGGCCACCGCGGCGGCGATCTCGGGACGGGTCAACTCGGCTTCGCCGGTGTCGACGTGCAGCTGGCGGCGCAGCCCCGAGCGGGTCAGCGCGGCCACGCGGCGCAGCCAGGTGCCGTGGCCGCCGAGGATCTGCGCGGTGGCGTACGAGCGCCGCAGGTACAGGTGCGCGTCGTGCTCCCAGGTGAAGCCGATGCCACCGAGCACTTGAATGCAGTCGCGCCCATTGTGTTTCGCGGCGTCGATGGCAGCCGCGGCGGCCACCGCCGCGGCGATGGACAGCTGCGTGGCATCACCGCCGATAGCGGCCTCGGCGACGTCGCTCGCGGCGACCGCGACCTGCTGCGAGCGCAGCAGCATCTCGGCGCACATGTGCTTGACCGCCTGGAAGCTGCCGATCGGCTTGCCGAACTGCTCACGCACCTTGGCGTATTCGGCAGCCGTCTGCAGCTGCCAGCGGGCCAGACCGGCGGCCTCGGCGGCCAGCACGGTCACGGCCAGGTCGGCCACCGGCGCGTCGATGACGGCCGCGGCGGCGCCGTCCAGCTCGACCCGAGCCAGCGGGCGGGAGAAATCGGTAGCCTCGAGCGGCGTGACCGTGATGCCGGGCGCGGTGGCGTCGACCAGCAGCCAGACGTCGCCGGCGGGCAGAATCAGCAGGCCGTCGGGCAGGGCGCCCAGCACGAACTTGGCGGTGCCGGTCGCGGACTGGCCGTCGAAGGCGATGTCGGAGCTCAGGGCCAGGCCGGCGGTGCGCTGCCCGGCGGCCAGCGCCTCCAGCAGCGCGGCGTCGGAGATCACCAGAGTTGCCAGCGCGGTCGTGGCCACCGGACCGGGCACGAGTGCGGCGGCGGCTTCATCGACCATCACGCACAGGTCCGCGATCGATCCACCGGCGCCGCCGAGGTCCTCGGAGACCGCGACACCGAAGGTCCCTAGTTCGACCAGACCGTCGTACGGGCCACGCCAAGAAGCTCCGGAATCCCCCGCCCCGCCCTCCAAAGCCCGGACCGCATCAATGGAACCCGACGCGACAGCCCAGCTACGGACCATTTCGCGGACCTCGGCCCGCTCAGAGTCGATAGTTGTGGAAGTGATGGACACCATGCGCTCCTAGCGTTTGGGCGAGAAGAACACGCTTCTCACTAGAACGTGTTCTAATGGTGACAGCAATCAGACGTCAAGTCGATCGCCATTACAGCAGGACACTTGGGTGTCCCGGGGCGCCTGGAGGTGGGAAATTACCGCACACTTTGCGTATCGTTTTCACCCAATGCGCGACCCGAAGGAGCTGACCGCCGCATGCCGACGCCAGCAACACCTGAATCCGATTCCGCCGTTCGCCCGAGGGAGGTGACGACCATGGCTGTACTCGCCGAATCCGAACTCGGATCCGAAGCGCAGCGCGAGCGCCGCAAGCGCATCCTCGACGCCACCTTGGCCATCGCCTCAAAGGGCGGCTACGAGGCTGTTCAGATGCGTGCGGTGGCAGAACGCGCCGACGTCGCCGTGGGCACGCTGTACCGCTACTTCCCGTCCAAGGTGCACCTGCTGGTGTCTGCGCTGGGCCGCGAGTTCGAGCGCATCGACGCCAAGACCGATCGCGCCGCGCTGACCGGCGGCACGCCGTACCAGCGGCTCAATGCGATGGTCGGCAAGCTGAACCGGTCGATGCAGCGCAATCCGCTGCTGACCGAGGCCATGACACGCGCATTCGTGTTCGCTGACGCGTCCGCGGCCGGTGAGGTTGATCACGTCGGCAAGCTGATGGACTCGATGTTCGCCCGCGCCATGAGCGAGGGCGAGCCCACCGAGGACCAGTACCACATCGCCCGCGTCATCTCCGATGTGTGGCTGTCGAACCTGCTGGCCTGGCTGACCCGTCGCGCGTCGGCCACCGACGTCAGCAAGCGGCTCGATCTGGCGGTGCGCCTGCTGATCGGTGACGGGGAGCAACCTAATATCTGACCGGTGCTCCCGGCTGATCTGATCGCGGCGCTCGACACCGTCGCCGCGACGCCCCGACTGCTCGTCACCTCTGATTTCGACGGCACCCTGTCGCCGATCGTCAACAACCCTGCCGACGCGCGCGCGTTGCCCGCCGGGTCTGCCGCCCTGCTCGCGTTGGCGGACCTGCCGCACACCTTCGTCGCGCTGGTCTCGGGCCGTGCGCTGGAGGTCCTGCGCGAACTCTCCGGCATGCCCGCGTCGGTGCATCTGGTCGGCAGCCACGGTGCCGAGTTCGACACCGGGTTCACCCAGACCGTCGACGGCGCGCTGCTGGCCCAGATCGTCGATTCGCTCACCGAGATCGCAAGTCGGTATCCGGGCGTGAATGTCGAGACCAAACCCGCCAGCGTCGCCCTGCACGTGCGCAACGCCTCGGCTGACGACGGCGCCGCGGCGCTGGCCGCCGCGCGCGCAGCCGGCACGCAATGGACCGCCGAAGCCACCGAGGGCAAGGCGGTGCTGGAGTTCGCGGTGATCACCACCAACAAGGGCTCGGCCATCGATGTACTGCGGGAGCGCGACGACGCGACCGCCGTGGTGTTCCTGGGCGACGACGTCACCGACGAGAAGGCCTTCGCCCGGCTGCGCGATGGCGACGTCGGCGTGAAGGTCGGCCCGGGGCCGTCGGCCGCGCAGTACCGCATCGACTCCCCCGAGGACGTCGCGGAGGCGCTGGCGTACCTGGCGGGGCGCCGCGCGCGTTAGGCCGGTGGGCCCGAGGTGCGGCCGCGGACCAGCTCGGTGTCGAGCACCTCGATCGCCGGGATCCCCGACCGCGGCGGATTGTTCAACAGGTATCCGGCCCGCCGGCCCTTCTCCAGGCTCGGCTGGGCCACGGTGGTCAGCCCGCGGGCCAACGCCTCGGGGACGCCGTCGAATCCGGTGACGGTCATCTGGCCCGGCACGTAGATGCCGCGGGACCGCAGGTGGTCCATGGCAGAGAGGGCCAGCACGTCGGCGGTGCACATCAATGCGGTGATGCGCGGATTGGCTTGCAGCGCAACAGCAGCAGCGGACCCGCCGGAGCTCGGTAAGTGCTCGTAGGTCTCCACCACGGTCAGGGCATCGGGGTTCAGCCCGGCGCCCGCCATCGCGTCGCGGACACCGAGAATGCGTTCGCATTGCACGTGAAAATGCTGCGAGGTGAGCCGCTCCGGGTCCGCGACGGCCGACTGCGCATCGCCGTGCGGCCAGTGCCGCCCGAGCCGCATCGTCAGTAGGCCGATCTCCCGATGACCAAGTCCCACAACATATTCCGCGATCTCCCGCATGGCCGCCCGATCGTCGATGCAGACCCGGGAGGCACCCTGGATATCCTTGGGCTGGTCGACGATGACGATCGGGACGCCGCGCTGTTGCACCACCGCCAGGTAGGGATCGTCGTCGGAGGCGGCGTAGACCACGAACCCGTCGACCCCGGCGGAGAGCACTGCCGCGGCGCCCTCCTCGACCGACCGATTCGGGCCGGCCGCCACCAGCAGCAGGCCCTGCCCGGCCTCCTCGCACGATTCGGCAAGCCCGGCAACGAAATCCAGCGCCGCCGGGTCGCGGAACGAGTAGTTGAGCGACTCGGTGATGATCAGTCCGAAGGCGCCGGCCTTTCGGGTGCGCAGGGAGCGCGCGACCGGGTCGGGGCCGGCGTAGCCCATCTCCTTGGCCGCGGCGAGCACCCGCTCGCGCAAGTCGGCCGAAAGCTGGTCGGGCCGGTTGTAGGCATTGGAGATCGTGGTGCGCGAGACCTTCAATTCGGCAGCCAGCGAGGCCAGGGTGGCCCGACGCCTCGGGTTGGGACTCCTCGGCATCTTTGTGACGCTAGCGCATCCGATTCGCGCCGCAAGGCAACGGTGCACTAGATTTATTGCAAACGGTTTTCATTAACACTAGCCCGCAGGAGCCGCCATGACCCGGACCAGCCTCATCGCCCTGTCCGCCCTCACCGCGCTGACCATCGCCGCCTGCGGGTCGCAAGGCGACTCCGCCCGTTCGGCGAAGGTCGTTGCCACCACCAACGTGTGGGGCAGCATCGCCACCGCGGTCGCCGGCGGGCATGCCGACGTCAAGGCGATCCTCACCAACGACGCCGCTGACCCGCATTCGTTCGAAGCGAGCCCGGCCGACGCCGCAGCCATCGCCGACGCCACCTTGGTCGTCATCAACGGCGGCGGCTACGACCACTGGGCCGACGACGTGTTGAAGAACCACAAGAACGTCACCACCGTGGATGCGTACTCGCTGCTGCCGCACAGTGCGGCGGGCGAGGCCAACGAGCACGTCTTCTACAACATGGCGGTGGCCAAGGCGGTCGCCGCCAAGATCGCCGACGACCTGGCCGGGTCCGATCCCGCGCACGCCGACGCCTACCGGGCCAATGCCGCGGAATTCGGCAAGAAGACCGACGAGATCGCCGCGACCGAGCACGCCATCGGGCAGAAGCATCCCGGCAGCGCGGTGGTCTCCACCGAACCCGTCGCGCACTACCTGCTGTCCGCCGCCGGCGTCGTCGACCGCACCCCGCACGGGTTCGCCGCCGCCGCCGAAGAAGGCCACGACCCCGCCCCGGCCGACGTGGCCGCCGTGCTCGACCTGATCAACGGCCACCAGGTCGACGCGCTGGTGGTGAACAAGCAGACCGAGACCGCCGTCACCAAGCAGCTGCAGGATGCCGCTCGCAAAGCGGCACTGCCCATCGTCGAGGTCACCGAGACGCTGCCCGCCGGACAGGACTTCCTGACCTGGCAGCGCCAGACCGCCGAGGCGCTGGCACACCAGTTGGATACCGCACCCGTTGCGGCGCGATAAGCCGAGATAATTTGTAACCCGTGCCTACTGATCCCTCGCCCACCACGGCGGTCGCCGAACTGACCGGCGCGCGGCTGTCATTCGGTGACCGCGTGCTGTGGGACCGACTGGATCTGACGGTGCGCCGCGGCGAGTTCATCGCGGTGCTCGGCCCGAACGGCACCGGCAAGACCTCACTGCTCAAGGTGCTGCTACGCCAACAGCTGCTGACGGCCGGCCGGATGACCACCACCGGCGCCATCGGTTATGTCCCCCAACACCGCTCGCTGGACACCGGGCTGACGCTGCGCGGCCGCGATCTGGTCGGGCTCGGCTGTGACGGGCACCGCTGGGGTTTCGCCGGCCCACGGAAGCGGGCACAGCGGCGCGCCGTGGTGACCCAGGCCCTGGGCCAGGTCGACGGCGCCCGGCTGGCCGACGTCCCGGTGTCGGTGATGTCCGGCGGCGAACTACAGCGAGTCCGCATCGCGCAGGCCCTGGCCTCCGATCCCGCGCTGCTGCTGTGCGACGAACCGCTGCTCAACCTCGACCCGGCCAACGCGAAGCTGGTGTCGGGCCTGATCGACCAGCGCCGCAGGGACGCCGGCACCGCCGTCTTGTTCGTCACCCATGAGGTCAATCCCGTGCTGCAGTACGTGGACCGGGTGCTGTACCTGGTCGACGGCCGCTTCCGGATCGGCACCGTCGAGGAGGTCATGACGTCCGAGACGCTGTCCGCGCTGTACCGCGCCGACATCCAGGTCGCGCGGATCGGCGGCCAATACGTCGTGGTCGGCCAGGACGGTGCGGGCGTCGACAACTCTGAGCATGCGAGCGGGCATTGTCATGAATGAGGCTGTGAATGCCTTTTGGAACCCCGCGCTGACCACGGACCTGCTGAGCCGTGACTTCGTCCAGCAGGCGGTGCTGGCGGCGGCGCTGCTGGCGTTGCTCGGCGGCCTGATCGGTCCGTTCATCGTGATGCGGCAGATGTCGTTCGCAGTGCACGGTTCCAGCGAGCTATCCCTGACCGGCGCCGCGTTCGCGCTGCTGACCGGGCTCAACGTCGGCCTCGGCGCCTTGGTCGGAAGTGCCCTGGCGGCAATCCTTTTCGGCATCCTGGGGCAGCGGTCGCGAGAACGGGACTCGGCCATCGGCGTCGTGCTGGCCTTCGGCCTGGGCCTGGCTGTCTTGTTCATCCACCTCTATCCCGGCCGGACCGGCACTAGTTTCGCGTTGCTCACCGGGCAGATCGTCGGCGTCGGCTATTCAGGTCTGACGCTGCTGGCCGTGGTCACCGTGCTGGTGGTTGCGATCCTCGCGGCCTGCTACCGGCCGCTGCTGTTCGCCACCGCCGACCCGGAAGTGGCTGCCGCACGTGGGGTTCCGGTGCGGGCGCTGGGCATCGTGTTCGCCGCACTGGTCGGCGTCGCGGCTGCCCAGGGCGTGCAGATCGTCGGGGCACTGCTGGTGATGTCGCTGTTGATCACTCCCGCCGCCGCGGCGGGCCGGGTGTTCAGCTCCCCCATCACCACGATGGTGGCGTCGGTGGTGTTCGCCGAGATCGCCGCAGTCGGCGGCATCGTGCTGTCACTGGCGCCGGGCGTCCCCGTATCGGTCTTCGTGACGTCGATCTCGTTCGGTATCTACCTGCTGTGCTGGGGCGCGGGACGAGTCAGTCGCCGGTAGCCACTGCTCGGCCCGGCTCGTTGCTCCACTGCGACCACGAGCCGGGGAACAGCGCCACCACTCGACCCGCAGCCGCCAGCGCGGCCACCGCCACCGCCGCGGTGACGCCCGATCCGCAATAGACAGCGTCCACGTCGGCGCCGTCGGTGCGCAGCGTGCCGTCGGCGGCCAGCACGCTCGGCAGATTGACCGCGCCCGGAATGTGCCCAGCCACGGGATCGATGGGTTCGACGTCGCCGCGGAACCGTTCCGGCGCGCGGACGTCACCCAAACGCGGCCCCAGCGCAGCGGCCTCATCGGCGGTCAAGGTGGGCATGGCACCGGCGTAGAGATCCTGGTGGGTGACGGTGACGTCGCCCGGTTCCGGTTCGACGTCGCCGCGGTCCAGTGGCCCGCCGGAGGTGGTCCACGCCGCCAGCCCGCCGTCCAGGATGCGGACGTTCTCGATGCCCGCGGCGCGCAGCACCCACCAGGCGCGAGCCGAGCCCGCGCGGTTCCAGTCGTCGTAGATGACGGTCGGCACGCCCTGGCGCACACCCCACCGGCGCCCGGCCTCCTGCAGCGCGGCACCCGACGGCAGCGGGTGACGGCCCCGCCCTGTCACGGTGTGGTCGGACAGCTCGTCCTCCAGCGAGACGTACACCGCGTCGGGAATGTGCCCGGCCAGGTAGTCGTCGCGGCCGTCGGGCTTGGCCAGCTGCCAGCGCACGTCGAGCAGCGTCACGTCGCCGGCGGCGATCAGCTGGGCCAGACCGAAGGCGGTGATGAGAACGTCGTCACGAGTGGACATGGCGGCAAGCCTAGGCTGGCAGACATGTCAGCGGTGGACCTCAATGCCGATCTCGGCGAAAGCTTCGGGGTGTGGCGCCTTGGTGACGACGACGCGATGCTCGATCTGGTCACCAGCGCCAACATCGCCTGCGGGTTCCATGCAGGCGACCCGGCCGGGCTGCTGCGGGTCTGCCGGGCCGCCGCCGAACGCGGCGTACGGATCGGCGCGCAGGTGGGCTACCGCGACCTGGCGGGCTTCGGCCGCCGCTACATCGACGTCAGCTCCGAAGACCTCACCGCCGACGTGATCTACCAGATCGGTGCCTTGCAGGCCCTGGCCCAGGTCGCCGGGGCGACCGTCAGCTACGTCAAACCCCATGGCGCCCTGTACAACACGATCGTCACCGACCATGCGCAGGCGCGCGCGGTGGCCGCCGCGGTGCATGCCGTGGATCCTTCGCTGCCGGTGTTGGGGCTGGCCGGTTCGGCATTCTTCGCCGCCGCCGGCGAGCTCGGATTGCGCACCGTGCCCGAGGCTTTCGCGGACCGCTCGTATCGCCCCGACGGACAACTGGTGCCGCGCACGGGGCGCAATGCGGTGCTGCACAACGTTTCGACCATCGCCGGTCGGGTGGCATCCATGGTGACCGCGGGACGGGTTGCCGCCGTCGACGGCTCCACCATCAAGATCACCGTGAATTCGATTTGTGTCCACGGCGATTCGCCCGGCGCCGTCGACATCGCCCGCGCGGTCCGCGAACGCCTGACCGCAGAGAACGTACAGATCGAGGCCTTCTGCTGATGCGACTGAAACTTGGCCGGCCCGACCTGGCCTCCTATAGCCGCTACTTCGATCAGCCTGCCGCAGACGTCGGCTCGCCGCTGACCGTCACCTGGGCGGGCGTCACCACGATGCTGGTCACCGCGACGGATCCGGCCGGTTCGACGTCAGCCCTATTGACTGACGGATTCTTCTCGCGGCCGAGTCTGCTGTCGGTGGGATTGGGCAAGTTGAGCCCGGCACTACCTCGCATTGATGGCTGCCTGCACCGGCTCGGCATAGACCGACTGGATGCGGTGCTGCCGGTGCACACCCACTTCGACCACGCCATGGACTCCGCGGCCGTCGCAGCGCGGACCGGCGCGAAACTGGTCGGCGGTACCTCGGCCGCCTTCATCGGCCGCGGCGGCGGGCTCACCGACTCTCAGCTGACCGTTGCCATCCCCGGCGAGTCCATCGCCTTGGGCGCCTTCGACGTAACGCTGTTCACCGGTCACCACTGCCCGCCCGACCGGTTCCCCGGGACCATCACCGCCCCGGTGGTGCCGCCGGTGCGGGCGTCGGCGTACAAGTGCGGCGAGGCCTGGTCGACGCTCATCGCGCACCGCACCAGCGGGCGCAGCCTGCTTGCCGTCGGCAGCGCCGGGTTCGTGCCGGGCGCCCTGGCCGGGCAGCACGCCGACGTGGTGTACCTCGGGATCGGGCAACTCGGCCTGCAGCCCGAGCGGTATCTCGTCGACTACTGGAACGAGACGGTCCGCACCGTCGGCGCGCGCCGCGTGGTGCTGACGCACTGGGACGACTTCTTCCGGCCCCTGCATGTACCGCTGCGCGCCCTGCCCTACGTGGGCGACGACCTGGACGTCTCGATGCGGGTGCTGGGCCGCCTGGCCGCCGAAGATGGCCTGCCCCTGCATCTTCCGACGCTCTGGCAACGCGCCGACCCC
This sequence comes from Mycolicibacterium llatzerense, assembly GCF_000878195.1. Taxonomy (GTDB): domain Bacteria; phylum Actinomycetota; class Actinomycetes; order Mycobacteriales; family Mycobacteriaceae; genus Mycobacterium; species Mycobacterium llatzerense. The sequence continues at coordinate 14,411 of NZ_JXST01000004.1, read as the reverse complement.
TGGCTGTGAACACCGCTCTGCAAGAGGTCGGCCGACTGCTGCCCGTGGTCGGATTCCTGGCCGCCGTCCTGGTGCTCGCCAAACTCTGCGACGACGAAGGGCTGTTCCACGCCGCCGGCGTGTACATGGCCCGGCACAGCTGGGGCGCAGGACAATCCGCGGCCCGGCGGCTGCTGGTCACCGTGTTCCTGATCGCGGCCGGGACCACCTCCGTGCTGAGCCTCGACGCCACCGTCGTACTGCTGACGCCCGTCGTACTGTCGACCGCACGCACGCTCGGGGTGCCGGCGCGGCCACACGGCTATGCCGCGGCGCACCTGGCCAACACCGCGTCGCTGCTGCTGCCGGTGTCGAATCTGACCAATCTGCTGGCGTTTACGACCGCGGGCCTGAGCTTCACCAGGTTCACCGCGGCGATGGCGCTGCCCTGGCTGGTCGCCGTAGCGGCCGAATTCGTGTTGCTGCGGTGGCTGTTCCGGCGTGAGCTGCGGGTCGCCATGGTCGACCGGCCGGCCCCACCCCCGCCGGAGATCCCGTACTTCGTCCTGACCGTGTTGATCCTGACGCTCATCGGCTTCGGCGTGACGTCGCTACTCGGACTGGCACCGGCGTGGGCCGCGTTCGCCGGCGCCGCGGTGCTCGCGATCCGGGCCGTCGTCCGCGGTCACGAGACGGTCTTCGGCATCGTGCGGGCAGCCAACGTGCCGTTCCTCGTCGCAGTGCTGGCGCTGGGTGTGCTGGTGAGCGCGGTACTGGACCTCGGCCTGGGTGACGCGGTGTCTGCGCTGCTGCCGCACGGCACCACGCTGCCGGCGCTGCTCGGCATCGCCGCGGTGGCGGCGGCGCTGTCGAATCTGATCAACAACCTGCCCGCGGTGCTGGTGCTGCTGCCCCTGGTCGCCGCCGGCGGCCCGGTCGCGGTGCTGGCGGTGCTCATCGGGGTGAACATCGGCCCCAATCTGACCTATCCCGGATCATTGTCGAACCTGTTGTGGCGCAATGTGGTCCGCCCAGAGATGACCGCGCGGGCCCGGGAGTTCACGGCCGTCGGGCTGGTCACCGTGCCGGTCACGCTGGTTTTGGCCGTGACCGGATTATGGTTGGGCTGTTCGTTGTTGGGGATGCACTGAATACCGGAAGGGCTTGGCAGATCATGGCCGACAGCTGGAACCAGCAGATCATCGATGAATTCCGCGCCAACGGCGGCCAGTTCGCGAACCTGACGCTGCTGGTCCTGCACACCACCGGCGCCAAGAGCGGTCAGCCGCGGGTGAACCCCGCAGCCACCTTCGACAGCGACGATAAGCTGTGGATCGTCGGCTCCGCCGGCGGCGCGGACGCCGACCCGGCGTGGGTGCACAACCTGCGGGCAAATCCCAACGCCCACATCGAAATCGGCACCGACGAATACGACGTCGTGGCGCGTGAACTGCCCCGTGCGGAGCGCGACGCCGCCTGCGCCCGCATCGTCGAGCGCGCGCCCGGATTCGCCGAGTACGAGAAGAAGACCGACCGCCTCATCCCGGTGTTCGAGCTGCAGCGGCGCTGAATCAGCGCGGTTACCTGAACGAGAACAGCGCGCGTCGATTCGTAGCCGGGCGGCGTTGCGGCCGAGCAGGCCAGGCGCTTCGTAGGCAAGATGGCTGTCGTGGACGTGAGCCGCAGAACGCTGATTGTGGGAGGTACGTCGGCTCTCGTCGGCGCGGGCGTCGGAGCCGGCGCCACCGGGTACTTCACCACCAAGCGCACCGGCCCGGTGCTGTGGCAGCGCGCTGACCGCAGCGGCGCACCACCGGTCATGGGATTGCACACCCAGTTCGGCGCCGACGCAGCTACCGAGGCCGTGGTGTCCTGGCACACCGCCGCCGCGGTCAAGAACCCCCGCATCACGGTGGGCACCCCCGACGGCGGGTTCGGCAATGCCGTCGCAGCCGAGACCGTCACCTACCGAGACGCGGCCTCCCGCACCGAGATTCGCGTCCACCATGCACGGTTGACCGGCCTGGCACCCGACACCGACTACGTCTACGCCGCTGTACATGACGGCGCCAGTCCCGAGCTGGGCACAGTGCGTACCGCACCCCGGGGCCGGGCACCCATCCGTTTCACCAGCTTCGGCGATCAATCGACCCCCATGCTGGACGCCAAGGTGACGGCATCCTTCGGCAGCGACCACGTCGGGTCCCCGGCCGCGGGTGACATCACGACCGCCGTCGAGCGGGTGGCCCCGCTGTTCCACCTGGTCAACGGCGACCTCTGCTATGCCAACCTCGCTCACGACCGGGTCCGCACCTGGTCGGAGTGGTTCGAGAACAACACCCGGTCAGCGCGGTATCGACCGTGGATGCCGGCGCCGGGAAACCACGAGAACGAGTTGGGCAACGGCCCGATCGGCTACGGCGCCTACCAGGCCTATTTCGGGCTGCCGGACTCCGGTTCGGATCCCGAACTCCGCGGCCTGTGGTACGCCTTCACTGCCGGCTCGGTCCGCGTGATCATCCTGGCCAACGACGACGTGTGCTACCAGGACGGCGGCAACTCATACGTGCGCGGCTACTCGGGCGGAGCCCAAAAACGTTGGCTGGAACAAGAACTCGAGCGGACTCGGAGCAGCAAAGAGATCGATTGGGTGGTGGTCTGCATGCACCAGACAGCGGTCTCCACAGGCAACAAGACCAACGGCGCCGACCTGGGCATCCGCGAGAACTGGCTGCCCCTGTTCGACCGATTCAACGTCGATCTCGTGGTCTGCGGGCACGAGCACCACTACGAACGCAGCCATGCACTTCGCGGCACTTTACCGACCGACACCCTGACGCCGAATCCGGTTGATGCACAATCTGGTTCGATCGATACCAGCAAAGGCACGGTACATCTGGTCATCGGCGGCGGTGGTACGTCGATTCCGTCGAACGCGATGCTCTTTCCCGAGCCGCGATGCCGCGTCCTCATGTCCGTGGGCGAGGTGAACCCCGGCACCGGAAGAAAGACGCCGAACTACACCGAGGAAGCGGCGCCCTGGTCGGTGTTCCGGGACCGGGAAAATCCCTGCGGCTTCGTGGCTTTCGATGTCGATCCCGGCCAGCCTGGCGGCAATACGTCGATGGACGCCACCTACTACGCGGTGAGCGGTCCGTTCGGCGAGGTCCGGGCGGTCGACAAATTCACCCTCACGCGGCCCCGCACCGACCGTTAGTCCCTTCGCTGCCGGGCGATTTCGGCGAGCACCACACCGGCTGCCACCGACGCGTTGAGCGACTCGGTGGGTCCGGCCATCGGGATCGAGACGATGTGGTCGCAGTTCTCCCGCACCAGTCGCGACAGGCCCTTGCCCTCGGAGCCCACGACGACGACCATCGGTCCGGAGGCGTCCAGCTCGTCCAGCGTGGTGTCGCCGCCGGCGTCGAGCCCGACGACCGTCAGGCCGGCATCGGCCCAATCCTTCAGCGTCCGATTCAGATTCGTGGCCCGCGACACCGGCAGCCGGGCCGCCGCGCCGGCGCTGGTGCGCCAGGCCACCGCGCTGACCGACGCTGAACGCCGCTGCGGGATCACCACGCCGTGCCCGCCGAACGCCGCCACCGAGCGCACGATGGCGCCCAGGTTGCGCGGGTCCGAGATGTTGTCGAGCGCGACCAACAACGCCGGCATGGAGTCGGTGGTCGCGGACTTCAGCAGATCGTCCGGATGGATGTACTGGTACGGCGGCACCTGCAGCGCGATGCCCTGGTGCATGCCATTGCTGGTGATGCGGTCCAGGTCGTGGCGCTGCACCTCGAGGATCGCGATGCCGGCATCGCCTGCCCGAGTGACGGATTCGGTCAGCCGCTCGTCGGCCTCGGTCCCGAGCACGACGTAGAGCGCGGTGGCGGGCACGCCGGCCCGCAGGCACTCCACCACCGGGTTGCGGCCGACCACGACCTCGACATCGTCGGTCTTCTTGTGCCGCCCCTGATTCGAGCGCGCAGACTTCTGCGCAACCTTGTACGCCTTGTGATTCGGGCGCTGGTCGGCACGCGGGGTTGCGCCCTTGCCCTCGAGGCCGCGACGGCGCTGACCGCCGGAGCCGACGGTCGGGCCCTTCTTGGTGCCGTCTTTACGAATTGCGCCGCGGCGCTGGGAGTTTCCAGCCATCGTCAGGCCCCATCAGTCAGGGCCCATTGCGGGCCATCAGCGGTATCGGTGACCTCGATGCCGGCCAGCTTCAGCTGGTCGCGGATCGCGTCGGCGGCGGCCCAGTCGCGGTTCTCGCGCGCCTCGGTGCGGCTCTTGAGCGCCCACTGCACCAGGGCGTCAACAGCATTCAGCGCGGCGGACGTCTCGTCGCGGGTTTCCCAGCGCTCATCGAGCGGATCGCAGCCCAGGATGCCCATCATGGCCCGGATCGACGATGCAGCCTCCATCGCGCCGGTGTGATCACCGGCGTCCAGTGCCCGGTTGCCATCGGCGCGGGCGGCGTGCACCTCGGCCAACGCCGCAGGCACCGCCAGGTCGTCATCCAGTGCGGCCGCGAACTTCTCGGTCCAGGTACCGACCTCGACGGCACCCACCCGGGTGCGGACCCGGTGCAGGAATTCCTCGATGCCGGTGTAGGCCTTGGCCGCGTCCTGCAGTGAGTTCTCGGAGAACTCCAGCATCGACCTGTAGTGCGCGCTGCCCAGGTAGTAGCGCAGCTCGGCAGCCCGAACCCGTTGCAGCACAGCCGGAATCGCCAGGACGTTGCCCAGCGACTTGCTCATCTTCTCGCCGCCCATGGTGACCCAGCCGTTGTGCAGCCAGAATCGCGCGAACTCGTCACCGCAGGCGTTGGCCTGGGCGGTCTCGTTCTCGTGATGCGGGAAGATCAGGTCCATACCGCCGGCATGGATGTCGAACTCGGAGCCGAGGTACTCCTGGCACATCGCGACACACTCGGTGTGCCAGCCGGGGCGGCCCCTGCCCCACGGCGTCGGCCACGACGGCTCGCCGGGCTTGGCGCCCTTCCACAGGGTGAAGTCCCGCGGGTCGCGCTTGCCGGTCGCCACGCCCTCGCCCTGGTGCACGTCGTCGATGCGGTGGCCCGAGAGCTTGCCGTAGTCGGGCAGGCTCAGCACGTCGAAGTAGACGTCGCCATTGGCGGCGTAGGCATGCCCGCGCTCGATCAGTTTCTCGATGACCTCGACCATCTGGGTGATATGTCCGGTCGCCCGCGGCTCAGCCGACGGCGGCAGCACCCCCAGCGCGTCGTAGGCGGCCGTGAAGGCCCGCTCGAAGGTGGCGGCCCACTCCCACCACGGCCGGCCGGCGTCGGCAGCCTTGTTGAGAATCTTGTCGTCGATGTCGGTGACGTTCCGGATGAACGCGACGTCGTAGCCCTTGGCCGTCAGCCAGCGCCGCAGCACGTCGAACGCGACGCCGCTGCGCACATGGCCGATATGGGGCAGGCCCTGCACAGTTGCGCCACACAGGTAGATGGATGCGTGTCCGGGCCGCACCGGGGTGAAGTCCCGCACGGCACCGGTCATGGTGTCGTAGAGCCGTAGGCCCTCGAGACGGTGTTCGGTCACGACGGGCCAGCTTACCGGCCTAATCGAGCGAGACCACCAGCGCCGTCGCAATCGCGGCCAGACCCTCGCCCCGGCCGGTCAGCCCGAGGCCGTCGGTGGTGGTCGCCGAAACCGAGACAGGAGCGTCCAGCAGCGCCGACAGCACCTGCTGCGCCTCTTCCCTGCGGGGAGCGATTTTCGGGCGGTTACCGATCACCTGGACCGCCGCATTGCCCACGCGGAAACCGGCAGCGGCCAGCAGCGTGGAGACATGTTTGAGCATGTCGGCGCCAGTGACGCCGCGCCATTCGGGACGGTCGGTGCCGAAGACACTGCCCAGGTCGCCGAGGCCGGCCGCACTCAGCAGAGCATCACAGAGTGCGTGCGCGGCCACGTCGCCGTCGGAGTGCCCGGCACAGCCGTCAGCACCTTCGAATGACAGGCAGAGCAGCCAGCACGGCCGCCCTGCCTCGATGGGATGTACGTCGGTACCGAGACCGATACGGAAGTTCACTGCTGCGTTGGGACCGGCGTTCAGGACGCCGCGGCGAGAACCTCGTCCAGGATGGTGGAGGCCTTCGCGTCATCGGTGTTCTCGGCCAGAGCCAGTTCACCGACCAGGATTTGACGAGCCTTGGCCAGCATGCGCTTCTCGCCGGCGGACAGACCGCGCTCCTGATCACGACGCCACAGGTCGCGAACGACCTCGGCGACCTTGTTCACATCACCGGAGGCCAGCTTCTCCAGGTTCGCCTTGTAACGACGGGACCAGTTGGTCGGCTCCTCGGTGTGCGGGGCGCGCAGCACCTGGAACACCTTGTCGAGGCCTTCCTGACCAACCACGTCGCGAACACCGACGTATTCAGCGTTTTCTGCGGGTACTCGAACGGTCAGATCGCCCTGCGCAACCTTGAGGACGAGATATTCTTTCTGCTCGCCTTTGATGGTCCGGGTTTCAATCGCCTCGATCAATGCTGCACCGTGGTGTGGATAAACGACGGTGTCTCCGACCTTGAAAATCATCAGATTCGGGCCCCTTTCACATAGCAATGTTAGCACGGGCGTCGGACACCCGCGGATCAACAATGCAGGTCAGGGGCCATGCAGATGCGTGAAAGGGGTTGACAGCACGGCATTTACGTGCAGTGGCGAGGGCCACATTACGGCCGAATTGCACCCGATTCACGTCCCATTCACCGGTCATTCGCGGCCGGAAATACGCCCGAACCAGGCCGATAGCGGGCCTCCGCTACCGCCGCCCACGGCCACCTACTACTCTGCATAGTCGAACGCCGGACCAGTCCGGGGAGCACAGCAGACATACCCAAGGCCGTCACGCGCATCGCCGCTGGCGCCCAAGCAGGAGGCTTGAGTGAACCGCATGAAATCGCGCACTTCTGCCGTCACGCTGGCCGCCTTCGGGCTGGCCACCGCGGTGACGCTCACCGGCTGCAGCGCTGGCCAGGTCTCGCAGAGCGCGAACCAGCTGCCTGCGGTCAACGGCACCGCCACCAGCATCGGTGACGAGAAGGCCGGTGTGGACCTGCGCAACGTGTACCTGCGCGCCCCGCAGACCCGCGACTTCGTCAAGCCCGGCACCATGGTCGAGCTGCTGTTCGTCGCCACCAACAAGTCGCCCGACAACCCCGACAAGCTGGTCGGCATCACCTCGGACACCGGTGAGGTGCTGGTCAACGGCGGCACCACGGTGCCCGCCGGTGGCGTGCTGCTGGTCGGCACCCCGGACGGCCAGAAGCAGACCCTGCCGCGCTCCGAGGACGCCACGACCTCCATCGCGATGGTCGCGCTGACCAAGCCCATCTCGAACGGACTGAACTACAGCTTCACGTTCAAGTTCCAGAACGCCGGCGAGAAGACCATCGAGGTCCCGATCTCCGCCGGCGAAGCCCCGCGCCGCGAGGCCGGCGCCGGCGAAGCCGCTCCGGCACCCGCCGGCGGCGGCGAGGGCCATCACTAACCTCGCGCCGTTCCTCGGAGCCACCTCCGGTCGCGCTGCGGGTTGCACCCACACCGCCGGCCTGACGCAATCTGTCGGTACCAACGACTAGGTTCGCGGCATGGCCAGAACCGGTTCGAAAGTACGTTCGCAGTTTCGGTGCTCGGAGTGCCAGCACACCACGGCCAAATGGGTGGGGCGCTGCCCGGACTGCGGCACCTGGGGCACGGTCAATGAAGTAGCGGTTCTGAGCTCGCTGACGCCCGCGACGCACCGCGCTGTCGCACCCACCTCCCCTGCCGTTCCGATCAGCTCGATCGATCCGGGCACCACCAGGCATTTCCACACCGGGATCAGCGAATTGGACCGGGTGCTGGGCGGCGGCGTGGTGCCGGGTTCGGTGACGCTGCTGGCCGGTGATCCCGGCGTCGGCAAGTCGACGCTGCTGCTCGAAGTCGCACATCGCTGGGCCATGTCCGGGCGACGGGCGCTCTATCTGTCGGGAGAGGAATCGGCAGGGCAGATCCGGCTGCGCGCAGAGCGCACCGGTTGCACCCACGACAACGTCTACCTGGCCGCCGAGTCCGACCTGCAGACCGCGCTCGGCCACATCGAGGCGGTCCAGCCCACTTTGGTGGTGGTGGATTCGGTGCAGACCATGTCGACCGCCGAGACCGACGGCGTCACCGGCGGCGTGACGCAGGTCCGCGCCGTCACCGCCGCGCTCACCATGGCCGCCAAGACGACAGGCATCGCCATGGTCCTGGTCGGCCATGTCACCAAGGACGGCGCCATCGCCGGGCCGCGCTCGCTCGAGCACCTGGTGGACGTGGTGCTGCACTTCGAAGGCGACCGCGCCTCGACGCTGCGCATGGTCCGCGGCGTCAAGAACCGCTTCGGCGCGGCCGACGAAGTCGGCTGTTTCATGTTGCACGACAACGGAATCGAATGCGTCGCCGACCCGTCGGGGCTGTTCCTCGACCAGCGGCCGGCCCCGGTGTCCGGCACGGCGGTGACGGTCAGCCTGGACGGCAAGCGGCCGCTGATCGGCGAGGTGCAGGCACTGATCGGCTCGCCCTCGGCCGGCTCGCCGCGCCGCGCGGTCAGCGGCATCGACTCGGCCCGCGCGGCCATGATCACCGCGGTGCTGGAGAAGCGGGCGCGCCTGCCCGTCGGTACCAACGACATCTACCTGTCCACGGTCGGCGGTATGCGGTTGACCGACCCGTCATCGGATCTGGCGGTGGCACTGGCCATCGCGTCGGCGTACACGGACCTGCCGCTGCCGGCCACCGCGATCGCCATCGGCGAGGTGGGTCTGGCCGGCGATCTGCGCCGCGTCACCGGCATGGACCGCAGGCTCGCCGAGGCCGCCCGACTCGGCTTCACGACAGCCGTGGTGCCCACCGGAACCGAGTCGCCACCGCGCGGTCTTCGGGTCCTGCCGGCCGAGAACATCACCGCGGCGTTGCGGGTGTTGCGCAAGATCACAGAGAATGTGGACCGGACCGGGTAGAGCCCGGCCGGAAACCCGAGGAGTACACCGATGTCGGTGAAATCGGCCAATCGGTCCGGACGGGGCAACGTCGTGCACCTGGCCCGACCCACGCTGCGCGAGACGTTGGGCAAGCTGGCGCCCGGAACGCCGCTGCGAGACGGTCTGGAGCGGATCCTGCGTGGCCGTACCGGTGGGCTGATCGTGCTGGGCTATGACGACAGCGTCGAGGCCATCTGCGACGGTGGCTTCCCGCTGGACGTCCGGTTCGCGCCGACCCGGCTGCGCGAGCTGTCGAAGATGGACGGCGCCGTCGTGCTCTCCAGCGACCTGACCCGGATCCTGCGGGCCAACGTTCAGCTGGTGCCCGACCCCTCCATCCCCACCGACGAGTCCGGCACGCGGCACCGCTCTGCCGAGCGCGCGGCCATCCAGACCGGATTCCCGGTGGTGTCCGTCAGCCACTCGATGAGCATCGTGACCGTCTACGTGGCCGGTGAACGCCACGTCGTACCCGAAACCCCGACCATCCTGTCGCGCGCCAACCAGACCATCGCGACCCTGGAGCGCTACAAGTTCCGGCTCGACGAAGTCAGCAAGCAGCTGTCGATGGCCGAGATCGAGGACTTCGTGACACTGCGCGACGTCATGACCGTCGTGCAGCGCATGGAGATGGTCCGCCGGATCAGCCTGGAGATCGACGCCGACGTCGTCGAGCTCGGTACCGACGGGCGTCAGCTCAAGCTGCAGCTCGACGAACTGGTCGGCGACAACGATGCCGCCCGCGAACTGATCGTCCGCGACTACCACGCCAACCCCGACCCACCGGCCGCCGATCAGGTGACCGCGACGCTCGAGGAACTCGATGCGCTGAGCGACAACGAACTTCTCGACTTCACCACGCTGGCAAGGGTTTTCGGCTATCCGTCGACGCCAGAGGCACAGGATTCAGCGATGAGCTCGCGCGGCTACCGCGCCATGGCGGGCATCCCGCGCCTGCAGTTCGCACACGTCGACCTGTTGGTGCGCTCGTTCGGATCGCTGCAGGGCCTACTGGCCGCCAGCGCCGACGACCTGCAATCGGTGGAGGGCATCGGGTCCATGTGGGCCCGCCACATCCGCGAGGGTCTGTCGCTGCTCGCCGAATCGACCATCGCCGACCGGCTGGCCTGAGATCAGTTGGCGGGACCGGGCAGCGTCGGCTCGCCGGGCGCCGGTGCAGCCGGCGGCGGCGGAGCCTCGCCCGCAGGCGGTGCACCCGGTCCGGGCTGCTGGGCCTCGGACAGCACGAACGGCACCGGAGCCGACCGCAGGTTGCCCAGCTGGACCACCAGGTTGTAGGTGCCCGGCCCGATCGCCTGACGCGGCAGCGGGCAGTTGGGCGCCGAGCCCATGCCGGTCCAGGTCACCTCGGTGGTCACCTGCTCGCCCGGCTTGAAGGCGCGGACCAGGGTCTCGTTCGACGGCGCGCAGTCCAGGTTGGACCACAGCCGGTTGTTGTCCAGCGAGTAGACGTACGCGGCCAGCACAGCGGCACCGACGTCACGCTTGCACTCGACCAGCCCGATGTTGGTGACCACCATGGTGAACTTCGGCTGATCGCCGATCACGTAGTTCGGCTGGTTGGTGATGCCCTTGGCCGCGAGCGTGGTGTCTGGGCAGTCGTCGCCCGCCTTGAGCACCGGCGGCGGGGTGACGGCGGTGGTCGGGGTCGGCGTCGGCGCGGGAGACGCGTTCGGCGGCGGCTCGATCGGACTCTTCACCCCGGGCGTCTCGCCGGGCAGCGGTGTCGCGGACGTCGACGTCTTCGCGGTGGACTGAGTCTGCTTGGAGTCGCCGGTGCCGTTGCTGAAGACCACGACCCCGATGATCACAACCAGGAGCAGGACGACAGCGCCGACACCGATGGCCAGCATCCGCCGTCGCCAATAGATTTGGGATGGCAGCGGGCCATGCGGTTCTAGATCCGGCACATTGTCACGGTAAGGGCACGAAACGTAGTGCGCCCTGACCCGGTGCGGCGTGTCGCCTGTGAACTGCGGTGTTGTTCGCCACGTCGGCTGGCCGACTACTCGCCGATGTCACCGACGTGGTCGCGCTTGGTGACCCGACCCTCGGCCAGGTGATAGGTCGCACCGACGATGGCGACCTTGCCCGATGCCAGCCGTTCGGCGATCATGTTGGACCGCTCGCTCAGCAGACGCACCGTTTCGTTTACGTGCTTGGCTTCGAGCTCGTCGACTTCGGTCAGCCCTTCGCGCCGGCCGACGAGGATCGACGGGGTGACGCGCTCGACGATGTCGCGGACATACCCGCCGGGCACCGCACCGTCGTCGAGCGCGGTGATGGTGGCCTTCACCGCGCCACAGCTGTCGTGGCCGAGGACCACGATCAGCGGTACTTCGAGGACTACGACGGCGTATTCGATGGACCCGATGACCGCGGAATCGAGGACGTGGCCGGCGGTGCGCACCACGAACATGTCGCCGAGGCCCTGATCGAAGATGATCTCGGCGGCGACGCGACTGTCCGCACAGCCGAACAGCACTGCAGTGGGCTTCTGACCACCGGCCAACTGCGTCCGACGCTCGATGCTCTGGCTGGGATGCGCTGGTTCACCGGCAACGAATCGCTCGTTACCCTCTCTCAGTGCTTTCCAGGCGTTTATCGGGTTCGAGTTGGGCATGCCGCCCATTGTGCCCTCAACACATAGACGCCGCGCAATGAGTTCAGGGCAAATTCTCATCCCTGCCGACGAGCTGCTGGGTTGGTACCGCACAGCACAACGCGACCTGCCGTGGCGCGCCCCGGATGTGACTGCCTGGCAAATTCTGGTCAGCGAATTCATGTTGCAGCAGACCCCCGTGTCGCGGGTCGAACCGATCTGGCCGGACTGGATCGCGCGCTGGCCCACCCCGTCCGCGACCGCCGCGGCCGGCGCGGCTGACGTGCTGAGGGCCTGGGGCAAGCTGGGTTATCCGCGCCGCGCCAAGCGATTACACGAATGCGCAGAGGTCATCAGCACCGAGCATGGCGACGTGGTGCCCCGCGACGTCGAGACCCTGCTGACGCTGCCGGGCGTCGGTGCCTACACCGCGCGGGCCGTCGCCTGTTTCGCGTATCAACAGGACGTCCCCGTGGTCGACACCAATGTGCGCCGGGTGGTGGCCCGCGTGGTGCGCGGCGTGGCCGACACCCCGGCGCGCACCCGCGACCTCGAAGACGTCGCGGCACTCCTGCCGAAAGACGGTACGGCGCATGTGTTTTCGGCGGCACTCATGGAGCTCGGTGCGATCGTCTGCACTGCCCGCAATCCGAAATGCGGGATATGCCCGTTGACGACCTGCGCCTGGCGAAGCGCGGGCCATCCGGAGATGGACACGCCGACGCGTCCGGTGCAGAAATACGCCGGCACCGATCGCCAGGTTCGTGGCCGACTACTGGATGTGTTGCGCGGCAGCGCAACTCCGGTAACCCGGGCGCAATTGGATGTAGCCTGGCTCACCGATACCGCGCAACGTGACCGGGCACTGGACTCACTGCTGGTCGACGGACTGGTCGAGCAAACGGCCGATGACCGATATGCGCTGGCAGGCGAGGGCGAGAACTGACCCCGACTGCCGGTTTACATGAGAACGGCATGAAATCACGCGCTTTCCGATGAGAACGGCATGAGTCAGTACCACACGCCGTCATCCTCGGATAGAACGGAAGCATGACCGCATACCGAATTTCAGGTGAACAGAGAGTTAACAACCGTCGTCGCGGCCTCGTCATCGCTGGAGCCGCGGCAGCCGCCTTTGCCGCAGTGGCCATCTCGCCCGCAGTGGGCACGGCGTCGGCGCTGCCGACCGGCGGAGGGTCCGCCGTCGACACCATCAACGAGCTGCAATCCCGCGGCTACCACGTCCAGGTCAACACCAGCACCTCTGGGCCGCTGTCCGCGTGCTCGGTGACCGATGTGCACGGGTTGTCGGGCACCAACGTCGACAACCGGGGCCAGCGAATCAACTCCGGCCAGTTCGACACCGTGTACGTCAACGTGCAGTGCCGGCCGCAGGGCTAACCATCCCGTTGTGACGCAAGCCCAATCGGGCAGGAGAACCGTCGCCGGTAATCCGACGGATTGACGCCGACAACGCGCCGGAAATGGTGCCGCAGCAGAGTTGCGGTACCAAATCCGGCCTTGTCGGCCACCCGGTCCACATCGAGATCCGTCTCCTCGAGCAGCCTGCGGGCGTAGAGGACACGCTGGTCTGTGACCCACTGCATGGGCGTCCGCCCGGTCTCCTCGACGAAACGTCGCGCGAACGTACGCCCCGACATGCTCGCCCGTTTGGCCAGGCTGTCCACCGTGTGCGGGACACGCAGGTTGGTCAGAATCCAATCCAGATGGGGCGCAAAGCCTTCCGAGCACCGCACCGGGATCGGCTGCTCGATGAACTGACGCTGCCCGCCGTCACGCTGCGGCGGCACCACCATGCGCCGCGCGATCTTGTTGGTGATCTCGCTGCCCAACTCGCGGCGCACCAGATGCAGACAGGCGTCGATGCCTGCCGCGGTCCCCGCGCTGCTGATCAGATTCCCGTCGTCGACGAACAGGACGTCGCGATCGACCCGCGCGGTCGGGTATTGCCGGGCCAGCCGGTCCGAGTGCATCCAGTGCGTGGTGCAGGCCCGACCGTCGAGCAGTCCGGCAGCGCCTGCGACAAAGACTCCTGAGCAGATGGTCAGGATGATCGAACCGGAGTCCGCGGCGGTGCGCACGGCATCCAGCGCCGACTGCGGATAGTTGGGACCCGCCACCGCCGGAATGGCGACCAAGTCGGCCCCCAGGAGCTGGTCGATGCCGTGGTCGGGAATCAACGATGCACCGACCGAGGTCCGTACCGGCCGCCCGGCCTCCGGTCCGCACACCTTGAAATCGAAGTTGGGCACGCCATCGCCCGATCGGTCGATGCCGAACACCTCACACACCACGCCGAACTCGAACGGCGCGACCCCGTCCATCACCAGGACCGAGACACTGTTGATCATGGCAGCATTTTATCGAATGCCGTCCGAACTGCCACTGTTTATTCGGTTGCCCCCGATTCGACAATTGTTGACATGAACACCGTCCTGACCCTGGTCGCGATGGTCGCGATCATGGTCGCCCCATTCGCACTCGGCGCCGCGCTGAGCGCCATCACCCGAAATCCCGGTGCGCGCAATGGTTTCGGCAACTTCAACTGGACCGACGTCGGCGACAGCCGCGACCTGGACCGCGCCGCGCACGACCTCGCCGCGGTGCGTTCCCGGTTCGACTAGGGCGTGTCTCCCAATTTGAGAGTTCCCACGCGGGAGTGGATGACGGCGCAGGCCAACAAGACACCGCCGAGGTAGGTCAGGGCATATTTGTCGTAGCGGGTCGCAACACCGCGCCACTGCTTGA